>JAPOZM010000039.1 GCA_026706075.1 Gemmatimonadaceae bacterium
CGCCCTCGTGGGTGAGAACGGATCGGGCAAGTCGACCCTGGCCAAGATCCTCCTCGGCCTCTATCCGCCCACGGCCGGCCGTGTCCTGGCCGACGGCCTCGACTACTCCGAGATCGACCCGGAGAGCCTCGCCGGCTCCGTGAGCGCCGCCTTCCAGGACTACTTCCGGTTCGAGTTCACCCTCGGCCAGTCCATCGGCATCGCCGCCCCCGCGGCGCCGCCGGAGAAGCCCGACCACGACCTGTGGCCCCGGTGGCTGCACCCCGACCCGGCGGTGGTCGCCGACGCGGCCCAACGCTCCGGAGCCGAAGAGCTCGCCCAACGGCTTCCCGGCGGGTACGACACGCCCGTGGGGCATGTCCTCGACGGGGGCCAGGGCCTCTCCGGCGGCGAGTGGCAGCGGGTCGCCGTCGCCCGCGCCTTCACCCGCGATCCGGAACTGCTCATCCTCGACGAGCCGGCCGCGGCCCTCGACGCCGCGGCCGAGGCCGAGCTCTACCGCCAGTTCGCCGAGCTCCTCGAGGGGCGCACGGCCCTGCTCATCAGCCACCGACTCGGCTCGGCGCGCATGGCCGACCGCATCCTGGTGCTGCGGCACGGCCGCATCGTCGAACAGGGCCGCCACGACGAGCTGCTTGCGGCGCGGGGGCTGTACGCCGCCATGTGGAAGGAACAGGCGTCGTGGTACCGGTAGCGCCCGACCCGATCCTGCAGCGCCCGCCGGCGCCGCGGACCTTCCTCCGCTTCCTCGTATGGATGTTCCGCACCGACCCCTGGCGGGCCACCTCCTCCCTGGCACTGCAGTTCACGGCCGGCCTGCTGCCGGCCGCCGCGGTCTGGATCGTCCGGGAGATTTTCGACCGCGGCATCGACGTGTTCGAGGGCCGGATTCCGGCCGGTGACATGCTCCCGTGGCTGGGCCTGCTGGCGGGGGTGAACCTCGCCATGACCGGTATCCGGGAGTGGTCCTGGACGGTCCTGCTCGAACGGCTGAAGCAGGAGATGGAGGACCGCCTCCTGGAGCAGCTTCAGGCCAAGTCCCGCTCCCTCCGCCTGGAGGTCTTCGAGCGGGCCGACTTCCACGACCTCCTGGGCCGCGCCCGGGAGGCCGCCAGGCCCGGCTTCTTCCTCGGGACTCTCCAGGCCGTCTACGGCATCATCACCGGAATCCTGACGGCGGTCTCGGTGGCCGTCGTCGTCGGGCTCTGGGACCCCCTGCTCCTCATGGCCGTCGTCCTCGTCTCGCTGCCGGCGCCGCTGGTCGGCATGGTCCACACCCGGCACCACTTCCGTCTGCATCGCGAACAGACCCAGGCGCGGCGCCTGGGGGGGTACCTGGAGGGGGCGCTCAGCGGCCGCGACGCCGCCAAGGAGGTGCGCCTCTTCGGACTCGGCCCGGTCCTGATCGGATGGTGGGACCACCTCTACTGGCGGGTGGCCGACCTCCTCTACCGGCAGCGGCGCCGACACTACTCAGTCGGCGGGGCCCTGTCCGCCTTCAGCCTCCTGATCCTGGGCTCCGCCGTCGGCTGGTCGGCGTGGGCGGTGCTCGATGGCGGGCTGTCGGCCGGGCAGTTCGCCGCCATGATCTACGCCCTGCGCGAGGTGCGGCTCGGCGTCGTCGGGGTCGTCGGCCGAATGAGCTCCCTGGCCGTGCGGCTGCTCAACATCGCCGACCTCTTCATCTACCTGGACCTCGGTCCCGAGGAGCCGCGGGGAGGGAAGGACATCGGCGCCCTGGCCCGGACACCGATCGCCGCGCGGGGCCTCTCCTTCCGGTATCCCCAGGCGGAACGCCCCGCCCTCGAGGGGATCACCTGCACCATCCGGCCCGGCGAGCGAGTCGCCCTGGTGGGCGCCAACGGCGCCGGCAAGACCACCCTCGTCAAGCTCCTGCTGGGGCTGTTCCGCCCCACCGCGGGCGAGCTGAGCTACGGCGGCCTGGACGCGGACCAAGTGGATCGCGACCGGCTCCGGGACCAGTCGGCGGCGGTCTTCCAGGACTACACCCGCTTCGCCTTCAGCCTCGGCGAGAACATCGGCTTCGGGCGCAGCGAGAGGATGGAGGAGCGCAGCGAGATCGAGCACGCCGCGCGCCAGGGCGGGGCCGACACCGTCGCCGGGGGCCTGCCCGGGGGCTACGACACCCTGCTCACCCGGGAGTTCGAAGGCGGCACGGAACTGTCCGGCGGCGAGTGGCAGCGCGTCGCCATCTCCCGCGGGTTCATGCGCCGGGCGGACCTCGTCGTCCTCGACGAGCCGACCGCCTCCCTGGACCCGCAGGCCGAGGCCGACGTCTTCCGGCGCTTCCTGTCAATGTCCGGAGGCAGGACCACCATCGTCGTCTCCCACCGGCTGGGCTCGGCGCGGCTGTGCGACCGGATCCTGGTGCTGAAGGAGGGCCGGCTGGTGGAGGACGGCACCCACGACGAGCTGGTCTCCCGCGGGGGGGAGTACGCGAGCATGTGGGATCTGCAGGCGGGGTGGTATGGTCCGTAGACGGAAGAGATCGAGCGAGAGACCGCACCGGGAGCCCACGGCGGATACCCCCCGGGCGCCGCGTTGGTCGGAGACTCCAAAGGCGCGCTACGGCATCCCGCCCCTCGTGATGACCGCTACCCTCGCCCTGGGGGTCTGGACCTTCGACTCCAAGCTCTCCCTCAGCGGCGACAACGCCGAGTTCATCGTCCTCGCCCGCAGCCTGGCCCAGGGAGAGGGCCTGTCCTACATCCACTCGCCGGAGCCAGGGCCCGCGACCAAGTACCCCTTCGGCTTCCCCCTGTTGCTGGCGCCCCTGGCATGGGCCTTCCCGGACGACTGGGTGCCGATGAAGGCCCTCGTGCTGGCCTTGTTCGCACTGGGGATGGGCATGCTCTACCAGCTCGCCAGGGAGCGCGTTGGCGTCTGGCCCGCCCTCGCGGTGGTGGCCCTGAGCCTGATGGCCGGCAGGAGCTATCTGACCCACGACGCGGCGGGGATGGCCTTCGGCCCGATGTTGCTTCACTTCTCGCACCAGGTCATGTCCGAGGTCCCCTATCTGACCTTCTCCCTCCTGGCCCTCTGGCTCGTCGACCGGGGAGTCGGACGCGACGGCCTCCGCGGCAACGGGTGGCTCCTCGGCGGCCTGGGCTGCACCATCTGGGCCTGCTTCATCCGCACCGCCGGGATCGCCCTGGCCGCGGCCGTGGCGTCTCACCTGCTCCTCCGGCGCGACTTCCGGCGTTGTCTCCTCTTCGTGGGCGCGACTCTCGTCTGCTGGTTGCCGTGGACGTTGCGCAACCAGGCGGTGGGAAGCGGCGGCGTCTACCTCAAGCAACTCTTGATGGTCAACCCCTACCGCCCGGAGCAGGGCTGGCTCGACCTGCCCGGCTTCCTGGAGCGCTTCATCGGACAGGTCGACCGGTATCTGAGGGGATGGCCCGAGGTCCTCGTGCCTTCCTTGAGCGGTACGGACTCGATCCTCCACCCCGGGCCGCTGTTGCTGATCGTGCTGGCATCCGCCGCCACGGTGCTCTGCATCCGGCGGGGCGAGCACCTGCTCCTTCTCTACACGGCCTTCTACATGGGTATGTTGCTGCTGTGGTCCTGGCCGGGCGAACGCTTCCTGGTGCCTGTCGTCCCGGTGGTCGTCCTGCTGGGGGTGTGGACGGTCCTGCAGGTCCGCGACCGACTGGCGGCGATGGGCAGGGCGGCCCACCATGCGGGCCGGCTCGCGGCATGGGGATGCCTGGCGGCGTGGCTCATCGCCCACGCCGGCGGCGTCGGACGGCTGGCCGACTATGCGGGCCACGGCTACCCGGCGAACTGGCTGCGTTACTACGAGGCCGGGAAGTGGATCGAAGCCAACACCCCGGAAGAAGCGGTGGTCCTCTGCCGCAAGGGCTTCTGGATGCACGTCGTCTCCGGCCGCCGAGTCGTCGGATTCCCCTTCGAGGAGCCGGGTGCGGTGCTCGCCCACATGGAGCGCGAGGGAGTGGACTTCGTCGTGGTGGAGCGCCTGGGCTACCGGCAGACCGACGATTACCTTGTCCCGGCCATCTACGAATACAGGGACCGATTCCAGGTGGTGTGGTACGACGACGCCGTTCCGACCGGCGTGCTGCGGTTCCTCCCAGCCACCCCATGAGGCCCCCCATGTCGCTGAAGCAGCACGTGCACGACCTCCTGGCCGTATCGGCCGACGGCGACTTCCACAGCCGGGCCGTGGACCTCGGCATCCTGGGGCTGATCTTCCTCAACGTCGTGGCCCTGACCCTGGAGACAGTGGCTCCGATCCACGCCCTGTACCCGGCCGCCTTCGCCTGGTTCGAGCGCATCTCCCTGATCATCTTCACCATCGAGTACGTGCTCCGCCTGTGGTCGTGCACGGCGGATGCCAGGTACCGGGGTCCCGTGCTGGGCCGGCTGCGGTTCGTCTTCACGCCCCTGGCGATCATCGACCTGCTGGCCATCCTGCCCCTCTTCCTGCCTCTCCTCGGGCTCGACCTGCGCTTCATGCGCATCGTCCGCCTCCTGCGCTTCTTCCGCCTGGCCAAGCTCTTCCGCTACTCGCGGGCGCTGAGGCTGCTCGGACGCGTGGTGCTCGGCAAGCGGGAGGAGCTGGCCAGCATCTGCATCGTGCTGATCACCCTCCTGGTGATCGCGGCGTCGCTCATGTACTTCGTCGAGCACGACGATCAGCCGGACAAGTTCTCCAGCATCCCGCAGACGATGTGGTGGGGGGTGATCACCCTGACCACCGTGGGCTACGGCGACTACTACCCGGTCACGGGGGCGGGCAAGTTCATCGCCGCCTGCATCGCCGTCCTCGGCATCGGCATGTTCGCCCTGCCCGCGGGCCTGCTGGGGGCCGGCTTCGTCGACGAGCTGCAGAAGAGCCGCGGCGATCGGCACTGCCCGCACTGCGGAGAGCGGCTGGAGGACTAGGAGGTCACTTCAACTGCAGGAGCGAGTGAAGCGGGGCTCACTCGGGATCGGCCGAGGACTGCTGCCCCTGCAGGAACTTCAGAATCTCCGCGCGGACGGTATTCCAGGTCTGCGGCAGGTCTGCGACCAAGTGGGCCATGGGATCCCAAGCGAGGGAATTGACGGACGAATGACGGGAACGGTGACGGAAGGCAAGGTAGTTGCGCAGACGCTGCGAGGACCTGTCGAGCAACACATCGATGTCTTCGAGTTGGCGGCCGATGAGCCGACCAAGGGCGTCATCCGACATGGAGGAGTTGATCTTCCCGCTCCAGGAACTCGGCAACCCGGACTTCGAGATCCAGGTCGACCAGGTCCACCGGATGGGTGAGTTCATCCATCAGCCTGCCTAGCAGGCGGTAGAATTGCCTGGGTGGACAGCCACGCACTCCTATGTCGAGATCGGAGTCCAGCCGATGACTTCCGGCTGCCACCGAGCCGAAGACGAACACATCCCGGCATCCTTCTTCCTTGCAGATCTCGACCGCGCGCGTCACATCCGCCCGGTACTCGTCAGGGATCGCTCTCGCCGACACTGCCATCGTGGACTGCACCTCGATTTCGTGGGGTATGCCATCGCTCCGTGGGGAGCTTCCCGGCACGCAATTTGCCTGACCAAGACTAGAATAGAGACCTGTCCCCATGGGTAACAACCTCGTCCGACTCCCCGCCGCGGCCCTGGCGCTCCTGGCGGCCGCCTGCGGCGACATGCCCACCGAGCCGCCGCCCCCGCCGCCGGCGGGGCCCCCGGCCTTCACCGCCCTCCGCGTGGAGCAGAACCGCATCGTCGACGCCGCCGGCGCCGACGTCGTCCTGCGGGGGGTGGCGGTTGTCGACCCGCTGGTGGGCCGGAGCCACCGCTACCACTCCAGGCTCGGCGAGGACGACCTGGAGAGCCTGGCGCGAGAGTGGAGGGCGGGCATCGTGCGGGTGCCCATGCACCCCGACCTGATGGCCCACCACCCGGCTTACCTGCGGGAGTTCGTCGACCCCCTGGTCGACTGGGCGGGCGAGCACCGGCTCTACCTGCTGCTGGGCTACCACGCCCACGGCAACCCGCTCACCGGCGAGGTGGAGGAGACGCCCTGGGGCTTCGACGCCCCCTGGCGGGGGAACCCTTACAACCCCGACCTCGAGCTGGCGCTGGCCTTCCTGGCCGAGACCGCCGCCCGCTACCGCGACAGGCCGTGGGTGCTCTACAGCGTCTTCAACGAGCCCGCCTTCATCTCCTGGAGCGATTGGAGGCCGCTGGCCGAGCGGCTGGTCGACGCGGTGCGCGACCCCCACCCGGGCGCGCTGGTCCTGGTCTCGGGGGTCAACTGGGCCAGCGAGCTGGACGGCGCCCTCGCCGACCCGGTGCGCCGGGAGGGCATCGTCTACGAGATCCACCCCTATCCCTGGGTGGGCGAGTCGTGGAAGAGGGTGGTCACCGAGCTGTCCATGACCCACCCCGTCTTTCTCGGGGAGTGGGGGTTCGGCGACGAGCATCCGGCGAGCGAGCGCAACTACGGCGAGGCCCTGGTGGGCTACTGCGAGGAGATGGGCCTCGGCTGGACCGCCTGGATCTGGGACCACTCCTGGACGCCGAGCATGTTCACCTCCCCCAGCCGGGCGCGGCTGACCCCCTTCGGGGCCCTGGTCAAGCGGGCCCTGGCGCCCGGCAAGCCGCTGTCACTCCGCGCCCTCGGGGCCGGGTAGCCTCTTCAGGACGAGGGTTGTGCCCTCGAACAGATCGCCCGGGGACGCCGAGGCCAGGAAGGCGGCCAGGCTGTCGGAGGGGCTGGCCAGCGCCACCTCCGTGTCATCTCCATCCTTCCTGACCTCCCCGCGCAGCCGCCCCTCGGCGACGGCGGCGGCAAAGGCGTCGGTGGGCTCGGCCCGGACGACGAGATCGCCGTTGTCGGCGAACTCGTAGGCGAACAGGTCGTAGTGGTCCTCGTCCTCGTCCCGGAGGCTCAGGTATCGGCCCTCCCCGGCCTGGGCGACGATGAACTCCAGGCGCCGGACGCGGAACTCGCCGCCGTCCCAGTCGATGACGGCCAGCCTCCCCACGTTGTCGGCGCCGAACCTCACGTGGACCACCTCGTCCTCGAGGAGCCACAGGCCCTCCAGCCGGGGCTTGTCCAGAGCCTCGGGATGGGCGCTCACCGGGTGCTCCGTCTGCACCGAGGAGCACCCGGCGGCGAGGACCGCCAGGACCGCCAGCCACCGCATGTGCGCGCTCATGTCACCACCTCCTCTTTTTCCCATATTCCCCTGCCTGTCCTGCCATTTGAGACGCTCCAATCCTTCGGAGGGATTCCGTGAGCTGGAAGACCGAGACGACCGTCACCGACGAGCAGGTCCGCTTCTACCGGGACAGGGGCTACCTGACCTTCGGCCGGGTCTTCACCGAAACGGAGCTGGCGGACCTGGGCGATTACGTGGACGGCCTGATCGCCGCCCTGCCGCCGGAGCGGCGCCCCGAGTCCCTGGACGTGCCCCACTTCGAGCATCCCTTCCTGTTCCGCTACCTCGCCCACCCGCGGGTCCTCGACGTGATCGAGCGCTTCGTCGGCCCCGACATCATGCTCTGGTCCAGCCACTTCATCAGCAAGCGCGAGGACGACGGCCTGGCCGTGCCCTGGCACCAGGACGGCGTCTACTGGGGGGACCGGCTCGATCCCATGGAGGTGATCACCATGTGGCTGGCCGTGGACGAGTCCCGCGTCGACAACGGCTGCATGCGGGTCGTGGCCGGCAGCCACCGCCGGCGCGGACTGCGCTACGAGGCGATACAGAAGGAGGGCTATCTCTTCGGCCGCGAGGTGGAGGCCGGCGAGATCGACGAAGCCGACATCGTCGACCTGGAGCTGGCCGCCGGCGAGTGCCACTTCCACGACGCCTTCACCCTCCACGCCTCCAACGCCAACCGCTCGGCCCGGCGGCGGTGCGGGTACACCATGCGCTACTGTCCGGCCCACGTGCGACACGCCGACAACGACGACCGCCCCGGGCGCCACCAGATCTACCTCGTGCGCGGCCGGGACCGCACCGGCGGTCACAACCTCTACACCCCCGTGCCGGCCATCGAACAGAGGACCGCATGAGCGAGAGCCCCCTGAGGATCCTCGTCGTCGTCGCCCATCCCCACGACTTCACCCACTGCGCCGCCACCTGCGGCATCCACGCGGCCCGGGGCGACTCGGTCACCGTGGTCACGGTCACCAGCGGCGCCCGCACCCACAACGAGCGGCTCCACGACGAGCTGCTCAAGCCCGAGGCCGAGCGCGATCCCGCCGTCCTGGCCCAGAAGCCGGAGGAGTACGCCCGCATCAAGGCCGAAGAGGTCCGCAAGGTGTGCGGTCTCTTCGGGGTGACCGACGTGCGCATCTTGCAGTGGCCCCAGCCCTTCCGCCTGGAGAGCAGCCCCGGGGCCGTCGACGAGCTGAGACAGGTCTTCTACGACGTGCGCCCTCACGTGCTGATCACCCAGAAGCCCTACTACGACGCGCGCCACGGCATGGCCAACATGGCCCGCGACGACCACGGCGAGACGGCGGTCGCCGTGCTCGAGGCCAAGGGACTGGCGGCGATGCCCGACCACGAGACCCGGGAGCGGCCCCACACGGTGGCGGCGACCTTCTACCTCGGCATCTACTTCACGCGCGAGGAGATCGACTTCTACGTGGACATCTCCGAGTGGCGCGACAAGCGGGTGCAGGCGGAGACCCTCTTCGAGAGCCAGGGCCAGTTTCTGGAGTTCGCCCGCAAGCGCGTGGAGATCGGCGCCGGGGAGGCCGGCTGGTACGCCCAGGTCGCCTACGCCGAGGGCTTCGTCCGCGCCGAGGCCGAGACGCTGGGCGAGCTGCGCGTGCCCGAGCTGGCCCTGCGGCGGGCCGAGGAGCCGACCCGGGATCGGCTGCGGCGCAAGTCGGGGCTGCCGGCGTGAGGCTGCTGCACTACCTGGAGATCCGGAACTTCAAGCGTTTCGGCGACACCCAGCGCATCGATCTGGACCATCCGGCCGTCCTCATCGGGCCCAACAACAGCGGCAAGACCACGGCCATCCAGGCGATCGCTCTCTGGTCCCAGGCCGTCCGGACCTGGTTCGAGGTCAAGGGGGAGGCGCCCCCCAAAGAGAGGACCTCCACCGGGCTCAACCGCCTCAACATCATCTCCGTCCCCGTGCAGCGGACACGCTACTTCTGGCACAACGCCGCCGTGCGCACGGGCAACCGGGACATCAAACTCCAGATCACTCTCGGAGTACTCCACGAGAACAGGGTCGAGCCCGTGACCATGGAGTTCCGCAACCAGGGGAGCGAGCTGGTCTACTGCACCCCGGACGAAGCGACCCTGGCCAGACCGGAACTCATCGAGAGAGCGGCCGCCATCAACGTCGAGCTGCTGTATCCGATGTCGGGCATCGAGACGGAGGAGCCCCTCCTGCAGCCCGGTCGCATCGACGTGCTCCTGGGCCAGGGGCAGACGGCCCAGGTGTTGCGCAACCTGTGCCTGATGGTATTCCGCGAGAGTCCCGAAGACTGGAAGCAGATCACTGCGCTGATGGAGCGCCTGTTCAGGGTGAAGCTGGCCGATCCCGAGGAGACCGCCCGCGGCGCCATAGACCTGTTCTACCGTCAGGCCCGCGTCAGGGAACGACTGGACGTGGCGCTGGCCGGGCGCGGCCTCCAGCAGATGCTGCTCATCTTCGCCTACCTCTACTCGCATCGGGGCAGCGTGCTCCTCATCGACGAGCCCGACGCCCATCTCGAGATCCTGCGCCAGAAGCAGGTCTACGTGCTGCTGCGCGAGATCGCCGCCCGCAACGAGTCGCAGGTCGTCCTCGTGACCCACTCGGAGGTCATCCTCCAGGAAGCGCTCGACCACAACCTCACGCTGCTGCTGGAGGGGCAGGCGGACGACTTGGCGCAGAAGGGCGAGATCCGCAACGCTCTCAAGCACTACGGGGCCGACCACTACGTCCGGGCGCGCCAACGCGGATACGTGCTCTACGTCGAAGGAGGTACGGATCTCGACAACCTCCGGGCGCTGGCGGAGAGGCTGGGGCACCGGGCCGCCGATGCCTGGGACGAGCGCGTGAACGCCTTCTACGTGCAGGACAACTTCCCCGGCGCCGACATGGACTCGGAGCTCGAGCGCGTCGAGGGCGGCTTCGGCCTGACCCCGGACCGGCACTTCTATGCCCTCCGGGGGATGGTGCCCGGGCTCAAGGGGTTGGCGATCCTCGACAGCGACGGCAGGATGCGGGTGGACTCCGATGAGGGTGGGCTTCGGACCGCCTACTGGACGCGCTACGAAGTGGAGAACTACTACGTGACTCCGCGGGTACTCTTGAGCTATGCCGCTCACCACTACCGGGACATGACCCTCTTCGGCGGTTACCGCGAGGAGACAGCGGAAGCCCTCGACGACTTGATCCAGGAGCGCGTTTTCCCCGGGCGCGCCTCGGACTTCGAGACCTGGAAGGGGCTCGACCCCGAAGCGGCCCGCCTGGTGTGGGAGGCGGCCACGGCCCAGGTCAAGCTCAGCGACTTTGCCGAGGAGTTCTTCCGCCGCCTCGCCGAACGGCTGAACCACGCCATGCTCCTGCGCAAAGGAGAGCTTCACCGGCTCATCGCCTTCGTGGATCCAGCCGCCATCCCGGATGAAGTCTCCCGGAAGCTCAATCTGCTGGCGGCGCTCTTCGACTCCGCCAGGCCAGGGGAAGAGTCATGACCGACACCCGGCACAACAAGCCCCATCCCGAGCTGGCCCGGTTCATGGAGGGCCTGGCGCTGCGCAACCCCGGCGAGGAGGAGTTCCACCAGGCCGTGCGCGAGGTGGCGGAGACGCTGCTGCCCTACATCGACCGCCACCCCGCCTACCGGGAGTACCGCGTCCTCGAGCGCATGACCGAGCCGGACCGGATCGTCTCCTTCCGCGTCTCCTGGCGGGACGACGCCGGCGAGATCCGCGTCAACCGCGGCTACCGCGTGCAGATGAACAACGCCATCGGCCC
>JAPOZM010000031.1 GCA_026706075.1 Gemmatimonadaceae bacterium
AGCTGCTTGCCGTGGGCGCCGTCGAACTCCGGGCGCAGGGCGTAGACCACGTCGCCCACCCGGTCCGACCACAGGTTCACCATCTCCGCGTCCTCCCGGGTGAGGGCGAGGGCGAAGGGACGCCGCCCCGTCTCGGGGTCCTCGTAGTCGTGGAGGGCCTGGATGATCTCCCGGCAGGTGGCGTCGTAGTCCCCGGGATCGACGATGCCGCCGGGCTCCCGCCCCTTGAGGTTCACGAAGACGTGCACGAGGCCCACGTCGGCCGCCCGGGTGCGCTTCCAGTCGATGCGCCGGTTGCGGCCGCGGCCCTGGTACTTCAGGAAGCCGGCCTGCTCCAGCACCTTGGCCACGTTGACCACCGTGTGCTGCTGCGAGGTGCCGCCGTGGTCGGAGACCACGAAGAAGGCGGTGTCGTCATCGGCGAGCCGGCGCAGGCGGCCGATCCAGCGGTCTATGGAGGCGTAGGTGCGCTCCACCCCCTCGCGGCAGCGCCGCTGCACCGACGGCGGCGCCCCGGAGTGGGGATCGGCGGCGCGCAGGAAGAAGTGGCTGGTGTAGTCCGAGGCGTGGGTCTCCGTCATCAGCAGGTCCCAGTCGCGGGAGCCGGCGAGGTACTCGGCCACGTCGGCCAGGCGCTCGTGGTGGAACTCCAGCAGCTCGAAGTAGGTGTCGTCGTCGATCAGGCCGAGGGCGTCGCGGGCCGGGTTCTGCAGGAAGTTGCCCACGTGGCGGTCGATCTCGCGGGCCACGGAGGCCGGCTTGGTGTAGCCGTCGGGCGGCCAGATCTGGGGGATGAAGAGCTCGAAGGCGTCGGCCCGGGACGACAGGGTGATCAGCTTGGCGCGCACGTATCCCCGCACCTTGCGGCCGTCGATCTCGAAGCGGTCCAGCCACCAGTCGCTCCACTCGCCCACGCCGAGGTCGGCCAGCGGCCGGGCCGCGTTCTTCGAGCGGCAGATCCGCACCCGGTCGTAGCCGCCCCCGCCGCTGGCGTAGATCAGGGCGTGCAGCTGCGTCGGCGCGCCCTCCCGCCCCCGGTTCATGCCCTCGCGGCCCCGGGCCAGGGGCTGGATGGTGAGGGCCGCCTCCTTCGGCATCCGCTTCGAGGCGGGAAGCCCCATCCAGCCGCGCGCCTCCTCCAGCTCCACGGGATCGAACTCGCGCACCCCCTGCAGGGCGCTCGGGTCCAGGGTCTCCGGGTCGCGCTGGGCTTCCAGCCGCCGGGGCGCCCACTTGCCGCCCACGAAGAGGTGATAGCCGGCCACCTGGTGGTGGTTGGAGACGCCGGGGCCGGTGCCCTCCACCTGCACCCCCGAGCGCACCGTGGGCGGCCACGACATCTCCCACTTCACCAGGATCGGCTTCTTGCCGCCGCGCTCGAAGGCGTTCCAGATGTACTCCGAGCGCGACAGGGAGGTGTCGATCCCCCAGAGGGTGCGGTCCAGGCCCTCGCCCACGTGGCGGATGTTGAAGTCCATGACCCCGTGTGTGCCCGGCCACGATCCCGTGGACAGGGCCGTCCAGCCCGGCGGCGTGAGGGTGGGGAAGACGCCGACCATGGGGCGCCAGACGCCCGCCTTCATCAGGGCGCGCACGTTCGGCATGTGGCCGGCTTCGGCCATGTTCCTCACCAGCTCCATGCTGGCGCCGTCCAGGCCGGCGACGATGGCGCGCCGGGCGGGTGCCGCACTCATGGGATCTCTCCTACGGAAGACGTGGGATGACTTCCTTCGCCATCAGTTCCATGGAGCGCTTCATCATCGCCTTGTCGTCCCAGTCGTGGCCGATCATCAGCACCGTGCCGAAACCGCCCGTCACGTCGTACAGCTCCTGCAGGCGCTCGGTCACCGTGTCGGGACTGCCGACGATGGCGATCTCGTCGATGAAGTACTCGCGCGTGAGGTCCGCGTCGGACATGGCCGGGTCCCTCTTCGGCAGGTCCAGCATGTTGGCGATTCCGAGCATGCCGCGAAGGTATACCAGCGAGTCCGCAAAGGCGCCGCCGAGGGCGTGTTCCCGCGCCTCGGCATCCGTCTCGCCGACGCAGATGCTGCGTGAGATCCGCCAGTCGCGCCGGTCCGGCTCGGGCCGCCCCCCTTCCGCGGCCCCTTCGCAGTAGACCTCCCAGTGCCGCTTCACCTTGTGGAAGGGCGCCATGTTGATGCTGATCGGCAGGAACCCGCGCCGGCCGCCCGTGGTGGCCGCCATCGACTCCTCCTTGACGATGCTCATGGCGATCGGCGGATGGGGCTTCTGGTACGGCGTCAACACCTCCCCCAACCCGAGCTCGGGGACTCTCTCCGCCATCGTGACATTCCAGTAATCCCCCTTGAACTCGAAAGGACCATCCTCCGTCCACAGCTTCAGGACGATGTCCATCGCCTCCAGGTTCATCAGACCCTGGATGCGCGGGTCCGGCAGATCGAACAGGGGCCAGTCGGTCGGCACGCCCCCCTGCCCGAAGCCCACGTTGATGCGTCCCTTGGACAGGTGATCGAGATAGGCGAGGCGAACCGCCACGTTCGCCGGATGATGCTGGGTCATGATGGTGACCCCGGTGCCCAGCCGGATCCTCTCCGTCTGCGGCAACACGTGGGCGATGAACACGTCGTTGGCGGGGATCGGCTCCCACGTGGCGGTGTGGTGCTGCCCGATCCAGGCTTCCGAGAAGCCCAGTTCCTCGGCCCACAACACGCACTCGATGTCCTCTTCGAAGGTCTGGGTGCGGTCCTTCTGCGGCGGATGCAAGGGCATCATGAACTTGCCGACTTTCATTCTTCATTCTCCCGGAGAGTTCAGAAAACGCAAGGCTTCGTTCTGTTCTTCACCAGCTCCATGCTGGCGCGCCGGGCGGGTGCCGGCAACTCATGGGGTCTCTTCCCGGCGGGAGCGAAAGAGACTCGACGGCGGCACCGGCAGCGCCGCGGCACCCCCCCAGAAGGCGCCCACCTCCTCGCGGATCGCCCCGTCGCTGCGCGTGACCCGCGGCGAGCCCCAGGCCGGCGGATAGAGCTCCCGGTAGTCGGCGCGCGAGAACCGCTTGTCCACGAGCAGCAGCAGCCCGCGGTCGGTGTCGGAGCGGATGACGCGGCCGGCGGCCTGCAGCACGCGGTTCATCCCCGGGTACGCGTAGCCGTAGGCGAAGCCGGCGTCCTCCTCTTCGTCGTAGTAGCCGCGGATCAAGTCCCGCTCCAGGCAGATCTGCGGCAGGCCGACGCCGACGACGACGGCCCCCACGAGGCGCTCCCCCGCCAGGTCGATCCCCTCGCCGAAGATGCCGCCCATGACCGCGAAGCCGACGACGGTGGTCGGGTTGTCGACCCGGAAGAGGCCGAGGAAGCGCTCCTTCTGCGCCTCCCCCATGCCCGGCATCTGGGCCATGGCCAGGGTCCCCGCCGGCGCCAGGGCCTCGAATAGCGGCAGCACCTCCTGCAGGTACTTGTAGGAGGGGAAGTAGACCATGTAGTTGCCGCGGCGGCCGCCCACGGCGGCGGCGATGGCGGCGGCCACGTCGCCGTAGGAGCGGCCCCGGCCCCGGTAGCTGGTGTCGATGTGGTCGGCCACCATGACCAGAAGGTTCTGCCGCGGGAAGGGGGAGTCGAGCTGCAGGGTGAAGTCGCCGCGCCCGCCGCCGAGGAGCCGCCGGAAGTAGTCGAGGGGGGTGAGGGTGGCGGAGAAGAAGGTGGCCGAGCGGCCCCGGCCGAGGGCCTGCCCGATGCGGTCCGACGGGTCGAGGCAGAACAGGCGCAGCAGCAGGTCGCCACGGCCCCTCTTCTCGCCGTAGGTGACGTAGCGGCCGTCGAAGAGGTCGGCCACGCGCAGGAAGGCGGCGATGGTGAAGAACAGGTCGGTCAGGGCCTCCCGCCACGGCGTCGGACGGTTGCGCGCCAGGACCGGCTCGATCTCGGCCTGAACGCGGGTCAGCAGCGGCAGCAGGTCCTCCGGAGGTTCGCGGTCCAGCCAGCCGCGGCCGTCGCCCTCGTCGTCGCAGCGGCGCAGCTGGTCCGCCAGGTAGAGGTCGAGGGTGCCGAGGACGTGGACGATCGCCGGCTGCGATTCGCCCAGGGCCTTGATCATCGCCCGCACCTCGCCGCGGCGGACCTCGGCCGAGTACATGTCGCGGGCCCTCTCCACGAGGTTGTGGGCCTCGTCGACGAGGAAGGCGTAGTCGCCGCTGGAGTCGAGGAAGTAGCGCTTGAGGTAGGCCTTGGGGTCGAAGACGTAGTTGTAGTCGCAGATGAGGACGTCGGAGAGCAGGGAGAGGTCGAGGCCCAGCTCGAAGGGGCAGACCGTGTGCCGGCGCGCGGTCTCCTCAATGTGGGTCCGCGTGAAGTCGTCGTGGGTGCGGAAGGCGTCCTCGAGGGCGTCGTTGACGCGGTCGTAGTAGCCGAGGGCGAACTCGCACGTCTCCATGTCGCAGGGGCGGCCGCCGCGGGCGTTGAAGCAGATGCGGTCGCGGGCGGTGATGGTGCACGACTTGAGGCGCAGGCCGGAGGCGCGCAGGTCGTCGAGGGCGCTCTCGGCCACGGTGCGGCCGCTGGTCTTGGCGGTGAGGTAGAAGATCTTCTCGACCTGCCCCTCCCCCAGGGCCCGGACCGCCGGGAAGAGGACGGAGATCGTCTTGCCGATCCCCGTGGGCGCCATGGCGAAGAGCCGGCCCTCGGAGGCGATCGTCTCCTGCACCGCCTCCGACAGCTCCTGCTGGCCGGGGCGGTACTCCGCGAAGGGGAAGGTGAGGTCCGCGATCGAGGCGTCCCGCCGGCCGCACCACTCGTGCCAGGCCCGGGCCCAGTGCAGGTAGCGGCCCACGAGATCGTCGAAGAAGGCGGCCAGCTCCTCCGGCGTGAAGGGCCTCCCGTCCTCCAGGACCTGGCCGCTGTCGAGCTGCACGTAGGTGAGCCGCACCTCGACGCGCTGTGGCCGCAGGTCCTGCGCCAGGATGTGGGCATAGACCTTGGCCTGTCCCCAGTGCAGGGGATTGTCGGGGCGCTCTTCGAGGGCGCCGTAGGTGGTCTTGATCTCCTCCACCAGCAGGTCGCCGCCGTCGTCGAGGACGCCGTCCACGCGGCCCGTGATCTCCAGCGACAGCGAGCCGCCGGCATCGACGGTGCGGCGCACGGGCACCTCGCTGCGGTAGCCCTCCGGCCGCTGGTCCTGCACGAAGCGGTGGCCCCGGGTGCCCTCGACGGCCCGGTTGGCGGAGAGAAAGGCGGAGCCCAGATCGCCGGAGCGCAGCACGAAGGCGACCAGTTCGCGGACGGAGATCTGTACGAGGGTGTCGGTGTCCGGCGCCATGGGGGGGTGGGAATATAGGGGTTCGCCGCGGGCCGTTGCCGAAGAGGGCGCCACCCCCGATTCTTTCGCCCATGCCTACTCTATCGATGGACCAGATCGCCGAGGCCGCCGCCTCTCTCTTCATCGCCGCCGGCACCTCCTCCCGGGATGCGCGCACCGTGGCCGGCCTCCTCGCCGAGGCCAACTGCGCCGGCCACGACTCCCACGGCCTCATCCGCGTCCCCCAGTACCTCGCCGCGGTCGAGGACGGCCGCATCGATCCCGCCGCCGAGGTGGAGCTCTTGCAGGAGACGCCGATCACGGCCGTCGTCGACGGCCACTGGGGCTTCGGCCAGGTCGCCATGACCCGCGCCGTCGAGGTCGCCTCCGAGAAGGCGGCCGCCCACGGTCTGGCGGCGGTCACCGTGCGCAGCGCCAGCCACATCGGCCGCCTGGGCAGCTACGTGGAGCGCCTCGCCCGCCGCGACCTGGCGGCCCTGCTCCTGGTCAACGCCGTCGGCATCCCCGCCTACCGCATGGCCCCGTGGGGCGGCACCGAGGCCCGCCTCGCCACCGATCCCCTCGCCTTCGGGGCCCCGCGCTCCGACGGCGACCCCGTGGTCCTCGACATGACCACCACCGTCGTGGCCGAGGGCAAGGTGCGGGTGAAGAGCAACCGCGGGGAGCCGGTCCCCGAGGGCTGGCTCATCGACGCGGAGGGCCAACCGACGACCGATCCCGACGTCCTCTACGGGGAGCCGCGGGGCAGCATCCTGCCCCTCGGCGGCAGCGCCGCCGGCCACAAGGGGTACGGGCTCAACGTCGCCCTCGAGCTGCTCGCCGGCGCCCTCAGCGGCACCGGCTGCATCGGCGGCGGTCAGCCCCTCGGCAACGGCGTCCTGCTGATCGCCCTCGACGTGGAGCGCTTCCTGCCCCTCGACGAGTTCCACCGCCACGCGGAAGCCTTCTTCGCCCACGTGAAGTCGTCGCCGCCGGCGGCCGGCTTCGACGGCATCCTCCTGCCGGGCGAGATCGAGGGCCAGGTGCAGCGGCAGCGGCAGGAAGAGGGCATCTTCGTCGAGGACGAGACCTGGCGGCAGGTCCTGCAGTGGGCGGACAAGCTCGGCGCCGAAGTGCCCCTTCCCGAGGAGAGAAGATGATCGTCGACATCCACACCCACCCACCGAAGCACCGCGAGCTGCCGCCCGGGGCCGAGCCGGAGCTGAACGACAAGTGGCGGCCCGACCGCCCGGTGAACGTGACCACCACCTGGCAGGACTACTTCGCCGGCCAGGAGCCGGCGCAGGTCTCGGTCGTCTTCGGCATCGCCCTGAGCCCCGGAGGGCCCCCCTACCCCGCGGACCCCGACTGGTCGGAGGGCAACATCAACGACGCCGTCGCCGAGTTCGCCGCCGCTCACCCCGGCCGCCTCATCGGCTTCGCCGCCGTCCATCCCTTCGACCCGGACTGCCTCGACGAGCTCGAGCGCTGCCGCGTCGACCTGGGCATGCAGGGCGTCAAGCTCGGCGCCAACTACCAGAACTTCGACCCCCTCGAGCCGCGGGCCCTGGCCATCTACGACTACGCCCAGCGCCACGGCCTGCCCATCATGCTGCACCAGGGTACCTCGCCGGTGCAGGACGCGCCGATCCGCTACGCCCATCCCCTCGTCGTCGACGAGATCGCCATGCGCTACCCGGAGCTGCGCATGATCATGGCCCACCTCGGCCACCCGTGGCAGGTGGAGACCTGCGTCGTCGTCCGCAAGCACCCCAACGTCTACACCGACCTGTCGGCCAACTTCTACCGGCCCTTCTCCTTCTGGGAGCAGATGGTCAAGGCCGCGGAGTGGAACGTCCTCGACAAGATCCTCTTCGGCAGCGACTGGCCGATCACCGAGGTGGGCGAGTCGATCGAACGCCTGCGCGCCGTCAACGACATCGTCGAGGGCACCCGGCTGCCCCGGGTGGACCCCGACGCCATCGAGGCGATCATCGAGCGCGACTCCCTCGGCCTGCTCGGCCTCTCCGCCGGCGCGGGGGGAGAGCGGTGACGGCCGCCGGCGGCGCCCCCGTGAGGCTCGGCGTCATCGGCGGCTCCGGGGTCTACCAGATGGAGGGCGCCGAGATCGTCGGCGAGCATGAGATCGAGACCCCCTTCGGCCCGCCCTCGGACCTCCTGGTGGAGACCCTCATCGACGGCCGCACCGTGTTCTTCCTCCCCCGCCACGGCCGGGGGCACCGGCTGCTGCCGTCGGAGGTGCCCTACCGCGCCAACGTGCACGCCATGAAGTCGGCGGGCGTCACCCACCTGCTGGCGGTCAGCGCCGTGGGCATCATGAAGGAGCACGTCCGCCCCGGCGACATGGTGATCCCCGACCAGATCTTCGACCGCACCCGGGGCGTGCGGCCGGCCACCTTCTTCGGCGACGGCGTCGCCGGCCACGTCTCCCTGGCCGACCCCTTCTGCCCGGGCGAGCTGACGGCCGCCCTGGCGGCGGCGGCCCGGGAGTGCGGCGCCACCGTGCACGAGGGCGGCACCTACGTCTGCATGGAGGGGCCCCAGTTCTCGTCGAAGGCCGAGTCCCACTTCTACCGCCGCGCCGTGGACGCCATGGTCATCGGCATGACCGCCATCCCGGAGGCGAAGCTGGCCCGTGAGGCGGAGATCTGTTACGCCCTGCTGGCCATGGGCACCGACTACGACTGCTGGCACGAGACCGAGGAGAACGTCTCGGTGGAGACGGTGGTCGAGGTCCTGCGGTCCAACGCCGAGCTGGGCTGCCGCATCGTGCGCAGCCTGTCGGGGCAGCTGCCGGCCGCCGCCGACTGCGACTGCCACAGCGCCGCGAGGTTCGCCGTGATCACGGCTCCGGAGGCGATCAGCCCCCAAGTTCGGGCGCGGCTGCGGACCCTGTACGGCAAGTACTGGGACTGAGGCGGAGCCAAGCTCGATGACCCGTGATCCATTGCGAGTCGCCGCCATCGGCGTCGGCCGGATCGGCCTCTTCCACGCCCGGCACGTGCAGGAGGTGGGAGACGAGACCGGCGCCTGCCGCCTGGTGGCCGTGGCCGACCGCCACGGGGACACGGCGCAGCGGGCGGCGGAGAGGCTGAGCGTCGGCGGCCGGGAGCCGGTGGCCGCCTTCGACTCGCCGGCGGCCCTGGCCGAGGCCGGCGTGGCCGACGCCGCCGTGATCGCCTCGCGCACGCGGGACCACCGGCGCGACACCGAGGCGATGGTGAACGCCGGAGGCCGGGTGCTGCTCGAGAAGCCCCTGGCCGACTCCCTCGAGGAGGCCCGCGACCTGGCGGCCTGGCTCGAGGCCGACGAGACCCGCCGCCAGGCGGTGATGCTGGCCTTCCAGCGGCGCTACGACCAGGCCCTGCTGCGGGCCCGGGAGCTGCTGCGGGCCAACGCCATCGGCCGCCTCTTCAAGACCGTCTCCGTGCTGGAGGACCCCGAGCCGCCGCCCCCGGGCTACCAGAGCCCCGGACTGCTCGCCGACATGGCCGTCCACAACGCCGACGAGATCCTCTGGCTCGTCGGCGGCACCCCCACGGCGGTCACCGGCGTCGGCGCGCGTCTGCACAACCAGCGCATCCCCGGCGTCGTGGAGGAGGACTTCGACGACGTCCTCGTGCAGATGTGGTTCGGAGACGAGGCGACGGCCCAGATCCAGGTGAGCCGCAACCACGTGGCCGGCTACCGCAACGAGACCTTCCTCTACGGCGCCGAAGGCCTGATCCACGTGGGCCACTTCGACCAGGACCCGCTGCGGGCGCGGGTGGATGCCTTCGGCCGCGACCATGAGGTCATCGAGCAGCGCGCCTTCGCCCTGCGCGACTACGGCGAGCCCGTGCCCGTCTTCATCCGCCGCTTCGGGAATGCCTACAAGGCCGAGGTCGCCGACTTCGTGGCCCGGTGCCGCGCCGGCGAGCCCTTCGCGGTCACCCACCGGGACGGCCTGCGGGCGATGGAGGTGGTCATCGCCGGGGCGGGGGCGGTGCGGGGGGCGGGCGAGGCGGCGTCTATCGTGCTGTCCGGCGATGCTACCTGACGACGAAATCTGCCGGCTGGCCGACGAGCTCGCTCGACTGACCGGCGAGACCAGGACCAAGGCGGTGACCGTGGCCTTGCGGGAACGTCTCGAACGGGAGAAGCGGAAACGCAGCGCCGAAACCCGCGCCAAAGAGTTGCGCGCCATCGCCGAGCGCTGTGCCCGGCTGCTCGGGCCGGGCCCCTCTGCGAGCGAGCACGGCGATCTGCTCTACGACGAACGCGGATTGCCCGGGTGACCCTGTTCCGCGCTGCCCCGGCCCCTGGACATCCAGGGACCGGGGCTTGATCCGATTGCCTCAGCGCACCAGCAGCATGCGCCGGTTCACCGCCCACTCGCGGGTCTCCAGCCGGTAGACGTAGACGCCGCTGGCCGCGTCCCGTCCGTACTCGTCGCGGCCATCCCAGGACAGGCGGTGCTCGCCGGCCCCGGGGGCGTCGACCTGCAACTCGCGGACCACCTGCCCCGACAGGTTGTAGATGCGCAGACGCATGGGCTCGCCCGCCAGGTCCACCGGCACCTGGAAGGGAATCACGGTGGAGGCGTTGAAGGGGTTGGGCGCGTTCTGCTGCAGCACCGGCCGGGCGGGACCCGCTCCCGGACGGATCTCCCAGGCCTCCTCCGCCACCACCACCACCATGGCCTGACCCATCTGGGCGAAGAGGGCCAGCTCGGCCGGCTGGCCGGCCAGGCCTTCATAGAGCTGCCGCGGCATCTCCGGCCGGTAGGCCCGATCGATCCAGATCTCGTCGAGCAGCACGAAGTCGCGGCCCATCCAGTGGGCGGTCTCGGCCGTCTCCTCCACGTCCGTGGTCCGCCCGAAGTCCTCGTCTCCGTCGTCCGCGGCCCCATCGCAGGTCGGGCAGCTGTCCGCGAAGTCGTCGCCCCCGCCGGCAAGGTCGCGCGGCTCGGGGTTGACCTCCACGCCCTCGTCCGGGGCGAACAGGGACGTCCGCCGCGTCACCAGGCGGTAGTCCAGCCCCAGGGCCAGGATGTCGTCGAGCAGCTCCTGCTCGGGGCCGAAACGGGCGATCTGCTCCTCCAGGGCCAGGACCTTCTGGTAGGCCCACAGACGCGGCAGCAGCTCCAGGGAAACGTCGGTATGGGTGAACTCCAGCGGAAAGTCCACCAGGACATCCTTCTCCCCCACCTGGCCGCTCACGCTCAGGGTGTAGAGCCCGCCCTGCTGGTAGCGGCCCACCTGGAACAGCTCCCGGCCCGCGGCCAGGGCCTCCACGCCGCGGGGGTGCACGTCGTGGATCTCCGCCGTGCCGAAGGACAGCTCGTCCACCAGCAGCACCGGGAAGGTGAACTCCTCGAACAGCACCCGAAGGGCCTCTTCGATGTCGCCCTCCTCCGACAGGAAGTGGGACTCACCGCCGTGCTCCTCGGCCAGCACGGTCAGGAAGTTCTGGTCCACATCGCCGCCCACGCCGATGGTGAACAGCCGCACTCGGCCCTCCGACCACTTCCCCACCAGGTCGCTCAACGGCCCCAGCTCGATCTCGCCGATGTTCGGCAACCCGTCGGTGAGGAAGATCACGTGGTTCACCCGGCCGGCCGGGAAGTCCTGCCGCATCGCTCTTCCGAGACCCGCCTCGAAGTTGCTCACCCCCAGCGCGTCCTGCTGGTTGATGAAGGCGGCCGCCGATTCCAGGTTCGACCGGTTGGCCGGCACCGGCGCCGCGGCGAAGGCGTCGGCCCGGTGGCTGAAGACGACGATGTTGAACAGGTCCTTCTCCACCAGGTTCTCCAGCGCCGCCGTCAGCGCCCCCTTCACCGCCTCCAGTTTGCCCCGCTGCATGCTGGAGGAGATGTCGATGACGAAGGTCAGGCTGCGGGGCAGGGGATCGCCCTCGGTCAGCTCCGGCAGCGGCGGCAGCCACAGGGCGTAGTAGCCCAGGGCCTCGTCCTGCTCCGGGGCGAAGCTGAGCACCGTCGGCAGCTCCAGGTCGCCGGTGCGCTGCAGGCTGAGGGTGAAGTCCTCCCGCGGCGTCAGGTCCTCGTCGCCGTAGAACACGTTCGCCGTGTGCGCGTCGGGCCGGCCCACCTCGGTGAGCCGCGGCAGGCCCGAGGTGGTCGCCTCGAAGGCGTGCTGGCTGCGCACCCGGGCGCGCAGCACGAACAGCTCCATCTGCAGCGCCTGGTCGGTCTCCGGCGCCAGCGGGAAGGTGTAGTCGATGCGGCCGTTGCGCGCGTCGAGCAGCTGCATGTACTCGAACTCGACCCGGCGCGAACCCTTGGCCGGGAAGGGGAAGATGCTCAGCCGGAACGAGTTCGGCGTCAGCTGCTCGATCAGGGCCGGGTCGATGCGCTGGCGCACGATGTCGTCGTAGACCCGGCGCGCCTCCTCCTTCTCCATGATCAGCCCCTGGATCCGCTTGTCGCCGATCCACAGCACCAGGTCGGTGATGATGGCCCCCTCGGGCAGGGTGAACTCGTAGATCCCCTCCACCTCCCACTCGGCGTGGTTGGTGAAGATCTGGTCGGTGCGCGTGCGCGCCACCCGCTCGTCGATGCGCACGTCCACAGTGACCGACGTCAGCTCCAGGTGCTGGCGGCCGTCGTCGCCGACGCCGGTGTACACGTAGCCGATGCCGAGGGTTGGCAGGGGGGTCAGCAGGAGGGCGGTGAGGAGGGTGAGTCGAGAGGGCATGGCCGGCTCCTTTCGCAGGAATCTCCTTCAGTAGGAGACCTTGACGCCCCGGCGTTTCAGGGCAGGAATCTGCTCGTCCACAGCTTGGTCGCTAAGAGGATTGGCCAGCAGAATCACCTCATCATGCAAGCCCAAGCCACGATTGGCAACCAAGGAACTGATATCCGCAACACGATTACCCTGCAGATCCAACTCGAACAGTCCAGTCAGACCGACCAAAGGGCCAACATCCACGATCTCGTTGTCCGACAGATTCAGCCGCCACAAACCAGTCAGTGGCTCAAGAGGACCAACATCGGCAATCCCATTGCCGTTCAAAGACAGAAACTGCAGTCCAGTCAGAGAGGCCAGAGAGCTGAAGTCCTTCACACCATTATTGCCCAAGGACAACGCATAGAGACTGGTCAGAGAGGCCAGAGGGTCGACATTGGAAATTTCATTATCCTGCAAACGAAGCTCTCCCAGGTTCTTCAGGGAGTCCAGGGAAGCCAGGAAATGGATCTCGTTCCCGCTCAGATACAACCCCCGCAGATTCCTCAGAGATCCCAGTGGGCCTATATCCACGATCTGATTATCACCCAGGAACAGCCTCCTGAGTTTCGTCAGGGAAGCCAGAGGGCCAACGTCAACAATCTCGTTATCACTCAGGTATAGCCGCCACAACTCCGTCAAAGCAGCCAAGGGGCTCACATCCGCAATCCGATTATCGTCCAGTCTCACTTCTTGCAGGTTCGTCAGACCAGCAAGTGGGCTCAAGTCTTCGATATGATGGCCGTGCAGATCCACTCGCTCCAAGGAGCTGAAGTGCTCAAGACCTACCAAGCTCCGGATGCCGCGGATGCCATCGGCCGCATAGATCCCTCTCCAGGAAGCGACTTCTTCCCGAGTGACTCGAATCCCAGGAGGGCGCTCCAGCCACTCGTCTCGAATCCCCATGATGTGCCGCACAGCCATCTCCAGCTTCTCATCCTCGAACAAACCAGTATAGAGAATGAGATTGTTGCTGCCCTCGACTGAAAGTGCCTGGAAAATGGGAGCCTCTGCAAGTGACGCAGTCACCGGATAGTGTACCTGTTGCAGATATCGTATCAGCTCTCCCGCGTTCCCGAGTCCGAAGTCATCCAGGTCGACAGCAACAGCATGGTCATCGAGCTTGATGACAGCTCGTCCGCTTGAAGCACGCCATCGTTCCCGAAAAAGAGCCTCGACTGCTCTCCAACCAACAAGCCTGGTTGACTCAAGAAGCATCTCAACCCTTCGATCCACCTGCCATGCAACAGGAGTCATCCCCACTGGTAACCCAACACGCTCTCCAAGAGGGAGCACCACCTGCAGAGGGTGTCCCAAAGGACGAATCCACAACAGGGTCTCTTCCCGCAAACCGGACGGATCGACGCAGCGGAAAGTCACCAAGCTGTCGGCCCGGCCCTGGTATTCGACCTCGATACCGGCCAGTGCCTTCCCCGCCTCATCCCCCAGATCCACCCACAGGCCCCGGGGGAACTCCGGCGACTCGATCAGCACCCGGCCGGCGGCATCGCTCACCGCCTGGGCCCGGCCGGTGGCGTCGGTGCCGACGGCGAAGGGGAACTCCGTCTGCGCCACCGCGGCGGTGGCGGTCAGGGACAGGAGAACTCCGACTTGAAGGAGGGACAGGAGGGGGGCGGGCAGGGAGGTGCTGGCCATGAGGCTGCGCCAAGACAGAGATGGCTCTCCGGCCTGCCGGGCGAGGACAGGTTCGGTGGAGGTTGGATCAGTAGTTGACATTGACACCCCGTGCTTCCAGGGCGGGGATCTGTTCGTTGATGGCCTGGTCGCTCAGAGGGTTGTCCTGCAAGTGAACCCTATCGCCTTCACCCAGGCCGCTATTGGCGACCAAAGGACTGATGTCGTGGATCTGGTTGTCGGACAAGACCAGGGACCACAGGTTGGTCAGGGAGGCCAAGGGCCGGATGTCCTTGATCTGGTTGCTGCCCAGTGCCAGGTCTCCCATGTTGGTCAGGGAGGCCAAGGGCCGGATGTCCTTGATCTGGTTGCTGCCCAGTACCAGGTCTCCCATGTTGGTCAGGGTGGCCAAGGGGCTCACATCGGCAATCTGGTTGCCACCCAGCTCCAGATATTCCAAGCGGGTCAAGGAGGCCAAGGGGCTCACATCCACAATCTGGTTGCCAACCAGCTCCAGATGTCTCAAGCGGGTCAACGTGGCCAGCGGACCCACATCCACGATCTGGTTGACCCACAGCCCCAGCCATTCCAAGCGGGTCAAGGAGGCCAAGGGGCTCACATCCACAATCTGGTTGCCACCCAGTTGCAGACTCTTCAAGCGGGTCAAGGAGGCCAAGGGGCTCACATCCACAATCTGGTTCTTTTCCAGCACCAGCCATTCCAAGTTGCTCAACGTGGCCAGGGGGCTCACATCCACAATCCGGTTGCCACGCAGCCCCAGATATTCCAAGCGGGTCAAGGAGGCCAAGGGGCTCACATCCACAATCCGGTTGCCAAACAGCTCCAGGTATTCCAAGTGGGTCAAGGAGGCCAAGGGGCTCACGTCGGCAATCTGGTTGCCATACAGCCCCAGATATTCCAAGCGGGTCAGGGAGGCCAAGGGGCTCACATCGGCAATCTGGTTGCCAAACAGCTCCAGCCATTCCAAGCGGGTCAAGGAGGCCAAGGGGCTCACATCCACAATCTGGTTGCCACGCAGCTCCAGCCATTCCAAGTTGCTCAACGTGGCCAGGGGACTCACATCCACGATATGGCCACCGTCGGCCGACAGACCCCTGAGGTGATCCGGATCGAATGCCGGGGCGACGCTGCTATCGACCTCCAAATCCACGTAACTCCTGTAACTCCCGTAACTCCCCAGCAGAAAGGCCGCTGCCGCCTCCCAACTGGATAGGAGGTGCCCTTGCTCCGACTCAAGTAGCGTTGCGACGCTACGGTCGATCCTCCAGCTGATGCGGACGCGCCCCTCAACTAGCGGCCTCCAAGTCAGTTGACCGAGTCTGAGTCTCAGCGGACGGCCGCTGGGGCGAGTCCAGAGCCATGTCTCATAGCGCGGATGCGATGGATCGACGCAGCGAAGGACCACGAGGCTGTCAGGACGGCCCCCGTATTCCACTTGGATCCCGGCCGCCGCCTCCAACCCCCAATCCACCAAGTCCACCCACAGGCCCCGGGGAAACTCCGGCGACTCGATCAGCACCCGGCCGGCGGCATCGCTCACCGCCTGCGCCCGGCCGGTGCTGTCGGTGCCGGCGGCATAGGGGTACTTCGTCTGCGCCACGGCGGCGGTGGCGGCCAATGACAGAAGGACTCCGATTCGAAGTAGGGAGAGGAGAGGACGGGGCCGGGCGGTGCTGGCCATGGGACCGTGCCAGGACAGAGGTGACTCTCGGGCTTGCCGGGGCGGGGACAGGTGCGTGGAGTGCCCGGCGCAGAGAGGGTTGCCTGTCAGAGGCTACCATACTCCAGCGGTTGCTGTTTGACAAGGAGTCAGCCGCGGCTTCATGCCCATCTGGGCAGCGTCGACTCCGAGGCAACAGCGCGTCAGCGGTTGCACGCCGACCCGCCTCCCGGCATCTTGCCCGCATGGCCCGAGATCCCGCCACCGACAGCGGCGCCGCTATCGCCCTCGCCGCCGAACGCGCCGCCGCCTGGCTCACATCCCACATCGACGCCGACGGCTGCATCGGCGGCAGCCGCGCTCCGGGGCTCTACTTCAAGGTGCCCTCCGCTCTGGCGCTGAACGGCCGCAGGGGAACGGCGGGCGTCGTCCTCGACTGGATCGCCGGGCACCTGCTGGCGGCCGACGGCACCCTCAAGCTGCCCGACGAGGTAGATCGCTCCCGTCCGGTGAACACCTACGACCGCGGCTGGCTGGCGTGGGGGGCGGCGCTCTGCGAGCGGCATGACCTGCAGGAGACCCTGGCCGATGACCTGACCGCTTACCAGGACCGCCGCACCGGCGGCTTCTGGGACTCCGCCGAGGCTCGCGCCTCGGGCGAGGGACTGCAGGGCGCCATGACCGCCGGCATGGCCGGCCTGGGGCTGCTGGCGGAGGGGCGCATCGAGCCGGCGCGCCAGGCAGCGCGGTTTCTGGAAGAACTGTGGGAGGGACAGGCGGACCCGGCGGCCGGCTTCGACTCCAACCGCCGGCTCACCGCCGACTGGGATGGGCGCGAAGGCGGCGCTGCCCCCTTCTTCCGCGAGCGCACCTCACGCCACTACGTCGATCTGAGCGGCTCGGCGCAGCGGCCGGCGCGCTTCGGACCCGCCATGGCGTTTCTGGTGAGGCTCCATCGCCTGACCGGCGATCCGGCCCACCTCGCCTGCGCTCGCCGCTATGCCGGCATGTTCCTGACCCGGGACGATCTGTATCTCTGCGTGGAGTGCCACAAGTACCTGTGGGGGCTCGTCGAGCTTCAGCAGGTCGCGCCCACCGCGGCGTACCGGGACGCCGCCCGGAAGTGCGCGGAGTACCTGGTGGCGGCGCAGCAGCCGGATGGAAGCTGGCTGCCGGAGGCTTCGTCGGAGGGCGGCGAGCCCAGCTTCGAGCTGATCCTCAACACGGCGTGCAACGCGCTGGTGGGTCTGGCCTACGCCCGTACCGCTGACCTCCGCCCGTAGATCCCCACTCGAGCAAGGCGTCCCACGACTACCACGGGGTCGCGATGGAAAGCTCCCGCGCCACCTCCTCCAGCCCCTCGACCGCCCGCGCCGAGACCGGTACACCGTCCCGGCGGTACTCCGTCTCCCTCTCCAGCTCCTTGCCACCGGGCAGGTAGGACTCGCTGAAGCCGGGCAGGGGCTTCATGCGGCTGGCCTCGTCCATCAGGTGGTCCATGTCGGACTTGAAGGCGTCCAGGTCGGAGAACCGGTCCACGTCGATGGCGAGGAAGAAGCCCGACTGGTCAGCGCCGCTGAACTCGACGTTGCCGCGGGAGAACTCCGGCAGCATCTGCCCGCCGAGGGCGCCGGAGAGGATGTTGCCCACGTGCGAGAGTCCGATGGTCTTTATGAAAACCGGCGGATACTTCAGAAACGTGTCATCGTCGACCGCGAAGTGGCTGGCGAAGTCGAGGAGGAAGGCCGGCTTCCCCTCCCCGGCGGGCATGCCGAAGGCCAGGGGCGGGCTGCCCTGGATGGAGCGACGGATCGTCTGCTCGCGGTCGTAGCGGTCGGCGGCGTTGCGGCCGGAGGTGCAGATGCCGATCAGGTCCCGGCCCATGGCCATGCGCGCGTAGATGCCGGCGCTGCCGAGGTGCCCGTGATACGTTGAAGTGGCGGCCCCGATGCCCAGCTCCCGCGCCCTCGAAATGGCCATCTCCATGGCCCGGCTGGCGACGAGGTAGCCCAGGCCGCCGTCCCCGGTGAGAGCGGCGGTGGCCGGCCCCTCCTTGAGCACGCGGATCCGGGGGTTCGGGTTCATGGAGCCGTCCTGGAAGGAGCGGACGTAGCGATGGACCTGGAAGACGCCGTGGCTGACGACGCCCCGCAGGTCGCACTCCACCAGCTTGCCGGCGATGAAGCGGGCGTGGTCCTCGGGGATCGATACCGCTCGGAAGATCTCGAAGACCAGCTCTTCCAGGTCGGAGGCGGCGACACGGATGCCGTCGGTCGGTGGCACGTTCATGGCCGGCTCTCTCGCCGCCGCAGGGTGCGGCCGTCGCGTACCGCCTGCCAGATCTCCTCGAACTCCTGCGAGCCGTCGTCCTCCACGGGCACGCACTCCGACCCCGCCTCGCTCACCGGCATGGCCAGGTCCGGGTAGACGCGGGTCAGCTCCTGCTTGCCGCACCCGAGGTAAGTGACCTCGCCGTTGGCCCGGGCGTAGCGGTAGACGTGCCTCGGGGGATCGAGCCAGGCGTAGTCGACGGCGTGCTTCTCCACCAGTCCCTCGTCCAGCTCGATGCCGAGGCCGGGCCCGTCCGGCACCCGGTGATAGCCGCCGCGCAGCTGGATGGCGGGCCGGACGAGCTGCTCCTTCCAGATGTTCATGCAGGTGATGGCCGGCCACTTGGCCTCCTGGCAGACGGCGCCGAGGTGGGCAGCCCAGGTGGTGGTGATGCCCGTGCCCACGAGCTGCAGCCAGAAGGGCTTGTTGGCCTCGTGGGCGATCTCCGACTGCGAGCGGACCTGGGTGGCGCCGCCGGAGACGACGAAGCCGTCGGTCACGTCCTCGGCCAGGGCGGTCTCGGCCGGCGGCTGTCCGAAGTGCATGGCCACGGCCCGGTCGAGGCGCCGGCGGATCTGCTTGTTGCCGGCCACGTCGCTCTGCGGGATGGGGCTCTCGATCATGGCGACCTGCTCGTACCGCTCGAGCGACTTGAGATGCTCCACGGCGTTGGAGGTGTTGTCCAGGGTCGTGTTGTAGTCGAGGTCCAGCCGGAACTGGGGCGGCACCACCTCGAGGATCGCCTGGATCCCGGCATGCATGTCGTACCAGGTGCGGGCCTTGAGCTTGGCCGACATGTACCCGGCCTTCACCGCGGCGCGGCACTGGCGGGCCCAGTCCCGGGGCGGCATGTCCATCGCCCACCACGACAGGGGCACGTAGTCGCGCACCCGGGAACCGAGGAGCTGGTGGACGGGCACTCCCTCGTGCCGGCCCACCGCGTCGAAGAGGGCCATCTGCACGCCGGCGCCGAGGTCGTCTTCCCACATCAGCTCGTCCGCCTGGCGGCCCACGACGCGCTCCTCGATCCCCTCGGGCACCTTGGCCCAGGTGTAGTTGGGGATCGTCTCCCCGAAGCCGACGACGCCGTTGCTCATGGTGAGCCGGCAGATCTGAACGATGCGCCAGTGGGGGAGCCAGTACTGCATGTGCCTGCCGGTGTGCTTCGTGAAGGGCAGATCGAGAAGGGTCAGCTCGACGGATTCGACTCTCACGGTTGGGCCTCCGACTCTGCGTTGGCCTCGATCAACACCTGGATCCTCACCTCGTCCCCCAGAACGGCGCTGAACCGTTCCCAGCTGTTGACACCGTAGTCGGAGCAGAGCACGGCGAAGTTCGTCTCCAGACCGATCTGCGCCTTTCCGCTCCGCGGGTTGGTGCCGGTGCCGAGGATCTCGACGGACAGGGTGACCTCCCGGGTGGTGCCGTGCATGGTCAGCTTGCCCTTCACGTCGAGGGTGCTCTCCCCCGTGCCGGTCACCTCCGTGGATTCGAAGGTGATCTCAGGAAAGGCCTCGGCCTCGAAGAAGTCGGCACTCCGCAGGTGGCCGTCGCGGCGCTCGTTGCCCGTGTCGATGCTCTTGACCTGGATGATGCCCGAGAAGCTGGAGGCCTGGGGCTTGGCGGCGTCGTAGCTGATGGTGCCGCTGAACTCACCGAAGCGGCCCTTCGTGCGCCCCACGAGGTGGCGAATGCTGAAATCGACAGAAGAGTGCGAACGATCGACTACGAAGGTCTCCGCCCACGTGGCCTCGGCGGCCAGAGCGAAGGTCAGGGCCGCGACCCATGGGAGATGGAGCGACCTGGGGAGTTTCATGTGTTCCTCCTCGGGTTGTTGGTTTGGCAGCGTATCAGCCTTGTTGCACGGCAGCAAGCACCGCGTTCAGTTGCCTGGTCAGATGAGGAGACACCTTGCCCACTTCACCCACCGATTGCAGCAGTGGGAAGGACCGCCCGTTCCAGCCTCCCCTTTCGTCGTTCACGTGACGGCCGGGAAGGACACCCGATCTGCCTGTATGGGTCCCCATTCGGTCCAACCCCTCTTCGATCAAGTCCCTCGGAAGGCTTTTCTCTCTTCGCCTTGACCACTCGACAAGAAAGTACATTCCTCGCAGGATGTCGTACTCGAAGAACCGCGGGAACAGCGGCTTGAGCCACTCCTCGCTGATGACGGCGCCGTCCTGCTTCGAGCAGACCAGGCGATGTTCGATCAGGTAGCGCGCACCTTCATCGAGGAATCGGGCTTCGGCAGGCCTGTACTTCCGCCTCGTGAAGAACAGCACGGCCTCCAGCGGAGGCAGGGTCGACACCACGGAACTCTTGCGCGAGCCTGCATAGGCCGAGGGTTCGCAGTTCAGCCCACCGTCCGGAAGCTGGTGCTCCAGGAACCATGCCCGTATCCAGGGAAGCTCCCGGTCGACGTCGCACCCACAGGCGCAGAGAACCATGTAGAACACCCCCAGCTCACAGTGGCAGCAGTCCATCTTCGTCCTGTCCGCCTCGTTCCCGGGGGCGTCTTCCTCGGTGAGAACGAACCTCGGCCAGGCCCCGCGCCTGAGCAACGCCAGGGCCCTTTCGGCAGCCGATCGGGGGATCTTGCGGGATAGACCCATCTCGCAGAGAGCGGCCATGTGCCACCACGGCCCATCCCACTTCCTCCTGCTCGTCCGGTCCGGGACCGAGAACACCTCGCCGGAAGCGAGCAGCGCCAGGGAGGATTCCATCGCCCTTGTCACTTGTCAGCTCGATGCGGATCTGCGCCTTCCAGGTCGTCGATCAGACTTCCGCCCTGCGCACGGGCAGCTCGAGGAAGCTGGCCGAGGCGCGGTGGTGGTGGACGGCGTGGGTCGCCCTCTGGAAGTCTTCGGGACGAGCCCAGGCGATCTGGTCGACGAAGGTCTGCGGGTTGCGGTCGCAGACTGGGAACCACGAGCTCTGCACGTGCACCATGAGGCGGTGGCCGGGCCGGAAGGTGTGGTTCACGTGGGGCATGAGGACGTGGTAGGGCAGGACCTGCCCGGGCGGGATCGGTTCCGCCTTCGCGAAGCTCTCGCGGTAGCGGCCCCGCAGGATGTCCCCGGAGATCATCAGCTGGTAGCCGCCCATGTCACGGTCGCCCGGGACCTCGTCGGGGTAGAGGTCGATGAGCTTGACGACCCAGTCGGCGTCGGTCCCCGTGGTCGAGGCGAAGAGAGTGGCCGAGGGAGCGCCGCACAGGGTGAGGGGCTCCCGCAGGGTCTCGCTGACGAAGACGAGGACGTCGGTGCGGTCGGAGAACGGCCGCTGGTCGTCGACCAGCCAGCGGAACCAGGTGCCCTCCCCGGCGAAGGGCGGGACGATCGGCCGCACCCGGTAGGGCACCGGCTTGGCCGGGTCCGAGACGTACTCGGTGCAGCTCTCCCCCGCCCTGGGGAGCTTGAAGCTGAGGCCGCCCTCCGGCTGCAGGTAGAGCCGCCGGGCCTCGGTCTCCTTCTCCGGCGGCCAGCTCCGGTACCGCCGCCAGCGGTTGCTCCCGGTCTCGAAGGCGGTCACCGGCGGCAGCGGCTCGGCCGGCCTCTTCCGCTTGAGGTGGCGGTCGAAGAAGGGCTTGAGCATCTCCCGGCGGAAGCGCAGGCAGGTGTCCTCCCCCCACTTGAGGCTGCCGAGGGCCGAGCCGTCGCTCCAGGTCTGGGCGTGGGACCAGGGGCCGATGACCAGGTGCGTGCGCGCCCCGCGGGGGTCGTTGGCGGCCATCGCCTCGTGGCTGAGCACGGCGCCGTAGAGATCCTCGGCGTCGAAGAGGCTGTGGACGCTGAGCACGGGCACCCGCCGCGGCGCCCGCGCGAGGTGTTCCTGCAGGGCCTGGTCGCGCCAGTAGTCGTCGTACGCGGGGTGCTCCAGGAGGCGCTTCCAGGCCGGCAGCCGGTCGGCCCCGTAGCGGCGGCCCAGCTCGCCGAGGGAGCCGGCCTCGAGGATCGCCTGGTAGTGGTCGCGATAGCCCCAGGGGACGGAGTGGCTGGCGTCCTTGGTCGAGGTCTGCCGGTAGATGTACTGGAACATGACCGTGCGGAACGCCCCGTGGCGGTAGAAGTCGTCGCCGAGCCAGGAGTCGACCATGGAGTTGACGGGGACCGCCGCCTTCAGCGCCGGGTGGGGGTCGATGAGGGCCATGAGGGTGAGGAGGCCGTCGTAGGAGGTGCCGGTGATGCCGACGCGGCCGTTGTTGCCCTCCACGTTCTCCACCAGCCACTCCACCGTGTCCCAGGCGTCTGTGACCTGGTCGACGCCGCCCTCGTTGAAGGGCCCCCGCACGGGCATGGTCATGGTGTACTTGCCCTTGGAGCCGGAGCGGCCCCGCACGTCCTGGTAGACGCGGATGTAGCCGTCGCGCACCAGGTCCTCGTCGGCCGCGGGCAGGACCATGGCGATGTCGGGGCTGGGGGTGCCCGCGGCGCGGGACTTGGCGTTGTAAGGCGTGCGCGTCAGCACGATCGGCATCTTCCCCGAGGCGCCATCGGGGATCATGATCAGGGTGAAGAGCTTTGTCCCGTCGCGCATGGGCACCATCGACTCCTGGCGGGTGTAGTTGAACTCCCCCGTTCGGGTCTCGAAGGTGCGGGGTATGTCGCCACGGCGGGTCACGTCCCGCGATCCGGTGCCGCTCCTGCGTTTGGCCATCGTTTTCCGTCCCTGTGTAGTCCGGCAGGATGAAGAGGGATCATTGTAGGCCGTGGTCCCCACTCCCGCCACGGGCGCGAAGAGGTCGCCCGCGCCCCTGCGGAAGGGTAGCTTTTTCCGCCATGGAGATCCGCGAGCTGGCCGAGGCCGTCCTCTTCGGCGACACCCTGGAGCACAAGCTCACCCCCGCCGGCCGTCTGACCGACGAGCGTCCGGGCCCCCCCGCGAGGTCCCCCGACGCCCCGGGGAGGCCGCCGGAGCTGGCCCTGGACCGCTGGAGCGAGACCGGCCGCGTCGCCTTTGAGGAGGTCCGCTCCCTGGAGCGCGACGAGGACCGCGGCCTCGTCCTGCACTTCTTCGCCAACCACGAGCTGATGGCGGCGGAGCTGATGGCCCTGGTGCTGCTGAAGTTCCCCGACGCGCCGGCTCGCTTCCGCCGCGGCGTGGCCCGCACCCTGCGCGACGAGCAGGAGCACCTGCGCCTCTACCTGGAGCGCATGGGCGCCTCCGGCGTCGCCTTCGGCCAGATCCCGGTGAGCGACTTCTTCTGGCGCGCCATCTCCCCCATGCCGACGCCCCTGGACTTCGTCACCCGCCTGAGCCTCACCCTGGAGCAGGCCAACCTCGACTACGCGCCCCACTACCAGCGGCTCTTCGACGAGCTCGGTGACGCCGGCACGGCGGATCTCATGGGGCGCATCTACCGCGACGAGATCGGCCACGTGCGCCACGGCCTGAACTGGTTCAACACCTGGCGCGCCCCGTCGCGGAGCGAGTGGGAGTCCTTCCAGCAGGCCCTCGGCTTCCCCCTGAGCCCGAGCCGCGCCAAGGGGATCGGCTTCAACCGCCAGGGCCGGCTTCAGGCGGGGCTTCCCAGGGCCTTCGTCGACGAGCTGGAGCTCTTCGTGCACTCCCACGGCCGCTGCCCCCGGCTCCACTGGTTCAACCCCCTGTGCGACCTGGCCGCCGGCCGGGGCGCCCCCTTCACGCCGCCGGCGCCGCTCCGGGACCTGGGCCGCGACCTGGCGCTGCTGCCCGCCCTGCTCGCCGCCCCCGACGACATGGTGATCGTCCCCGGGCGGCCGTCCCTGGCCTACCTGCAGGAGCTGCGAACGGCGGGCCTGCCGGTGCCGGAGCTGGTCGAGTGGGACCCGGCGGCCGAACCGGCGCCCGCGGCCCTGGACGGCCGGCGCCTCACCGGGCTGCGGCCCTGGGGCTGGGCCCCGGACAGCGTCGCCGCCCTCGGCCCGCTGGCCGACCAACTGCCGGCCGGAGAGCCGGCGCCGGAGGGGCTCTGGCACGAGGAGAGGCGGCAGCTCTACTCCAAGGCCTGGAGCGCCGACTGGCTGGCCGGCATCCTCCCGTCGCTGCGGAAGCAGGAGGGGGACTGGCTCTGCGGTCCGGAGGTGGTGGGCTCGGCCTGCAGCACGGAGGAGGAGGTCGCCGCGGCCCTGGCCGCCGGGTTCGCGGCGGGCTGGCGCCAGGGGGTGATCAAGGCGGCCTTCGGCGCCGCCGGCGGGCGCCGGATCCTCGTCGACTCTCCGGACCTGCCGGCGCATCGACGCCGCTGGCTGGAAGGGGTCCTGCAGGAGGGCGGGACCGTCGTCGTCGAGCCCTGGCTCGACCGCGTCCTCGACCTGTCCGCCCAGTACGAGGTGGAGGAGGACGGCTCCGTGCGCCTGGTCGGGACCACCCGGTTCCTCGCGGGTCCCGGCGGGCGGTTCCAGGGGGTCGTCCTCCACGGCCTGACGGCCGGCCTCGCCGAGGAGACGAGGCGGTTCCTCTACGGCGACGGGCGGGACGGCCGCCGGCTGCAGCGGCTCTACAGCCGCCTCGGGGAGGACCTCGGCCGCCGGCTGCCGCCGGACTTCCGGGGGCCGCTGGGTGTGGACGCCCTCGTCTACCGGGACCGGGCCCACGGCGGCCTGCGGCTCAAGCCGGTGGTGGAGCTGAACCCGCGGCTGACCATGGGGCGGGTGGGGCTGGGCCTGCAGAAGCGGGTCCTGGCTTCCAGATCCGCGGTCTGGCGGCTGTGGCGCGTGAAGGACCTGGAGGTCGCCGGCCACGCCTCGGCGGCGGCCTGGGCCGACCTCCTGCGGCGGCGGCTGCCCCTGGAGATGTCCGGGGACGGCCGCCAGATCTCGCGGGGGGCGGTTTTCACCAACGATCCCGCCGAGGCGCGCGCCTTCGTCGGCGTGCTGGCCGTCGCCGAGGAGCCGCCTACGGACGGCCAGCTTCTCGCGGCGGGTGCGGACGATGGCTGACCTGGTCCTGGACGTCTTCACCTGCGACGGAGCCGGAGGAAATCCGGTGACGGTGCGCACCCTCGACGAGCCCCTGGAGCCGGGGCCGATGATGGCCGAGGCCGCGGGTCACGAGAGCCGGGAGACTGCCTTCCTGCTGCCGCCGGCCACGGCGGGCGGACCATGCCGCGTGGAGGTGGTCACGGCGCGCCGGCAGATCCCGTTCTCGGGCCACGCCGCCCTCGGAGCCGCCCGGGCGGCGCGCGAGCGCCTGCTGCCCGGAGGGCCGGACGAGGTGGTCCTGGCCATGGCCCTCGGGGACGTGGACCTCCGCTTCGAAGACGGCACCGCCTGGCTCACGGCGCCGACCATCGAGCTGGGCTCCGACTGGCCCGCCCCCGAGGTCCGCGCGACCCTGGGACTCCGCGGCCCGGCCCCCGCCGGCCAGGAGCCGCCGCGGCTGGCCGGCGCCGGTCTCCCCATCCTCGTCGTCCCCGTGGGCGGCCTGGAGGAGCTTCACGCCTGCCACCTCGACGCCGCCGCCTTCCGCGCCTTCGGCGTGCGCATGGTGCGCCACAAGGCCCTCCACGCCCGGGTCTACGCCTTCTGCCGGGAGACCCGCTCGGCGGACAACCACCTCTCGGCCCGCCTCTTCCTGCCGGCGGAGGAGGAGGCCCTGGAGGACCCGGCCAGCGGCGGGGCCGCCGCCTGCCTGGGCGCCTGCCTGGCGGTGCGGGGCGGCCTCGAGCCGGCCGGCCGCGAGATCCGCATCGAGCAGGGGTTCGAGATGGGACGGCCGTCGCTGCTGCGGCTGCGCGCCGGCCGTCACGGCGGCATCGAGGTGGGCGGAGAGGTGCGGCCGGCCCCGGCGGGACCGGCGTGACCGGGCTGTCGCCGCCGGGTCCCGGGCCCTTGCTTTGCTGTAGCTGAAAAACCTGGAGGTGCCCGATGAACGCCACCCGCCGAACCGCCTCCCGCCTCCGGCTCGCGCTGCTGCCGCTGAGCCTCTCCCTTCCCCTCCCTCTCCACGCCCAGGACGGAGTCATCGACTTCGCCCTCTCCCGCATCGACACGGGCGAGGTGTGGGTCAGCCCCTACTTCGGGTACAACGGGCCCAAGCTGGTCTTCGACGGCGACGACTTCTACGCCGTGGGCATGTGGGGGCTCGATCCGTCCACCGCCAAGGGGGTCGTCTACCGCGGCGGCGAGGAGGGCTGGGAGCGGTTCTACGACTGGGGCACCCACGACTACCAGCCGGGCCTGGTGCTGCTCGACAGCGAGCGGCGGCTGGTCCTCGTCCATCCCCGCCTCCTCGACGGGCCCCGCATCCTCCACCAGCAGGGCCGCGGCGACCCGGACAGCTTCGAGGAGGTGGCCTTGCCCGCGGGCCTGGGCAAGGCCGGGTACGTCGGCGCCGCCATGGACGGCGACCGCCTGATCCTCGGGTACATCGCCGACCCGGCGACCTACTCCTTCCTCGTCGCCTGGGTCGATCTCGACACCGGCGAGTGGGGAGGCCCCCACCTGCTGGCGCGGGAGCAGCGTGCCGAGGAGCCGTACACCACCTGGCTCTACCCCGTGATCTGGCCCGACGGCGACGGCTTCCACCTCGTGGTCAGCAACAACGGCGACCTGAGCGGCTACTACAACCGCATCAACTACCTCTACGTGCCCTACGCCGATCCCCTCTCGGCCGAGGTTGAGGTGGTGGCCGACGTCGTGCCCTGGACGCAGAACATCGCCTACGCCGAGGCCATGTGGAAGGGGGCCGACGGGGCCCTCTACCTCACCGGCCAGTACGAGCCCGAGGGCGGCAACAACCGGCTGATGGTCTACCGGCGGGACCCCGAAACCCGGCAGTGGGAGGAGACGGTCATCGGGGGGGCCGCGGTGGCCGCGGTCTACGAGACCCAGGCCCGGCCCGGGGAGCTGTGGATGGCCGTGACCCACGGCAGCGCCCTGCTGCTGTACCGCGCCGAGGAGGGGGGCCGCGAATGGACGAGGGCCGACGTGGCCAGCTTCGACGGCCACGGCCTGCAGAGCCTGTGGTTCCTCTACGGGATCTCGCCCACCAGCGGCAGCGTGCTGCCCGACGGGCCGTGCGCCGTCTTCAGCAGCGGCCCCCATCCAAACCTGGAGCTGTGGTTCGTGCGCTTCCGCACGGCGCCGCCCACGGCGGTCAGCGGCCTCGGGGAGGCCACGCCCCGGGCGAGCCGGCTGGACCCGGCCTACCCGAACCCCTTCAACGCCGGCACGGTCCTGACCTTCGAGATCGGCCGCCAGGCGGAGGTCGACCTGCGCGTCCACGATCTGCTCGGACGCCCCCTGGTGACCCTGCGCAGCGAACGGATGGCCCCCGGGCGCTACCGGGCGCGCTGGGACGGGACCCTCGCCGACGGCGGCAGCCTCGGCAGCGGCGTCTACATCCTGCGCCTGCGCGTCGGCGGCGACAGCTACACGCGCAAGGTGATGGTCCTGAGGTGACGGAGTGACGACCGGGATCCACGGCCACGTGACCGAGATGATCGGCGGCACGCCGCTGATCCGCCTGCGCCACCTGTCGCCCGAGGGCGGGGCGACGATCCTCGGCAAGATGGAGTACCTCAACCCCGGCGGCAGCGTCAAGGACCGCATCGCCCTGAGCATGGTGCGCGACGCCGAGGCCCGCGGCGTGCTCGAGCCGGAGACGACGATCGTCGAGGCCACCAGCGGCAACACCGGCATCGGCCTGGCCATGCTCTGCGCCAGCCTGGGGTACCGCCTCATCCTGACCATGCCCGAGACGATGAGCTTCGAGCGCCGGGCCCTGGTGACCCGCTACGGCGCCGAGGTGGTGCTCACCCCGGGGGACCAGGACATGGCCGGCGCCGTGCGCCGCGCACGCGAGATCATCGACGGCAACCCGAACTGCCTGGAGCTGCGCCAGTTCGAGAACCCCGCCAACCCGGAGGTCCACCGCCGCACCACCGGCCCCGAGATCCTCGAGGCCACCGGGGGGCGGATCGCCGCCTTCGTCACCGGCGTCGGCACCGGCGGCACGATCACCGGCGCCGGCCAGGTGCTCAAGGACGCCATTGACGGCATCGAGATCGTCGCCGTCGAGCCGGCGGCCTCGGCCGTGCTCTCCGGCGGCAAGGCCGGGCCCCACGCCATCGAGGGGATCGGCGCCGGCTTCGTGCCTTCGATCCTCAACCGCGAGATCATCGACCGCGTGCTCACCGTGGAGGACCGCGACGCCTTCGACATGACCGAGGCCCTGGCCAGCCGCGAGTCGCTCCTGGTCGGCATCTCCTCGGGGGCCAACGTCGTCGCCGCGCGGCAGGTCGCCGAGGAGCTTCCCCCGGAGGCGACGGTGGTCACCGTCCTGTGCGACACGGGCACCCGCTACTTCTCGGTGGCCGAGTACTTCCGCGACCGCGACGCCCTCGGCGGCGGCTGGCTCTGAGGGCGGCGGCGCGGTGGCGATTCAGCGCACGGAGAGAGCCTTCGAGAGCCGCTTCCGGCGGCAGCTGGCGCAGTGGCACCGCGGCCATCCGCTGCCGGGGGTCCTCCTCTGCGGCGTCCTGGCCTGGCTCGCCTTCCAGCTGCGGGACCTGCCCTGGCCGCCCTTCACCCTCGCCGGCGGCCACCATCCCCTGAGCCCGGTCCTGCTGGCCCTGCTCCTCGGCATGGCGCTGCGGAACCTGGTGCCGGGTACCGCCGCCCTGAAGCCCGGCGCCGACTTCGTCATCCGCCGGGTGCTGCTCCTCGGCATCGTCCTGCTCGGGGCCAGTCTCGACTTCCACGACCTGGTCCGCATCGGCCTCGGCGTGCTCGCCGGCGTCGTCGCCCTCATCGTGCTCGTCGTCCTCCTGGCCCGCGCCCTGGCCCCCCGCTTCGGCCTGGGGCGCAAGCTGGCCCTGCTCCTGGGCCTGGGCACCGCCATCTGCGGCACCACGGCCATCGTCGCCGCGGCGCCGGTGATGGAGTGCGAGGAGCGGGAGGTGGCGGTCTCCGTGGCCACCGTGAACCTCCTCGGCGTGATGGCCATGCTCGCCTTCCCCGCCCTGGCCGCGGTGCTGGCCCTGTCGCCGGAGATCTACGGTCTCTGGTGCGGGCTGGCGATCCACGCGACGCCGCAGGTCCTGGCCGCCGGCTTCGCCCACCCGGGGGACGGCCAGACGGCCGGCGAGGTGGCCACCATCGTCAAGCTGGTCCGCATCTCGATGCTGGGGCCGGCGGTGCTCGTCCTGGGCGCGCTCTACGCCCGCCACCGCCGGCGCGAGACGGCCTACGTCGGCCGCCGGGTCGACTACCGGGGGCTGGTGCCGGGGTTCCTGCTGCTGTTCCTGCTCGCCGCCTTCCTGCGCACCACCGGGTTCCTGCCCGACGTGACCTTCCACATGACCGACCGCTTCCTCTTCGGCGAGGGGGACCGCACCTGGAACCTGGCGCAGCTTGCCTCCGCCGCGGCCACGTGGCTGATCACCGCCGCCATGGCCGGCGTCGGCCTGATGACGCAGCTGAGCTCCCTGGCGATCGGCGGCGCCCGGCCCTTCGGCCTGGGCCTGGCGTGCAGCCTGGTGCTGGCCGTGCTCGGCCTCGCCTATGCGGCGGTCTGAAGGCCGCCCCTACTCACTCTCCTTCGCGCCGCGGCGACAGCGCCCGGGCCGCGGCGAGCAGCACCTCGCGCGCCAGCCGCACCCGGTACACAGGGTTCACGTACTGGAACCGGACGCGGCCCTCGGTGACGAGGAACACGGCCGGCACGGGAAGCCCCGGCCGGCCCTCGGGCCGGAAGGCGACGCCGTAAGCGTGGGCCAGCTTCAGCTCCGGGTCGGAGAGCAGGGGCATCCCCAGCCCCCAGTCCACCGCGGTCTTCGCCAGCACCTCCGGCGGATCGATGCAGACGGCGATGATGCGGAATCCCAGCTCGTTCAGCGTATCCGAGTCTGCTTGCAGTTGGACCAACTGCTTGCGGCAGTGCGGTCACCAGTGGGCGCGGTAGAACACCACGACCGCGGGACCCGCCTTCAGGGCCTCTCCGAGATCGAACGGTTCGCCCGAGGCATCGGGCCACACGCCGCCGGGCGCCTCGCTGCCGATGAGCAGGGGCCGGACCTGGTCTGGCGCCTCGGGGATCGGGTGCTCGTCGGCGCCGGCCAGACAGGCCGCCAGCAGCGCGGCACCGATTGGGATCGAGGATCTGGATCGCATGCGTTGCACCTTGCGGGAGGGAGGATGGGGGACGGCTGCGCGAATGATAGGGGACGGGCGCCGGGATGGCAGGGCCGCGGACCGTCCCGTAGATTCCCGCCGGCGAACCACGGGACCCACGTGAGGAGCGAGACGATGACGGCCACCCTGCCGGCGGAAGAGAAGCGGACCTTCTTCGAGGAGCAAGGCTACCTCGTGCTGGAGGGAATGCTCGACGAGGACGAGGTCGAGGCCTGCGCCGGCGAGATCGAGCGCCTGCATGCGCTGGCCGCCGGGATGTCGGACGAGGAGCGGAGCAAGGGCAGCTTCCAGCTGGAGCCCCACGCGGCCCCCGGCGCGGGAGAAGGGCGTCCCGTGCTGCGCAAGATCGAGAGGACCCGGCGGCACTCCGCCGTCTTCCGCGACCTCTCCGCCCATCCGCGGCTGCTCGCCACGATTCGTCTGCTCCTCGGCGACGACCTGCTGCTCTTCCGCAGCACCCTCATGCTCAAGCCCGCCCACCACGGCTCGGCCCACGGCCTGCACCAGGACTCGGCCTACTGGCCCATGGAGCCGCCGTCGCTGGTGACGGTGAGCATCGCCCTCACCGACAGCGATCCGGAGAACGGCTGCATCCAGGTGATCCCGGGCAGCCACAAGTGGGGGATGCAGCGGTGGGGCCGCATCACCCGTCAGCGGGACCAGCCCCTCACCGACCGCGAGGACGTCGACACCAGCCAGTGCCGGCAGGTCCCCCTGAGGGCGGGCAGCGCCCTTCTCTTCCACAGCCTGATCGTGCACGGCTCGGGGCCCAACAACAGCCCGAGGCCGCGGCACACGGCGCTCTACGCCTACTTTCCGCCGACGGTGCGGTACCGGCCGGGGGAGGGCAGGCCGCGGGAGATGACCTTCCCTGTCGTCCACGGGCTCGGCGGCCGCACCGAGCTGACCCTGAGCGCCGACTGAGGCGGGGCGGTCCGACCGATGCAGCTGATCGTGTTCTCCAAGATGCTGGCCGCCCTCGGCGTGGACGAGCTGGGAGACCTTGCCGGCCGCCTCGGCATCGACGGCTACGACCTCGCCGTGAGGCCCGGCCACCCGGTGAATCCCGACAACGTCTCCGAGGCCCTGCCGGCGGCGGCCGAGAGCCTGCGGCGGCGGGGGTTCGACATCCCCCTGATCACGGCCGACACCGGCCTGGTCGACCCCGGGGCTCCCGGGGCGGAGCCGCTGCTCGAGGCGATGGCCAGGGCCGGCGTGCCGCGGGTGAAGCTCGGCTATTTCAAGCTCGATCCCGCCGCCGACTACTGGGAGGCCGTCGACGCCGGCCGCGACAGGCTGTCCCGCTGGGGAGAGCTGGCCGCCGCCCACGGCGTGCAGGTCGTCTATCACACCCACTCGAACCGCTGCCTGGGGCTGAACGCCGGCATGCTCGCCCACCTGCTGCGCGGCCTCGACCCCGCCCGGGTCGGCGCCTACCTCGACACGGGGCATCTCGTGGGCGAGGGCGAGGAGTTCGCCGTGGCCCTCGCCATCCACCGGGAACACCTGTCGGCGGTGGCCCTGAAGGACTTCCTGCTGCGCCGCGAGGAGCGCCACGGGCACGGCCGCAAGGTCCGGGACGTGGTCGAGGCCGGGCAGGGGATGGCCGATTTCACCGCCGTCTTCGAGATCCTGCGCGACCACGGCTACGGCGGCCCGGCGTCGATTCACTGCGAGTTCCACCTCCCCGCCGACGGGTTCGACGCGGCCGTGACGCGGGAGGCGGGGTTCTTCGTCGGCCTGCGGCGCCGCGTCTTCGGCTAGGCCCCGCGCGACCCTTGCCCAGGCGCGGTCTCACCCTGCTGGTGATTCCCGAGGAGGGCGGGACCACCTACGAGTTCAAGGTCGCCCGCATCTACCTGTGGGGCCTGGCCCTCGTCGCCGCCGGCCTCGTGGGACTCCTCGTCGTCGGCTGGCGCGCCCAGCAGAGGGCCGACTACCTGGCTCAGCGGGTCGAACGGCTGGAGTACGACCGGGCGATCCTCGCGGAGGAGGTGGCCTCCATCGCCGAGCTCGAGGAGATCCTCCAGGGGCTCAAGACCCGCAACGACCAGCTGCGCATGCTCACGGCCGAGGCCTTCGGCCTCCAGGGGGCTGAGGCCCCGGGGCCGGCACCCCAGGAGCGGCAGGACTACATCCCCCTGACCCACCGTCTCCGCTACGGCAGTCTTGGCTCGGTGCCGACCCTGAAGCCGGTGCGCACCCCCGCCTGGGACCCCACGGACCAGGGCGTGCTGCTGCAGGCCCCGGGCGGCACCCTGGTACGGGCCAGCGCCGCTGGACAGGTCGACCGGACGCGCTTCGACCTCTCCTCGGGATGGTACGAGGTGAGTCTCGACCACGGCCACGGCCTCATGACGAGCTACGCCGGGATCGGCGCCATCGCCGTCGAGGCCGGGGACTACGTGCACAAGGGCCAGCCCCTCGGGCTGACCGCCCGGCCCCCGGGAGCGCCCCCCGGGCTCCGCTTCCAGGTCCTGGAGCAGGGCCGCGACCGCACCTCCGTCTGTCAGCAGCTCTGGTTGTGAGGGGCGGAGGGGAGCCTTCCCCGGCCTCCGCGGTACATGAAGAAGGGGTCCACCGGACGACCGGTGGACCCCTTCTTTGTCGATGCCGCGGTGCAGCCGAAGCTGCCCGCTCCTAGTACATGTCGCCGCCCGGAGGACCGCCCGCCGGAGCCGGCGGCTTCTCCTCGGGGATCTCTGCCACCAGCGCCTCGGTGGTGAGCAGCAGGCTGGCGATGCTGGCGCCGTTCTCGATGGCCGTTCGCGACACCTTGGCCGGGTCGGTCACACCGGCCTTGACCATGTCCTCGTAGGTGTCGGTCAGGGCGTTGTAGCCCACGGCGCCGGCCTTGGAGGCCACCCTCTGCACGACGATGGCTCCCTCGAGGCCGGAGTTGGCCGCGATCTGCCGCAGGGGCTCCTCGAGCACCCGCCGGATGATGGAGGCGCCCGTCGCCTGGTCGCCCTCCAGCTCCAGGTCATCCAGGGCCTTGATGGCGCGAATGAAGACGACGCCGCCGCCGGCGACGACACCTTCCTCCACGGCCGCGCGGGCGGCGTGCAGGGCATCCTCGACGCGCGCCTTCTTCTCCTTCATCTCCGTCTCGGTGGCAGCGCCCACGTGGATGACGGCCACGCCCCCGGCCAGCTTGGCGAGGCGCTCCTGCAGCTTCTCGCGGTCGTAGTCGGAAGTGGTCTCGTCGATCTGCAGGCGGATCTGCTGCACCCGGCCCTTGATGTCGGCATCCTTGCCGGAGCCCTCGACGATGGTCGTGTTGTCCTTGTCGATGACCACCCGCTTGGCCTGGCCGAGATCCTCCAGGGTCGCGCCTTCGAGCTTGAGTCCGGCGTCCTCGGAGATGACGCGGCCTCCGGTGAGAATGCCGATGTCCTCCAGCATGGCCGTGCGGCGGTCGCCGAAGCCGGGCGCCTTGACGGCGGCGATGCGCAGGGTGCCGCGCAGCTTGTTGACCACCAGGGTGGCCAGGGCCTCGCCCTCCACGTCCTCGGCGATCACCAGCAGGGGCTTGCCCAGCTGGGCGACCTTCTCGAGCACGGGGACGAGGTCGCGCATGTTCGAGATCTTCTTGTCGTGGATGAGGATGTAGGCGTCCTCGAGGACGGCCTCCATGGACTCCTGATCGGTGACGAAGTACGGGGAGAGATAGCCTCGGTCGAACTGCATGCCTTCGACGACGTCGAGAGCGGTGTCCATCGACTTGGCTTCCTCGACCGTGATGACGCCGTCCTTGCCGACCTTGTCCATGGCGTCGGCGATGAGGTCGCCGATCTCGGAGTCGTTGTTGGCGGAAGTGCGGGCGACCTGGGCGATCTCCTCGTGGCTCTTGACCGTGCGGGCCGACTTGCGGATGGTGCCCACCACGGCGGCCACGGCGGCGTCGACGCCGCGCTTGAGATCCATGGGGTTGGCGCCGGAGGTGACGTTGCGCAGGCCCTCGCGGAAGATGGCCTGGGCGAAGACGGTGGCCGTGGTCGTGCCGTCACCGGCGACGTCGGAGGTCTTGGAAGCGACCTCGCGGACCATCTGGGCCCCCATGTTCTCGAAGGGCTCCTTCAGCTCGATCTCCTTGGCGACGGTGACCCCGTCCTTGGTGACCGTAGGGGAGCCGAACTTCTTGTCGAGGACCACGTTGCGGCCCTTGGGGCCGAGCGTGACCTTGACCGCATCGGCCAGCCGGTCCACGCCCTCGGCAAGGGATTCGCGGGCCGAGGAATCGAACTGCAACTGCTTGGCAGCCATCTTGAAAATCCTCCTAAAGGGTTGAAAGGGAGATCGTTACGAGAGTCCGTAGCACTCCCGTTACGAGAGTGCTACACGCCTTTTCTCAGTCCGAGAAGTTATCGTGAGAGTGTTGGGAGCGCAAGCGCCGCCCGCCGCCTGGCAGGCGCACTCCCCGGGGCGAGCCCGCCGGGCATTCCCAACCCCCGGCTCTTCCCGAGCCCCCGCAGGCGGCCACGGCCTGACCGGCTGCCCGGATCCGCAACGGCCGCATGGCCGCGGCCCCCGGCACGGCGGGCCCCCGGTTGCCGGGAAATCCCGGACCGGCTATCTTCCACGGCTGCGAAAACCCCCATTCCTTCAACGAAAACAACAACTTAGCGGATCCCCATGATCGACCTGCTCGACATCGCCCGCACCGAGGCCGCCGGCGGCGACCTCCTCGGCCTCCTCGAGGGGCTCTTCGAGTCCAGCGAGGTGCGCCCCGAAGGCTATCCCGAAGCCGTCATCTGGCAGGGCGGCAACCACGACGCGGGCGTCAACCCCGTGGCCCACTCCCTCACCGACGCCTATGCCCTGCTCGGCACCCTCGCCGCCCTCGACGTCCTCGGACTGCCGTACTACGGAGTTCCCATGTGGGCCCAGTACCGCCACGACCTCGACCTGGCGCCCCTGGCCTGGTTCGGCAACATGCCGTGCACGTCGATCAAGTGGTCCACCGCCGGCGACGCCTATGTCAACGACGGCCGCGGCGGACGCGTGGTGGTGAAGGGCAAGTCCGGCAACGCCCAGCTGCGCACCCAGGCCGGGGTCTACTGCAACGTGCGCCCCTACGGGACGATCACCGTGGTGCGCTGCATGCCCTGCCTGCCGTACTCCCAGGACCGGGCCCGTTTCGCCGTCGACGGAGGGACCGGCCACATCCACTCCGAGATGAACACGCCGGGGATCCAGATGGCCTACGCCAACCGGCGGTTCCTGCAGATGGTGCACGAGGCCGGCCGCCTGGGGCGCGTCGCCTTCAAGCCGACCCAGGCCATGGAGGACGGCATCAATGCCGGCCTGTTGTCGTGGCTGCTGCAGGACACGCGCTTCGAGGTGGGCCGCAAGTACGCCGTCGACGGCTACGTGGAGCACCGCGAGCACGTGGACCGCATCATCTCCCTCCTGCCGCCGGACTTCAAGTCCGGCATGGAGAGCTGGGGCGGCCGCATCGAGCAGCACATCGCCGACACCAGCTACGGCCTGCTGCTCTGGGACCTCATCAACAAGGAGGAGGTCATCGTCCTGGCCACCGACCTCGACGGCGACCGCCTCACCGACCTGCTCGCCGATGTCTCCGACCCGCTGCGCCACTTCGGGCAGCTCGTCGTCGACCACGTCGGCTCCGGGGCGAAGATGGACGACCTCTGGGGCCGCATGGGCTACACCACCGGCAACGGCCGCGACATGACGTCGGTCATGCACCGCATGGCCGGCCCCCCCATCCACGAGCAGACCCTGGGCTCCGCCGACGCCATGCTCAAGAGGCTCCTCGACGGCGACGAGTCCATGGGCGGCACCAAGCGGCCCTACGACCCGCGCATCCACTTCGTCCTCATCCGCGACGCCTATCTCGACGCCAACCCCGGCCACACCGAGCTGCGCCAGTGGCTCGACCGCTCCCTGGACACCTTCGACGAGGTCTATGGGGGGACCCGGCCCGGGTTCCTCGAGGGCTACCGCGGCCTGAAAGAGGCGATCACCCCCTGGGGGTCCTGACGTGGCCGATTCCGGACGCCTGACCCACCTCGACGAGTCGGGCCGCGTGAAGATGGTTGACGTCTCGGAAAAGCCGGTGAGCGAGCGCCAGGCCCGCGCCGGCGGCCGCATCCGCATGCGCCCGGCCACGGTGCGCCGCATCTCGGAGCAGACCGTGGCCAAGGGCAACGTCCTGGAGACGGCGCGCATCGCCGGGATCCAGGCCGCCAAGAGGACGGCGGACCTCATCCCCCTCTGCCACTCCCTCAACCTGACCGCCGTCGAGGTGGAGTTCACCCTCGGCGAGGACCGCGTCGAGGTGGAGACCGCGGCGAGGCTGGCGGACCGCACCGGCGTGGAGATGGAGGCCCTCACGGCCGCCGCCGTGGCCCTGCTGACGATCTACGACATGTGCAAGGGCGTCGACCGCGAGATGGTGATCGAAGAGGTCCGCCTGCTGGAGAAGCGGGGCGGTGCCAGCGGGACCTTCGCGCGGGGCGGTTGACCCGCCGCCCCGGGGACTCTACCCCAGAAGGCCGGCCAGCTTGAGGAGCACCGCCTTCTGGCTGTGCATGCGGTTCTCGGCCTGGTCGAAGACCACCGAGCGCGGGTCCTCCACCAGCTCCGCCTCGATCTCGTAGCCCCGGTGGGCGGGCAGGCAGTGCATGATCAGCGGATCGAGGCCGCGGAGCAGGTCGCGGCTCAACTGATAGGGCCGCAGGGCCCGCAGGCGCCGCTCCTTCTCGTCGGCGAAGGCGGGATCCCCGAAGTACTCCATGTCGAGCCAGGTGTCGGTGTAGACTACCTCGCAGCCAGCCACTCCTTCCGCCGGGTCGTCGGTCTCCACGTAGCGGCCGGAGGCCCGCGCCTCGGCCAGCAGCCCGTCGTCGACGGCGGCCTCGTTCACCTCGGGGGCGACGACGGTGACGTGCATGCCGGTCTTGAGGCCGGCGGCGATGAGCGAGTTCGTGACATTGTTGCGGACACCGATGTAGGTGAGCCGCACCCCCTCCAGACGGCCGAGCTTCTCGTGCACCGTCTGCAGGTCGCACAAGGCCTGCAGCGGATGGTAGCGGTCGCAGCAGCCGTTCATCACCGGCGCCTCGGCGGAGGCCGCCGCCGTGACCACGTCGGCGTGGGCCAGGAAGCGCACCAGGAGGAAGTCGAAGTAGCGGCCCAGGACGCGGATCTCGTCGGCCAGGTGGGCGAGACCGAAGTTGGTGGCCCGCCAGTCGAGATAGACCGAGTGTCCGCCGAGCTGCGCCATGCCGACCTCTCCGGAGCAGCGCGTCCGCGTCGAGGTCTTCTGGAAAAGCAGCGCCAGGGAGCGGCCCTTCAGAGCCTCGGTGAAGGCCCCGGGGTCCGCCTTGAGGTGCCGGCCGGCGTCGACGACCTGGAGGATCTCCCCGGCGCTCCAGTCCTTGAGCGTCACCAGGTGGCCGGGGTTCATGGCAACATCTCCTCCACCGCGGCCAACAGGCGAGACCTCACCGCCCCCGCCTGTCCCTCGATGCGGCAGCCCGAGGCCTGGGGGTGGCCGCCGCCGCCGAAGCGGCGGGCCACGGCGCTCACGTCCATGTCGTCGTCGCGGGACCTCAGGCTGACGCGGAACCGGCCCGGCTCCTCCTCCCGGAGCAGGGCCGAGGCCTCCACGCCCCTCACCATCAGACCGTAGTTGACGATCGCCTCGGGGTCGCCGAGGGCCAGGTCCCGCCGGCTCAGCCCCAGGAGGGCGACGCGGTCCCCGCAGTGCAGCTCGAGGGAGTCGATGGCCCGCCCGATCAGCTTGACCGAACCCAGGGTGGCGTTGCTGTAGAGGCCGTCGGCGACGCGGTCGAGCCGCGCCCCCCGGCGCCGGAGGTCGGCGCCCACCTCCATCGACGTGGGCGTGGTCAGGGAATAGCGGAAGCAGCAGGTGTCGAAGAGGAGGCCCGCGGCGAGCAGCTCCGACAGGCTCCGGTCGAGCTCCAGGTCCATGTGCACGGCCAGGTGGTAGAGCATCTCGCAGGTGGAGGAGACGGCGTCGGAGGCCAGGTTCGCCGCCCCGAAGCGCTGGTTGTCCGCATGGTGGTCGATGTTGAGCACCGATGCGCCGCCGGCCAGGCACTCCGCCACCGGGCCGGTGCGCGCCAGGCTGGAGCTGTCGAGGACGATGGCCTGTTGGTGGCCGCCGCCCGCGGCGCCGGCCTCGACGATGCCGCCGGTCCCCGGGAGAAAGGCGTAGGCGTCGCCCGGCCTCTCCTCGAGGACCGCCGTCGAGGCCTTTCCGAGCTGGCGCAGCAGGCCCTCCATGGCCAGGACCGCGCCGATGGCGTCGCCGTCGGCGTTGACGTGGGAGGTGACCAGGAAGCCGTCGCCTCCGTGCAGGAAGTCGGCGGCGGCATCGAAATCGGAGACCGGGATCTCTGGGGGCCGGGCGGGCATGGGCGGCTCAGCGGCGCAGGACGAAGTGGACGCGGTCGCAGAGGTCGGAGCCCGGCCGCAGGCTGAAGCCGTCGAGAAGCTCGACGAGTTCGAAGGGGCTGGCGTCGACGGCGGCGGCCAGCTCGCCGCACTCGTAGATACGCTGCACGTGGGTCTCCCGGACCCGGGATCCGTCCTCGAAGCTGATGTCGAAGTCGTTGTGCTGGAGGCGTTCGTCGGAGGCGTAGTGGCTGTGCCGGCGAAAGCTGAAGCCGAGGCCTCGCTCGGAGCTGCGCACGTCCCCGAAGTGACGCACGGAGTTCTGCTCGGTGCAGATGTCGAAGATAAAGACCGCGCCCTCCGGCAGCACGCCGTGCACCTGGGTCAGGGCCTCCCCCACCTCTTCGAGGCTCAGCAGGTAGTTCAGGCTGTCGTAGAGGCATACGGCGGCCCCGTGCTCCCCGACTCCCGACAGGTCCCGCAGGTCGCGGACACCGAAGCGCAGGTCCCGCTGCTGACGGGAGGCCTTCTCGCGGGCCACCCGGACCATCTCCTCGGAGGCATCGTACCCGGTGAGGCGGTAACCCGCCGCCGCCAGGGCGAAGGAGGCGTTGCCGGTGCCGCAGGCCAGATCCAGAAGGCGGCCGGGCTCGCACTCGTGGCGCCGCAGCAGGGAGGCGACATAGTCGGCCCAGGCCGGGTAGTCGACGTGGCGCATCACGAAGTCGTAGATGGAGGCCAGGCCCTCGTACGGCCGGCGCTCGAGGACGGCGGACTCAGGGCTCGTCATCGAAGGACAGCACCTCCGCCGGCAGGGCCTCGCGCCGCAGCTCCCGCACGTAGTGGGAGCGCTGCGAGCGCGCCACCGGCCGCTGCGGCAGGTCGAGGACCTCCACCTCCAGGCGGTGGCCGCCGGCCTCGACCTCGAGGATCTCGCCGACGCGCACCGCCCGGGAACCGCGGGCCGGGGTCCCGCCGATGCCCACCCGGCCCTCGTCGCAGGCCCGCCGGGCCCGCGAGCGGGACTTGAAGAGACCCGCGTTCTTCAGGAAGGCGTCGAGGCGCACCACGGGCTCAGCGGTCCTCCCCGGGTTCCCGTGCGGCGGCGGAGTCCTGCCGGGCCGCCGAATCGGCGGCGGCGCCCAGGGGGTCCCAGAGCCACTCGTCGTCGAGGCGCTCCTCCACGTGGATCTCCTGCCGGTACTCGGCGATGACCTCCTCCATGCGGTGGGCGACCCTCTCTTCGCGCACCAGTGCCTCCAGGGTCGCGAAGTCGTCGTTGATCTTGAAGATGTGGCCGCCCGTATCGAGGAGGACGGGCTCGCTCACGCCGCCGAGACCGAGGTGCCCGATGAAAGGGTCCAGAACGTCGGGAATGGCGGCGCGGTCGAGGATCTGCCACAACCCGCCCTGGCGGGCCGACTGGGCGTCCTCGGAGTGGTCCCGAGCCAGCTGGGCGAAGTCCTCCCCCGCAAGGGCCCGGCGGCGCAGGTCCTCGAGCCGGTCCCGCACCCGCTCCCGGTCGGTCTCGGTGGTCCGTGCCCGCACCAGGATGTGGCTGACGCACATCTCTCCCTCGCGCTTCTCGTGCAGCAGGATCAGGTGGAAGCCGAAGCGCGTCAGCACCGGCTCGCTCGTCTCGCCGGGACGCAGGTCGATGGCGGCGCGCTCGAAGTCGGCGGTGAGGGTGCCCGGCGAGAAGCATCCCAGGTCGCCCCCCGCCGCGGCGGTGCCGGGATCCTCCGACAGCCGGCGGGCCACCTCGGCGAACTCCTCTCCCGAGTCGAGGCGCTCCTGGATACGGTCGATCCGCTCCCGGGCGCGCCTACGCACCGAGTCGGCAGGGACGATCTTGAGGTTGATCTGGCTCACCGAGACCTTCGGCGGCGGGGAGTCGAGCCAGGCCTCGCGGAAGGCTTCCACGTCCCGCCGGGTGAGGTACTGCTGGTAGGCCAGCTGCGAGACCATCTGGTCGTAGAGGAGGCGGTTGCGGATGCGCTTGCGCTCCCGCGCCTTCAGCTGGCGTTCGGTCATCCCCGAGTTCTCGAGAATCTGCTCCAGCTCGCCCGGCCCCATGGAGGCGCGCATGCGTCCGAACTCGGCGTTGAGGTATTCCTCGACCTGCACCGGATCGACCTCGATGCTGTCCTTCTGCGCCTTCTTCACCACCACCAGCTCGGCCACCATGTCCTCGAGGACGCGGCGGCGCTCCTCGGCCACCTCCTCGAGCTCGAGGAAGGCCGGGTTGCGCCCTTGCTGCTGCAGCTGGAGCAGGGTCCGCAGCTCCAACTCCGACCACAGCACCACCTGGTCGTCGACGACGGCGACGATGCGGTCCAGGAGCTCGGGCTCCGCCGGCCCCCGGGAGGGGAAGAGGGCGCAACAGGCCAGGAGGCCGAGGCACCAGCGCGCGCAAGCCTTCATCGGTCCCTCAACATGGTTTCGTCGATCTCCCAGCTGTGCTCCTCCCGCAGGCTGTCGACAAGGGCCTGAATGCGCCCCCGGTAACCCTCCCGGACCAGGGCCTCCTCGATGTTCTGCCGTACCCCCGCCTCGTCGAGGGAGCGCAGGCTGCCGGCCTTCTGCCGGTCCCGCAGGCGCACGATGTGCCAGCCGCGGCCGGTGGCGACGACATCCGAGACCTCCCCCGGCCGCAGGTCGACGCAGGCCTCCCACAGCTCGGGCCTCTCCCGGGCGGTGAAGTAGCCGAGGTCGCCCGAGGACGCCGCCGTGGCCTCGTCGAGCGAGACCTCGGCCACGCGGCCGTCGAAGCCGCCATCGCGCAGCAGCTCCTGCCGCAGGCTCTCGGCGGCGCGCCTGGAGTCGACCTGGATGTGCTGCGCCCGGATCTCGTCCTCCTGGCGCGTGAACTCCCCGGGGTTGCGGTCGTAGTAGCTCCGCACCTCCCCCGGGTCGATCTCGATCGACCGGCTCTCGAACTCGCTGTCGAGGTAGGCGGCCACGATGACGTCCTCGCGGGACTGCTCGACGAGACGCTGGATCCTCGGCCTCTCGTGGACCTGCCTCTCCAGGGCCTCCTGGTAGAGCAGCTGCCGCCGGACCCAGTCCCCCACGAACCGCCGCCGCTGCTCCAGCCCCGCTTCGCCGGGGACCTGGGCCTCCAGCTCGAGCCGGGTGAGGGACGACGCGCCCACGCGGGCCACCTCCTCCTCCCGTTCGGGCGAGGCGCAGCCGGCGAGGGAGGCCGCGAGGAGGGCCCCCGCCGGGCGGCTACACCAGTTGTTCCACAAGGTCGCGGGCTTTCGCCAGCCGCTCCTGCTCGTCCGAGGCGCGCAGGAAGGTCTCGATGGTCAGCCCCTTGCCGACCTTGAACTCCAGCTCGGACGACGACTTCTGCACCAGCCGCTGCAGGTCGGCGGGGGGGACCTGCCGGGTCTCGGGGAAGCTCATCCGGAACCGGGACTTCTCCAGCTGCACCGCCTCCAGTCCAAGCTGCCGCGCCATGACCTTTATCTCCATGATGTGGAGCAGCGACGCCGCCTGCCACGGGAGGCGTCCGAAGCGGTCCTCCAGCTCCTCGCGGACGGCCAGGAGGTCGACGATGCGCGCCGCCCCGGCCAGGCGCTGGTAGAACTCCATCTTGAGGTCGGTGTCGGGCACGTAGTCGTCGGGCAGGTAGGCGGTGACGGCGATCTTGATGTCGGGATCGGCGGCGTGCTCCACCCGCTCCCCCTTCAGCTCCCGCACCGCCTCGTCGAGGAGCCGGGTGTAGAGGTCGAAGCCGATGGCGGTGATGAACCCGTGCTGCTGCGCCCCCAGGAGGTTGCCGGCGCCGCGGATCTCCATGTCGCGCATGGCGATGTTGAAGCCCGAGCCGAGGTCGGCGAACTCCTCCACGGCGCGCAGGCGCAGGCGCGACTTGCGGGTCAGCCGCTTGCCCTTGGGCACCAGGAGGTAGGCGAAGGCGCGCTCCTTCGAGCGCCCCACGCGGCCCCGGATCTGGTAGAGTTGGGAGAGACCCAGCATGTCGGCGCGGTTGACGAGGATCGTGTTCACCGAAGGGATGTCGATGCCGGACTCTATGATCATGGTACTGACGAGGCAGTCGTACTTCCGTTCCAGGAAGTCGAGCATGATCTTCTCGAGCTGGCGCGCCGGCATCTGGCCGTGGGCCACGGCGAAGCGCACCTGGGGCAGCAACTCGGACAGGTACTGCTCCAGGCTGTGGATCGACTGCACGCGGTTGTGGACGAAGTAGACCTGCCCTCCGCGCTCGACCTCGCGCTCGATGGCCGCCGAGATACGCCCCTCGTCGAAGGTGATGATCTCTGTGTGGATCGGCAGCCGGTCCTGGGGCGGCGTGTTGATCACCGACATGTCGCGGGCCCCCATGAGAGACAGGTGCAGGGTCCGCGGGATCGGCGTCGCCGTGAGGGTGATGACGTCCACCTGTCGCTTGAGCTGCTTCAGGCGCTCCTTGTGGCGCACGCCGAAGCGCTGCTCCTCGTCGACCACCAGGAGCCCCAGGTCGCGGAAGTGGATGTCGCGGCCCAGGAGGCGGTGGGTGCCGATGAGGATATCCACCTTGCCCGCCTTCACGTCCTCCACCACCTGCTTCTGCTCCCGGGCCGTGCGGAACCGGGAGAGGACCTCCACTCTCACCGGGAAGGGCTCCATGCGCTCGGAGAACACCTGCAGGTGCTGCTGCGCCAGGATCGTCGTCGGCACCAGCACCGCCACCTGCTTGTGGTCGCACACGGCCTTGAAGGCGGCGCGCACCGCCACCTCCGTCTTGCCGTAGCCCACGTCGCCGCAGACCAGGCGGTCCATGGGGTGGGGCGCCTCCATATCGCGCTTCACCTCCTCCACGGTGCGCAGCTGGTCCGGCGTCTCGGTGAAGGGGAAGGCGGCCTCCAGCTCGCGCAGCATCGGCGAGTCCCCGGAGAACCCGACCCCCGGCAGGGACTTGCGCTCGGCGTAGAGCTGGATCAGCTCGGCCGCGGCCTTGAAGATCTCCTCCCGGGTGCGCTCCTTGAGCTTCTCCCAGGCCCCCGAGCCGAGCTTGCTGAGCAGCGGCGGAGCACCGTCGGCGCCGGTGTAGCGGCGCAGGCGGTCGAGTTGCTCCACGGGCACGAAGAGCTTGTCCCGGCCCTGGTACGTGACCTCCAGGCAGTCGTGGTCGCGGTTGGTGATCGTCAGCCGCCGCAGCCCGAGGTAGCGGCCGATGCCGTGGTCGACGTGGACCACGAAGTCGCCGACACCCAGGGCGTCGAAGGAGGAGATCGGCCTGGCCGCCTTGAAGCGGCGGTAGCGGTGGCGGCTCTTGTTGCGCGAGAAGATCTCGTGGTCGTTGAGAATCGCCACCTTCGCCTCGGGGTAGACGAAGCCGCGGCTGAGGTTGCCGAGGCCGAAGACGACGTCGTCGCCCCAGTCGGCGAAGATCTCCTGCAGGCGGCTCGACTGGCCCCGGGTCTCGCAGAGGATGTGGACCGCGTAGCTCTCGCGGCCGAGGCGGGCGATCTCCTCGCGGAGGACGTTCAGGTCGCCCTGGACCAGGCGCGGTTCCGAGGCGCCGAAGCGCACCGCCTCCGCGCCCTCGCCCACGGGGGCGGTCCGGACCCGGGGATGGCGCCCCACCTGCCGGTGGAGCCAGGGGGTCTCGCGCACCAGGCGCTCCGGCGGCAGATGGGTGCCGCGGCCGGCGTGGCGCTCGTGATCGCGCCGCGAAGGGGCCAGCTGCTTCTCCACGTCGGCGTCGATGTCGTCGGTCTCGTCGGCCCAGACCACGGCATCGGCGGGGAGGTACTCGAAGAGGCCGTCGCCCGGGCCGTAGAGCACGCCCATCACCGCCTCGATGCCCTCCAGGGTGGCGGTGCCGAGCTCGAGCTGGTCCTTGAACTCGATGAGGTCGACGCCGGTCTCCTTCTCGGCGCTCTCGAGATTGGGCACGAAATCGTCGACGAAGGGAGAGTGCAGGACGACCTCGCACACCGGCAGCACCACCGCCTCCGGACAGGCCTCGAGGGAGCGCTGCGTGCCCACGTCGAAGGTGCGGATCGACTCGATCTCGTCGTCGAAGAACTCCAGGCGCAGCGGGTGCTCGACGCCGGGGGGATAGATGTCGAGGATGCCGCCGCGGGAGCTGAACTGGCCGAGGCCGTCGACGATGGGCACGCTCTCGAAGCCGGCGTCGACGAGATGGGAGACCAGGTCGTCGAGGGGCTCGACCTGGCCGCAGGCCAGGCGCAGGGTGGCGCGCTCCAGGACGGCGGCCGGGATCAGCGGCGACAGGAGGGCCGCCGCGGGGGCGACGACGATCGTCGGGGAGCCGTCCGCCAGCCGCGCCGCCGCCTCGATACGCAGGGCCGAGACCTCCACGTCGGGGGAGCGCCCGTCGTAGAGATCGATGTCCCACATGGGGAAGTAGCGGACCACCTCCTCGCCGGCCACCGCCGTCAGGTCGTCGCGCCAGGCCTCGGCCCGGCTCTCGTCGGCGGCCACCACCAGGATCGACCGCTCCAGCTCGCGCTGGGCCGCCGTCAGCAGGAAGGCGCCGAGGCTCGCCGGCAGTCCGTGGACCCGCACCTCCTGCCCGCCGGCGAGCCGGTCGAGGACCAGCCGCACGGGGGCGGACTGGGCGGTCGTTCGGGCGACGGGATCGAGGGCGGGCGCAACGGCCATGTCGACGGCAAAGGCCCTTGGAAAAGCCTGTATGTAACTGGGAATGAAGACGTTGCAGCGGCGTGGAGAGCTGCTTGCCGCGGCGGCGGCAGGAAAGGCGTAAAATAACCGGGCCCCGCAGAGACTGTCAACGCGGGAGAAAGGAGCCGAACCGCTTGCCGGAACCCAGCCACTTCTTCGCCTACCTGGCGCGCATGAAGTACATCGCCCGCTGGGGGGTCATGCGCAACACGCGGACCGAGAACATCCAGGAGCACAGCCTGCAGGCGGCGATGATCGCCCACGGCCTGGCGCTGATCGCACGGGAGATCTTCGGCCGGCCGGTCGACCCGGAAAGGGTGATGGCCCTGGCCGTCTTCCACGAGGTGAGCGAGGTGATCACCGGCGACCTGCCGAGCCCGATCAAGTACCACGACCCGGCCCTGCGCTCGGCCTACGGACGCATCGAGGACGCGGCCAGACGCCGCCTCTTCGAGATGCTGCCCGAAGAGCTGCGCGGCTCCTACCGTCCGCTGATCATGGCCGATGGGGAGGACGGGCCGGCCAGGCTGGTGAAGGCCGCCGACAAGCTCTGCGCCTACCTCAAGTGCCTGGAGGAGGAGAACAGCGGCAACCAGGAGTTCGCCCGCGCCAGGGCGACGCTCGAGGCCGAGATCGAGGCCCTCGACCTGCCCGAGGTGGCCTGGTTCATGGAGCGCTTCGTGCCCGCCTTCTCCCTCACCCTGGACGAGCTGTCGTGATGGACGAACGACTGACCGATCTCGGCCTCGAGCCGGTCGAGTTGAGCCTCGAGCAACGGAACCGGCTCGACGAGCGCGGCTTCCTGATCCTCGAAGGCATCATCGGCGCCGCCTGGCTCGAGGAGCTGCGGCGGGCTTTCGAGGCTGTCTTCAAAGACGAGGGGCAAGACGCCGGCAAGGAGGTCGCCCAGGTCGAAGGGGTGCGCCGGCTGGCCGATCTCGTCAACAAGGGCGAGGTCTTCGACGGCGTCTACCTGCATCCGGCCCTTCTCGCCGCCGTGTGGCACGTGCTGCGGCGGCCCCTCAAGCTGCACTCCCTCAACGGCCACGATCCCCTGCCCGGCCACGGCCAGCAGGAGCTCCACGCCGACTGGGGCGGCGACCGCGGAACCGGCCGCTACCACGTGGTCAACTCCATGTGGATGCTCGACGACGTGACCGCCGACAACGGGGCCACCCGCATCGTGCCCGGCAGCCACCGGTTCCCCGGACGTGTGGGGGAGGAGGTCGCCGACCGCCTGGCGCCCCATCCCGGCGAGGTCCGCCTGGAGGCTCCGGCCGGATCGGTGGGCGTCTTCAACGGCAGCGCCTGGCACAGCTGCACCCACAACCACTCCGGGGCGCAGAGGCGGCTCCTGCACTGCGCCTTCATCGCCCGCGAGCACCGGCAGCAGACCGACCAGCGGGAGCACCTGAGGCCGGAGACGGACCGGCGGCTGACGCCGCTGGCGCGCTACGTGCTGGACGTGTGAGAGTGGACGATCACCCGGAGGGCCCAATGCGCTTCAATGGAATCTGCATCGTCTCCAAGGATGTCCGCCGGCTTGCCCGCTTCTACATCGAGGTCGTCGGCGTCGAGGGCAGTGTCAACAGCACCTTCGTTGGTCTCGCCACGACGGGCGCGTCCCTGTCCATCTTCTCCGACGAGGAGATGGAGATCATGGCACCCGGGAGCATGGATGGCGCGGGCCCCGGCGGCTGTACGATCGAGTTCGAGGTCGCTGACGTGGACCGGCAGTTCGACCGGCTTCAGGCGATGCGGGTGCCGATCGTGAAGCCGCCCACCACCCAACCGTGGGGGAGGCGCTCCGTCTGGTTCCGCGATCCCGACGGCAACATCGTCAACTTCTACGCGGACGTGCCCCCTGAAGGGGAGGCCGGTTGAGTCGGCGCCCCTCGTTCCGGGGCTGGGCCCTCCGCCTTGCCCACGTACCCCCGTCGGCCCATATTGGCAGCCCCGCCGAAGTCAGCAGCTGGTGACCTCAGTCCCTCCCCCCTTGGAGGCAGGTCCGATGTTGTCCCCCCGCGTCCAGTTCGACCCCAGCGTGCCCCGATTCACCTGGGACGAGGAAACCTTCGCGAAGGGACTGGACACGGAGAGCAGGGCCAGGGCCGATGCGGCCCACGGCGAGCCCCCTGCCGACGCGGGCAACTGCCGGTTTCTGATGGATGTTGGCACGGCCACCCGTCAGGTCGCAAGCGCCGCCCGCACCGAACTGGAGAAGCACCGGTCGATGGTGAACGACTCTCTGCGGCTGCCCGACGCGGATGCGGACTTTCTCAGAGAGCAGGACGAGGCCCTGGCCGACATGCACCAGATCTGTCTCTCCGGCATCGACAGCGCTGAACCGCCGAAGACGAGAGTCAACGAAGTACGCAACGAGTATACGAGCTTTGCCGTGGAGAACGGCCTCGTGGGCAGAGCGGCGCAAGCCAGGGACACACAAGCGAAATGGGTGATTGCCGCTGTCGCTTTCCTCGAGCTTCTTCTGAACGCGTGGACCCTTGGCACGGCCCACCCGTCCGGTTTCCTGGGTGTGCTGCCGGAGATGGTCCTCTTCACCGCCTTCAACGTCTTTGCGGGACTCGTCCTCAGCTTCGCCTTGAGGACGAAGAACCTCCACGAGAGCTTTCGCAGCAAACGTCGTTTTTCCTGGTCCCTCGTGGCCCTGTTGGTCCTTCTCATTCCCCTCTTCAATTTCGTATTCGGACACTACCGCGACGCCCTGGTGAGTCTGCAGAGCCAGATTGCGGCCGGCGACTACGAGACCTACGTGACGGTCTGGGCCAGCTTGTTCCGCACCGCCCTGGCCACGGCCTTCTCCACTGAGTGGATACCCCAGAGCATGCAGACCGTGGTGCTGATCTTCGGGGGCATGTTCATGTCCAGCCTCGTCGCGTACAAGCATTACCATGCAGACGATCCCTATCCGGGTTTTGGCGCCCTCTCCCGAAAACGAGACGAGGCCCAGGGCCAGTACAAGGCCGAGATCGCCGCCATCAGCAGCCGCATCGAGAGCAGGGCCGCGGATGCATCAAGGGCGTTCGCCAGTATCGAAGCCAGGGTCGCATCGGAAGGGGCGGCCGAGGCTCGCAACAGGATCGAGTCCTGGAACTCCGCCTACCGGGGCCTCGTTCAGGAGCTCAAGGAGGCGGGCGACAGACAGTTGCGCCTCTACCGGCGGACGAATGGCGCCGTCAAACCGTGGCCGGCGTCGCTCAATGACCCCTTCGAGGCATTCGCGGTCGACCCGGAGGTGGCCGATCCGCCGGCGCCCCCTGAGATGCCTGTCCTGAAGGGAGCCGTCAGTCGACTGCGAAGAGACTGCGACCGGGCCGTGCTCGAGGGCCGGAGACGCTACAGCTCCGAGGTCTTCGCGCCTCTGCCGGCCCTCGATCCCAAGGACGTGAATCACCGCGCCTTTGCCGATCCCCTCGGACGGCTGGAAGGGATCAGAAGAGATCTCGACGGCCTTCCGCCGGCAACGGCGACGGAGGGATAGTGTGGGTGCCACTCTCCGGATCGTCACAAAGCAACAGATCGTCACGGCCCTTGCCGTTGCGGCCGCCGCCTGCCTTGCAGCCTGCGCCCGCAGCCAGGTCGATCCCCACACGCTCTGCTCCGAAGAGGGCCCCGAGTCGACGACGGCCCTGATCCTGGACACGTCGGATCCCCTCGCATCCCACCAGATCGCCGCCCTGGAGCGCTTCACCGAATCGCTCGTGAAGCAGACTCGAAGGCCCGACGGGAGCCTCCAACCCTCCGAGAACTACGTGGCCAAGGGGCACCTCCTGGTCGTCTACGAGCTCCCCCGCGCAGGCGATCCGGGCGGAACTCCCCAGGAGGTGTTTCGAATGTGCAATCCCGGCTCCCCCGAGGACAGGGGACCCGTGGCCGGCTTCACGGAGGGGGAAGTGGCTGTCATGGTGCGGTGGTCGCACTTCACCAAGGCGATGCGCAGTGCCTTCCCGGACTCGGTGACCCGATCATCGGCGCCGACCTCACCGATCATCGAAACCCTCCGCTACGTGCGCAACAGGGAGTTCCCCGGTCCGGTGGAGATCGCCAGCAGCAAGCGGAGTGGCGGCGCCATCATCATCATCTCCGATCTGCTCCAGAATACGGATCTCCTCTCCCACTACCGGGGGCCCCTGCCGCCGGCGAAGGGACTGCCCCAGTCTCTTGCGCTGAACCTCTCCGGCATCGAAATCGGGGTGCGCTACCTGCGCTCGCAACGTGATCGCCACTTGCAGACCAGCGAGCACTTCGCGTGGTGGCGGAAGTTCCTCGCCGAGGCCGGCGGCCCCATGACCCGAACGCCGGAGTCCTGGTAGCGCATCGCCCACTGGGGGTCATGCGCAACACGCGGACCGGGAACATCCAGAAGCACAGCCGCAGGCGGCCACGGCCGCTCGATGCTGAGGAAGGTGATGCCTTCGCCGTCTTCCACGAGGTGAGCGAGGTCTTCACCTGCGACCTGCCAAGCCCGATCAAGCACCACTACCCGCCCTACGCTCGGCCTACAGCCGCATCGAGAGGCGGCTCTGCGCCTACCTCAAGTCCTGGAGGAGATGAAGAGCGGCATCGAGGAGTTCGCCCGGGCGAAGGCGACTCGAGGCCCTCCACTGCTCGAGGTGGCCTGGTTCATGGAGCGCCTCGCGCCCGGGCTTGCCCCTCACCCTGGACGAGCGGTCCTGATGGACGCGGCCAACTCCATGTGGACGCTCGACAACGTGACCGCCGGCAACGGGGCCACCCGCATCGTGCCCGGCAGCCACCTGTTCCCCGGCCGCGTGCGGGAGGAGGTTTCCGCCGCCTGGCGCCTTGTCCGGGGGAGGTCCTCCTGAAGGCCCGGGCGGGTCGGTGGGCGTCTTCAACGGCAGCGCCTGGCACAGCTGCACCCGCAACCGCTCCGGGGCGCCGAGGCGGCTGCCGCACTGCGCCTTTCATCGCCCCCGAGCACCGCCAGCAGACCGACCAGCGGGAGTACCTGGGCCGGATAGACCTTCACCAGCCTGGCATCGGCCTCATCGAAGTAGGGTGAGCTTGCGCGTCTGTACGGCTTCCCTCATCACCAGCCGGTAGACGTAGACTCCGCTGGCCAGGGAGCGGCCACGCTCATCCCGGCCGTCCCAGCGCAGGCGGTGCGACCCCGCCTCCTTCCGGCCCTCGTGCAGCACCGCCACCCGCCGGCCCGTCAGCGCGAACACCTCCAGGCGCGCTGACCCCGGCTGCAACTGGAACCAGGAGATGATCGTTCCACTGTTGAAGGGGTTGGGCGCGTTCTGCTTCAGCCGCGGGCCCTCGGGCAGGCCGAGCCGCTCCCGGGCCAGGGCCACCAGCTTGGCCTGCTGCGGCTGGCCGAAGCTCTCGGCGAAGAGGAAGGAAGTCGGCGAGGTCCACCGAGCCGTCGCCGTCCAGATCGAAGCGGGGATCGGTGCCCCCGAAGGCCTCGGCGAAGAGGAAGAAGTCGGAGAGGTCCGTCACACCGTCGCCGTTGAAGTCGGGCGTCGCCTCAGCGGTGGCCGTGTAGGTGATCTCCCACGGCCTTCGACCATACAGACCTCCAACAAGAGACAGATTCAAGGTGAATGGGGTGTCACGTTTCAGGGGGATTCGCCCCCATCTGGTGGTGTAGAGATGAGATCCAAGCGAGGTCCAGTCTATTCCCGAATCCTCCCACCGGTAGAAGGTCTCAACGTCATAGGAGCTGTCGATAGGGACAATCAGGGGAACACGGCCGTTCTCATCCGTAACGGCATGGAAGAAGAAGTTGTCTGTCATGGCGCCGTCGTAGATTTCACGAAGTTCATGGGTAAGACGGATGTTCAACCCTTCCACAGGATTCCCAAGAGAGTCAGTGACGACAGCCTCCGCAGACGTGGGAGTGATAGGTGGAAAGGGCAAGAGATCCCACACCCAAGTATAATCAGCGAAGTCTTGCTGAGATCCAGCAAGCAACAGACCGTCAGGGAAGTAGTTGACTCTGCCGACGTCAAGTTCGTGGCCGCCAGCGAATCGTCGGGCAAAGTCCCTCCGCGTGTCAGTGTGTAGCTTCACGGTCCAAAGGCTATCCTTCCTGTCAACCAGGAAGATCTGCACTCCGTTTGTGTAGGAAAATGTTCGCCGATCAGGAGACACGGCCACCGAGCTGGAGATGGAGGTGTTGTGCCGGACCTCTGCGAGTGCCCCATCGGAAACACGCCAGTAGTTGACACCTCGGGTCTTGTTGTTCAGGGCAAGCATGCGACCGCCATCAGAGAATTCCATGTGCCGCTGTCGATCGGGCTTGGCTTGGTCATCCAGGAAGGACGATACGACCTCTCCCGTGTCAAGACGGAGGATCGACACGTTGACGGAGTCGTCAAACATCACGGCCAGGAGCTCGCCGTCTGGTGACATGGCAAGACGCGAGTACTGGCCTTGGATGAGAGGAAGCAGATCGAGGGTGTCTGTCACGCCGAATTCAAGATCCCAATACATCAGGATCCTTCGATCGGCAGAGGGCTCTCCGAAGCTCCAGGCATCCTGAACGGTCACGACAATTCCGTCGTTCAGGACCTTCAGGAGTCGGCCCTCGAAGGTCGCTTTGGGCGTGACCCATCCGTAGTTGGCAATCGAAGAAGGGGGAGTCGACAGGGCCAGACTCGGCCAAGCCCCCAGCAGGACCATCAGAGCTTTCGTAGGTATGTCCCTCCCATTAGCGGGGGCGTGGGTTCACAGGTTCAACGATCTGTAGCAGTACGTTGAGGAGGGCCAGACCGGCTCCGAGGGGAGGCGGGTGCGTCATGAGAGAGAATCTACGAGAACCAGCGAGATAGTACGGGAAGGAAAGTGTGCCGAAGGTGGGACTCGAACCCACACGGGGTTGCCCCCACTGGATTTTGAATCCAGCGCGTCTACCAGTTCCGCCACTTCGGCCAATCGACCGTTACCAGCGCCACTCCTCGCCCCGGTCGGCCTTGCACGGACCCAGGATCTCGGCGTAGACCACCGCCTCGCGGGCCCGCTCCGGCGTCAGGCTCCAGGGACTACGGCGGCGGGGCCGGTCCGAAGGTGCCGGACCGGCCCGCTCCATCTCGCGCATCCGCGCCGCCATGCGCTGGCGGGACTGCTGGATCTCCTGGGCCCGCTCGTGGGCCCGCTCCTCCTCGTCCCGGGCGCGCTGTTCCGCCTCCTGGGCCTGGCGCTCCAACTGCTCCAGGAGCGACTGCCCGTCGGCCGGCGCCGCCGACTCGAGCACGACCACCTCGCCCTCGTCGGGTTCGCGCTGGGCCGTGGGGGGAGGAGTGGGCCGGGGCTCGAAGGGATCGCCGCCGGGAAAGGGCCAGCCGCCCCACTCCTCCTCTTCCTTCTCCTGCTCCGCGCCGACAGGCGGCGGCCCCTCCCCCGTCTGCTGCTGCCGGCGCTGCTCCTCCTCCATCTGCCGCCGGCGCTTGCGCCGCTCCAGCAGCGCCGAGATCACGCTGAACAGCAGGAACAGGATGAGTAGCAGTTGCTCCACGGCTCAGGCGCCCGGGTTGCGGTCGTCGCCGGACTCGCCCTCGCCGGTCTCGGAGATCGCGGTCCGCATCTCCGTATCCGACTGGATGTTGCGCATCCGGTAGTAGTCCATGATCCCGAGGTTGCCCGTTCGGAAGGCCTCGGCGATGGCCCGCGGCACCTCGGCCTCGGCCTCCTTCACGCGCGCCGACATCTCCTCCACCAGCGCCCTCATCTCCTGCTCGCGGGCCTGGGCCATGGCGCGGCGCTCCTCGGCCTTGGCCTGGGCGATCTTGAGATCGGCCTCGGCCTGCTCGGTCTGCAGCTTGGCGCCGATGTTGTCGCCCACGTCGACGTCGGCGATGTCGATGGACAGGATCTCGAAAGCCGTCCCCGAGTCGAGTCCCTTGCCCAGCACGGTCTTGGAGATCGAGTCGGGATTCTCGAGGACCTGCTTGTGGGTGTCGGCCGAGCCGACGGTGGTCACCACGCCCTCGCCGACGCGGGCGATGATCGTCTCCTCGCCGGCGCCGCCCACGAGTCGGTCGATGTTGGCCCGCACCGTGACCCGGGCCGTGGCCTTCACCTGGATGCCGTCCTTGGCCACGGCGGCGATCAGGGGCGTGTTGATGACCTTGGGATTGACGCTGACCTTGACCGCCTCGAGCACGTCGCGACCGGCCAGGTCGATGGCGGCGGCCCTCTCGAAGGTCAGCTCGATGTTCGCCTTGTCCGCCGAGATCAGGGCCAGGATGACGGCGTCGACGTTGCCGCCGGCCAGGTAGTGGGCTTCCATCCGTTCCAGCAGCACCTCCAGGCCCGCCTTCTCGGCGCTGATCTTCGGGCGCACGATCGCCCCGGGAGGCACCTTGCGCAGGCGCATGCCCACCAGATCGCGGAAGATCCCCACCTTGACCCCCGCGAAGTACGCCGTGATCCAGAGCCCGACGGGTACGAAGTAGGTGAACAGGCTCAGGAAGATGATGATCGCGAAGAGAATCGCGATGTAGAGCAGAGCCTCTGGCATTGGAATCTCCTTTGGTTTCCGTTACTTCACGCGTTCGTGGACGACGACTCGGTTGCCGTGCACCTCCAGCACCGCCACGGCGGCGCCTTCGGCGATGAAGGCCCCGTCGGTCACCACGTCCACGATCTGGTTGCCGAAGCGGGCCCGGCCCGCCGGCCGCAGCGCCGTGAGGGCGACGCCCTGCTGTCCGACCAGTCCCTCCTGCTCGCCGGTGGCGGAGTTGTAGCCGGAGGCGCGGTCGGTGCGGTCCTCGCGCACCATCCGCTGCCACGCCCGGTTGCGGATCAGCAGCCACACCAGGGCGCCGGTGCCGCTGAAGCCGAGGACGCCGATCACGGCGGCCGCCTCGGGCCCGAGACGGTTGTAGGCGAAGAGGACGCCGAGGCAGACCGTGCCGAAGCCCAGGATCCCGAAGATGTTGAACCCCGGGACGACGAAGATCTCGAGCAGCACCAGCACCAGGCCGAGCACGAGCAGGCCCACGCTGTAGATCCAGGGAAGCGCCTCGGCGCTGAGCAGTTGTTCCACGTCTCCTCCGGCTCTAGGTGGCCCGCACCACGACGCGGCTGCCCCGCGCCTGGACGATGCGCACCGTCGTCTGCTCGTCGATGTACTCGCCCTCGGCGATGATGTCCAGCCGCTTGCCGGCGAACTGGCCGATGCCCACGGGCCGCAGCTCGGTGAGGGTCACGCCCTCCATGCCGACCAGCTCGTGGTCCTGGTCCGTCGAGGCCGAGACGTAGCCCTCGGAAGCCGAGGTACGCCCGGCCAGGATCAGGTGCCGGAAGGCGGGCACTTTGGGCAGGGATCGGAGCAGGATCAGGGCCGCGGCGATACCGACGATCATGGAGAGGGCGAACTGCCCGACGACGCCGCTGATCTGCTCGAGGCTCCAGAACTCGAAGGCGGGGAGACGGGTCAGCAGCACGCTGGCCAGCATGCACAAGAACCCGGCCACGCCGGCCAGGCCGAAGCCCGGGATGAAGGCGATCTCGGCGAAGAGCAGGCCGAGACCGACGAGGAACAGGAGCAGCTCCTCCCAGTCGGCCAGGTGGACGATCAGGTGGCTGCCGAAGAACAGGGCCAGGGCCAGCAGCGCCATCGATCCGCCCAGGCCCCACCCGGGGGTGCGCACCTCGGCGATGAGTCCGAAGAGGGCCACCGACAGCAGGATCGAGGTGACGATGGGATGGGTGAGCAGGCGCACCACGCGCTCGGCCAGGTTGATGTTCACCTCGACGACCTCGGCCTCGGCCAGGTCGTAGATCGCCAGCAGCTCGGGCAGGGACTGGGCGGTCTCGTCGGCGAGGCCGTACTGCAGGGCCTGGTTGGTGGTCAGCGTGGCCGGCCTCCCCACCTCGTCGCTGAAGCCGGGGATGTAGATGCGCTCGTCGACCATGGCCTCGGCGATCTCCGGGTCGCGCCCGGTGCGCTCGGCCGTGGCCCGCATCTCGGCGCTCATGACCGAGACGTACTTGTCGCCCGCCTTCTCCCCCGTGCCGGAGACCGGTGTCGTGGCGCCGATGGTGCCGCCCCTGACCATGACGATCTTGTCGCAGGCGATGGAGATCAGGGCCCCGGCGGAGATCGCCCGCTTGTCGATGAAGGCGATGGTCAGGGACTCGGCGTCGATGATGGCGTCGCGGATCACCGAAGCGGCGTCGACGCGGCCTCCGAAGGTGTCGATCTCGAAGACCAGGGCGTCGACCCCGGCCTCGTCGGCGTCCTCGACGACGCGCTCGACGTAGGCGGTGATCCCGGGGTCGATCATGCCGCCCTCGGTGTCCACCGTGCGCAGCCGCAGCAGATGGATCAGGGGCTGGCGGGCCTTCTCGGCGGCCGGGCCGGACTCGCCGGCCGGGGCCTCCTCACCGCCGAGAGGAAAGGCCGCGAGGGCGAGCAGCGACGCCGCCGGCAGCAGGCGCGTCCAACGTGGTTTGAGGAGGGGAGTAGGGGGCATTCTCGGCCGGGGGGTTGGAGCGCTAGATCTTACCCCAGGGGCTCCGTCCTTGTCAATCGACCGGGACCCCCTCTACCCTTGGCGCCGGAGAAATGCGAATGAAGATCCACGAGGCCCCGGTGCGCTGGGGCATCATCGGCTGCGGCGACGTGACCGAGGTGAAGTCGGGCCCGGCGCTGCACAAGGCGGAGGGTTCCGAGCTGGCCGCCGTGATGCGCCGCGACCGCGACAAGGCCCGGGACTACGCCCGGCGCCACGGGGTGCCGCGCTGGTACGACGACGCCGGCGCCCTGATCGAGGACGAGGGCGTCGACGCCGTGTACGTGGCGACGCCGCCGGACTCGCACCCCGAGTACACCCTCCGCGCCGCCGCCGCGGGCAAGCCGGTTTACGTGGAGAAGCCGATGGCGCGCACCGCCGCCGAGTGCGAGGAGATGGTGAGCGCCTGCCGCCGCGCCGGTGTGCCCCTCTTCGTCGCCTACTACCGCCGCCGCCTGCCCGTGCATCTGAAGGTCGCCGAGTTGCTCGCTCAGGGCGCCGTGGGCGGCGTCCGCACCGTGGCCATCCGGCTGTTCAAACCCGCCGGCGGCTCCGAGCACACCCCGGACAGCCGGCCCTGGCGTGTCGATCCGGTCATCGCCGGCGAAGGCGGCCACTTCCACGACCTCGGCTGCCACCAGCTCGACCTCCTCGACTACCTGCTGGGTCCGATCGAGGCGGCCGCGGGAGTGGCCCTGTGCCAGGGCGGCCTCTACGCCTGCCGCGACACGGTGACCGCCTCCTGGCGGCACGAGTCGGGGGCCGCCGGCAGCGGCGCCTGGTGCTTCGTCGCCGACTCGTCGACCCGCGTCGAGGAGATCGAGATCACCGGCGGCGATGGCTGCCTGCGTTTCGCCGCCTTCGACCTGGAGCGGCCCGTGCGGCTGGAACGCGGTTCCGAGGTGGAGGAGTTCGCCGTGCCCGCGCCGGCCCACGTGCAGCAACCCCTCATCCAGAGCGTCGTCGACGACCTGCTCGGCCGCGGCGCCTGTCCCAGCACCGGCGACAGCGCCCTGCGCACCGCCCGAGTGATGGACCGCATCCTGGGGCTGGAGCAGGGCGAGCGCCGGAGACTCAGCTCGCCGCGGCAGCTTCCTGCTTGAAGGCGTTCATTGCGCCGTACTCGTGGAGCTTGTTGCGCAGCGTGCGGGTGCTGATGCCGAGTTGGGCGGCCGCCTCGGTGCGCTTGCCGCCGAGGGCCTCCAGGGTGCTCATGATCAGCCGCCGTTCCATCTCGTGCACGGTCAGGCCCACCTGTGAGGCCAGCTCGCCGGGGGAGCCGTTGGATCCCTCCACCAGCTTGCGCGGGAAGTCCGCCGCGGTGAGCCGTGGCCCGGGGGAGACAACCACGGCGCGCTCCACGTAGTTCTCCAGCTCGCGCACGTTGCCCGGCCAGTGGTAACGGCCGAGAAGCTCCAGAGCCGCCTCCTCCAGACCCTCGATGCCCTTGTCGTTTTCCTTGTTGAAGCGCTCGATGAAGGACTGCACCAGGGCCGGCACGTCCTCCGGGCGCTGGCGCAGCGGCGGAAGCCCGATCTCGATCACGTTGAGTCGGTAGTAGAGGTCCTCGCGGAAGTTGCCCTCCTCCACCTCCCTGGCCAGGTCCCGGTTGGTGGTGGCCACGATGCGCACGTCGACCTCGATCGTCTCGCTGCTGCCGACGCGCTCGAACTCACGCTCCTGCAACACGCGCAGCAGCTTCGCCTGCAGGGCCGGATCGATCTCGCTGATCTCGTCCAGGAGCAGGGTCCCCCCGTGGGCCATCTCGAAGCGTCCCCGCGTCTGGCGGATGGCCCCGGAAAAGGCGCCTTTCTCGTGCCCGAAGAGCTCGCTCTCCATCAGGTCCCTCGGCAGGGCCGCGCAGTTGAGGCGGATGAAGGGACCGCCCGCCCTGGGGCTGTTGTAGTGGAGGGCCCTCGCGACGAGCTCCTTGCCGGTGCCGCTCTCCCCCGTGACCAGGACCGTGGCGCGGCTGTCGGCGACGGTGCGCACCAGGTCGAAGACCTGCACCATGGCCGGCGACTTGCCGATCATGCTGCCGTAGCCGTAGCGGCTGCTCAACTCCGACCGCAGGCGCCGGTTCTCGCGCTCCGTGTCCTGAACCTTCAGGGCCTGCTCGACGACGATCTCCATCTCCTCCGGCGCCGATCCGTCGCCCTTGAGGACGTAGTTGTAGGCGCCGATGCGCATGGCCCGCACGGCGTCGTCGATGGCGCCGTAGGCGGTCATGAGAACCACGGTGAGCTCGGGCCACCGGGGCACCACCTTCTCGAGCAGCTCCAGGCCGCTCATGCCCGGCATCTTGATGTCGGACAGCATCAGGTCGTACTCCGCTCCTTCCAGTGCCTGCAGGGCGGCGCTGGCGGAACCGGACGTCTCCACCTCGTACCCCTTGCGCAAGAGGATCTCCTCGGTGCCGCTGCGCACGTAGGAGTCGTCGTCGACTACGAGGATCCGTTTTGTCGCCATGAGTCCTTCCCGGGATGGGCCTGCCTGGGCAGGGCGATGGTGAAGCACGCCCCCTCCCCGGGGGCACTGTCCAAGGTGAGGCGGCCGCCGTGTGCCTCGACGATCTTGCGGGATGTCACCAACCCCAGGCCGGTGCCGTCCTCCTTGGTGGTGAAGAAGGGGGTGAAGAGCTTGTCGCGGATGTCGGCGGCGATGCCGGCGCCCGAGTCGCGAACGGAGACCCGGGCCCAGTCACCGTCCTCCCCGCCGACCTCGTCGATTCCAAGGTCGATGGCGCCGCCTTCCGGCATGGCCTGGGCGGCGTTGAGGAGGAGGTTGAGGACCACCTGGCGGAAGCGCTCGACATCGACCTGGCCCATACAGGCGCGGCCGGGGAAGTCGCGGCGGATGGTCACTCCGGGACTGCGGTCCTCGGCGTCGACCTCGAAGAAGGCCGCCGCCTCCTCCACGGCGGTCGCCAGATCGACAGGCTGCGTGTTCAGATCGAGGGGGCGGGTATAGCTCAGCATGCTGGAGACGATGCGGTTCAGCCGGGCCACGCCCTCGGTGATCTTGCCCACCAGGCGCCGGTTGGGGTCGCCCGGCGCGAGGTCCCGCTCCAGCAGGCTGGCGAAGCTGGCGATGCCGCCCAGGGGATTGCGGATCTCGTGGGCCACGGTGGCGGCCATCTCCCCGAGGGCGGCCAGGGTGTGCATGCGCCGCACCTGGCTCTCCAGGCGCTTGACCTCGGTCAGATCGGTGAAGAACTCGATGGCGCCCAGGACGTCGCCGTTGCCGTCGCGCACCACGGAGGTGCTGAAGCCGAGAGGGATCGAGCGGCCATCGGGGAGGCGCAGGTCCTTCTCCCGGTTCTGCAGGCTCTCGCCCTTGTCGAGAGTGTGGAGGACCGACTCCTCCCGCTCTTCCGGGCGACCCATGACCTCCTCGTAGGCGCGGCCCAGGACCTCGTCCTGCGACCGGCCCGTGATCGTTTCGGCGGTACGGTTGAAGAGGGTGATGCGACGGTCGAGGCCGAGGACGAGCAGGCCTCCGGTCATGCTCTCGAGGATGTTGTTCAGGTAGTTGCTGACCCGGTCCTTCTCCACGAGGCTGTCCCGCAGCTCCCGGTTGGTCTCCTCCAGGCGCATGTTGAGGAACTCGAACCGCTCCTCGAGCTGCTTGTAGGCCTCCACGTAGCGCCGCGCCGTGTCCTCGAAGAGCGAGGACGAGGCCGCGAAGGCCTCCTCGAGTGGCATGTCCGCGTGGAGCTGGAGCACGCTCTGGGGGGCGGGTTCGGACGAGGCCATCACGCTCCTTGCCATCCGCCGGCCGGAGGGACCGCGGCGGTTCGGCTGCTTCTCGCGGCGGCCGGTGGGCCACCGCAACGCCGGTGCAAAGGGGATGGCGGGGCCCGGGGGAGGGGCCCGCTCGTGCAGATGGGAGAGCTTCGGGAAGCTCTCCGGCCTTCAGCCCTCGGGGGTGGGGGGCGGTTCCGCGGGGCCTTCCTCGGTGACGACGATGCGGCCGTCGGAGTAATCGTTGAGGGCGCCCACGGTCGGGTTCGGCGTATCGATCTCGGAACCTTCGGGAACTTGCCGGAAGCGGCTGTTGATCTCGCGTGCCCTCTGGGAGAGGGCGCGGCAGGCAGCGTAGGAGTTGTCGGTGCCTTCCAGGCTGAAGTCGACTTCGCGGTTGAACATCGTACGCTGCGCGTCGGGCATGCGAATCTCCCTTGTTGGAGTCAACAAGATGCTTCCACTGTTGAACTTAGGGCCATACGCATCACTTAGCAAGATCGCGAACAGCAGGGTCGGGACCAGGATTCAGCTCGCCGGCGCGGACGGCGAAGGGCAGCCGGTTCTCCTCCGGCGGCAGGGGGCAGATGTACTCGGGATTGTAGGCGCAGAACGGGTTGTAGGCGAGGTTGAAGTCCAGCACCCAGGTGCCGTTCCGGTCGGCGGCCACCGGCGCGTAGCGGCCCGCCCCGTAGGTCTGGCCGCCGTTGGTCTCGTCGGTGAAGAACACGCTGAGGCCGGGATCCTGATCGCTGCCGTAGACCTCGAGCCGGAACGACCGTCCTTCGCGCTCGAAGAGGAAGCGCCCGAGGCGCTGCACCACGGTGGTGGCGCCGGCGCTGTCGGGCATCGGCAGCCGGCGCACGCGCCCGTAGCGGTGAAACTCCCCGGGGATGCGCCACGCCGGGTCCACCGGGAAGTAGCGCAGGCCGGGGAAGCCGGCTGCGACCTCCGGCCGCAGCGGCGATTCGGGCCCGTGGCGGAAGAGGCTGTCCTTCAGGGCCCGCGTCGCCTCGATCTCCTCGATGAGGGCCTCTCCGCCCGGGGCCGCGCCGGCCCCGCCGACGCCGGCGAGGTGCAGGCCCATAAGGGCGAGAGCCACCCACCGACCCGATTGACGCTCGTGGGATGCGGGGGTTAATTCGCCGCCGCCCGCAGCCGGAAAGGGGATACGCATGAGACTGAAGGATCGCGTCGCCATCGTCACCGGAGGCAGCTCCGGCATCGGCCGGGGGGTCTGCCTGGAGTTCGCCCGCGAAGGAGCGCTCGTGGTGGTGTCCGATATCCGCGAAGCCCCCAAGAAGGGACGGTACCACGAGCAGGACACCACAACCCCCACGGTGGAGGAGATCGCAAAGATCGGCGGGAGGTCGCATTTCGTCCAGGCGGACATGGCCGACGAAGGCGCGGTGCGGAACCTCGTGGACGAGGCGGTGAGCACCTTCGGCGGCCTCGACATCATCGTCAACAACGCCGGCATCCACATCCCCGGCGACACCCAGGGGCTCAGCACCGCCCAGTGGGACCAGGTGGTGGCCGTCAACCTCCGGGGTCCCTTCCTGTTGACGAAGTACGCCGTGCCCCACCTGGAGAAGTCGGCCGCCGGCCGCGTGATCCACATCGCCTCGGTGCACTCCTTCGGCGGCGGCGGAGGCCCCGCCTACGCGCCGGCCAAGGCGGGGATCGTCAACCTCACCCGGGACACCGCCGTGGAGCTCGCCGGCCGCGGCATCACCGCCAACGCCGTCTGCCCCGGGTACATCGAGACGGCGATCCAGGACTACCTGACGCCGGAGCAGATCGAGGCCAGCCGCGAGGCCACCCCCCTGCCGCGCTTCGGCCGGCCCCGCGACATCGGCCGCGCCTGCGTGTTCTTCGCCTCCGACGACGCCGAGTGGATCACCGGCACGGCCCTGCCCGTCGACGGGGGCTGGCTGGCACCGATCGGCTGACCGAGGACCCTGCGGCGGCCGTACGCAGAGCAGGCCTGCCCCCCACGAAGGAGTGCGGGGGTGCTTCCTGGCCGTGCCTCCAGCCGCCTTCCCTACAGGTCGAGGCTCAGACGCCCGTAGTAGAACCCGCCGTTGACACCGAACCGCGGCACCCGCCGGCTGTAGACAAAGCCACGGGAGCCGATGTTCGCCTGCTTCTCGTGCTCCTCCGGGAAGGTGTTGAGCAGGTTGTTGGCGCCCACCGCCAGACGCACCCCCGGCAGCAGGTCGCGGCCCACGTCCAGGTCGATGATCGTGCGGCCGTCGAAGGTCTCGTCGTGGTCGGTGTTCGCGGGCTTGTACTCCACCGGCCCGTACCAGGTCGCCCCGGTGAGGAGGCTGAGGCTGCCGAGGTCATAGCGCGCCGAGAGCCCGATCTTGGTCCGCGGCAGGGCGTCCTCGAAGCGGTTGCGCTCCTCGCGGTTGAAGAGGGTGTTCCGGATGACCTCGCGCTCCGCGTCGCCGGAGGCCCGGCCGTTGGCCTCCCGGAAGGCGGCCGTGATCTCGGGGATGTTGATCTCGTCGACGCTGGTGCCGGTGAGGTTGGCCGCCGCCGACAAGGTCAGGGCCCCCGCCCCGATGCCGGCGCCCCAGGTGGCCACCAGGTCGACGCCGCGGGTGGAGGGGTTCACGGCGTTGCGAAGAACTGGGCCTGGGTCACTCCCGCCCCCCGGAACGGCTCCCGAGAACCGGCTGGTGAGCACGATCCGGTCGTCGATGGCAATGCCGTAGTAGTCGCCGTGATCGAGAGGTTGTCCAGGGGCCGGGCGGTGGTCCCGCCGCTCAGGTTGACGGAGGTCTCGGCCGCCAGCGGTCCGCCGCCGGGCGAATTGACACCGCCGATCCCGGGCTTCTACTTTCGCCTGCCAGTCGATGGGGACGGGCACCCGTCCCCGACACGCCCCCGGCGCAGGATCGACAAGCCGCCCATGATACTGGTGAACCGGCACACCCGGGCCGGCGAAGCCCCCTTCCAGGCCACCCTCCGCATCGAGCCCGCCTCCCGCGTCGATCTGATCGACGTGAGGGGCAAGCTCCGCGAGGAGTTCGGCGCCGACTTCACGAAGTATCCCCGCGCCTTCTACATCTCCGACCACACCACGGCGGGCTACCTGGACCAGCGCCTCGCGGAGGTCTTCGACCACGACGGCGGCAACATTCAGGACTACCTCAAGCTCTTCCAGAAACTATTCCCCCCCGACGCCGGCTACGTCCACGACGAGCTCGACCGCCGCACCGAGCTCTCCGACAAGGAGCGCGCCACCGAGCCCCGCAACGCCGACTCCCACCTGACCTTCATGGGAGGCGGGCTGCACAACTCCGCCTCGTACGAGTTGAAGGGCGACGAGCCGGTCTGGTTCGTGGAGCTGGACGGCGTCCACGTGGGCGGCACCCGGCAGCGGCGCACCACCGTGATCGCCTACAACGGCGAGGAGGAGGCGGGCCGCATGCAGGTGCCGGTGGCGGTCTCGTCTCACGCCATCGACGCCCAGAACCTGCGCGACCCGGCCCTCGGCTTCATCGGCCGCCTCGAGGAGATGGCCCGGGAGCACAAGGTCTCCTTCGGCCGCTTCGACGTCTCCCTGCCCCCCGAGGACCGAGGCGCGGGCCTGACGGTGAACGAGTACGAGACCCTGCTCATGACCCACGATCTGCGGGAGGTCCTCGCCAACCCCTTCCGCTACATGGCGCGCATGGGCCGGGGCGCTCTCCAGGTCCCTCGCAGCATACCCGCCAAGGCCCTGAACTACGCCCAGTACGACGCGGTGCAGATCTTCAACACGATCCTCGACCGCGCCGGCATGCGCCACTCGGTGGTGGAGAGAGTGGTCAACCGGGCCCTGGCGGTCCCGGTCTCCCATTTCCTGCGGATGAAGCGGGGGATCAGCCTTCCGGTACTCGACCGCGAGTCCAACGGCGCCGGGGAGATCGGCTGGGGCACCTACCAGAGCCCCATCCTCGTCCAGTGGAACGAGCCCGGCGGCTCCGCGCGGGCCCTTGACGTCAGGCTGGTGCGGTTCGTGTAAGCCAGCCGCAGGCAAGGTCCCCCAGCAGGGGCCTTCCGGGTTCGACAGGTCTCGGTGGTCCTGCAAGGTCGACAGGCCCCGTTGACCAATCCTGTACATCTGTTGTAGCCCACAGGGGTGGAACACGGCCCAAGTGCTGAGAACGGCCATCTCCGCGGTTCTGGCAATCGGCCTGGCGCTGCCGTCGCCGCAGGCAGGCGCGCAGAGCGGGGAGAGCGACCTCCACGTCGGGCTGTTGCTCGATTCCCAGCCCCATGAAACCGACTCCGGAAGCGATCTGGAATCCCTCAGGGAGGAGATTCACAGGGTGCTTGGTGCCGGAAGGTCGGTCCATTTCCTCCCGGAGCATCTGCGTTTCGGCGCGGGGCTCGCGGACTACCTGTCCCTGGCGAACGATCCCGCCGTCGATCTGATCATTTCCGCGGGGCCGGCAAGCGCGGCGATGCTGGCCGCCCAGGGCGGTCTGCCGAAACCGACGATCGCCGTGGGGATCCTCGACGTGTCGCTGCAGCGGATGCCGCTGGTCGAGCCCGGCGTCTCCGGGATGCGCAACTTCACCTATGTCCTCGGCGCTCACGCGATCGAGAAGGACCTGGAGGCGTTCCACCGCATCCAACCCTTCAGGCGTCTCGCCGTCATCGTCAGTGAGACCCTGAGGGACCGTCTGGACCTCGAGAGCTTCTTCCAACGCCTCGCCGCCCCCTACCAGGCCCGGGCGGAACTGGTCTTCTGGGAGGCGCAAACCCCCCTCCCCGCGATGGGCGACTCGGTCGACGCGGTGTACCTGACGACGATGTTCGAGCGCAGTCCCGAGGAGATCGCCACCCTGGCCGCCGCCATGGCCGGGCGCGGGCTGCCTTCCTTTGCCATGAGCCGGGCTTATGTGGATGCGGGCGTGATGGGGTGCATCGGCGACCAGGACGCCCGGGACCAGATCGTCCGCAGCCTGGCCCTGATCGTCGAGGGAGTCGCCCTTGGGGAGGAGCTGGCGGCGATGCCCGTCCAGGGCAACCTCGACGAGCAATGGGTGCTGAACGCCGCGACGGTCCGGAAGATCGGCCTCGACCTCTCTTTCGAAACGCTGTTCTCCGCCCGCTTCCTCAGGGCCGACGAACCGTCCGGGGCTCCGCGCTTCGGTTTGCAGGAGGTCATCGCCGAGGGCTTGCGGAGCAACCTCGACCTGCGCATCGAGAAGAGCAACGTCGATCTGGCGGCGCAGGAGATGCGCGAGGCGAGGTCGTCCCTGCTGCCTTCTGTGGAGACCTCCGCCACCCTGCTGCAGATCGACCCGGAGGCGGCGGAACGCGCCTTCGGTCAACAACCTGAGCGCTCCGGACTGGCCACCGGTACCGTGCAGCAGGTGCTGTTCTCCGATCCGGCCCTGGCCAACGTGGAAATCCAGCGGTACCTCGCCGAGGCCGCCCGCCACCGAGCCGACCTTGTGGCCCTGGACGTGGTGCTGAACCTCGCCACGGCCTACTTCGACATCCTGCTGGCCAGGACCGCGGGACGGATCCAGGACGAGAACCTCGAGGCCTCGCGCCGCAACCTGAAGGTCGCCCGCACCCGCCACGCCGTCGGCTACGCCGGCGTCGCCGACGTATACCGCTGGGAGAGCGAAGTCGCGCGGGCGACCCAGGCCTCCATCCAGGCTTTCAACTCCCTGTATCTTGCCAAGGTGCAGCTCAACCGGTTGCTGAACCGGCCCGATATCGGCGAGGAGTTCGAGGTGGAGGATGCCGCGCTTTCCGACGATCTCTTCGACGGCTTCGACCCGACACGTATGGGAGACCTGATCCGCCGCGCACGAGACGTGGAGATCCTGACCGACTTCCTCGTCCAAGAGGCCCTCGGGAACATGCCTTCGCTGAAACAGCTGGAGGCCAACATGAGAGCGGCCGGGCGCCGGCAGCGGATGAACTACCGGCAGTACTACCTGCCGTCAGTGGCCCTGCGGGGGCAGGCCGACTACACCTTCTGGCGTGACGGCCAGGGGATGCCGCAGGCCCCGGCGCCTCCCCTCGATGCGACCTGGAACCTCGCCCTTCACTTCACCTATCCCCTCTTCCAGGGCAGCCAGCGCAAGGTCGCCGTCGACCGGACGGCGGTGCAGCAGCGGCAGCTCCGCCTTCAGGAAGAGAGCCTGCGACAGCAGCTCTCCCAGGCGGTCCGCGTGCGGATGGCGAACCTGGTTTCGAGGAGGACCAACATCCACTTTGCCCAGGTGGCCGCTGCCAGCGCCCGCCGGAACTTCGAGCTTGTGCAGGATGCCTATGAGAAAGGCCTGCTGGGAATCGCCCCCTTGGTGGATGCGCAGCGAGCCGCCCTCTCGGCAAGCCAGGGGGAGGCCGGTGCGGTGTACGAGTACCTGGTCAGCTATCTGCAGCTGGAGAACAGCGTAGGGGGCTACACCATGTTCATGACTCCCGAGGAACGGGAAGCCTTCGTCGGGCGTCTCACGGCGTTCTTCTCGGAGAGAAAAAGGACCCCATGAAGCGAGGGACGCTTTCCGCACTTGCCTTGGGGCTGTCGACCGGCTGCGGAGAGGAACCGCCGGCCCCCGAACCGATCCGCCCGGTGAAGTACGCCGCGGTTCGCCCCGCCAGCGCGGTCCACAGCCAGCGCTTTGCCGGCACCGCCAGGGCCGGCACCGAAGCCAGGCTCAGCTTCCGGACCGGAGGGCTCATCGAGTCGATCGACGTCAAGGCGGGGGACCGGGTGAAGGCCGGCCAGCGTCTCGCCGCCCTCGACAGCCGGGATGCCGCTCTCGCGTACCAGAAGGCGAGGGCGGCCCTGGAGAACGCACGGGTGCAGAGAGCCAATGCGCAGTCCAGTCTCACCCGGGTCCGGCAACTCTACCAGGCCGACAACGTCTCCCTCGCCGAGTACGAGCAGGCCAAGGCCGGCTATGCCGCGGCCACGTCCAGCCATGAGTCCGCCGGCAAGAGCCTGGATCTGCAGGAGCGCCAGCTGAGGTTCAACGAGATTCACGCGCCTGTCGACGGTATCGTCACGGCGGTCAACTTCGGGGTCAACGAGGTGATCCAGGCCGGAGCGCCCCTGGTGGAGCTGAGCGCCGGCGAGGAGATCGAAATGGAGGTGGGGGTCCCCGAGGGCCATATCGCCGGGATCCGGAACGGAGACCCGGTGCGCGTTCGTTTCTCGGCCCTTCCCGGGGCGGAATTCGCCGCCCGGGTGCGGGAACTATCCTACGCCCTCGATGCATCCAGCACCTATCCCGTCCGGGTGCGGCTCGACGCCCCCTCCTCGTCCATCCGGCCCGGCATGGCAGGAGATGCGGAGTTTCTCTTCGGCGCCGGCGGGCCGGCGGACCCGCTGGTGGTCCCGACCAAGGCGGTGGGGGAAGACGCCCGGGGGCGGTACGTCTTTGTGATAGGCGGAGTCGACGAGGGCGTGGGGACGGTTCAGCGGCGGACGGTCCGCGTCGGCAGTCTGGTGGCGGACGGTTTCGTCGTCGAGGAGGGGCTCGCCGACGGGGAGTTGGTCGCGACGGCGGGCCTCGGGTCGCTGATGAACGGGATGAAGGTGCGGCTCCTGCGGGAGTGAGCAGCCCCCGACCTGAGCCAGAGCCGCCATGAATCTCACCCGGATCGCCCTGGACAACAGCCGCGTCACCATCGTGGCCCTGCTCGTCGTTCTGGTTCTCGGCCTGGCCGGGTACCGGACGATGCCGCGCGACAGCATGCCTCCTTTCACGATCCGCGCCGCCTCGGTGGTGACCGGTTTTGCCGGCGCCGGTCCCGAGCGCGTCGAGTCCCTGATCACCGCCAGGATCGAGGAGGTCGCGCAGGAGCTGCCCGAGCTGGAGACCGTCACCAGTGAGTCGCGGACAGGTCTGTCGGTAGTGGCGGTGGCACTGAAACCGGAGACATCGCCGGGGGAGCTCCAGGCTGTATGGGATCGGTTGCGGCGCAAGATCGACGCCATTCGCCCGGACCTGCCCGAGGGCATCCATGGCCCCGAGGTAAAGGACGACGGCCTCGGGGTGGTGTACGGCATCGTGATCGGCCTGACAGGGGATGGTTTCAGCTTCGCCGAAATGGAGGTGCTCGCCCGGGAACTGCGGGACGACCTCATCAAGCTGCCCGGGGCCTCCGAGGTGAGGATCAGCGGAATCCAGAAAGAGCGGATATACCTGCAGTTCAACGATGCCCGGATGGCGGATCTGGGGCTCTCCGCCCAGAAGATCAGGAACAACATCGCCGCCACGAACATCGTCTTCCCCGGCGGCGAGGTAAGCCTGGAGGACGAACGCCTGGTCCTCGAGCCGACCGGCAGCTACGCCGATCTGGATGACCTGGCAAGGACGTTGATCCCCGTGGGCCAGGCCGGGCAGGTGTACCTCGGGGACATCACCCGCATCATCCGGAAGTACGAGACGCCCATTCAGCGCCTGGTCAGGATCAACGGTCAGCCGGGGCTGTCCCTCTCGGTGGCCCTCGGCGAAGGGGCCAACATCATCGCACTGGGAAGGGAGGTGGACCGGCTGGTAGCCGACCGCCAGCCGCGGGCCCCCCTCGGGATCGCCTTCAACAGGGTGGCTTCCCAGGATTTCGAGGTGGAGAAGTCCGTCGCCGACTTCACCAGCAATCTCCTCCAGAGCGTCGCCGTGGTCCTGGTGACCATGCTGCTCTTCCTGGGGCTGCGCACCGGCCTTGTGGTGGCGAGCCTCATTCCCATGACGATCGTCGCCACTCTCTTCGCCATGGGTCTGTTGGAAACCGGTCTCAACCAGGTGTCGCTGGCGGCGCTGATCATGGCCCTGGGCATGCTCGTGGACAACGCCATCGTGGTGTCGGAAGCGATCGCGGTGAAGATGGAAAGGGGCACCGGCGCCAGGGAGGCCGCCATCGAATCGGCCCGGGAGCTGGCGGCTCCGCTCCTGGTTTCATCGCTGACCACCTCCGCCGCCTTCCTCTCCTTCTTCCTGGCCCCGTCCATCATGGGCGAGATGATGGCCCCGCTCTTCAGCGTGATCTCCATGGCCCTGCTCTCGTCCTGGCTGCTCTCCCTGACCATGGTCACGCTGCTGGCCGTGTACTTCCTGCGGGTGAGACAGCAGCCCATCCAGTCGGCGAAGAGCAGCCTCATCGAGCGTCTGAACGGGCATTACAATGGATTGCTGCTCAAGGCCCTTCGGCGCCCCTGGTCGTCTTGCGGAATCATCGCCGGTCTGTTCCTGCTGTCGCTACTGGGGTTTGGTCTCCTGCCGTTCATCTTCTTTCCCGACAGCCAGCGCAACCTGTTGACGCTGAATCTGAGCCTTCCCCCGGGCACGCGGATCGAGACCACGACCGCCCGGGTGCAGATGATCGAGGAGTACATCGCGGACAGTCTCCTGGTGGGCGGCCAACGAAGCCGGGGGGTGACCGACTGGGCCGCCTTCATCGGCGAGGGACCCCCCTCCTACGACCTGGGGTACCAGCCTGGAGAGGGCAATCCGGGTTCCGCCCACCTGTTGCTGAACACCACATCGGGCGAGGACAACCAGTGGATCATGGACCGCCTGGACGGGTTCTGCTTCCACTCCTTTCCCGACGCCGAGGCAAGAGTCTCCAGGCTGTCCGGGGGCGGCGGTGGCGGGAGCGACGTGGCCGTGCGGATCACCGGGCCGGACCCCGACGAGCTGTTCGCGATCGCCGGACGCATCAAGCAACGGCTCGACCGAATCACCGGCACCTGGAACATCGGGGACGACTGGGGGCCAAAGATCAAGAAGGTCGTCGTCGACATCGACCAGTCGAGGACCCGGAAGGCCGGCCTGACCAACCAGGACATCGCCCTTTCGCTGCAGGCCGCGCTCTCCGGGTTCGATGTAGGCGCCTTCCGCGAGGGCGACCGGAGCATTCCGATCGTGCTGCGCCACGAGAGCAGCCAGGAGGTCGATGTGCGCCAGCTGGAGAGCCTGAACATCTTCGCCCAGGGATCGGGAACCAACGTACCCCTGGGACAGGTGGCGCAGATCATCCCGCAGTGGCAGCTGCCCAGGATCAAGCGGCGCGACCTGAACCGCACCATGACGGTGACGTGTGACGCCGCGAAGGGATTCACCCCGACGGACATCACCGACGCCCTCGTCCCCTGGCTCGAGGAGGACAGCCGGTCCTGGAAGCAGGGCTACCGCTACGAGTTGGGAGGGGAATCAGAGGAGAGCGGGGATGCCATGGGCGCCGTCGTCTCGAAGCTGCCTCTCTCCGCCTTCATCATCCTCGCGCTGCTGATCCTGCAGTTCAACTCCGTCCGCAAGACCTTCATCGTGCTGAGCACCATCCCTCTCGGTTTGATCGGGGTGGTCGCCGGGTTGCTGGTCTTCCGCTCGTTCTTCGGCTTCTTCGCCTTTCTGGGGTTGATCTCGCTGGCGGGCATCGTCATCAACAACGCCATCGTTCTCCTCGACCGCATACAGATCGAACAGGACCGGTCCGGACGGCCGTCAGTCGATGCGATCGTCGCCGCGGCCCGACAGCGTTTCCGCCCCATCCTGCTGACCACCTGCACGACCACCCTGGGGTTGGTTCCCCTCTATCTCGGCGGCGGGCTGATGTGGGAACCGATGGCGGTGTCCATCATGGTGGGCCTGCTCTTTGCGACGGTGATCACCCTGCTCTTCGTACCGGTGCTGTACAAGATTCTCTTCGGTGTGAAGTGAAATCGCCAGGCCGTCCCCCTGGTTGGCCCCTTGGCTACGGCTTCACCACCGCCCGGGTCACCGCCGTGGTGCGGTCCTGGCCGAACCACTCGGCGGTCTCGAAGGCGGTGTTGATCTCCTCCAGGCCGAAGCTGTGGGAGATGAGATCGGCCAGCGGATACCGGTGGCGGGTGCGCTCCAGCATCTCCAGGGCCGCCGGCAGCAGGCGCGGGCTGTAGAACGAGACCGGGACGATGTACTTGATGCCGTGGAGCACCCGGTTGATGTCGATCTCCACCATCGACTCCCTGGAGATGTTGCCGATCTCGATGTAGCGGCCACCGGGCCTGAGCATCTCCAGGCCCTCCGGCACGACCCCGGGGAAGCCCACCACCTCGACCACGGTGTCGGCGCCCGAGCGGCCGCCGCCGACCCACTCCTTCACCTGCGCGATCCGGTCCTGGGGGTCGGGGATCTCGTTGATGTCGATCGTGTGGTCGGCGCCGCAGCGGCGGGCCAGTTCCAGGCGCGGCTGCTGGCCGTCAATGGCGATGATCGGTCCCGCGCCGCGCTCGCGGGCATAGGCGATGCCGTAGAGACCGAGACCCCCGGCCCCCTGGAAGACGACGGCGTCCCCGGCCCGCAGGTCGGAGCGCTCGATGCCCTCCATCACCGTGGCCGCGGCGCAGTTGACGGAGGTCAGGGCGTCGTCGGAGAGATCGGAGTCGACGCGGAAGACGAAGGACCCCGGCCTGACGTACCAGTAGTCGGAGAAGCCGCCGTGGCAGTAGGGCCACTCCTCCACGGGCCGCACGATCTCGAAGTTGTGGAGGCAGTCGGTGAACTCGCCGCGGATGCAGTGGTAGCAGCGGTGGCAGGGGGTGTAGTAGCTGAAGATCACCCGGTCCCCCTCCTTCAGGGGACGCTCCAGGCAGTCGGTGGAGACCCGGGAGCCCATGGAGTGGACCCGCCCCACCAGCTCGTGGCCGTGGACGCAGCCGTGCATCTGGATGTCGCCGCGCCACAGGTGCAGGTCGGAGCCGCAGACGCCGCAGCCCGTGACCTTCACCAGGATGCCTTCGGGCTCGACCTCGGGGACCGGCAGCTCCCGGATCGCGAAGCGGTAGTCTTCGACGAGCACCGCCGCCCGGCCGCGCTCAGCCACTGGCCGCCGCCATGACCCACGCCTTGACCCAGCCCCAGGAATTGCTCTCGGCAGCCGCCCTGCCGCTGGCTTCCCCGCAATCCCTCGACAAGGGATCGCACACCCAGCGCCGGATGCGCCACATGCCGTCCTCGTCCTGGCGCAGCTTGAAGGTCATCAACTGGTCGACGAAGAAGCCTTCGTCCGGCTTTGTCAGGAGCAGCAACTCCACCCGCCCCCGAAAAACGAGCCAGTCCTCCTCCGGATGGCCGTCCGGATCCCCCTCGAACTCCATGGGCGAGTCGGCCCCCGACTCCTCGTACCTCCTCGAGGTCCAGAAGTCGAACTCGATCTTGCGAAAGATGCCGAAGACCCCCCGCCTCGAGTCGCCCCTGCCCATGAGCTCCAGCTCCTCCTCTTTGTCGCTCCAATAGAGGAGCTGGCCCAGACAGTTCTCCTCGGTGAACCAGAAGCCGTCGTCCAGCAGGCTCGCGAGGAGGTCCGGGTCGCGCTCCTCGAAGGCGCGCTCGAGGCTCTCCATGGCGTCCTCGGGAGTACATGCGGGACACTCTTCGCCATCCGGGCCGGGCGGTGGAGGCGGCGCGGCCCCGCGGTCGGCGCACTGGACCGACATCAGGGCCGCGGCCAGGATCGCCGGGAGTACGCGATGGAATCCCATGTCGCGAAGGGCGGTCAGGCGCGGCGGGGCAGGGCCTCGCATTGAGTCTCGATGGCGGCCAGCAGCTTGTCGAAGGGCTCCACGAAGAGGCGCACCCCGTCATCCAGCAGCTGGTCCGTCGCCTCCTGCATCGAGATCCCGAGCCCCTCGAGGGCGTCCATCACGTGGCGGGCCTCGTCCGCCCCCTTCTCCAGGGTGGCCTCGACGGCGCCGTGGTCGCGGAAGGCGTCGAAGGTCGCCTCCGGCAAGGTGTTCACCGTGTCGGGGCCGATCAGCTCCTCCACGTAGAGCACGTCGCGGTAGGCCGGGTTCTTGACGCTCGTGCTGGCCCACAGCAGGCGCTGGGGGTTGGCGCCGGCCGCGGCCAGGCGGGACCAGCGATCCCCGGCGACGAGGCCGCGGAAGTGCTGATAGGCGAGCCGGGCGTTGGCGATGGCGGCGCGGCCCTTCAGGGCGGCGAGGGCCACCCGGCGAACGGCGTCGGTCTCCTCGGAGAGCCGTTCGCCGATGCGGGTGTCGATGAGCGTGTCGATGCGGCTCACGAAGAAGCTGGCCACACTGGCCACCCCGGCCAGGTCGCCGCCCCTGGCCCGCAGGCTCTCCAGGCCCTCGAGATACGCCTCGGCGGCGCCGGCGTAGCGGTCCCGCGCGAAGAGCAGGGTGACGTTGACGTTGACCCCCTCGGCGATCAGCCGCTCGATGGCGGGCAGGCCCGCGGCCGTGCCCGGCACCTTGATCATCAGGTTGCGCCGCCCCACCTCGCCGGCCAGGCGCAGCGCCTCGTCGACGGTCCCCTCCGTGTCGTGGGCCAGATGCGGCGAGACCTCGAGGGAGACGAATCCGTCCCGTCCCTCCGACTCCTCGTAGACCGGCAGCAGCGCGTCGGCCGCCCACTGGATGTCCTCAACGGCGATCGCCTCGTAGATCTGCAGGGGCGAGAGACCCGCGGCGGCGTGACGCCGCAGCACCCCGCGGTAGTCGTCCGTACCGGCGATCGCCTTCTCGAAGATGGCGGGGTTGGAGGTCATCCCCCGGAGGCCGGCCTCGGCGATCAGCCGCCCGAGCTCGCCGCTGGTGATGAGACCCCGGCTGATGCTGTCGTACCAGACGCTCTGACCCTGCCGGCCGAGATCGAAGATCGGATTGGACATGACCTGGGCTCCTCTGGGGAACGGAGGGGGGAGATGGGTAATATCCCGGCTCCGATCGGGTGAGGCAATTTGCCCCTCTTTCCTGCCCCCGGTACGTTTTCGCTGCGATGGCCACCATCGTCGACGGCAAGAAGCGCATCCCCTTCATGCGGGGGATGCTCGTGCACCATCTGATCCAGCGCGGCTTCGATCACGACGAGGCCTACGGCATCGCCGACGAGGTGCGCACCGAGGTGCGCCAGCGCAAGGAGGTCGAGCGCGACCAGATCCTCGACCTGATCGCCGGTCTGCTCGAGCGCGACCATCCCGACCGGCCCGTCGGCAATCTCCTGTTCTGGGAACCGTCGCCGACGACGATCACCGTCGACCGGGACGCCGGCCCCCGGACCTTCTCCCGCGAGCTGCTTTCCCACTCGATCCAGGCCGCCGGCCTGTCCCCCGACCGCTCCTACGAGCTCGCCCGCACCGTGGAGGAACGCCTCCTCGACAAGCGGACGGGCCGCATCGGCCACGGCCAATTGGAGAGCCTCGTTCAGGAGGTCATCCTCGAGAGATGCGGCGAGAGCTCTGCCGAGCTCTACCGGACTTGGCGAGCCTGGAGGGACCTGGACAAGCCCCTCGTGATTCTCATCGGCGGCGCCACCGGCGTCGGCAAGACGACTCTGGCCGTGAGTCTCGCCAACGTCCTCGACATTCCTCGCGTCGTTGCCACTGACGATATCCGGCAGATCCTGCGTCTGACCCTGGCCAGGGACTTCATGCCCTCCATCCACGATTCCTCCTACGACGCCGAGGCTGCCGACATCCAGGACGGCCTCGACCCGGTGGTAACCGCCTTCCACGAGCAGTCCCGCGTCGTCGGCGTCGGCGTGCGCGCCATCATGTCTCGTTGCATCGAGGAGAATGCGAGCGTCATCATCGACGGCGTGCACTTGCTCCCCGGGATCTCGCGGTGGAGAGCCTTCGAGAAGCACGCCATCATCGTGCCCATCTGTCTCGCCCTGACCGACCGCGAGGCCTACGAGACTCGCTTCGCCAAGCGGGAGGTGCAGGCCCCGGCCCGGACGCCGCGCAAGTCCCTCTCCAACCTCGATCGCATCCTCCGGATCCAGGAGCACATCCTCAGGGGCTGCGAGGACGAGGACATCCCCGTCATCGAGATGACCGCCGTCGAGGAACCGACGCAGGCCGCCGTGCTCGCCGTGGTCGAGCGGCTTCGCGCCAACGGCAAGGCCGAGGGCAGGAAAGCGAAAAAAAAGAGGAAATGACCGGATTCCTCGCGGCCCTTTTCCCTCCCGCGGCCCGATCCTATATTGGCCGGTTGATGAACAAAGTGCTCGACAGTCTAGGCGGTTTGTCCGGTTTCACCGGAACCAGCCGGAGGACAGACAAGGAAATGCTGGGCAAGAAGGAAGAGAGCGGCGGCGGCGGCGAGACTCTGAACACGATCGTCGGCCGCGGCACCCTCTTCGAGGGAGTCATGAAGGTGGACAACAGCGTTCGCATCGACGGCACCTTCAAGGGCGAGCTGTCGTGCTCGGGAACGCTCACCATCGGTCAGTCGGGCGAGGCCCATGCCCAGCTCGACGGCCGCGATGTCTACATCAACGGGGTCGTGCACGGCAACGTGCGGGGGGACAAGGTCCGCCTCGACAGCCAGGCACGGGTCGTGGGAGACATCAACTCCAACGCCTTGTCCATCTCCGAGGGCGCCGTGTTCCAAGGCAACTGCTCCATGGACGTCGACGAGAATGAGGGTGTGGACGCCATGGGGGCGGGGGCGCCCGAGCCCGTCGATGGCGGGGATGAGTCGGTGATCCCCATGGACAGCCGACGCGCCTCCGGCGGCTGAGGCACCAACCCCGGGGAGCCGCCGCTCTCACGCGGTGGATGCCTTCGTACCGCCGCCGCTCCCTGGCGGCCCGGACCAGTCCTCCCCCGTCCGCAGGAACATCCCGATGGCAGGATGGTCTCTCTTGTCAGGGACCTCTCGACCGTCGCTCATGCAGATGCCCACCCAACCCCGCTCGTGCGGTCTCTCCCCCCTCCGGTGACCGCCGATCTCGCCTGCGCCGGTGAGCGCCGCACCCGCTGCGCCTCCGAGACCCGGCGCTTCGGCCGCCAGCTGGCCGCCGCCCTGAGGCCGGGAGACCTGGTGGCCCTCGAAGGCGACCTCGGCACCGGCAAGACCTGCCTCGTGCAGGGAATCTGCGGCGGTCTGGGTGTCGACGAGGTGGTCAACAGTCCCACTTTCGTATTGCTGAACGTCTACGAGGGCACGGGGGAGGCGAGTGGATTGCAGATCTACCACTTCGACCTCTACCGCCTCGAGACGGTGGACGAACTGGCGGAGATCGGCGCCGACCAGTTCTTCCACGAAGCCGACGCCGTCACCCTCGTGGAGTGGGCGGACCGCCTGCCCGAGCTGCTCCCCAGAGAGCGGTGGCGGATCGAGCTCCGGTACGGAGAGCAGGAGCAGGAGCGGCGCATCCGATGGCGGCGGCCCGACACCGGCCCCGCTCCGGGGAGGGACGCTTGACCTCGTGCCGCTCATGGCTTTCGGCGCTGGTGATGCTGGCCGCGGTCCGGGCGGGTCCCGCGGGCGCCCAGTACGGGCCCCCGGAGCTGGTGCGCCTTGTCGACAGCCCCACCGCCGGCCTCGTCGACAAGGGGCAATTCGCCATCGACCTGAGGCTGTTCTCGGGAGGCGGCCTGATGGGCCAGGTCGACGCCGGACTCCTCCAGCGCCTGGCCATCGGCCTGGCCTTCGGGGGCGAGGGGGTCATCGGCGGCGAGAGCGTCGACTGGCATCCCAGGGTCGAAGCGGCGGCTCGCTGCCGCCTCGTCGAGGAGAGCACGGGCATGCCCGCCCTGACAGCAGGGTACGACACCCAGGGATACGGTGCGCACACCCACGGGAGGTACCAGGTCCGCGGCAAGGGGATCTACCTGGCCTCCAGCAAGAACTACGGGACTCCCCTCGGCCAGCTCGGCTTCCACGGCGGCCTGAACTGGTCCCTCGAGGAGGAGGGGGGCGGCCTCTCCGGGTGGCTCGGCGCCGACAAGCGGTTCAGCGACAGACTCATCTTCATCGCCGAGTACGACCTCGCCCGCGACGGCGGCGACGACTCCTGGGCCCTGAATCGGGGGTACGCCAACGGGGGCGCCCACTGGTCGCCCACCCCCAGCCTGAGGCTCGGCTTCCTGCTCAAGAACTTCCTCCAGAACGGGGACCGGACGGCGCCTGGCGGACCCTCCGCCGACCTGAGCCGCGAGGTCTCCGTTCGCTACAGCGAGAGTTTCTGATGCGCCACTTCCGGACCCCCCTCGCCCTGCTCGTCCTGGCCACGGCCGCGGCCGGCCAGGAAGAACGGGCCATCGACAACTTCGCCGGTGTCGGCGTCCGCGCCATGGGGATGGGCGGCGCCTTCGCCGGCCTCGCCGACGACTTCACCGCCGTTTACTGGAACCCGGCCGGTCTGGCGCAGATGCGCCAGCGCGAGATCAGCGTCGCCTTTCTGCGCAACGCCCGGCAGAACCGCGCCGTCACCGGATTCGGGACACCGATCGAAAGCAGTGCCATCGCCGACGTGAGCAACACCCGCTTCGGCAGCCTGGGCTTCGTCTATCCCGTGCCCGTGTACCGCGGCAGCCTCGTGCTGGCGGCGGGCTTCAACCGCGTCAAGGACTTCGACTGGGCCCTCGACTACCCCCTGGTGCCGGTGGTGCGGGATGCGGACGGGGCCGTCCTCGGTGACAGCCTCGCCTACGACGACAGCTTCCGCCACGAAGGCGAGCTGGCCATCACCTCCGTGGCCGGCGCCATCGACGTGAGCCCCTCGGTTTCCGTGGGCGCCACCCTCAGCCTCATCGGCGGTGAGGACGAGTGGACCTCGGAGTTCGTCTCCATCGACACGGAGGACTTCTTCTACGAGAAACGCTTCACCGAGCGCGAGGTCTTCGTCGACGACTACGGCACCACCTGGACCGCAACCCTCGGCGCCATGGTTCGCACCCCCCGGGATGACCCGCGGCTGCGCCTCGGCGTCACCATGGCCACGGGGTCCTCGCACAAGGTCAGCTACACCTGGCGGGCGCCGCCCCAACCACACTTCAGCTCCATCGAGTCCGACAACGGCGACCTGGTGGAGACGCCGAGCGAGGAGTTCAAGAGCAGCTACCGCATCGCCCTGCCCCTCTCCTTCGGGCTCGGCGTCTCCGGCCGGCCCGTGCCCCAGGTGACCCTGGCTGCCTCGGTCCACGCCACGGAGTGGACCCAGACGGAGTATACCGACGACGACCCCTTCGAGCTGCGTACCGACACCTCCTTCGAGGACCAGTACGCCGACGTCCTGCGCTGGCACCTCGGAGCCGAGTGGCAGGTGCCGTGGGCCGCCGTCGATCTGCGCGCCGGGTACTACTCCGACCCCCTGCCCTTCGTCGGGCCCCGGGACCCGACCCGGGCTCCGGACCCGGTCCAAAACCCCTTGATCCGAGTGCTCCGGGACCGGCGGTTCTACACCCTCGGAGCCGGGATCGCCGTGGAGGAGGCGGTGTGCATCGAGCTGGCCTACACCCGCGGCAACTACGAGCAGGCCGAAGGCCGGAACGAGCTGGAGCTTCGCGAGGATGTGGACGTGAACCGCGTCTTCATGGGGGTCCGCTACCAGTTCTGACCAGGTCCCCGAGAGCCCCCGAGAGCCGTTGACCGCGAGGGCTCCCTCCGTATATTGACCCAGGCGCCCGGCGAGGGCGACGCACCGACAGGAGGTGGCGACATGACCCGATCCCTCACAGGTCTCTTGCTCGCGCTGGCAGCGGTTTCCGCCACCGGCTGCTACACCGTCCTGCGGGCCCCCGGGGGCTTCACCGCCCCCCAGGATCCCGCCTATTCCGCCACTTGGGAAGAGCCCGAGGACCGCGATCCCCGCATCGGCCGGTTCTCCGACGAGCGCGGCCTGCACACCCCGGGCTACGACTCCTACGGCAGCGGCTATCCGATCTTCGGCTACGACTCCCGGTACGGCATGTACGGCTTCGGCTCGCCCTTCGCGTACGGCCCGGGCTATGGATACGGATACGGCTATCCGTACGGCGGCTACGGACGCTACGGCTACAGCCCCTACCACGGACCCTACGGCTACGGCTACGACCCCTACTATTCCCGCGGCAGCTACGTGCCCCCGGGGTACGAGCTGGTGACCACGACCGAGCTTTCCGAGTTGAGGTCCGGACTCACCAGCAGGGGGCCGACCTCGGAGTCCCCCACCGTCGACGAAACCACCCTTCGGGAGCGGCAGCGGCAGAGCCAGGAGCGCGCCTGGACGCAGCGGGTCGAGCCGACGGTGCGGCGCTCGACCGTCGGTCAGCGCACCACGAAACCCCCGACCTCGACCTCGAGCAGCTCCAAGTCCAGCGGCACCGTCTCCTCCTCCGGGTCGTCGAAGCCCGCCTCGGAGGAGAAGAGCAGCGGCAGCTCGGCGGCCAAGCGGCGGAAGAAGCGGCGCTGAGCAGACCCCGCGCCCGGCGCGGAGATCGATCGCAACAAGAGAGGGGGGCGGCCCCGACCGGGGCCGCCCCCCTTTTCCTTTGCGCCGGCCACCGTCCTGCCGACGGCTCAGTCCCCGCTGCTATCGAAGCGACGCGTCTGCCGGCTCGGCGGCGGCGCAACCCGCGCCAGGAACTGCCGCAGCGGCGGGGCCAGGGCCGTCAGCATCTGCCGCTCGGTGCGGTCCCGGCCGCCCCCCAGAATGTCCAGTTGCACCGGCTGCCAGCTGCTGTGCCTGCCCTCGTGGCTCCAGTGTCCGCCGGTGGCCAGGTTCACCAGCAGCAGGTGCAGGTTCACCGTGATGTTCACCCTCGGATTGGCGGCCATGCCTCCGTAGGGGGTCGGGGTCATGGGCGACATCCGCGCGTCCAGGCTGCGGAGGGTGACGAAGACGAGGGCGTCGAGGCCCAGCTCGCTCACCATGGCGCTCTTCAGACTGTCGCTGAAGACGGCCGCCGAGTCCAGCTCCACGTCGCGGAAGTGCCAGCGGATCTCGTCCTGGCCGATCACCGTGCGGTCGGACAGGTTGCGCAGACCTCCGGCGGTGGCGTCGGTGAGGCGCCCCATGACCTTCTCGATGTCCAGGTCCTGCAGCGGCATGATGTCGGTAGCCGAGAGCACGCCGATCGTCTCCACGCCATCGAGCAGGGGGCGAATCTCGGCGTCGGGCACGGAGGGCGCCCGGAACTCGACGGCCGTACCCATGCCGGAGCCGCGTCCGGCGCACCCGCACAGGCACAGGAGGGCCATCCAGACGGTTGCCCGGCGCGCCCAACGCCCGGCCGCCACTCTCAGAAGCTCCGCCCGAAGCTGAAGTGCATGTGCCACCCGGAGATGTCCTTGAAGTCGGTGCGCCGGGCGAACTCGAAGTTCAGGGGCGCCAGGAAGTAGACGAGCAGGCCGAAGCCGACGCCTCCCTGCAGGCGCACCCGCTCCGCCGCCGGATCGACCTCGACGAGGGGGCTCTGCAGCGGCCACGGGTCGAGGGTCTGGTCCCGCTTCCAGGCGCTCCCCAGATCGGCGAAGATGGCGCCGTCCACGGCGGGGATGGCGAACGTCCCGGGCCAGCCGAAGGTGATGTTGCGGATGAAGGGGACGCGGATCTCCCCGTTGATGAGGGCCACGCGGGTGCCGGTGAATCTCGAGAAGGAGTAGCCCCGCAGCGGACCCACGTTGAGGTTGTACCCCGGGTAGAAGGGCAGGAACCAGGCCGGCCCGCCGAGGTTGTACTCAAGGCCGTCGCGCCCCAGGGAGCCGATGCCCGTGCCCCGCAACCCGAGCACCGACCAGCGGCCCAGGCGCAGGTAGTGGCGGTAGTCGATCTCCACGTGGGTGAAGTTGCGGTCCCCTTCCCTCAGGGCCAGCGTGCGCCCGGCGGAGAGGTAGTAGCGCCGGCCCGCCGTGGGGCCCAGGAGCCCGATGTTGAGGGAATCGTGGACGTAGGCGGCCTTGAACAGGTGGGTGCTGGAGCCGTCGATCGGCTCCTGCACCGGCCACGCGATCTCGCGCTGCTCGTCGACGAAGGAGTACGACAGCTCGACGCGCCGGTACACATCGAGGGGATAGCTGATGTCCGCCAGCACCCCGGTCTGGCGGCTGCGCACCAGCCCCCGGGTGAGACGGGCACCGATCCCGTAGTAGCCCCCGAAGGGACCCCGGCCCTCGTTGTCGTTGAAGTACTGGTTCCAGTTGAAGACCATGGCGCTGTACGTGGGCCGGCGGCCATGGTAGCTGTAGCCGGCGGCGAAGGTGAAGTCGTTGTTGATCTCCTGGGAACCCACGTAGTCGGTGAACAGGTTGAGGTCGTGGTTGCCCAGGAGGTCGCTCATGCTCAACTGGGCCACCCCGGCGAGAAAGCCTGAGTAGTAGCCCATCTGCAGGGCCACCCCGTCGAACTCCAGCTTGGGCGTGTACCGTCGCCGGGGCAGGCCCTCCAAGGCGCTCTCCGGACCGCCCGGGAGCCGCGCCGTGTCCCGCCGCAGGGCGTCGCCCAGATCCTCCATGCCTCCCCCCGGCGAGGGTGCCCCGCCTTTGCCGGCAGCGACCGCACCGGCGTCGCCGCCGGGGGCCTCCGCCAGCTTCATCGCCTGGTTGGTGTCCGCCTTGCGGTCGAGGACGGCCACCGCCTCCTCCAGGCCGAGGCGGGTTGCGCCGGCCAGGGCGGCTGCGGCAGTGTCGGCCTCACCCTGCTGCACGAGGAGAATGGGGTCCCGTCGGGACGGCCCCTCGCCACCGGCTCCGGTGGCCTCGGCAGCGACCGCCGGCTCGGCGCCAACCCGCGCCGCCAGCTCCTCGCTGCGCCGCCGCAGCTCCGGCATGGAGGGCATGTCCATGCGGTACATCTCGCGGCGGCTGTGGTAGTAGGTGTTGAGCACCAGCTGCTGGCCATCGGGGGACAGGGAGGGGTTCATGATGCCCGAGAGGGTGCGCGTCAGGCGGTACTCGCGGCCGTCGCCGAGGTCCTGCAGGAACAGGTCGTTGATGCCGTCGCGGGTGGAGACGAAGAGGATCCTGTCGCCCTCCGGAGTCCACTCCGGCCAGAGGTCGTCGCCCGGGGTGGCCACCAGCGTGGACTGGCTCCCCGTGTCGAGGTCGTAGACCTTGATGTCGAACTGGCCCTCCACCTTGGCGCTGAAGGCGAGCCGCCTCCCGTCGGGATGGAAGTCGGGGTGGTCCTCGCGCCGGGATGTACCGGTCAGCTGCCGGACCTGCTCGGTGGCCACGTCCACCATGTAGAGGTCGCTCTGCCCGTAGCCGGTGCCGACGAAGGCCAGGCGGCGGCTGTCGGGCGCCCAGTCGAGTCCCTCGACGATCTCGATGTCGTCGAAGGAGAGGGTGTTCACGAGCTTCTTTTCGTACAGGTCCCAGAGGACGATGGCGTCCTTCGGACCGTCCTTGCCCACCAGGGCGATGGTGCTCCCGTCCGGCGCCCAGGCCACCGTGCCGTCGCCGAAGGTCAGGTCGTCGAAGACGCGGGTGCGCATGCCGGTGGTGACCCGCTGCACCCGGCGGCCGTTGCTGACCCGGATGATGTCGACGTGCTGCTCCACGCCGTCGGTGCTGAGGACGGCGAGCATGTCGCCTCCCAGGGACCACTCCGGCGACATGTACAGGCCGTGGACCTCGTCGTTGTCGACGACGCGGCTGGCGAACTCGGAGACGTAGTCGCGGTGCTGCAGCAGCGGCCAGTAGCGCTTGCGCATGTGCGCCTGCCAGCGCTCGTCGAGGGTGCTCATGTCCATGTCGATGAGACGCTCGAGGAGCCTGTCCGTGTCGGTCTGCTGGTCCCACACGCGCAGGATGCGGCTCACCTTCTCGGGTCCGAATCGGGCCGCCAGGTACTCCATCAGGCTGTGGCTCTGCTTGTAGGCCAGGAACGGGTTCGGCAGGTAGTTCCAGCTCGAGTCCATGACCTCGAGAGGGATCAGCCGGTCCGTCAGCACCGCGTCGCGCAGCACCATCTCGTCGATGGTGTTCATCTCCTCCGTCGAGTACTCGGCCAGGCCCTCCATGATCCACGTGGGTGGCCGCGCGATCGGGTTGGAGATGCGCCGCACGGGTCCCCGGTTCACGATGTCGTACTGGAAGATGTGCATCAACTCGTGAGTGAGGACGTTGCGGAAGTCGTCGAGATCGCCGTTGAAGGGGATCACCATGCGGTAGCGCAGGGGCTCGGCAAAGCCCGCCACCCCGGGCGGCAGGAAGGCCTGGATGATGTTCGTCTGCTGGAACTCGTAGTGCGACTTGAAGATGACGATGGGCGGCTTGGTCGACAGCTCGTGGCGCATGAGGGCGCTGATGTGGACGTAGGCCTCCTCGAGGTACGCCACGGCCCGGTCGGCGAGGTTCTCGAACTCCGGTTCGTAATGGAGGAGCAGGTGCTCGCTCTCGACGAAGTGCCAGTCGAAGTCCTTGTAGCGCACCTTGTTCTTGCCGAATCCCTGGCGCAACTGGGAGGACAGGATGTCCTGGGCCGAGGCGCCGCCGGGCAGCCAGGCCAGGAACGCGGCCAGCAGCAGGGCGCCGGCGCGGATGCGGCGTGTATGAGAGTTCATGGTGGGCATCACCCTTCCTCCGGCGTTTCCCTGGCCGGGGCGGTCCCTCGGCGGCGTTCCCTGGCCCGCGGCAGTCCGTCGATGTCGACGCTGTCCGCCGGTACGGCGCGCGCCTCCGCGGCCCTGCGGAGGTAGCTCAGATTGGCCTGGTACAGCCGCTTGCCGGGGGCCAGCCGGGCGGCGAACTCATACGCCGCCCGCGCCTTCTCCCGCTCTCCGAGCCGTTCGTAGAGGATCCCGAGGTTGTTGTGCAGGCTCGCCGACAGGCTGTCCACGGCGACGGCCTGCTCGAGGTGGATCCGAGCCTCTTCCCAGAGGCCCCGTTCGATGCACCAGAGAGCGTATTCGTTCACCCGCTCGACCCGCTCCCGGTCTTCCCCCGTGCGGGACTCGTACGCCCGCCGCTGCGCCTGCACCACCTCCGGGGATGGGGCGGGCCCTTCCGGGGGAGGGGCAGCCTCTACCTCCAGGGGCGGGGCGGTACCGGCCGGAGCTGGTCCGGCGGGCGGTGCAGCCGCCGCCAGGGAGTCCGGACCCTCCACGGCCTCCGGCGGGTGAGCTTCCTGCCCGGCGGCGCCGAGGGAGTCGGGCGGGTCCGCGGCTTCCAGCGCCGACACCCCCTCTTCGGCTTCGGCCACTGCCAGGGCGGACGTGTCCTGTTGGACCTCCTCCGCCCCGGGGGGGTTCCCCTCCGCCTGCCACCAGGGCACGGCACTCTGTCTCGGCTGGCGGGCGACCTGGGTGCAGGCGGACGCGGCCAGGGCGAGCAGGCACAGGGAAAGCTTCCAGCCAGAGGTGCCGGAGATCACGACGAGACCTGGATCGGGGAAAGGAGACGTCGGCGAAGGATGAAGAGTTTCAATATACGCACCGGGTTCGGCGGCTTCATGCCCGGTCGGAGACGGTCTCTCCGCTCACGGCGCCGCGTCGAGCGGCAGCCCACCCGACCAGGCACCAGCCGAGCAGCAGGTATACCGGGCCGTACTCGACCCAGGCCACCCACTCCGAGGACTGCCACGTCCCCGTCCCGCGGTAGGGCATGAGCGCCTCGTAGCCGAGGAAAGCGAGCCAGCAGAACGCCATCCACGGCAGTGCCGGGTGCATGGGCAGGAAGGCCAGGATCCAGAGCAGGTACCAGGGATGCACGACGGGGGACAGCAGCAGCAGGGCCCCCATGGAGGCCGCAACGGCGCGCACCGGATCCCGCCAGCCGGCGGCCGCCCACGCGGTCACCGCCGCCAGCGCCGCCAGGCAGATCCAGCGGGCCGTCATCAGGGCGCCGTCGTCCCATTCCCAGCCGGGCTTCGGGTCGGCGAGCAGGGAGTAGATCAGGCCGTAGAGGCTGTCGTTGTGACGCCACTTCACGGCGAAGGTCCGCAGCCCCGACCACATGGCCCCGCCGGCGTCGGCGTACGCGAGCCAGGCGGCGGCCAGGCCGAGAGGCACCCACACCAGGGGCCGGCGGGGAATTGGATCGAGCCACCGCCGCCAGCCCCGCGAGTCCGCCGGCGCCCAGGATCGCCAGAAGGCGGCCAGACACAGCACGGGGACCACCTTGGACAGGATCGCCGCCGTCAGGGCCAGGGCCGCCCCGTGCCGGCGGCCCGACGCCAGGAACAGCAGACCCATCATCATCAGCGTCACCGCGAGGACATCGACGTGGCCGTTGCCGGCGATCTCGATGACGGGCAGCGGATGCCAGGCATAGAGCAGTATCCGCGGCGGACTCTGCCCGCGGTGCTTCAGCAGGCACCAGAGCACGGCCATCAGGAGCAGGTCGCAGAGGACGAGGGCCGCCTTCAGCCCGGTGGCCCCCGGCCACGCCGCGTGGGCGCCCCGGAAGAGCCACTGCGCCACCGGCGGATAGATGGTGACGAGCTCGGGATGGTTGATCCGCCCCCAGTCGGTGTCCCGCAGCGGCGCGAGGGAGGGGTCGTCCGGCGCCTGTGCATATGGATTCCCGCCGGCGGCCTGCACCCGGGCGTCCCACAGGTAACGGTAGATGTCATCGGACAGCGACGGTGCGGTATCCAGCAGCAGCAGCCGGAAAACGACGGCGAAGCCGGCCACGATGGCGGTGGTGCCGGGCGCCGCGCAGGGGGAGCGCAGCACCAGCCAGGCGGCGTATGCCCAGGCGGCGGCCGCCGGCAACAGAGCCAGCCACATCCCGGGCACGTCCTCGCCGAGATCGCCTGTCGCCCGGAGCCACAGGAAGCCGCCGGTCAGAACCCCCCCGGCGGCCAGCAGACCTGCGCGGGGGTATCTCAGCATGACGCCCGACCTCGCAGGGCACCTCCCGGGGCGGGTGGTCCTCCCTCGCCCGGGAGAACGGGGGCCTGCGAGGCGGATGTCTTCAATAGTTGAAGAACCCGCCCCCCGTCTTGCGCCCCAGCCGGCCTTCCGCGACCAGCCGGCGGAGGCTCGCCGGCGGCGCGTACCTCGGGCCGAGGCGCGCCTCGAGGGATTCGAGGATGTCCAAGCAGACATCGAGACCGACGAAATCGGCCAGCGCCAGGGGGCCGATGGGATGGCCGGCGCCCAGGCGCACGGCGCGGTCCAGATCCTCCGCTGACGCGACCCCCTCCTCCAGGGCCCGGACCGCCTCGGCGACCATGGCGAAGAGCAACCGGTTGACGGCGAATCCCGGGCGGTTGCCGACCTCGATCGGGGTCTTGCCGCACCGGCGCGCCAGCTCGGCCACGGCCGTCACCACCTCCGGGGATGTCTGCGGCGCGGCGACGACCTCCACCAGGGGCATGGCCGGGGGCGGGTTGAAGAAATGCAGGCCCACCACCCGATGAGGGCGGCCGGTGGCCCCGGCCAGCGCCGACAGGTCCAGCCCCGAGGTGTTGGAGGCGAGCACCGCCCCGGGCGGCAGCACGCCATCGAGCCGGGCCAGAACCCCTTGCTTCAGGTCGAGGCGCTCCGGCACCGCTTCGATCGCCAGGTTGGTGCCGGCCAGGTCCGACAGTTCCGCGAGAGCGCACAGCCGCCCGGCGATCTCATCCGGATCGCCGCGGATGTCCCCGCGCTCGTGGCGGCGCCGAACCCGCTTCCGCACCGATTCGACCGCTGCCTCGAGGACCGCCCCCGAGGCGTCGTGCAGCCCCACGTGCAGGCCGGACTCCAGTAGCACCTGGGCGATGCCACGGCCCATGGTGCCGGCGCCGACGACCACTGCCTTGCGGAAGTTCAACTCATGTCCCCCGGGGCTCGGTCCGTGGTTCAAGGTAACCGGTGCCGCCCGCCAGCCGCCAGCGCCGCTTGACCGCAGTCGCCGCCCCCCTTGGTTCATCAGGATCCACCCTCCCCCGGAGACCGCCTTGGACGACCTGCGCATCGCCTTCATCGGGTTCCGCCACGCCCACATCCACAGCCTCTACGAGCGCGCCCTCGCCATGCCCGGCGTGCGCGTCGTCGGAGCCTGCGAGGAGCACGACCAGACCCGCCGCGAGCTGGCCGGCTCGAGCATCGAGATCACCCACCGCGAGGCGGACCGCCTGCTCGACGAGGTCGAGTGCGACGCCGTCGCCGTGGGGGATGTGTACGCCCTCCGCGGCGCCCGCCTCATCGCCGGCCTGGAGCGGGGTCGCCACGTGATCGCCGACAAGCCCTTGTGCACCCGCCTGGAGGAGGTGGAGCGGATCCGCGACCTGGCCGCCGGCGGCCTGGAGGTGGGGTGCATGCTCACCATGCGGGATGCCGCCGGCCCCCGCGCGGCGCGAGACCTCATCCGGAAGGGCGCCATCGGCGAGGTCCACGCCATCCAGTTCGGCGGCCAGCACCCCCTCATGCTCGGTTCCCGCCCGGGCTGGTACTTCGAGCCTGGACAGCACGGCGGCACGATCAACGACATCGGCATCCACGCCATCGACGGGATCCCCTTCATCACCGGCCTCCGCTTCACGCGGCTGGAGGCGGCGCGCTGCTGGAACGCCTTCGCCCCCGAAACCCCACATTTCCACGACGGCGCCCAGATGCTGCTGACCATGGACAACGGCTGCGGCGTGGTGGGCGACGTCTCCTACTTCGCCCCCGACGGACCGGGCTACGCCCTGCCCTACTACTGGCGGATGACCTTCTGGGGGCGCGAAGGCGTCCTCGAGACCGCCACCAACGACGATCACCTGGAGCTGGCGCCGGCCAAGGGCAGCAGGGTCGAGCGGCGTCCCCTGCCCCCCGGCAACAGCGGCGGATACCTGGACGCCTTCCTCAAGGGGATCCGCGGCGATTCCCGCGAGGAGGGGGAGCTGACCACGGAGCAGGTCCTCGCTTCTTCCGAGATGGCCCTGCGGGTGCAGGCGGCGGCCGACGACGGGGAGCGGGGTGTGGGGTTGTGAAGAGCTTACTTCGAACAGATCACTCCATACGCACTGAGCCGGCAACCATCCCCTCCAAGAGCGGATACGTGGTCTCCGCCCGGCTGCTCCTGGCCCAGTCTCTTCCTGCCGTCCGTGCAGCGGTGTTGCGAGAGCCAGGAGCAGAATGGTTCCCGGTCCTGATGGAAGACATGAGTCTTCCTTCGGGATCAAGGTGATGCGCGCGTGAAGATTGATCCCCAGGGGACCGCCACCCGTGACGCGATGTACAGGGTATGGGGTTCAACGCAAGGATCAACGCTGTATTCGAGCTCCCAAATCTTGTATATCAATGTCCTGCCTTCGACCTGTTCCCATCGGCCTGTTTCAAAGAAGTCCATTGCCGAGGACAGGCGATAGTAACTGCCGTCCTCTTCCAGGTGATAGCCGTCCCCATCAGCCGGCTTGTATTCCTGGCCGGGGTAGGTGATCCATACGTGAGTTGAATCAGCTTCCCAGGTAGCGCCAGGGTCCTGGTTGATCGAGTCTCCCGGAGCAGTCTGTGAGTAGTCTCTGTTTTCGTGGAAGATCATCCGCGTTCCTCCACCGTGGACCCATTCCCCCACGAGAAGGCCGGGGTGAGATTCACACTTCGCTTTCGTCTCGGGCTCCGGTCCGGTCTCCGCTCCTATCACTGATTCTGGCCCTTGTGGAGCGGTCGAGCCGCAGGAGGTCCAGAGGGCTGATGCGAGGATCAATCCCAAGGTCACTCTGGCACGGATTCTGCCATATTGGCTACTATACGGCATCTGTATTTCGCCTAGGTCGAGTGAAATCAACAATTACTCGGTACCGGCAACAGTGAGGTCTTGTCAAGAGGTGTGTAACCGAGATCAGGCGACCCCTTTGATCCCTTCCCACCTCGTGTGTCCGTCGCCGGAACAGGCCTCGGATCCGCGGCCGTCTCACCTCGACGATGCCCGACTTCAGCGCCAGCCGTCGCGGCTTGCCTTAGCCGTTGCACGAGCCCGGGGAGTCCACCGGCGCCCGGCGCACATAGCGCCTGCGCCCGAGAGCTTCGGTCGCTTGGATCCGGGATCTGGGCCCGGTCTTCCAAGGTCTCCCAGGTGGGCATGGACGCGGGGGCGAAATCCACGCGTAATCCTTCTCGGCGACTCTCTCCTTCCAAGCCCGGCGACCACCGGGCGGTCTTGGACAGCGGGTCCGCCTCCAGTGCCACGCCTGGATGGAAGCCGGTGTCACGAGGCCCGCTGGGATGGCCGCACCGATTCAGGAGCAAACGCCGGCTCGGGCGTATATTTGGATACTCTTTCGAGCACCCGACCTCACCCAGTCGGCCAGGCTGGTGCTGATTCGAGGAGGAGAACGCCACCATGGGCGCGACCTATGTCGACGTGATCGTCCGCAACCCGGCAGACCCGCAACGCAGCTGGACCGGGAGATTCCTGGTCGACACCGGGGCCTTCGACTCGCTCGTTCCGAGGGAGCATCTCGAAGGGATCGGGCTCGAGCCGAGGGGCCGCCGAGAATACGTGCTCGCCGACGGCAAGCCCGCCACTCCGGACATAACCATCGCCGAGTTGGAATTCGAGGGAGAGGTGGTCGGTGGCACCATCGTGTACGACGAGGAGGGGAGCGAGCCGCTTCTCGGTTTCACCGCCCTGGAGTCCGGGGGATTCGAGGTCGATCCGCGCAACGAAGAGCTGAAACGGCTGCCGGCCGTCCTGTTGAAACCCTCCATCGTACCCGGCGTCTATGCCAACACCCGGAAAGACTCCCATGAACGGCCCTGATCGACTGCAGTCCTTCCACCCCCTGCTGCCATGGGTCCCGCTGGCCCTCCTGCTGGCCGCAGCACCGGCCCAACTGCACGCCGGCGCCTGGACCCAGCCCCAGGGCGGGTTCTACTCCAAGCTCGCCGGGCTCTCCTTCAGCTCCGTCGCGTACCTGGATCTCGACGGCGAGCGCCAGGACCGGGCGGAGGACCCCCGGGGGGAGCTGAGCGACCGGGGCTATTCCGCCTACCTGGAGTACGGCCTGCTGGAGCGCCTGACCTTGGTGGCCTCCCTGCCGTACAAGAGCCTGGAGTTCAGGAATCCGACGGAGGCCAGGTATTTCGAGGCCCTCGACAGCACCATCGTCCGCCAGCACCCCGACCAGTCCGCCTCCGGTCTCGCCGACCTGGAGCTGCGCCTGCGCTGGCGGCTGCTGGCCGATCCGGCCGTCGTCTCCCTGGCAGCGGGCGGCAAGATCCCCCTGGGCTACGAGGTGCCCACGGAGATCCCGGAGAGCTACGTCCCACTGGGCACGGGCGAGACCGACGCCGAGGTGCGCCTGCTGGTGGGCACATCGCTCTACCCGGTGCCGGGGTACGTGACCGGCACCCTCGGCTACCGCCGCCGCGGCGGGGAGTACGGCGACGAGCTGTTCCACGGGCTGGAGGGCGGCTACTCCTTCGACCGTCTGCTGCTCAAGGGCGTCATCGAGGGCATCCAGACCCTGGGGGACTGCGGGGCTACCGGCGAGGGCGGCGGGCTCGTGGGCGACCAGAACAACCTCAAGCTGTCTCCGGGGCTGATCTGGTCCCTCAGCGACCGGGTGGAGATCAGCGCCGATCTCTTCCACATCGTCTCGGGCTGCAACACGGCGGCGGGTACGACCTATGCCCTGGGGCTGGCCTTCAAGGGCTAGGCGCCGCGAAGCAGGCAGGCGAGTATATTCTCTCTGCCACTTTGGGAAAGGAGGCCGTCAGTGCCGCGCAGAAAGTGGGAGATCCCCGAGCGGGAGGCCACCGACGAAGCCGTCTATCTGAACCGCCGCAAGTTCCTCCGCGGCGCCGGCCTGGGCACCATCGGACTGATCTCGGGCTGCATCCCCGACCGGCTCCTGCAGCCAACCGACCTCCTCGATCCCAAGCCCTTCCTGGGGATCGAGGACCGCGAGCCGATCCCCCCGGACCAGTGGTACCCGGCACCGGTGAACCCGGACTTCTCCACCCTCGACCGGCCCCTCACCGACGAGGAGATCGCCGGCCTCTACAACAACTTCTACGAATTCACCACCACCAAGGAGGTCTGGAAGTACATCGACAAGTTCGAGCCCTCCCCGTGGACGGTGGAGATCGCAGGCCTGGTGAACGAGCCCAGGACCTGGGACATCGATGACCTCGTGGGCCGCATGGACCTGGAGGAGCGTCTCTACCGCCACCGCTGCGTCGAGGCGTGGTCCATGGCCATCCCCTGGACCGGCTTTCCCATGAAGGCCCTGATCGACCAGGTGGAGCCCCTGTCGTCGGCTCGCTTCGTGCGCATGACCTCCTTCTTCAACCCCTCGGTCGCGCCGGGGCAGTGGGACCGGCCCGATTTCCCCTGGCCCTACGTGGAGGGGCTGAGCATGGCCGAGGCGACCAATGAGCTGACCCTGCTGGTGACGGGCATCTACGGCCACGCCCTGCCCACTCAGCACGGCGCCCCCCTGCGCCTGGTGACGCCCTGGAAGTACGGCTTCAAGGGCCTCAAGTCGATCGTCCGGATCGAGTTCGTCGAGGAGCAGCCGGCCACGTTCTGGAACACCGAGGCCCCCCACGAGTACGGCTTCCTCTCCAACGTCGAGCCCGAGGTCCCCCATCCCCGGTGGTCCCAGGCCAGCGAGCGCTTCATATCCACGAGCCTGTCGAGCTTCGAGCGGCGCGACACCCTGCTCTACAACGGCTACGAAGAGTACGTCGCCCACCTGTACGCGTGACTTTCAAAGGAGACTGCATGCGCCGGCTGCTGGCCTCTCTCCTCCCCCTCTTCCTGCTCCTGCCTCCCCTGTCGGCCGAGGAGGACCTCCACGGCACCTGGGAGGGCGCCTTCGTCGACGACCGCGTCGGCGAGATCACCACCCGCCTGATCTTCGACGACGACGGCAGCTTCGAGATCGACCAGGTCATCGAGGTGAAGGACGACTTCCTGGCCGGCGCCGATCTCGCCGAGGCGCCCGCCATCGAGCAGATCACCGCAAGCGGCAGCGGCACCTACGGCGTCGAGGGGGACCGGCTCTCGGTGGAGATCATCGACCTGGACCTGCGCATCGACGGCGAGGATCTCGCCGGGTTCTTCACCCGCGTCGCCCGCGCTCTGGCCCGCCAGGCGGCGGACGCCCACGGAGTCCCAGACGCCAACTACCCGGCCTTCGAGGAGGCCTACGTGGAGGAGTTCTTCGTCGTCCTCGACGAGGTCGAGTTCCTCGCCATCTTCGGCGAGGAGGGCGGGACTCGCACCTGGTCGATCGACAACCACCTCCTCACCCTGATGGCGGAGGCCGGCGGCGGCGCCTGGGAGTTCGACCGCCTCGACGGGGCGATGACCGCCGTCGCCCGGACCGCCTGGGGCGCCGTCAAAGCGCACGGGGTCATGCGCCTGCTGCTCCGGTGAGAGGTTCCGCGGCCCCCTGCAAGGTCCGCTCCATGTCCTCGGGCAGGGGGCTCTCGAACCGCAGCGCCTCCCCGGTGCGCGGGTGGGTGAACCCCAGCGAAGCGGCGTGGAGCGCCTGGCGGTCGAGGCCCTGCAGCAGGCGGCTGGCCAAAGGGCGGTGGCGCGGGTCGATGCCGCGCACCCGTGTGCGCCCTCCGTACACCGGATCGCCGAAGACCGGGTACCCAAGGTGCTGCATGTGCACGCGGATCTGGTGGGTGCGACCCGTCTCCAGGCGCAACTCCAGCAGGCTGAAAGAGCCCAGCTCCCGAAGCCGCCGGAAGCGGGTCACCGCCCGGCGGCCGCCCTCGGCCACAGCCATGCGCTTGCGGTCGGCGGGGTTGCGGTCGAGGGGCGCGTCGACCATCCCCTCTACGGGGGGCTTTCCCCACACGAGAGCCGTGTAGCCGCGTTCGACGCTGCGCTCCTCCAGCTGCGCCGCCAGGCCGCGGTGGGCGGCGTCGTTCTTGGCCACCATCAGCAGCCCGGTGGTGTCCCGATCGAGGCGGTGGACGATGCCGGGCCGCAGCACGCCGTTGATGCCGGACAGGTCGCGGCAGTGGTGCAGCAGGGCGTTCACCAGCGTTCCCGCGGGGCTGCCCGGCGCCGGGTGGACGGCCATGCCGGCGGGCTTGTCCACCACCAGCAGGTCGGCGTCCTCGTACGTCACGGTGAGCGGCAGGTCCTCCGGGCGAGCCACCAACTCCACCGGTTCCGGCACCTCGACGGTGACCCGATCGCCGATGCGGAGGCGGTATCCTGGACGTTTCGCGGCGTCGTTGACGAGAACCGAGCCCTCGGCCACCAGACCCTGCACGCGGCTCCGGGACAACTCCTCGAGGACTCGGGGAACGAAGCGGTCGAGGCGTTCGCCCTCGTCCTCTTCCTGGATCCCGAAGCTGCGGACGCCGCCCCCACGGACGGGAGCCCCGGTCACGAGGTCAGCTCCCCGGGGAGGGCTCGTCGGCGGGGGAAGCCTCGGAGGCGGAGGCCGGCTTTTTCTGCCGGGAGTACGACAGGACCAGGAGCAGCACGCCGACGGTGACGCACGAGTCGGCCACGTTGAAGACCGGCCACCGCCAGCCGTCGGCGGAGAGTCCCACGTCGACAAAGTCTACGACCTGGTGCAGGCGCACCCGGTCGACGATGTTCCCGAGGGCGCCGCCGAGGACCAGGGCCAGGGCGCCGCGCTGCAGCCGCGCCTGCGCCGGAAGGCCGCGGTACATCCAGGCCAGCAGCGCCAGGGCGCCTACGGCGACCGCCGTGTGTACCAGGGGCCCCCCGATGGTGAGGCCGAAGGCGGCGCCGCGGTTGTGGATCAGGGTGAGGCGAAGGAAATCCCCCAGAACGGGGACCGGGGACTGCGGGGACAGGGCGTGGAGGGCGATCTGCTTCGTCGCCTGGTCGAGGAGCAGGGCGGCGGGCACGATCCAGAGGACCGAGACACCGCGCCCCCCGGCGGAGCTCACTCCTTCCTCTGGTCGGTCCCGCTCTTGCACTGGATGCACTGGGTCGCCGTGGGCACCGCCTCCAGGCGGAGCCGGCCGATCTCGCCTCCGCACACGCGGCAGACGCCGAAGGTCCCGTCCTCGATCCGCTGCAGGGCCTCCTGGACGTAGTCGAGGTAGCTGCCCTCGCGCTGGGCGAAGAGCAGGTTCTTCTCACGCTCCATGGCGTCGGTGCCCCGGTCGGCCATGTGCAGCGAGTAGGCGGATCTCTCCTCGGACGACTCCTGGGCCACATCCGACCGTGAAACGCGCTCGAACTCCTCCAGGTCGGAGCTGGCCTGCTCGTGCTTGGTCTGCAACAGTTTCTTGAAGTGTGCCAGGTCTTCCTGATTCATCTCTCCCGCCTCCCTAGGCGCCCGGCCCGAGGCTGACGAGCGCAATCCTGCAGGGTTCGGTGTTGACTTCCCACTCCTTGGCCATCGACGCTTCTCCGCCGGCGGGCGTCTCCCCCACCGAGATCTCCCGGGCCAGGGTCTCGTCGGCCACGTAGCCGCGGAAAGCCCCGACCCATGACTCCAGAGCCTCACTCCCCTGCACCCACAGCCGGATGCGGTCGGCCACGTCGAGGCCCGCCTCCTTGCGCATGTTCTGCACCCGGTTGACGACCTCCCGGGCACCGCACTCGGCGATGAGATCCTCCGTAAGGTGGACGTCCAGGCCGACGGCGAGGTTCTCCTCCACCGCCACCACCACGTCCTGGCGCTCGCGCCGCTGCACCTCGACGTCGTCCATGCCGATGGAGCCGCCCGCCGCGTCGAGGGTCCCGCCCTCCTGCAGCAGCCGCACCTGGTCGGTGGTCAGGGCGCTGATGAAGTCCGCCGCCTCGCGCGTGCGCTTGCCGAAGCGCGGGCCAAGGGCCCGGTAGTTCGGCTTGTAGGAGACCTCGCTGATCTGAGCCTCGTCCTCCACGAGGACGATCTCCTTGACGTTGAGCTCGTCGGCGATCAGGCCGCTCACCCCCTCCAGCATGCCGCGGCCCTGCTCGTCGGGGGGCAGCAGCAGCAGCCGCTGCAGGGGCTGCCGGATCTTGAGGCCGTGGCGGCTGCGCAGCATGCGGCCCAGGGCGCAGGCGCGCATGGCCAGGCGCATCTGCGCCTCCAGCTCGGGGTCGCGCAGCGACTCGTCGGCTACGGGCATGTCGCACAGGTGCACGCTCTCGGCCGCCCCCGGATCCCGCGCCAGGTTGCGGTAGATCGCCTCGGTCACGTAGGGCAGCACCGGCGCCAGGCTCCTGGCGAAGGTGAGCAGCACCCGGTGCAGGGTGGCGTACGCGGAGTCGTTGTCGGCGCCCTCCTCGGCCTTCCAGAACCGGCGGCGGCTGCGGCGGATGTACCAGTTGGTCAGCTTGTCGACGAAGGCGACCATGGCGGGCACCGTGCGGTACAGCCGGTAGGCCTCCATCTCCTGGTTGATCGTGTGGACCAGGGTCTGCAGCTCCGACAGGATCCAGCGGTCGAGCCGGTGCTGAGGCCGGGCCCCGTGCGCGGCGTTTGGAGACCAGCCGTCGGTGTTGGCGTAGAGCACGAAGAAGTGGTAGGCGCTCCACAGGGGGATGATCACGTCCCGCAGGCTCTGCTTGATGCCCTCCTCGGTGAGGCGCATCTCCTCGGCCTTCATCGCCGGCGAGTTGAGCAGGTAGAGGCGCAGGGCGTCGGCGCCGTAGGTCTCGAGCATCTCCGCCGGGTCGGGGTAGTTCTTCAGGCGCTTGCTCAGCTTGCGCCCGTCGGCGGCCAGCAGCATGCCGCCGACGATGCAGTTGTGGAAGGCCGGCTTGTCGAAGAGGGCGGCCCCCAGGATCGTGAGGGTGTAGAACCAGCCCCGCGTCTGATCGAGGTTCTCCGAGATGAAGTCGGCGGGGAAAGAAGCCTCGAAGTCCTCGCGCCGGCCGAAGGGGTAGTGGCTCTGGGCGTAGGGCATCGCCCCGGACTCGAACCAGCAGTCGAGCACCTCGGGCACACGCCGGAGGGTCCCCCGGCCCGAGGGCGCCGGGATCTCCAGGTCGTCGACGAAGTGCTTGTGCAGGTCGTCCACCTCGCGGCCGGTCAGCTCGCACAACTCCCGGCGACTGCCGACGCAGACCGCCTCGCCCGTCTCCTCGTTGCGCCAGATCGGCAGCGGCGTCCCCCAGTAGCGGTTGCGGCTCACGGCCCAGTCCGGGGCCGACTCGACGCCCTTGCCGAAGCGGCCGTCGCGGATGTGCTCCGGCACCCACCGGATCCGCCGGTTGGCGGCGAGCATCCTCTCCTTCACCTCGCCCTCGATCTTCACGAACCAGGTGGAGACCGCGCGGTAGATCAGGGGCGAGTCGCAGCGCCAGCAGAATGGGTAGGAGTGCTCGATGGTACCCTCGGAGAACAGCCGCCCCGAGGCGCGCAGCCGCCGGATGATGGGGGTGTCCGTCTCCTTGACGAAGACGCCCTCGAACTCCGGCACCTCGCCGGTGAAACAGCAGTCGGCGTCGAGGGGGCAGACGCCGGGCAGGCCCTCGGCCCGGCCGAGCTGGTAGTCGTCCTCGCCGAAGCCGGGGGCGATATGCACGATGCCGGTGCCCTCGCCGGTGGAGACGAAGTCGGCCGCCACGACGCGGAAGGCGCCCCGGTCGGCGAGGCCGGCGAAGTCGTCGAAGAGCGGCTCGTAGCGCAGGCCGAGGAGGTCGTCCACGGCGACGGGCGTCACCTCGGCGACCTCGCTCTGGTGCCGGCGGAAGATGCCGTCCACGAGGGTGGCGGCCAGGATCAGCCGCTCTCCGTCGGCGGTGGTGACGCGCACGTAGTCGATGTCGCGGCCCACGGCCAGGGCCATGTTGGAGGGCAGGGTCCACGGTGTCGTGGTCCAGGCGAGCAGGGACAGGCCCGGCTCCCCGGCCACCGGGAAGCGGACCGTGATCGACGGGTCCTGGGTGTCCCGGTAGCCCTGGTTGACCTCGAAGTTGGACAGCGGCGTCGCGCACCGGGGGCAGTAGGCGAGGGACTTGTAACCCTCGTAGACGAGGCCCTTGTCCCACAGCGCCTTGAACACCCACCACACCGACTCCATGAACTCGGGGTCCATCGTCCGGTACTGATCGTCCCAGTCGACCCAGCGCCCCAGCCTCTCGATCAGGTCTCGCCACTCCGCCGTGTAGCGGAGCACCAGGTCCCGGCAGGCCTCGTTGAACCGGGGCACGCCGTACTCGAGGATGTCCCGCCTCGACCCGAGACCGAGCTGCTGCTCCGCCTCGTTCTCCACCGGCAGGCCGTGGCAGTCCCAGCCCCAGCGGCGCTCGACCCGGTAGCCGCGCATCGTCCAGTAGCGGGGCACCACGTCCTTGGTGATCGAGGCCAGCAGGTGCCCGTAGTGAGGCAGGCCGGTGGCGAAGGGCGGGCCGTCGTAGAACCGGAAGGGACGCTCGGCGGGCCGGGCGAGGACGGACTTGCGGTAGAGGTCGCCGGCGCGCCAGAGCTCGAGGATGCGGCGCTCCTGGGCGGGGAAGTCGACCTGGCTCGGCACCTTGTCGAAGGCCGGCGCCGCGGAAGGCGGGGCGGCGGCGGTCACAGGCGCAGGTTCCTCAGGAACAGCTGCACGACCTGGATCAGCAGGATCAGGACCAGGGGGGTGAAGTCCAGCCCGGAAGACCACATGAAGCGCGGGATGTAGCGGCGCAGGCCGTCGAGAGCCGGATCGGTCAGCCCGCACAGGATCTGCACGAGCCGGTTGTAGGGATCGGGGTTGATCCACGAGATGATGACCCGGGCCACGACGATGATCAGGTAGACCATCAGGAGGCCGTCGATCAGGTCGATCACCCCGGAGAGGAAGCCGGAGCCGTCGAAGACGGACAGCTCGGAATCGGACACGTCGACTCAGCCTTCCCTGACGGGGGCCGCCGGCGCCGCCCGCCTGGGGCCGAAGACGGCGGTGCCGACGCGGATCATGGTCGCGCCCTCCTCGATGGCCATTTCGTAATCGCCGCTCATCCCCATGGACAAGGTGGTCATACTCGAGGGCAGGCGGCGACCGAGATCCCGCAGGCAGCGGAAGCAGGCCCGCACCCGCTCCTCCTCGGCGCTATGGGCCGCGATCGTCATCAGACCCCGAACCCGCAGGCCCTCGAGGGTTGCCGCCGTCTCCGCCAGGGCGGGGAGGTCGCCGGGATCGACACCGCCCTGGTACTCGGCGCCAGCCGTGTTGACCTGCAGCAGCATCTCGATGGTGAGCCCCGCCGTGGCGGCGCGGCGCGAGAGCGCCTCGGCCAGCCGGAGGCTGTCGACGGACTGCACCATGTCGAAGATCTCGACGGCCCGGCCCGCCTTGTTGCGCTGCAGGCCGCCCACCAGGTGCCAGCGCGCCGGCGTCTCTACGGCCTCCTTCTTGGGTCCGGCCTCCTGGACGCGGTTCTCACCGACGTCGGTGACGCCCGCCTCCAGGGCCGCGGCCACCTCCTCGGGGGTGCGGCCCTTCGTGACCACCACCAACTCCACCTCGTGCGGCCGCCGCCCCGAGCGCTCGGCGGCCTCGGCGACACGCCGCCGGACCTCCTCCCAGTTGCGCGCGATGGGGTTCATGACGGCCTGTGCACAAGACGGATGCGGGAAGGTACTGGGCGCGTGGTAGCGACACAAGAACGCCGCCCGAAGGCTAGTCGCCGCCCGACCCGCGCCGCCGCCCCCAGGCGGCGAGGGCCGCCAGGATGACGCCGCAAAGGAGCAGATCGGCCAGCACGACCCGCCTCAGAAGATCGCCGTGCTCGGGGGACAGGAACGCGGCGAAGGCGCCATCGCCGAGGACCAGGTCCCCCGCGATGATGCCCCTTGGCAGCAGCAGCCATCCCGACCCGCGGGAGAACTCGCCGCTCGCGGGCAGGGGATACCACAGCGCCGGACCGACGACGCGCGCCGCCAGGAGGACCCCCAGTTGGGCGAGCAGGATCTGGTACGGCCAGGAGGATCGCGGCGGCACCAGGGAGAGAGCATCCGACGAGACCACGAGGAGAGCGGCGAAGAGGAGGATCGAGATCGGCCGCACCGGCGCCAGGCGCCGCGCGAGGTCGCCCCCCGGCCCTTCGCGCGCACCCAGGAGGAGCCCTGCGCCTAGACCGATGGGGAGCGACGGCAGGCCGGCGTGGAAGGCCCAGCAGGCGCCGACGAGGGTGAGCGCCCCCAGGGCGAGAAGGGAGCCGTCCCGCCGCTCCAGGATGCCCGTCCACCTCAGGACCTGGGCCGCCGCGGCTCCCCCGGCTCCGGAGAGGACCAACAGGGCGAGCCAATCCCGGGCCTCTGGGGCCACCCAGCGTGATCCGGCCTCCAGCAGCAGCACCGCGGCGAGCAGGAGCAGGGCGATGGCGGAGCCCAGGAGGGCGATGACCTGGGTCTCCCGGCCGCGCTGGAAATCGGCCACCAGAGGGCCCCAGAAGGAGGCGATGGCGGCCAGCACGAGAGCCACCGGCAAGGGGAGCCGTCCCGCCAGCCCGAAGACCGCCGTGAGAGCCGCGAAGGTGACCAGCGTCGACCCGGCCACGACCAGGGGCAGCCAGCGGCTGCGGCGCTCCGTCGGCCAGCGCGCACCCAGCCCCACCAGGAGCCCTGCCCATACGCCGGACCCGGTTCCGGCCAGCGACAGCAGGGGCTCGCGGGAAGCGTCGATGGCGTCGAGGGCCGAGGGGCCGAGCAGGTAGGCGCCGAGGATCCACGCCGTCAGCGCCGGCAGGCCGGCCCGGGCGAGGACGCCCTGGGCGGTGACCGCCAGCAGCAGGAGGACGCCGAGCCCCCACAGGGACTCGTACCCCGTGCGACCCTCCGGCGACGGAGCCACCGCCGCCAGGGCCAGGAGGATGGCACAGACTCCGAAGCTTCGCATGGACGGGTCGACCCTGCCGGCGGGCCCGGCCTCCTCAGTCCTCCTTGCCGGAGCCCTCCGCGCGCAGGTGGCCGTAGTACAGGGTCGGGCTGGCGATGAACACGGAGGAATAGGTTCCGACCAGGATGCCGATCAGCAGGGTGATGGTGAAGTCGCGGATCACCTCGCCGCCCCAGACCATCAGCACCAGCACGGCGATGAGCGTTGTCACAGAGGTCACGACGGTACGGCTGAGACACTCGTTGATGCTGGCGTTGATCAACTCGAAGAAGGTCATCCTCCGGGCGGTGCGCAGGTTCTCGCGGATGCGGTCGAAGACCACGATCGTGTCGTTCAGCGAGTAACCGACGATGGCCAGGATGGCGGCGACCACGGCCAGGGTGATCTCGATGTCGAGCAGGGACAGCAGGCCGAGGGTCAGCAGCACATCGTGGAACAGGGCGACGACGGCGGCGATGCCGTACAGGAACTGCTTGAAGCGCCAGGCCATGTAGACGAGGATCAGGGCCAGGGAGAGGGCCACGGCGCGTAACGCGGCACCACTGAGCTCTTCGCCGATCCTCGGGCCCACCTTCTCCTGCCGCCGCACCGATTCCGGGCCCAGGTTCTCGGGCAGGGCCGCCCGCAGGGCCGCCTTGATACCGTCGGCCACGTCGGTGCCGGTCTCGGCCTCGGCGACCCGAATCAGGATGTCGTTGGCGCTGCCGAAGTGCTTGATCTCGCTCGAGGACAGATCGAGGGTGCGTCCGCCCACCTCGACGCGACTCAAGGGCTCGCGAACCTCTTCGACCTCCACCGCCGGGTCGAAGTGCAGCTCGAGCAGGGTACCCCCCGCGAAGTCGATTCCGGGCTTGAGCCCGTTGAGGGCGACGATGGAAGCCACGCCGAGAGCCAGGACGGTGCCCGAGCCTCCCAGGGCCAACTTCCTCATGGAGAGGAAGGAGATGCCCGTTCCGGAGAGGGCGCCCACCGGACCGATGCTCAGGCCGCCGGGGCCGCTCCTCGAGGTGATGAAGTTGAGGATCGAGCGAGTGACGACGAAGGCCGTGAACAGGCTCGACACGATGCCGATGCACAGGGTGAGGGCGAAGCCGCGGATCGGGCCCGTGCCGAACTCGTAGAGGACGATACCGACCATGAAGGTCGTCAGGTTGGCGTCGACGATGGCGGACAGGGCGTTGCCGTAGCCCGAATCGATGGCGGCGCGGACCGTCTTGCCCGTGCGCAGCTCCTCGCGGATGCGCTCGAAGATGAGGACGTTGGCGTCGACGGCCATACCGATGGTGAGGATGATGCCGGCGATTCCGGGCAGGGTCAGGGTGGCGTTGAAGCCGGCGAGCACGGCCAGCACGAAGAGGACGTTGAGGGCCAGCGCCAGGTCGGCCACGAGGCCGACGAACCGGTAGTAGACGAGCATGAACAGGGCCACCACGGCCATGCTGATCAGCGCCGCCACCCTGCCCTGCTCGATCGAGTCGCGTCCGAGGGAGGGGCCCACGGTGCGGTCCTCGATGATCTCCACCTTGGCCGGCAGGGCGCCGGCTCGCAGGACGATGGCCAGGTCCTTGGCCTCCTCCTCGGAGGCCATGCCGGTGATCTGGGACCTGCCGTCCATGATCTTGACCTGGATCGTCGGAGCCATGTAGACGGCCCCGTCGAGAACGATGGCCAACCGCTCGCCCACGTGGGTGCCGGTGACCCGCCGGAAGAGGCGTACGCCCTCGTCGGTGGTCTCCAGGTTGACCACCGCCTGTCCCATGTACTCCACGCTCTGGCTGATCGAGACCTGGGCGTCGGAGATCACGGCCCCCGTCATCTCGGGCTTTGCGCGCACCAGGTGAAGCAGGTAGTAGGGCGTGCCTTCAGGCCCGTCGGGACGGCTGCTGAAGAGGAACTCCACGTCGCCGGGGATGACGTCCCGGGTCCGCGGATCGGCGAGGAGCGACTTCACCGCCGCCAGGTCGCGCTGCAGCACGCCGATCTGGCCGCCGACCTGCACCAGGCGCTGGAGCAGGCCGCCGCCGCTTTCTACCGGCTCCTCCGGTTCGTCCTCGAACAGCCCCGGCGCCGACGTGGTGTCGTCGGCGCCGGCGAACAGACTCGGCGCCTCCTCCTCCTTCGCCGCCGCCGCGGTATCGGCCGCCGCCGTCTCGGATTCCGCCGCGTCGACGGCTTCCTCTCCCGACTTCCCCTGCTCGTCCCCTTCTCCTCGGTCCCCCCCCGCCGCCAGTACGGCGTCGATGCGCTCCAGCAGCCGCGAACGGTCCTCGTCGGGCTCCACGAGCTGAAACTCGAGGAGCGCCGTGCGGCCGATCAGGTTCTTCGCCCGGTCCACGTCCTGCAGACCGGGAAGCTCGACGATGATCCGGTTCTCTCCCTGGCGCTGGATCGTGGGCTCGGCCACGCCGAACTGGTCGACGCGGTTGCGGATCACCTCCTGGGCGCGGTCCACGGCGTCGCGGCCCTCCTCCTCCGTCAGGCCCTCGCGGTCGACCTCCATTACGAGATGGATGCCGCCCTGCAGGTCGAGCCCGAGGTTGATGGCACGCTTCTGCAGGTCGTAGAAGGACCCGGGACGGTCGTGCTCCATCCGCTGCCGTTCGGCCGCGTCCATGCTGTAGAACTGGACCGTCGGGTAGAGGTGGTAGATAGCGGTGGCCAGCAGGGCCAGGATCAGCAGGGCTTTCCAGTTCTGTCTCATCGGCTTCGCTTGCGGTAACCCATCGGGCGGGTCGGGAAAAGGTTCACGGCGCCGGGGCGGCCTGTATGCGGCCCTGCAGCCCGTCCGAGTGGACGCGGCGCAGATAGCCTCCGTCCTCGTAGTACACCATCACCTCGAGGCCGTCGTCGGCCGCCGCCCATTCCATGGCCGGACCCGGACCGGCCACGAAGGCCGCCGTGGCCAGGGCATCGGCCTCGAGGGCAGTGCGCGCCCAGGCGGTGGCGCTGACCGCCCTCCCGGCCGGATACCCCGTGGCCGGGTCGAGCAGGTGGTGGTACCGGCGGCCCTCGCTTTCGAAGGCCAGCTCGTAGTCGCCCGACGTGGCCAGCGCCGGCAGCCCCACATCCTCCACGGCGACGGTATCCGCCGGGTCGCGGGGGTGCTGCACGCCGAAGCGCCAGGGCCGTCCGTCGGGCTTCCGCCCCCAGAACCGCAGGTCGCCGCCGGCCTCGACGACGCCTGCCTCCACCCCGGCCGCCCGCAGCAGGTCCACGGTGCGGTCGACGACGTGCCCTTTGGCCGCGGCCCCCAGATCGAGCCGCACGCCGGCCCGCTCGAAGATCACCCGACCCTGGCTCAGGCGCACCTGCTCGTAGCCGCCCAGGGCCAGGGCCGAGTCGATCGAGGCCGGTGCCGGGGGGCGACGCGCCTCGGGAAACCCCCAGAGCGCCGTCAGGGCCCCCAGGGCCGGATCGAAGGCGCCGTCCGTCCGCCTCGCCAGCTCGAGCGCGGGCGCCAGGACCTGGTGCAACTCCTCCGACAGCGCCTTCGGCTGCCCCGGGGCGATGCCGTGCAGCCGTGCGATCTCGCTCGAGACGCCGTAGTGCGTAAGCGCCGAGTCGAGCCGGTCGATCAGCCCCCAGGCCTGCGCGAACAACGGCGGCGCCCGATCCTCGTCGGCGAACAGGGCCACGCGCACCACCGTGCCCATGGCCACGTGATAGCCCTCGACGGGAACGGCCGGGCCGGGACCAGGCAGCAGCCAGAGGAACGCCGCCAGCCCCGCGAGCCCCGCCAGGACCCTGGCCTTCAAGGGCCCTTCAGCTGTCCCGCTCGACCACCAGGCGCACCGTGGTCTCCAGGATCGTGCGCTCCACGGAGGGCTCGAGCACCTCCAGGCACGCCTGGGCGCGGTCGGCGCACGCCCGGGCCGCGGCGCTGGCCGCGGCAACCCCGCCGCGCCGGTCGACGAAGTCGAAGACGCGGTTCCAGTCCTCCTCCTGGGGCTCCGGAGCCGACAACACGCGGACGATTTCAGCCCGCTCGGCCTCGCGAGCCACCGCCAGCGACTTGATCAGGGGCAGGGTGATCTTGCGCTCCCGCAGGTCGCGGCCAACGGGCTTGCCCAGGGTCGACTCGTCACCGGTGAAATCGAGAATGTCGTCGGCGATCTGGAAGGCCAGTCCCAGGGATTCGCCGTACTTCGTCAGACTCTCGACCACCTCCGCAGGAGCCCCGGCCAGCAGGGGTCCGATGCGGCAGGCGGCCGATATCAGCGAGGCGGTCTTGTCGCTCACCATGGCGAAGTACGAGGCCTCGCTCGTGTCGGCTTGCAGCCCGATCTGGAACTCGAAGATCTCGCCCTTGCTCAGCCGCTCCGTGGCCCCGGAGACCGCCGCCATGACCTGGAGGTCCCCCAGGCTGACCAGCAGGCAGAGGGCGCGGGCGAGGAGGAAGTCGCCCATGAGCACGGCCACGTGGTCGTTCCACTTGCTGTTCACCGTCGCCTGGCCCCGCCGCGTCCCGGCCCCGTCCACGACATCGTCGTGGATCACCGTGGCGGCGTGGATCATCTCCACCCCGACGCCGGCGTCGATGACGCGGTCGTCCCAGCGCCCCGTGGCGCGGGTGCACAGCACGGTGAGAGCCGGGCGCAGACGCTTGCCCTTGAGGGCGGCCATGTAACGGGCCACCTCGTGGACCATGTCGACATCGGCCTGGAGCATCTCGTCCAGGCGCCTCTCGAAGTGGTCGATCTCCTTCTGTATGGGCCCGAGCATCTGGCCCAGCGAACCGGAGGAGGTCATCAGGGGGGGCGTCGCGCTCACGCGGCGGCGTTGGTCGGCGGGAGCAGGGGAGGCAAGGGGTGAGATTCACGTAAACTTCGGGAAAACACGAAGTTTAACGAAGCATGGATGCACTGTCAACGAGCCTCCGGAGGGGTGGAGCCGTCGACCGGCGCCGCTCCTCTAGCGGCCGGAATACATCCGTCCGCGGTTGAACAGGCCCTGCGGATCGAGTGTGCTCTTGAGGATCCCGTTCATGCGGGCGACACCCGGGCTCAGGGGGGTGAAAGCCCGGGGGTTGCCGTCGCCGGGACCGGTGGCCAGGCGGGAGCCGGCGCCGTCCAGCCGAGCCACGGCCTCGTGCACGCCGGCGGCGTCGGCATCGGCCGGCAGGACCGCCCACAACAGCCCCCCGCCCCAGTCGAGGCCGCTGCGCCGCAGACCGAAGGCGGCCATCGCCGAGACCGCCGCCGGAGCCCTCGAGGGCGGCACCGCGATGCGCCACAGGGCCTCGCCCGGAGCCGCCCGGTAGGGCTCCGCCTCCCGCAGACCCGACCACAGCCGCGCCGATTCGTCCGCGGCCAGAACCTCCACCGGTCCGGGCGCCTCCGGAACCAGCTGCTTCACCTGCTGCGCCACCCCCCGCTCCGAGCCCTCGAGGCGGGCCAGCAACCGACCCTCGGCGTCGATGGCGAGGCCGCTGATCTCCTCGGGGCGGCACGACCACTCGAGCAGCCCCGCGGCGGCCTCGGCCGGGGCCAGCCCACCCACCCGCAGGGAGCGCTCCGCCGTCGGCCGCGGCCAGAGCTTCAGGCACACCTCGGTGAGGATTCCCAGGGTGCCGAAAGCCCCCACAGTAGCCCGCCACAGGTCGTAGCCCGTCACGTTCTTCACCACCCGGCCGCCGGCCCTCAGCCGCCGGCCACGCCCGTCCACGAGCTCCACGCCGAGGACGAAGTCCCGCACCGAGCCCGCCCGGAACCGGCGCGGACCCGCCCAGCCGCAGCTGAGGGTGCCGCCCACGGTGGCCGCCTCGCCCCAGTGCGGCGGCTCGAAGGCCAGATGCTGGCCGCACCCGGCGAGCAACTCCTCCACCTGCAGCAGCCGCGTGCCCGGCCGCACCACCAGGATCAGCTCCTCCGGCTCGTAGGTGACCACACCCGTCAGCCGCGAGAGATCCACCCGCGCGGCCTCCTCGGTCAGGGCCCGGCCGAGGCCGGCCTTCGTGCCTCCGGCGCGCAGCTCCAGACGGCGGCCGGAGCCCGCCGCGTCGCAAACCAGCTCCTCCACCTCGGCGGCGTCGGAGGGTGTCGGGACCCGTTGGGGCGATGGGGCGGAGGCGGCCACGGACTGGGAACCAGCGGGACCCGCGGTCCCTCAGAAGCGCTCGAGCTCGGGGAAGGGCAGGCGCCCCCCCGGCACGTGCATGCGGCCTTCGGCGCAGGTGCGCAGACTCGGGTAGACCTTGCCCGGGTTGAGCACGCCGGCCGGGTCGAAGGCGCCCTTCAGCTCCTCCTGCAGGTCGAGGTCGTCGTCGGAGAGCTGGCAGGGCATGAGATCGCGCTTCTCCACACCGATGCCGTGCTCGCCGGAGAGCACCCCGCCCACCTCGACGCACAGCTTCAGGATCTCCCCGCCGAGCTCTTCGGCCGGCTCCAGCTCGCCGGCGCTGCTGTCGTAGAGGACCAGCGGATGCAGGTTGCCGTCGCCGGCGTGGAAGACGTTGGCCACGCGCAGACCGTAGGCCTCCGACAGGGCTGCGATCCGCTCGAGCACTTCGGGCAGCCGGCCGCGGGGGATGGTGCCGTCCATGCAGTAGTAGTCGGGGCTGATGCGGCCCATGGCCGGGAAGGCGGCCTTGCGGCCGGCCCACAGCCGCTGCCGCTCCTCGGGCGAGTCGGCGCGGGAAATCTTGGTGGCGCCGGCGCCGCTCACGGTCCGCTCCACGGCGTCGATCTGCTCCTCCACCTCGGCGGCGGGACCGTCCACCTCCACCAGCAGCAGGGACTCCACGCCGAGGGGGTAGCCGCACCCGAGGAACTCCTCCACCGCCTCGATGGAGAGGCGGTCCATGATCTCCATGCCGGCGGGGACGAGGCCGGACCCGATGATGGCGGCCACGGCGCCGGCTGCTGCGGACACCGAGTCGAAGACGGCCATCAGGGCCCGCGCCGACTCCGGCTTCGGCAGGATGCGCAGGGTCGCCCGGGTGATCACCCCGAGCAGCCCCTCGGAGCCGGTGAACAGGGCGAGCATGTCGTAGCCGGCGCGCTCCATGGCGGCGGAGCCGATGTCGACGATCTCGCCATCGGAGAGAACCACTTGCAGGCCCAGAAGGTTGTTCGTCGTCGTGCCGTACTTCAGACAGTGCACGCCGCCGGCGTTCTCGGCGACGTTGCCGCCGATGGTGCAGGCGATCTGGCTTGACGGATCGGGGGCGTAGTAAAAGCCGTGGGGCGACACGGCGTGGGTGACGGAGAGATTGGTCACCCCCGGCTCGACGGTGACGGTGCGATCCTCCAGGTCGATGTCGAGGATGCGGTTCATCCTCGCCGTGCTCAGGACGACACCGTCGCCGAGGGGCAGGGCGCCGCCCGAGAGACCGGTGCCGGCGCCCCAGGGGACGACGGGGATGTCGAGCTCCGTGCAGGCGCGCAGGAGGCCGGAGACCTGCCCGGCCGAGGTCGGCAGGGCCACCGCCAACGGCGCCTGTCGATAGGCGGACAGGCCGTCGCACTCGTAGGCCACGAGATCCTCGGGCCGGTGGATCAGCCCTCCCTCATCGACAAGCCGCCCCAGGCGCCGGACCAGCTCGGCGCGCCGGGCGAGGCGCTGCGGCTGCGGCGCGGCCTGGTTCATCCCGCCGCTCCGTCCAGCTCCAGGCCCAGTTCGCCGGCGTAGGCGAAGAGGGCCGGCGTCCCACCGGTGTGTACGAAGAGAATGGTCTGCCCGGGCGTCCACCAGCCGGCGCGGACGTGGGCGATGAGGCCGGCCATGGTCTTGCCCGTGTAGCAGGGATCGAGGACCACTCCCTCGGTGCGCGCCGCCAGTTGCAGGGCCTCGCGGCTGCCGTCGGTGACCACGCCGTACCCCGGGCCGACAAAGTCGGAGTAGCTCTCGATGTCCCGCGTCGTGACCTCGACATCGAGATCGAGGATCCGGCAGTGCTCGGCGGCGAGGCGGGCCATGCTCCGGGCCGCCTCGCCGTCATCGCGGGGACTGGGGCTGATGCCGACGAAACGCAGGGAGAGGCCGAGGGCGCGCGCCGCCACAACCATCCCGGTGTGGGTGTGGGCCCCGGAGCAGACGTACACGGCGTCGGGCTGAAGGCCGCGCTCCTCCAGCTGGGCCCACAGCTCGAGGAAGCCGTCCACGTAGGCGATGCCGCGGTAGAGGCCGCCGTCGGAGCTGGTGTTGAAGGGCCTGTGCCCCTGCGCCCGCAGCCGCGCCATGGTCGCCTCCAGGGCCGCCCCCTGCTCGGACACCGGCGGCAGGTGGACCTCGGCACCGAAGAGGTGGGACAGGAGCAGGTTGCCCTGCGCCTGGGAGTGTGCGTCTGCGCGGCCCACCTGCACCGCCTTCATGCCGAGCCGGGCCGCCACCGCCGCCGTCTGGCGCGACTGGTTGGACTGCGCCGCGGCGGCGTGGACGAGGACGTCGCAGCCGGCCTCCACCGCCTGGGCGATGGAGTACTCGAACTCGCGCACTTTGTTGCCGCCGAAGGCCAGGCCCGTCAGGTCCTCGCGCTTTACCCAGATGCGGGGTCCACCCACCGACTCGGACAGCCGGGGCAGCTCGTCGAGGGGGGTGGGCAAGGCCGCCAGGCGCAGGCGCGGAAGCCGGTCCAGACGTTCCCGCAATTCCTCCGGCGTGTAGGTCGTCGTCATCTGGTCGATCCTCCCGTGCCCGGGAATCTACGGTGGCGGGCGCGGGCGAGACAATCGGACAGATATCCTGTTGCCATGCGTAACTACATGCTTTACCTTATGGTTACGTCAAGTCGAGGCACGCCTCCGGAGCCCGGATCGCTCCTCAGGGCCCCGAGAATCAGGCCACCCATGCCCCCCGCCGCGGCACCTCGCCGCCGTCCCTTGCCCGACGCCACCCGCCTCGGAAACAGCTGATCGATGGACCTCCTCGAGCCGATCTCGCCGGTTCTCGATCCCCACCTCCGCCGTGAACTGAACCCCGGCGAGTTGCTGCTCGCCCTGCTGGCGTCCGACCTCGATTTGGACGGCCGCTACGGGGAGAACTGGCTCGCCCTGACCGACGAGCGCCTTCTCGTGGTGCGCGCCAACGGCGGCTCTCCCGAGGTGCGGAGCTGGCCCTTGGAGCAGGTGCGCCGCGTGCAGACGCGCAGCCACGTGGGCAGCGGCTCTCTCATGCTGGAGATGCCCGACGGCACGCACGAGCTCGTGCGCTTCTCCCAGGGCAACTACTTCAAGTTCTCCGCCGTGCCCCAGGCCGTGGAGGCGGCCATGGCGGAGCCGGTGGAAGCCGACGACGAGGAGCAGCCGCAGGCGATCCCGCCGCGCCGGGTCGAGCACTGCGAGAGCTGCGGCCGGGCCCTGCGCGCGGGCTCGAAGGTCTGCCCCCACTGCATCCGCAAGCGGGAGACCCTCTGGCGTCTGTTCTCCTACGTAAGACCCTACAGGAAGACGGCCGCTCTCGGCCTCCTCCTGACCGCCTCCATGACCGTCGTGAGCCTGGTGCCGCCGCTGCTGAACGGATACCTCATCGACGAGGTCATCACGCCGGTCCTCATCGACCGCGGGCAGGCGACGGCCGAGGGAGTTCCGGTTCCCCCTGCCGGGATGCCGGCTGCCGAGGATCCCCAGGGGCCGCCCGGGATCTCCTCCACCGCCGAGCCCCGGGTTGCTCCACCCGGGAGCGTCGCGTTGCTGGCCGCGGTCGTTCTCGGCCTGCTGGGCGCTCACTTCGGTGCCATGATCCTCAACGGGGCGCGCACCTGGACCCTCGGGTGGCTGGGTCAGCGCGTCACCTACGACCTCCAGATCCAGATCTTCAACTACCTGCAGGCCCTGTCCCTCTCCTTCTACTCCCGCCACAGCACCGGCCGCATCATGACCCGCGTCACCCAGGACACGGAGCGCATGCGGGGCTTCATCACCACCGGCTTCCAGGACCTGCTGGTCGCCCTGCTGACGCTCGTCGGCATCGGCGTCATCCTGCTCCTGAAGGACTGGACCCTCGCCCTGCTGGTCCTGTTGCCGACACCGGTCATGCTCCTGGTCACGCAGGTGTACCGGAAGCGGATCCACTGGGTCTTCCACTCGATCTGGCGGCGCGTCGCCGACCTGAACGGGCAGCTCGCCGACACCATCCCCGGCGTCAAGGTGGTGAAGGCTTTCGCCCAGGAGGAGCGCGAGATGCGCGCCTTCGGCCGCCGCAACAGCGAGCTGCTCGCCGCGCGCATGGTCTCGGTGAAGATGCAGGCCTGGTTCCAGCCCGGCATCGCCTTCATCACCGCCACGGGCGCCGTGATCCTCTGGTGGTTCGGCGGCAACCGGGTGCTCGAGGGCTCCATGTCCATCGGCGACCTGCAGATCTTCATCGGCTACATGATGAGGTTCTACGCTCCGGTGCAGCAGTTGAGCCGGCTCTCCAACGAGCTCGAGAGAGCGGCCACGTCTTCGGAGCGCGTCTTCGAGATCCTCGACACCGAACCCGAGGTGATGGACGAACCCGGCGCCCGGGACCCGGGGGTCATCGAGGGCCGCGTCGAGTTCCGCGACGTCTCCTTCACCTACGACGGCGTGGGCCGCATCCTCGACCGGGTGAGCTTCGATGTCGAGCCGGGGGAGATGATCGGCCTCGTGGGCCACTCCGGCGCCGGCAAGTCGACTCTCGTCAACCTGATCTCCCGGATGTACGAAGCCACCGACGGCGAGATCCTCGTCGACGGCGAGCCCATCGTCGGTCTGCAGCAGAAGCGGCTGCGCGCCCAGATCGGCGTGGTCCTGCAGGAGCCGCTGCTGTTCCAGGGGTCGATCGCCCAGAACATCGCCTACGGCCTGCCCGAGGCCAGCCGCTCGGAGATCATCGCCGCTGCCCGGGCCGCCAACGCCCACGGTTTCATCATGCGCTTCCCCGACGGCTACGACACCGAGGTGGGCGAGCGCGGCGGCCGCCTCTCGGGCGGCGAGCGCCAGCGCATCTCCATCGCCCGGGCCCTCATCGGCAACCCCCGCATCCTGATCCTCGACGAGGCCACGAGCTCGGTCGACACCCAGACGGAGTACGAGATCCAGGAAGCTCTCGAACGGCTGATCGCCAATCGCACGACCTTCGCCATCGCCCACCGCCTGTCCACCCTCAAGAACGCCGACCGTCTCCTCGTCCTCGACAAAGGCCGAATCGTCGAGGAGGGCACCCACGCGGACCTGCTCGTCCGCGAGGAGGGCGTCTACCGCCGGCTCGTGGACATGCAGACCGAGCTGGCCCGAGTGAGGGCCCTGTGACCTCGGACCAGCCGGTTCCCGCGAACGATCCGGTCCTCGATCCGGCGAACCTGCGCTTGCGGCGCAACGGCCGCGCCTTGCTGACGGTGGAGACGGGAGGCAAGAGCTTCGACGACGTCTCGGTGCGCCGCGCCTTTCCCCTGGAGATGGCCGACGGCTTCATCGGCCTCTTCGAGGCCGGCGGCGACGAGATCGGCCTCCTCGAGACCCTCGACGGCCTCGACGCGGAGAGCCGCACCGCCCTGGAGGACCAGCTCGCCCTGACCTACTTCCTGCCCGTCATCACCTCGGTGACCCGGATCGCGGAGGACTTCGGCGTCGTCCACGCCGAGGTGGAGACCTCGAGCGGACCCCGGCGTATCGAGATCCGCAACATCCGCTCCCACATCCGTGTCCTCTCCCGCAACCGGGCCATCATCGAGGACGCGGAGGGCAACCGCTACGAGCTGCCCGACTTCCATCGCCTGCCCACCGTCACGCGCGAGGTCTTCGGCCTCTGACGCCCTGAACCGCCGTCGGCCCCCAGGGCAGGGCGGCTGCGTACACAGCGTAGTGACGCCGCGAGAACAGGGCGAAGAGGACGCGCTCCGGCAGGTGGTGCCCCGCCAGGTGCTCCCGCACCGCCTCGACGGCCACCGCGCACCCCTCCTCCACCGGGTACCGGTAGACTCCGCAGCTGATGGCCGGAAAGGCGACGCTGGCGAGTCCGTGAGCCGTTGCCAGGGCGAGGCTGTTGCGGTAGCAGGCGGCCAGCAGCTCCGGGTCCCGGGCGGACCCGGTGTACACAGGCCCCACCGTGTGGATCACGCGCCGCGCCGGCAGCCGGTAGCCGCCGGTGATGCGGGCCTCGCCCGTCGGACAGCCTCCGAGGGCGCGGCACTCGGCGAGCAACTCCGGCCCCGCGGCCCGGTGGATGGCGCCGTCGACGCCGCCGCCGCCGAGGAGGCTCTCGTTGGCGGCGTTGACGATGGCGTCCACGGCGAGGGTGGTGATGTCTCCCAGGAAGAGCTCGATCCGGTCCTTCAGGCTACACACAGGTAGTCCTCTACCTCCATCAGACCCATATCGGCCAGCTGGTCCCGGATCAGGGCCCGCGCCCCCCGGGAGGCCACTGCCGCCAGCAGGATCGGCCGTCGTTGCGAGGACCAGCACGCCATCAACTCCCCGGCGGCCAGGACCGGCACGCCGCGCAGGGTGCCGCCGATCCTGTGGGGGGCGACGTCGATGAAGCAGACCGGCTCATGGCCCGCCCGGATCAGGTGCTTGGAGAGCCGCCGCCCCGTGCGCCCGGCGCCCCAGATCACCAGCCCGTCCCGATCCCGCAGGGGACCGCGGGCGAGGTAGTGGGCCTTGGCGCGCAGGAAGTTCTCCACCGAGTAGCGGCCATCGGTGCGAGTCGCGCGGCCGGGGTGGTCGCGCCATCGCAGCAGGGGCGCCGCCACCTTGGCGAAACGCCGGCCGGCGGCGTGGTATCGCAGCCACAGATCGTAGTCCTCCGCCCAGCCGCGCTCCTCGTAGGCGCCGAGGGCCAGCAACTCCTCGCGCCGCAGCAGCGCCGACGGATGGGCGATGGGGCTCTCGATGAAGATCTCGCGGCAGATCTCCTCGTGGCAGAGCAGGGAGTTCTGCCACTCCGCGTACAGGCGGAAGCCCTCCGCCACCTCTCCCTCCGTGGAGAACACCTCCACCTGCGTGCCGACGACGCTCACGTCGCCGTCGGCCTCGGCGATCTCGAGCTGCCCTTCAAGGCGTTCCGGCCGGCACAGGTCGTCGGCGTCCATGCGCGCCACGTAGCGGCCCCGGCACTCGGCCAGTCCCCGGTTGAGGGCCGCCAGGAGGCCGGCGTGACCGATCCGCAGAACCCGCAGGCGGGGGTCGCCGCGAGACTCGAGCAGGGCCGCCGTGCCGTCCGTCGATCCGTCGTCGACGACGACGACCTCGTGGTCCCTCTCCGTCTGCTCCTCCAGGCTGTCGAGGGCCCCTGCGAGAGTGGCGCCGCTGTTGCGGGTGGGCAGGAGGAAGGAGACGAGGGGCGTCGACATGCCATGACCCTTGACAGTGGCGAATGGTAACCGTGCTTACCACGGCACGCTACCAGACCGGGACCAGGGATGATTCACCTCAAGTCAGCCGCCGAGATCGAGCGGATCCGGGCCAGCTGCCGCATCGCTGCCGAGGCCATGGACCTCGTGGGCGGCGCCATCGCCCCGGGGGTCACCACGGCGCGCCTCGACCGCATCGCCGACGACCACATCCGACGGCGGGGCGGTATCGCCAGCGCCAAGGGATACCGCGGCTACCCGGGCAGCATCTGTGTCTCCGTCAACGAGGAGGTCGTCCACGGGATCCCGGGGCGCCGCCGGCTGCAGGCCGGAGACATCCTCTCCGTGGACATCGCCGTGCGCAAGGACGGCTATCACGGCGACATGAACGTCTCTTTCGCCGTGGGCGAGGTCGACCCCGAGGCCTGCGATCTGATGGAGACGACCCGCCAGGGGATGGAAGCGGGCCTGGAGGCCACCATCGCCGGCGCCCGCCTGGGCGACGTGGGGCACCGCATCCAGCGGCTCGTCGAGGGGCGGGGCTACTCGGTGGTCCGCGACTACTGCGGCCACGGCATCGGCCGCGCCTTCCACGAGGAGCCGCAACTGCTGCACTTCGGTGAGCCCAACCAGGGCCGCCGTCTGGAGCCGGGCACCGTCCTCACGGTGGAGCCCATGGTCAACGCGGGAGCTCCGGAGGTTCGCGTCCTCGACGACCAGTGGACGGCCGTCACCGTCGACGGCTCTCTGTCGAGCCAGTTCGAGCACACCGTGGCGATCACCGACGACGGACCCGACGTGTTGTCCCGCTTCGACGACCTGGCCTTCTGAGCAGCCCCCCTCCGTTGCGCAGGCTGCGGGGCGCCGTACTTTATCGAGTTTCCCGCCCCCGAAAAAGAAGAAGAGACGGACCGATGGCCAAGAGCACCAACAGCCGCGACGACGACTCGACCGACTTCGGATTCGACCCCGGCTCGCAGCGCGAGCTCGAGGTGGAAGACACCTGCTGCGTCTCCGGCGACGAGGTCTCCTCCAGCTTCTGCCGCTTCCCCGACTACCGCCGCGGCACCATGATGGTCATGTCGAAGGGGATCGCCCTTCAGCAGTTGCGCAAGGGCACCACCCTGGAGACCTTCAGGAAGGTCCTCGTCAAGCGTCACGGCAAGAGAGAGCTCCAGGACTACAAGAGCTGATCCCGCCCGGCCCGTCCCGGCCTTCCGGGACGGTCAGGCGCCGTCGAGCAGCGCCTCCACCTCGGCGGCGAGCACCTCGTAGGGGTCGAGTCCGCGGCCGGGAACCCCTTGATACAGCTTCACCAGGCGGCCCTCCCGGTCGATCACCGCCGTCGTCGGCACGTACATCAGAAACGGCGCCGAGCCGGCGTAGTCCCTGGCTACCTTCTGCTCCGCATCCAGGTAGATCGGGTAGTTGATCTCGAAGGTGGAGACGAACCGCTCGATGACGGGCACGATCTGCTCTACCGGTCCGCGGTCGATGGAGATGCCGACGACGGCCACCTCCTCGAAGTCCTGCCGCAGCCGGACGAGAGCGGGGATCTCGATGCGGCAGGGCCCACACCAGGTGGCCCAGAAGTTGAGGACCACCACCCGGCCCTCGTAGTGCGTCAGGTCGAATCCCTCCACTCCCCCCACGAAGCCGGACTCCGCCTCGGCCCCGCCCTCCGGACCTCCCCCGGTGCAGGCCCATGCGGCCAGGACCAGGACCGCCAGCCCGATGCGGGAAACCCGGAGTCCCACTCTCAGGCGCGCTGCCCCGCCCGGGGGGGCATGGCCGTGATCCGCGCCCGCTCCAGCCCGGCGAGGCGGCCCATGGCCTGCAGCAGCTCGTCCGTCGGGTTCACGCGGAGGCTCCGGGAGCGGACGACGGGCTCGCGGCCACCCGGAGCGGCAGGGGCGCCCCTCAGGTGGACGACGAGGTCGCACTTCCCCCGGTGCTCGCCGCACAGTCGGCGCAGATCGGCCAGCAACTGGTCCGAAACCGCCTCGTACGGGAGGTCGACGTTTACCGAGCGCGTCAGCCGCTCCCGGCCCTGGTCCATCGGCGCGGCACCCTCGGCCTGCACCGTCATGACGCCGTTGCGGCGGTTGAGACGGCCCTCGACGAGGACCACCGCGTCCTGCACGACCAGGTCGCGGCATCTGTCGTAGGCGTCGGAGAAGAACACGACCTCGGCCTTGCCCGAGAGGTCCTCGAGGGTGACGAAGGCCATCGCCTTCCCGCGGCGGTCGCTCGAAGGGCTGACGCGGCTGACGAGACCGCCGACGCGCACCGGATCCCCGTCCTGACGGCCGTCGATCTCCAAGAGGGATGTGGCGAAGTAGGCCAGATCCTTCTCGAAGCGGGTCAGAGGATGGCTGGAGACGTAGAACCCGAGCAGCTCCTTCTCGTTGGAGAGCCGCTCCGTCTCGGTCCACTCCGGCACGTCCGGCAGCGCCGGCTGGTGCTCCATCTCCAGCGCCGAGTCGCCGCCGAAGAGGCTGATCTGGCCGCGGCGGCGCTCGTCCTGCACCGCCTGGGCGTTGCGCATGGCCCGCTCCAGGGCCTCGAGGAGCTGCGCCCGGTGGCCTCCCAGGCTGTCGCAGGCGCCGGCGGCGATCAGGCTCTCCACCACGCGCCGGTTGACGGCGCCCAGGTCGAGGCGCTCGCAGAACTCGTAGAGATCCTTCGAGGGACCGTGCTCGCCGCGGCCGTCGACGATCGACCCAGCCGCGGCGGCGCCGACGTTCTTGATCGCCGCCAGGCCGAAGCGGATGCCGAGGTCGCTGGGCACGAAGTTGACGGAGCTCTCGTTGACGTCGGGCGGAAGCACCGGGATCTCCATGCGCCGGCACTCGTCGAGGAGTATGGTGAGCCGGTCGGTGTTGTTGCGGTCCGTGGTCAGGCTCGCCGCCATGTACTCCCTGGGGTAGTGGGCCTTGAGGTAGGCGTTCCGGTAGGCCACCTCCGAGTAGCTGGCCGAGTGGGACTTGTTGAAGCCGTACCCGGAGAACACCTCGATGTCGGACCAGATCTTCTCCGCCGTCCTGGGGTCGACTCCCCTGTCAGCCGCCCCCTCGGCGAAGTCCTGCCTGTACTTCTCCATCACCTCCGGCCGCTTCTGTCCCATCGCCTTGCGGATGCCGTCCGCCTGGCCGAGGGTGAAGCCCGACAGGTCGCGGCAGATGCGCTGCACCTGCTCCTGGTAGGTGATGATGCCGTAGGTCTCCCTCAGGATCGGCTTGAGGATGGGGTGGTCGTAGTCGACCGCCTCGGCCCCCTGGCGGCGGGCCACGTAGGCAGGGATGCGCTGCATCGGCCCCGGCCGGTAGAGGGCGTTCATGGCGATCACGTCCTCGATGCTGTCCGGCTTGAGCTGGCGCAGGTAATCGCGCATGCCCGGGCTCTCGAACTGGAAGACGCCCACCGTCTCGCCGCGGCTGAAGAGGTCGAAGGTGGGCTCGTCGTCCCAGGGGATGGAGTACAGGTCGAAGCCGGGCTCCCGCTGGCGGATGAGACGCACGGCCTCGTCCATCAGGGAGAGCTCCTTCAACCCCAGGATGTCCATCTTCAGCAGGCCCACGTCCTTGCACGTGTCGCCGTCGAACTGGGTGGTGACGGTGCCGTCCTTCGGCGCCCGGTAGAGGGGCACGTAGTCGGTCAGCCGGGAGGGGGCGATGATCACGGCGCAGGCGTGGACAGAGGCGTGGCGCGCCAGGCCCTCGAGCTTGCGGGAGTACTCGATCAGCTGTCCCGGCTCGCCCTCGGTCTCGGCCATCTGCTTCAGCTCGGGTTCCCGCTTGATGGCCTCGTCGAGGGTGATCTTCAGCTCCCCCGGGATCAGCTTGGCGATGCGGTCCACCTCGCCGAAGGGCATGCCCAGGACCCGCCCCACGTCGCGGACCACCGCCTTGGCCCCCATGGTGCCGAAGGTGATCACCTGCGAGACGTTCTCCTCGCCGTACTTCTCGACCACGTAGCGCACGACCTTGTCCCGGCCCGTGTCGGCGAAGTCGATGTCGATGTCGGGCGGCTCGATGCGCTCGGGATTGAGAAAGCGCTCGAAGAGCAGCTTGTGGCGGATCGGGTCCGTGTCGGTGATGCCGAGGCAGTAGGAGACCAGGCACCCGGCGGCGGACCCGCGCCCCGGGCCGACGGTAACGCCGCTCTCGCGGGCGTGGTGCACGAAGTCCCAGACGATGAGGAAGTAGCTGGAGAAGCCCTCCTTGGTGATCACCTCCATCTCGTAGTCGAGGCGCTGCTGGACCTCGGGAACGACCTCGGGGTAGCGCCGTTCGAGACCGTCCTGGGCGAGATGGCGCAGGTACTCGCCGCTGGACTCGAACTCGGAGGGGATGGGAAATCCGGGCATGAGGGAGCGGCCCGAATCCAGGTCCAGCTCCACCCGGCACTTCTCGGCGATGGCGAGGGTGTTCTCGATCGCCCCGGGCAGGTCCGCGAAGAGCTCCTGCATCTCCCCCGGGCTCTTCATGTAGAGTCCCGAGGGATAGCACATCCTGTCGGAATCGGAGAGGCTCTTTCCCGTCTGGATGCACACCAGGGCGTCGTGGGCGGCGTGGTCGTCGGCGCGCAGGAAGTGGAAGTCGTTGGTCGCCACCAGGGGCACGCCGAGCTTGCGGTGCAGGTGCAGGAGCCCGTCGTTGACCTTGGCCTCGGCCTCGATCCCGTGCCGCTGGATCTCCAGGTAGTAATCGTCCCCGAAGATCTCCATGTACTCCCGGGCCGCGGCCTCGGCCTGATCCACCCCCTCCTCCTGGATCAGGTGGGCCACCTCCCCCGAGATGCAGGCGGACATGCAGACCAGCCCCTCGCCGTGCTGCCGCAGGAGCTGCTTGTCGACGCGCGGATTGTAGTAGAATCCCTCGGTGTACCCCTTGGAGACGAGCTGGATGAGGTTCTGCCAGCCCGCGGCGTCCTTGGCCAGCAGGATGAGATGGTTGGAGCCGTGGGCCAGGCCGCGGGCGCCGGTGCGGTCGTGGCGGCTGCCGATGGCCACGTAGACCTCGCACCCGAAGATCGGCCGGATGCCGGCGTCGGTGCAGGCCCGGTGGTGGGCTATGGCGCCGAAGAGGTTGCCGTGGTCGGTGACGGCCAGGGCGGGCATGCCGGCCTCGGCGGCCCCGGCCGCCATGGCGTCGATGGCGCAGCCGCCGTCGAGGAGGCTGTACTCGCTGTGTCCGTGGAGGTGGACGAACTCGGCGCTGGCCATTGGCTCCCGGGCTGCCGTGCGGGCTGCCGGTGACGTGTGAGGGGATGCCCAAGGCAACCTATCGGGGGGGCGGAAGGCCGTCAATCGCCGGCGTTGCCGCGGCGAGAGAGGGAGTTTCTATTACCGAATCCAGAGCCGGAGGAGGACAATCGTGCGCATGCTGATCACCGGGGGGGCGGGATTCATCGGGTCCCATCTGTGCGACCGGTTCCTCGAGGAGGGCCACCGGGTGGTCGTCATGGACAATCTGCTCACCGGCCGCATCGAGAACCTCCAGGCCCACAGGAACAACCCCGACTTCGAGTTCATCCACTACGACGTGACCGGGTACCTCCACGTCGACGGCCCTCTCGACTTCATCCTCCACTTCGCCAGCCCCGCGAGTCCCGCCGACTTCGAGCGCCTCGGGATCCAGATCCTCAAGGTGGGCGCCCTGGGGACCCACAAGACCCTGGGACTCGCGCGCGCCAAGGGCGCCCGGTTCCTCCTGGCCTCCACCTCCGAGGTCTACGGCGACCCTCTCGTGCACCCCCAGGGCGAGGACTACCGGGGCAACGTCAATCCCGTCGGCCTCCGCGGTGTCTACGACGAGGCCAAGCGCTTCGCCGAATCGATGGCCATGGCCTACAACAGGTCCCACGGGGTCGACACGCGCATCGCCCGGATCTTCAACACCTACGGCCCGCGCATGCGCCACGACGACGGCCGGGCCATTCCCAACTTCATCACCCAGGCCCTGGCCGGCGACGACGTGACCGTCTACGGCGACGGCCGCCAGACGCGCAGCATCGGCTACGTGAGCGACCTCGTGGACGGCATCTGCCGCCTCATGCACTCCGACGTGACCACCCCCGTCAACCTCGGCAACCCCTCCGAGCTGACCATGGAGATCCTGGCGAGGAAGATCATCCACCTCACGGGCAGCCGCAGCCGACTGGACTTTCTGCCCCTCCCCGAGGACGACCCCAAGGTGCGCCTGCCCGACATCACCAAGGCGCGCGACCTGCTCGGATGGGAGCCGAGGGTTGATCCGGACGAGGGGCTCCGCCGGACGGTGGAGTGGTTCCGGCAAACGCCGCCGCCAGGGGCGGAAGATGACCGTTGACCGCGCCGCTCCGGAGGCGGTTCCCCGACCGGGGCCCTCCACCGCCGCGGGGGCCCTCACCCTCGCCTTGTGGCTGGCCGCCTGCACCTCGGCGCCGCCCTTCGACCCCGCTCCCCCCGTGGCCGTCACCCCCCCGGTGTGGATCGCCGGCGGCGACGGCCCCCCGGCGGCCGATACCCTGCAGGCGCCGTGGTGGAGCGGCCTGGACGACCCCAACCTCGGCGCCCTCATCGCCGAAGCCCTGGCCTACAACCAGGATCTGGCCGCCGCCTCCGCCCGGGTGGAGCGCGCCGTTGCCCGGACGCGCATGGCCGGAGCCGGGCGCTGGCCACAGGCAGGCGTCGACGGCCACGCCAACCGCTCGCGCCGCAACTTCCCCGGCTTCCCCGCCTTCCCGGGCCTGTCCGGCGAGCTGCCGGCCCTGACCACCAGCACCTTCGACGCCGCCTTCAGCGCCAGCTGGGAGGCCGATCTCTGGGGCCGGCTGCGGGCCGACCAGGCAGCGGCCCTCGCCGAGGCGCAGGCCACCCGCTTCGACCTCGCCGGGGCCCGCCTCTCCCTGGAGTCCATGATCGTGCGCGCCTACGCGGCTGCCGCCGAGGCTCGCAGCCAGGCCCGCCTGGCCGAGGCCACGGCCGCCAACCGGCAGCGGGTGAGAGAGCGCATCGAAGACAGGTACGCCCTCGGCCTGCGCACCTCCCTCGACCTGCGCCTGGCGCGCGCGGAGGCCGCAGGCGCCCGCGGCGCCCTGGCCGAGCGCAGGCTCCAGCTCGACGCCGCCACCCGCCGGCTCGAGGTCCTCCTCGGGCGCTACCCGGCGGCCGAGCTCGCCGTCGCCGAGGCGCCTCCGGCGGTGACCGGACTCGTGCCCGCGGGACTGCCCGCCGACCTGGTCCGCCGGCGCCCGGACCTGGCGGCCGCCGAACGCCGCCTGGCGTCGGCCGATCAGCGCCTGGCGTCGGCCCGCCGGGCCCTCCTGCCCGGCATCCGGCTGACCGGCGGCGGCGGCCGCTCCAGCGAGGAGCTGGCCGACCTGCTCGATGGCGACTTCTCGGTCTGGAGCCTGGTGGCCAACCTGACCATGCCCCTCTTCCAGGGGGGCCGCCTGCGGGCGCAGGCGGCGGCGGCCGAAGCGGACCGCGAGGCGCTGACGGCCGCCTACGCCGGCCTGGCGCTGAGCGCCTTCGCCGAGGTCGAGGGGGCCCTGGCAGCCGAAGCCGCCCTGGCCGAGCAGGAGGCGGCCCTGGTGGAGACGGCGGACCAGGCCTCGGCGGCGGAGTCCCTGGCCGACGTCCGCTACCACCGGGGCCTGGTCGGCCTCATCACCCTCCTCGACGCCCGGCGCCGGGCCTGGGAAGCGCACAGCCGGCTGCTCACCACGCGGCGTCGGCGCGTCGACGCCCGCGTCGACCTGCACGTCGCCCTGGGCGGCGGTTTCACCCATCCCGCCGCCGGCGCCCCGACCGATGAGTAGGCCCATGCGATTCCTCCTGCCGGTGGCGATCCTGGCCGCCGGCGTGGCCCTCTTCGTGGTCCTCCTGCGCTCGCGCTCGCCGCCCCCCCGGGAGGAGCCCGTCCACCGGGCTCCACTGGTCGAGACCGTCCAGGCGCCGCCGGCGACCGCCCGCGTCGTCGTCCGCGGCCAGGGGACGGTCCGCCCCGACCGGGAGATCGACCTCGTGCCCCAGGTCGGCGGCCGCATCGTCTGGATCTCCGAGCAGATGGAGACCGGCGGCTTCTACTCCGCCGGCCAGGAGCTGGCCCGCATCGACCCGGAGGACTTCGCCCTCGCCCTGGACCAGGCCGATGCCGAGGTGGCCAGGGCCCTCTACCAGCTCGAGATCGCCCGGGGCGAGGCCGAGGTGGCCGCCGAGGAGTGGGAGAGGCTGCGCGCCGGCGGCGGGTCCGAGCCGTCCGACCTGGCCCTGCACATCCCCCAGGTGAGGTTGGCCGAGGCGACGCTGAAGGCGGCGAGGGCGCGCCGCCGGGAGGCGGAGCTGCGCCTGGAGCGGACCCGCCTGCGGGCCCCCTTCGCCGGACGCGTCCGCTCCACCGATCTCGACGTGGGCCAGTACGTCTCTCCCGGACGGGGGGTGGCCCGTCTCTACGGCATCGAACGGGCCGAGGTCCCGGTCCCCGTACCCGACGAGGAGCTGGCCTGGATCGACGTCCCCTCGCCCCCGGTCTCGCCGCGCCCGTCCCCGGCCGCCGACTCGCCCCCTCCGGAGCTCCCCCAGGAGGCCGGCCGCGGGCAGGTGCTGCTGCGGGCGCGCCACGCCGGGCGCGACCACACCTGGAAGGGGCGGGTGGCCCGCACCGAGGGGCAGGTCGACCCCCGCAGCCGCATGATCAACCTCATCGTCGAGGTCGACGCCCCCTACGACCCCCGGGACTCGGCAACGGCGCCGCTCATGGTCGGTCTCTTCGTCGAGGTGGAGATCCAGGGACGCCCGCTGACGGCGGTGCGCACCATCCCGCGGCGGGCCCTGCACGACGGCGGAGTGGTCTGGCTCGCCGAGGACGGCCGGCTGCGGCGGCAGCTGGTGGAGGTGGTCCACCTCGGCCGCGAGGAGGCCCTCGTGCGCTTCGACGCGGCCCCCGGCGCGAGGGTGATCACGTCCCAGCTGAGGGGTGTCACCGACGGCATGGCGGTGGCCCCCCAGCGGGCGGAGGCGCCGTGAAGCGATCCGTCGCGTGGATGGCGCGCAACCACGTGGCCGCCAACCTGCTCATGGTCTTCGTCCTCCTCACCGGGGCACTCGGTGTGCTGCGCATGAAGAAGGAGACCTTTCCGGAGATCGACCTCGACCGCATCCGCATCCAGGTCCCCTACCCGGGGGCCAGCCCGGAGGACGTGGAGGCCGGCGTCGTGCGCCGCATCGAGGAACGCATCACCGGCCTGGAGGGGATCCGCCGGATCAGCTCCACCTCCGCCGAGGGCATGGCGGCGGTCACCGTCGAGCTCGAGCTGGGCGCCGACATGGAGAGGGTTGTCGACGACGTCCGCGGCACCATCGACCGCATCGACACCTTTCCGGCCGAGACCGAGAAACCGGTCATCAAGGAGCTGGTGCGGCGCACCCGCGTCATCGACGTCGTCCTCTACGGCGAGGTGCCGGAGCGCGCCCTGAAGGCCGCCGCCGAGGAGGTGCGCGACGATCTGCGCGTCTCCGGCGAGGTCTCCCAGGTGGAGCTGGTGGGCGTGCGCACCGACGAGATCGCCATCGAGGTCCCCGCGGCGGCCCTGCAGCGCCACGGGCTCACCCTCGGCGCGGTGGCCGACGCCGTGCGGCGCACCAGCCTCGACCTGCCCGGCGGCAGCGTGAAGGGAGAACGGGGCGAGGTGCTCGTGCGCACCAAGGGCCTGCTCTACGACGGGCGCGACTACGACGGCGTCGTCGTTCAGACACGGCCCGACGGAACGTCGCTGACCGTGGGACACATCGGGCGCGTGGTCGACGGCTTCGAGGACAGCGATCTGATCTGCCGGTTCCAGGGACGGCCGGCGGCCGTGGTCGGAGTCTACCGCACCGGCGACGAGAGCGCCCTCGAGATCTCCAGGCACGTCAAGGGATACGTCGAGAATCGGCAGGGAAGCCTCCCGGCCGGCATCGACATCAGCTACGTCCGCGACGACGCGCGGCTCCTGCGCAGCCGGCTGGACCTGCTGCTGCGCAACGCCCAGCTCGGCCTGGCCCTGGTCTTCGTCTGCCTGAGCCTCTTCCTGGACATGCGCCTGGCCTTCTGGGTGATGATGGGCATCCCCATCTCCTTCCTGGGCAGCTTCCTGCTGATCGAGCCTCTCGGCGTGTCGATCAACATGCTCTCCCTCTTCGCCTTCATCCTCGCCCTCGGCATCGTCGTCGACGACGCCGTCGTGGTGGGCGAGAACATCTTCTCCCACCGCGAACTCGGGAAGGGCCTGTTGCAGGCCGCCGTGGACGGCACCCTGGAAGTCGGCAAACCGGTGGTCTTCACCATCCTGACCTCGGTGGCCGCCTTCCTCCCCCTCGCCTTCGTCGAGGGAAACATGGGCAAGTTCATCGTCGTCATCCCGGCCATCGTCATCTCCGTGCTCCTCCTCTCCCTGGTGGAGGCCCTCTACATCCTGCCCGCCCACCTCTCCACCGGGCCGGGCCTCCCCTCCCGCATCCTCGGGTGGGCCCTCGCGGCGCCCCTGCGGGTTCACCGGCGCATCTCGGAGCGCGTCAACACCGGCCTGCGGTGGGTGATCGAGCGCTGCTACACCCCGGCGGTGCGGCGGGCCCTCGTCAATCCCTTCGTCACCATCGCCACCGGTCTCTCTCTGTTGCTGGGCACCGCGGGGTTCATCGCCGGCGGCCACATCAAGTTCGTCTTCATGCCCGAGATCGACTCGGACTGGGTCACCATCGCCGTCGAGATGCCCCAGGGATCCACCGCAGGGCAGACGCGGGACGTCGTGCGGCGCATCGAGACCGCGGCCATGGGAGTGCGCGACGAGATCGACGCGTCTCAGCCGGAGGAGCCGTCGATCTACCGCAACGTCTTCAGCATCATCGGGGACCAGCCCATGCTCCGGCGCACCGCCTTCGACGTAGCCGGCCGTCCGGGCGCCCAGGCGCACCTGGCGGAGATCACCATCGAGCTGCTGCCCGCCGAGCAGCGGCGGCTGCCCAGCACCGGGATCGTGACCCGCATCCGCTCCGCCGTCGGCCCCCTGCCTGGCCCCGAGTCCGTGGTCTACCAGTCGAGCCTGTTCACCGTGGGCAACGCCATCGAGATCCAGCTCTCCGCCGATGACCTCGACCTGCTCGCGGCGGGGGCGGAGCGGCTGAGGGAGGAGATCGGCGGCTACCCGGGCACCGAGGAGGTCCGCGACAGCTTCCAGGAGGGCAAGCTCGAGATGCGTCTCGAGCTCAAGCCCCGGGGCCGCGTCCTCGGCCTGACCATGGCCGACCTGGCGACCCAGGTGCGCCACGGGTTCTACGGCGCCGAGGCCCTGCGCCTGCAGCGCGGACGCGACGACGCCCGCGTGGTTGTCCGCTATCCGGAGGCCGAGCGGCGCAACCCGGCCGACATCGAGGGCATGCGCGTTCGGACCCCGTCCGGCGGCGAGGTGCCCCTGCCCTATGTCGCCGACGTGAGCCTCGACTACGGGTACTCCACTCTCCAGCGCAGCGGCGGACGGCGGGTGGTGACCGTCACCGCCGACGTCGACGCCGGCGCGGCCAATGCGGACGAGATCAACCGGGATCTCCAGGAGCGCTTCCTGCCCCTCCTGGCCCGGGAGTTCCCGGGACTGCGCTACAGCTACGAGGGGGAGCAGAGAGAGCAGGCCGAGTCCTTCGCCAGTCTCCGCCGCGGCTTTGTCGTCGCCCTGGTCGCCATCTACGCCCTGCTGGCCATTCCCTTCCGCTCCTACACCCAGCCCCTGGTCGTCATGAGCGCCATCCCCTTCGGCATGATCGGGGCCGTCTGGGGCCACGTGCTGATGGGGCTCGACCTGGCGATGCTCAGCCTCTTCGGCGTCGTCGCCCTCTCCGGCGTGGTCGTCAACGACTCGCTGATCCTGCTCTCCTTCTACAACCAGCTGCGCGCCGACGGGCGCCCCCGGGACGAGGCCCTCGTCGAGGCCGGACGCCAGCGCTTCCGGCCGATCCTGCTGACCTCGGCCACGACCTTCTTCGCCTTGCTGCCCATGATCCTCGAGCGGAGCCTTCAGGCCCAGTTCCTGATCCCCATGGCGGTCAGCCTCGCCTTCGGCATCCTCTTCGCGACGGTGATCATCCTGATCGGGGTACCGGCCGGCATGAAGCTTCTGGAGCTCTTTCGCGAACGCTGGCTTGGCCTGCGCGGGTCCCCGGAAGAGGCCTCCAAGGCCGCCGCCATGTGAGCCGGAAGCGACTGGCCGGCTTGTTTGACAGGCCCACTCGGCCGGGTATCTTTCCCGCCCCTGCATCAATACCATATGTGTCATCAAGCCGAGAGTCGCCGGTCCCGGCCCCCCACGATCCGAGGGCCGGCAGGCGACCCGGGAGACGAGGGAGCCGACCCTTGAAGGACTTCGAATACGCCGCCCCCGAGACCTTGCGCGAGGCGGTCAAGCTGCTCTCCCACGACAACGCCCGGCCCCTGGCGGGAGGCACCGACCTCATCGTGCAGATGAGGATCCGCCGCCTGCAGCCCGGGCGCGTCGTCGACGTCAAGAAGGTGCCCGAGCTCAAGGAGCTGCGCATCAGCCCCCGTGCGGGCCTGAGGATCGGGGCCGCCGTCCCCTGCCACCGCATCTACGGCGACGCCGAGATCGCCGAGCGCTACCCCGGGATCGTCGACGCGGCTGCGATCATCGGCGGCATCCAGATCCAGGGGCGGGCGACCTTCGGCGGCAATCTGTGCAACGCCTCCCCCAGCGCCGACACGATCCCCGCCCTGATCGCCTACGGAGCCCGCGCCGAGATCGCCGGGCCCGATGGCCGCCGCCGGGTCCTGGTGAAGGACTTCTGCACCGCCCCGGGCCAGAGCGTGCTGCAGCCCGGGGAGCTGCTCGTGGGCATCCAGGTTCCCCTCAACCGCAAGAACTCCGGCGCCCACTACCTCCGCTTCATCCCGCGCAACGAGATGGACATCGCCGTCGTCGGCGCCGGGGCCTACGTCGAGCTGGCCGGCCGGGGGCGGGGGCAGACCTTCAGGAAGGTGCGCATCGGCCTCGGGGCGGTGGCCCCGACGCCGCTGTCCGCCGACGCCGCCGGCGCCGGGCTCGAAGGTCAGCCGGTGAACGAGGAGTCGATCGCCGCCGCCGCCGAGGCGGCCAAGGCCGTGGCCAGCCCCATCTCCGACATGCGCGGACCGGCGGAGTACCGCACCCACCTGGTGGGCGTGCTGACACGGCGGGCCCTGGTCGGCGCGGTCAAGCGCGCCCGCGGTCAGTTCGTTCCCAATGCCGTGCAGGAAAACGGCCATCCCGCGTACTCGCTGTAACCCGACTCGACCGAGAGGACCACACACGACATGAGCAAGATTCACGTCTCCTGCACGATCAACGGGGAGTCCGAGGAGTTCCTCTGCGAGGCCCGCCAGAGCCTGCTGGAGGTTCTGCGCGAGGATCTCGGCTTCACCGGCACCAAGGAAGGGTGCAACGACGGCAACTGCGGCGCCTGCAGCGTCATGGTCGACGGCGTGCTCGTCGATTCCTGCCTGGTCCTGGCGGCCGAGGTGGATGGATCCGAGGTCACCACCGTCGAGGGGCTGGCCAGCGCCGACGGGCTGCATCCGCTGCAGCGGAAGTTCCTGGAGCACGCCAGCCTCCAATGCGGCATCTGCACGCCGGGGTTCCTGGTGGCGAGCAAGGCCCTGCTCGACGCCAATCCGAATCCGAGTGAGCACGACGTGCGCCACTGGCTGGCGGGCAACCTCTGCCGCTGCACCGGCTACGACAAGATCGTCCGCGCCGTTCTCGACGCGGCGGGTCAGGACGGTTGACAGCTCCGCACACCGGGCACACGAGCCGGCGGCGGGTCTCGAGGAGGCTCGGCGCCGATTGCCTGCCCACCCGGCCAACGGGGGAATGATCCATGGCTGACGGCAACGGCAAGATCCGCGATTTCGGCGACCGGCAGTACAACGTGATCGGCACGCGTCCGATCCGCCACGACGGCACCGACAAGGTCACGGGCCGGGCCGTCTACGGCGGCGACGTGCGCCTTCCGGGACTGCTCTACGGGCAGGTGCTGCGCTCTCCGCACGCCCACGCCCGCATCCGCTCCATCGACACGAGCGAGGCGTCGCGGGTGCCCGGTGTGCGCGCCGTCGTCACCGGCGCCGACCTGCCGGCCCCGGCCTCGGCCGACGAGATCGTCGACCTCGGCGAGGGCCCGGCGCGCATCAAGCACATGCGCGACAACGTGCTCGCTACCGACAAGGCGCTCTACCGCGGCCATGCCGTGGCGGGGGTGGCGGCCACCACCCTGCACGCCGCCGAGGAGGCCCTGGCCCTGATCGAGGTCGACTACGAGGTGCTGCCGCCGGCGGTGGACGTCCTCGACGCCATGCGCGAGAACGCGCCCATGCTGCACGAGGACATGACGACCCAGGAGTTCGGCGAGGACACGGGCCGCGTCAGCAACATCGCCTCGCACATGCGCCACGAGCTCGGCGACCTGGCCAGGGGGTTCGAGGAGGCCGCTGTCACCGCCGAGGCCGAGGTCCACACGGCGACCGTGCACCAGGGCTACATCGAGCCCCACAACGGCACCGCCACCTGGAGCCCGGACGGACAGCTCACCGTCTGGACCAGCACTCAGGGCGCCTTCACCGCCCAGAAGCAGATCGCCGCCATCCTCGGCCTGCCCGTCGGCAAGGTCCGCGTCGTGCCCCAGGAGATCGGCGGCGGCTTCGGCGGCAAGATCCCCAGCTATCTCGAGCCCGTCGCCGCCCTGCTGTCGCGCGAGACCGGCCAGCCGGTGAAGATCATCATGACCCGCGCCGACTGCTTCGAGGGCACGGGGCCGACACCGGGGTCCTGCGTACGCGTGAAGATCGGCGCCGACGCCTCGGGCAAGCTCACCGCCGGCGAGGCCTGGATCGCCTTCGAGGCCGGCGCCTACCCCGGCTCTCCGGTCTTCGCCGCCGCCATGTGCGTCTTTTCCTGCTACGACTTCCCCAACGCCGTGGTCGACAGCTTCGACGTGGTCGTCAACAAGCCGCGCTCCTTCGCCTACCGCGCCCCGGGCTCCACCCATGTGGCCTTCGCCGTGGAGAAGGCCATGGACGAGCTCGCCGAGAAGCTCGGCAAGGACCCCGTCGAGTTCCGCCTCGACAACGTCGCCGTCGAGGGCACCCGCCGTTCCGACGGCATCGTCTATCCCCGCATCGGGGCCAGGGAGTGCCTGGAGGTCCTGCGCGACTCCGAGCACTACCGCTCCGCCCTCGAAGGGCCCAACCGGGGCCGCGGCATCGCCCTCGGGTACTGGTTCAACGTGGGCCTGAAGTCGGCGGTCACGGCCAGCGTCAACAACGACGGCACGGTGCAGCTCGTCGAGGGATCGACCGACATCGGGGGCACGCGCACCTCGGTGGCCATGCAGTTCGCCGAGGCCCTCGGTCTCGAGGCGGAGGACATCAACCCGAGCGTGGGCGACACCAGCGCCATCGGCTACACCGACGTCACCGGCGGCAGCCGCGTCACCTACGCCACCGGCTGGGCCGCCTACGAGGCCGCCCAGGACGTGAAGGACCAGATGATCGAGCGCGCCGCCAAGGTCTGGGAGGTGGATCCCGCCCAGGTGGAGTTCTCCGACGGCGCTTTCCGCACCACCGACGGCAGCCAGTCGATGCACTTCCGCGAGCTCGCCGGCAAGATCGACGACACGGGCGGCCCGGTCGTCGGCAGCGGGTCGGTGGACCCGGAATCGGGGGTGGGCGGCTCCTTCGCGGCCAACATCGCCGACGTCGAGGTCGACCCGGAGACCGGCAAGGTGACGGTGCTGCGCTTCACCGTGATCCAGGACGCCGGCAAGGCCATCCACCCCAGCTACGTGGAGGGCCAGATGCAGGGCGGCAGCGTGCAGGGGATCGGATGGGGGCTCAACGAGGAGTACTTCTACACCGAGGACGGCCGGATGGCCAACTCCACCTTCCTCGACTACCGCATTCCCACAACCCTCGACCTGCCCATGATCGAGACGATCATCGTCGAGGTGCCCAACCCGGGCCATCCCTACGGGGTCCGCGGCGTCGGCGAGGCTTCCATCGCCCCGCCGCCGGCGGCTCTGGCCGCGGCGATCAAGAGCGCCACCGGGTTGTCGCTCAACGAGTTGCCCATGCGCCCGGACCGGATCACCGCGGGGCTCGGATCCGGCGCCATCTCCATGGCGGCGGGCGACTGAGCCGATCCGTGCCGACCGTATGGGTGCCCGCGCCCTGGCGTGACAAGCTCACGGGCGGGCAACAGCAGGTCGAGGTGGCGGGTGAGACCGTCCGTCAGGTGATCGAATCCCTCGAGACGCAGTACCCCGGCTTCCGTCAGCGCATCGTCGACGAGGAGAAGGACCGGATCCGCCCGGACATCGCCGTCTCCGTCGATGGCGAGGTGTCGGCCGAGGGCATGCGCCGGCATGTGGGGGCGTCCAGCGAGGTCCACTTCCTGCCGGCCATCAGCGGGGGATCCCTCCGGCCTCGATGACCCGCCGCGCCCTCGCGGCGCCGGCTCCGATCCCCCTCCCGTGACCGTCTTCGACGACACCCACCACGAAGGCTTCCTCGCCAGGGGGTACCTGCGCCTGGGCAAGGTGGGGGGGCCGGAGGAGTTGGCCGGCCTTCAGCGCCGGATCGACGACCTCATGCTCGGGCGAATCCGCTATCCCAACATGCGGATGCAGCTCTTCGAAGCCGGTACCGGGAAGCTGCGGCGGACGCTGGGGAACGAGGCGGCGACCCTGTCGTACCGGCGCATCGACGACTTGGAGCAGGATCCTCTGTTCCTGGCCTACATGCAGCAACCCTTCTTTCAACGGATCTGCCGACGCTACGTCGGCGAGGCCGTCTCCGTCTTCCGGGCCATGTTCATGAACAAGCCGGCCCGGTGGGAGCAGACCCTGCCCTGGCATCAGGACGTGGGGGCCGGCTGGGGGATCGACCGCAATCCCATCGTCACCGTTTGGACGGCCCTCGACGAGGCGACGGCGGCCAACGGCGCCATGGAGATCGTCCCCGGCAGCCATGTCCATGGGGTGATCAACGAACGGCACTTCCTGACACCGGAAGAGGAGACCCGCTACGCGCCCCCCGGCAAGGTGGAGGCCCTCGAGGCCGAGGCGGGGGAGGCGGTTCTGCTGCACAACCTGCTGCTGCACCGGTCGGGGACGAATCCGACGGACCGCCCCCGCCGCGCCTTCAGCGCCACCTACATGGAGGCCGAGACCCGCACCCTCGACACTGGCATGACCTTCCCCGTCGTCTTCGGCCCCGGGGCCCTCGATCCCGCCACCGTGTGCGGCAAGAGGGCGGAGCTGGTGGAGAAGTTCTACGGCTGACCCGCGTCCGTCGACCCGAAGCCCCCGCCACCCCGTTCCGACGCGTCCAGCTCGTCCACCTCCTCCCAGGAGACGCGGGTCACCGGCGCGACAACCAGCTGGGCAACCCGCTCTCCCGGCTCGATCCGCTGCGGCTCCGCCGACAGATTGACGAGGATCACCCCCACCTCGCCGCGGTAGTCCGCGTCGATCGTGCCCGGAGCGTTGAGGACGGTGAGACCGCGCTTGAGCGCCAGGCCGCTGCGGGGGCGCACCTGGCCCTCGTAGCCGGGCGGGATCTGCAGCCGCAGGCCCGTCGGCACCAGGACCCGCTCTCCGGGGGCGAGGTCGATCCCCTCCGGCAGATGGGCGCGCAGGTCCATGCCGGCGCTGTGGGGCGTCTCGTACCGCGGCGGGCCGTGGCCGGAGTCGACGATCACGCGGATCCGAAGACCGCCGCCGCTCATGAAGATGCTCCGCGGCCAGCGCCTTCAGGGTGCGGGCCTCCAGGGGGGGGCGCGATGAGGCCGCCGCTGCCGGCACCGGTGATCAACTGAGCCGCTCTCCGTACTGACGGAGGTAGTAGGCCCTGTAGTCTTCCCGGCCGCGGATCTCGCGCCACCAGGACTCGTGATCGACGTACCACTGCACGGTGCGGTCCATGGCCTCCTCGACGCTGACCGCCGGGGACCATCCCAGGCGCCGGACCCGGCTCGAGTCGAGGGCATAGCGCAGGTCGTGGCCGGCGCGGTCTTCGACGAACTGCAACAGCCCCTCCGGCTTGCCCAGCCTCCCGAGGATCGCCTGGGCCACCTCGATGCCGGTGGCCTCGTTCCCCCCGCCCACGTTGTACACCTGCCCGGGCTCGCCGAAATGGAGCACCCGGTCGATGGCCGCGCAGTGATCTTCCACGTAGAGGTGATCGCGCACCTGCTGCCCGTCGCCGTAGACCGGCAGGGGCAGGTCGTCGATGGCGTTGGTGATGAAGAGCGGCACCCGCTTCTCGGGGTACTGGTAGGGACCGATGGTGTTCGAGGCCCGGGTAACGAGGGTGGGCACGCCATGACTGACGTGAAAGGCGCGGACCAGCAGCTCGGCGCCGGCCTTGGTCGCCGAGTACGGGTTCCGCGGCTCCAGAGGCTCGGTCTCGTCCCAGGCCCCTTCGTCGATGCTGCCGTAGACCTCGTCGGTGCTGACCTGGTGATAGCGCTCGACGCCGTGCCGGCGAGCCGCATCGAGGAGCACGTAGGTCCCTTGGACGTTGGTGCTCAGGAAGTCGGCGCTGCCCAGGATGCTGCGGTCCACGTGACTCTCGGCGGCGAAGTTCACGACCCAGTCGGCCTCCGCCACGAGGGGGTCGACCCGTCCGGCGTCGCAGATGTCGCCGTGGACGAAGCGGTAGCGCGGGTCCTCCTCGACATCGCTCAGGTTGGCCGGGTTCCCGGCGTAGGTGAGCTTGTCGAGGTTGACGACCTCGTAGTCGGGGTGCTCCCGCAGCACGTAGCGCACGAAGTTGGCCCCGATGAAGCCGCAGCCGCCCGTGATCAGCAGGGATCTGGCCATCTTCAGCCCACCGGGGCCGGGCGCCCTGGGTCCTGGCCGGGACCGGGGCTCGGGCGGCCGACGCTGACGTATTCGAAGCCGAGGCCGGCCATCTCCCGCGGATCGTAGAGGTTGCGGCAGTCCAGCAGCCTCGGCGCCGCGAGACCCGCCCGGATGCGCGGCCAGTCGAGGTTGCGGAACTCGTTCCACTCCGTCATCAGCACCAGGGCATCGGCCCCCTCGGCGGCGCCGTAGGGATCGCCGCAACAGCCCAGGGCCGGGAGCAGGGCCGCGGCGAGGTCCATGGCCGCGGGGTCGTAGGCCTGTACCGCGGCGCCCTCGCCAAGCAGGGTCTCGGCCAACTCCAGGGCCGGCGCTTCGCGGATGTCGTCGGTGTCGGGCTTGAAGGACAGCCCCAGCAGGCAGACGGTGCGGCCCTCGAAGCCCCCCAGCAGGCCTCGAAGCTTGTCGACCATCCGCTGGCGCTGGATCGAGTTGCTGCGGTCGATGGCCTGCAGCACCGGGGCTTCCACGGCCTTGTTGCGCGCCGTCGCCGCCAGGCCTTGCACATCCTTCGGGAAGCAGCTGCCCCCGTAGCCGGCGCCGGCGCCGAGATTTCGGGGACCGATGCGATCGTCGAGGCCCATGCCGCGGGCTACGGCGGCCACGTCGGCATCGCAGGCCTCGCACAGGCTGGCGATCTCGTTGATGAAGGAGATCTTCGCCGCCAGCATCGCGTTGGAAGCGTACTTGATCATCTCCGCGCTCTGCAGGTCGGTGAGGACCATGGGCACGTCGCGCTCGTAGAGGGGACGGTAGAGGTCGATGACGGCGTCCCTGGCGCGCACGCCGGAGGCGCCGATGACGACCCGGTCGGGGTGGAGGAAGTCGTCGATAGCCGAGCCCTCACGCAGGAACTCGGGGTTGGAGACGACGTCCACGTCGGCATCCGGCCACTCCGCGGCGATGATCGACCCCACCTCGCCGCCCGTGCCCACGGGGACCGTGGACTTGTTGACGACGATCTTGTAGTCCTCCGCGTAGCGCCCGATGGAGCGCGCCGCCTCATGGACGTACGACATGTCCACCTCTCCCGCCGGCAGGGAGGGAGTGCCGACGCAGATGAAGAGGATCTCGCAGGATTTGACGGCGAAGGCGACGTCGGCGGAAAACGACAGCCTCCCGCGGTCGCGGTTGCGCCCCACCAACTCCTCGAGCCCCGGCTCGTAGATCGGCAGGTGGCCATCGCGCAGCCGGTCGACCCGTCTCTCGTCGATGTCGATGCAGAGGACGGCGTTGCCGAGATCGGCCAGGCAGGCGCTCGTCACCAGGCCCACGTAGCCGCTGCCCATTGTGCAGATTCGTCTCACGAAAGATTCCTCGGAAGGCCGATGTCAACCGAGATAGCGGACCCGGTTGCGCTCCAGGCGGACGGCGAGTTCCTCGATGTCGACGCCCTTGAGGCGGGCCAGTTCCTCGGCCACCTCCCTCACCCTCCGCGGATGGCCGGCCACGCCCCCCACCGGCACCGGGGCGTCGGTCTCGAGCAGCAGCAGATCGTCCTCGATCTCGCAGGCCACCGCGGCGGCGGCCGGGTCCGAGATCACGGAGGGTCCCACCGAGATGAAGAGCCCTTCGTCGTTGCAGATGCGCACGAGCTTCTTCGAATGGGTGAACCAGTGCAGCTGGGCGTTCAGGCCCGTGTCCCGGTGGAAGGCGGCGGCGGCCTCCATCACCTGGCGCGGACAGCGCCGCGAATGCAGGTTCACCGGCTTGCGGTGGCGGTGGGCCAGCTCGAAGTGGCGCTCCAGCGCCCGGGTCTGCTCGGCCTGCTGATCGGGGGCGACCGCCCACTTGTGGTCCAGACCCGTCTCTCCGACGATGGCGGCTTCCCCAAGGCGGGCTTCGAGCAGCTCCAGGTCGGGCTCGATTCCCGCCAGACCGCGCCGGGTCACGTCCACCGGATGCACCCCCAGGCCCGGGATGACGCGGCCAGGGAAGCGGCCGGCCAGACCGAGCACGGCCTCCATGGAGGCAGCGTCCTGGGCGACGGCGACGAGGCGGTCGACGCCGGCCCCCGCCGCTGCCTCGAGCACGGGCTCCGGGGGGTCGAACTGGTCGAGGTGGCAGTGGCTGTCGGTGAGAGACAGGGCCACGGGGTCAGGCCGTCAGCCCGGTGGTCTCGTCCATGCCCAGCATCAGGTTCAGGCACTGCACGGCGTTGCCGGAAGCCCCCTTGCCGAGGTTGTCCTCCCTCCCCACCAGCACGAGTCCGACCTCCGGCCGGCCGAAGACGAACAGATCGAGCCGGTTCGTGTGATTCGCGCCTCCGAGTTCGAGAAACCGCCCGCCGCGCAGATGGTCCGGCGACTCGGCGGGATCGACGGGCCGCACGAAAGGCTCCCCGGCATAGCGGCCCTCCCACACCTCGAAGACCTCCGCCGCCGTCGTACCGGTCCGGCGCCAGGCCGCGGCAGGAACGGGCGTGCTGGTGAGCATGCCGCAGAAGGCGTGGTCGACGGAGGGCACGAACAGGGGAGGGTGCTGGCTGAGGCTGAAGCGCTGCATCTCCGCCAGGTGCTTGTGATCCCCCTCGAGCCCGTACAGGCACATGGGAACTCCCGCCTCGCCGTCGGCGCCGGGGCGGTCGCGGTACTCCTCGATCATGCGCCGGCCGCCGCCGGAGTAGCCGGAGACGGCGTTGACGGTGAGGGGCGTGGCGGCGTCGAGGAGACCGGCCTCGATCAGGGGGCGCACGGCGAGGATGAAGCCCACGGGGTAGCATCCGCAGTTGGCCACCCGGGGCGCCGTGCGGATCGCCCGGCGCTGCTCCGGCGACAGCTCCGGGAGGCCGTAGACCCAGCCGGGGTCGACGCGGCGGACGGTGCTGGTATCGATGACTCGGGTGCCCGAGCCGGGAGCCAGCAGCGCCAGCGCCTCGGCGGCGGCGTCATCCGGCAGGCACAGGATGGCGAGGTCGGCCTCGTCCAGAAGGCTGCGCCGCGCTCCCGGATCCTTGCGGTCCTCGTCGGCGATCAGGCGCAGGTCGAGATCGGCGCGTCCTGCCAGCAGCTCGCGGATGCGCAGGCCCGTCGTACCTTCCTGGCCATCGATGTAGATCGTGGGGCGGCTCACGAGGGCGCTCCGCAATTGAATAATTATTCCAAATTAGATAATAAATTCTAACTCTTGAGCTCCCTGGAGTCAACCGACGACAGGCCGGGATGGAGCCGCCGCCGCAACCGCGGATGGGTCTATCCGGACGTCGTGGCCGCGGAGGCGGCCGGCTGGAAAGCGCTCGAGTTCTACGTGCGCCGTTATCCGCACTCCACCGAGGCGCAGTGGCGCCGTCGGCTGGAGGAGGGCCGGATCCGCGGCCCGGGCGGACCTCTCGGCCCCGAGGAGCGCCTGCGCTCCGGCCAACGGCTTGAGTACCACCGGCCGCCCTGGACCGAGCCGCCCGCACCCCGACGCTTCGACGTGATCCGGGACGACGGCGACCTGCTCGCCGTGGCCAAGCCGGCGGGGCTGCAGGTCCTGCCGGCGGCGGAGTTCCTGGAGAACACCCTTCTGCACGCGGTCCGGGAAGGGCTGGGAGAACGCCCGGCGCCGGCCCACCGGCTGGGCCGGGGCACCTCCGGGATCGTGCTCTTCGCGCGCTCGGCGGAGGCTCGGCGGGGACTGGCGGCCGCCTTCGAGAACCGCCGCGTCCACAAGCTCTACCGCGCCCTCGTGCAGGGCCTCGACATGAAGGACCGGTTCGCGGTGGAGACACCCATCGGCCCCGTGGCCCATGCCCATCCCGGCCAGGTCTTCGCCGCCCGTCCCGACGGCCGCCCGGCCGTCTCCCACGTACGGGTGATCGAGCGCCGCCCCGCGGACGGCGCCACTCTCGTGGAGGTGGAGATCCCCACCGGACGGCCGCACCAGATCCGCATCCATCTGGCGGCGGCGGGGTTTCCGCTGGTGGGGGAACCGCTCTACATCGCGGGGGGGCGGCCTCGACAGCCGGCGGCCGGGCAGAAGCCGGCGCGGCCCGGAGACATGGGCTACCACCTGCACGCGATGCAGGTCAGCTGCGGCCACCCTGTCGAGCTTTCGCGGATCAGCCTCTACTGCCGGCCGCCGGCGGAGCTCCTCGCCGTCAGCGAACGGTCAAGGCCGTCGGGCGCCTGCGCTCGCAGTCGGTGAATCCCTCGCCGATACGATCCCCAGGCCCGGCGCTCTCGTCGCGGACCTGCGCGCCAGTCCCTATCCCCAGCTCTCGCGCTTGATCCGCTTGTCCTCGATCCCCAGCCCGGCCAGGATGGCCATCATGTTCTCGACGAACTTCGGCTCCGGCTCCTCGCCGCGTTCCCGGGCCTCCTTCCGCTCCCAAGGCAGCACCCCGGGCCCGCAGCAGTAGACCATCGACTCCGCCGGATCGATGCAGCTCTCGATCAGCTCGAGGTCGATCCGCCCCCGCCGCGCCTGCGGCTCCACGCCCGCCGGGTCCTCCCGGGTGATGCAGTGGAGGATCTCGAGGTGGTCGGGATGCCGCTCGGCGAGACGGGCGAAGTCGTCGTAGTAGATGATGTCTCCCTTCGTCTTGCTGCTGTAGAGCAGGACGTGGCGCAGGCCGTCGCCGGCGTGCAGGGAGTGCTTGATGAGGGCGAAGTTGGGGACGATCCCGGAGCCGGCGCAGATGTGGAGGATCCGGCGGGTGCCCTCCGCGGCCGCCGAGAGGGTGTACGGCCCGGTGAAGCCGCGGATCTCCAGCCTGGTTCCCGGGGGACATTGCCGGGCCAGCGGCGGCGACAGCACGGGGGGGTACTTCGACTCCCCCGGCCAGTAGGTCTCCTCCTTGATCGTGATCAGGAGGTGCTCCTCGTGGGGGGCCGAGCCCATGGAGTAGGCCCTCGGCTTCTCCCGGGCGCTCTTGATCTCCTCCAGGTAGGCGATCGTCTGCTGGAGGAACCCGAACTGGTGGGGGTCGATGGTGATGAACTGTCCGGCCTCGTAGTCGCGGGGCTCGTCGCCGATATCGAGGAACAGGCTCGCCGTGTCGTGGGTCTCCTGCCGGACCTCGGCGACGACGGCCTCCATCTCCCGCACCTTGCGGCGGGGCCGGCGCGGGGCCGAACCGGTCAATCCAGTCCCTTCCCTTTCAGGTGGGCCTTCATCCTCGCGATGACGCCGTCGTCGTCCTCGCACTCGGCCACCAGCCGGGTGAACTCCTCGGCCGACATCTGCACCTTCTGCAGGAAACGCTGGTCCGCCGGACAGGGATAGATGTAGGCGCCGATGCGGCCCTGGTCGGTGGCCCGCGCCTTGTCGGTGATGCGCGCCAGCCACGGGATGTCGCCGATGACCAGCCCCCGCGCCCGGGGTTTGAAGTCGAAGGATTGGCTATCGCTCACGGGGTCGATCCTGGAAGGAGAGGGTGTGGTTGGCGCCGAGCCGGCGGCGCAACTCGACGGTGAGAGGGTCCGCGCTGAGGGGCTCGATCAGCTTGCGCGCCAGGGGAGGGGGGAGGGCGCCTGCGCCGTCGCGGCGCCAGCGCCCGGCCAGCAGCAGATGGTAGATCAGGTGGTGCCCGTCGAGGCAGGATCGCGACCCCTCGTCGAGGCCGCAGCCCGCGAGGCTGCCAGGGTCGAGCAGGCACGTCTCCGCCGGCCCTTCGGCGTCTGCGATCGAAGTATACTGAACGGCTCTTCGGGGGGTCCAGTCCCAGCCGATCTTGGACAACTCGAGGAAGGTCAGGCGCACTCCGCCGGCGTCGACGACGATGTTTCCCGGCTGGTAGTCGGTGGGCCCGAGACAGGCGGGAAACCGCGCCAGCCGACGGTGCAACCGCCGCAGCAAACCCTCCGCCGATGACGCGGCGGCACCGTCCGAGAGGACCAGGGCCCGCAGGACTCTCACGGCGTCCTCCCCCGCCCGCTCCCAGGAGCGCTCCAGGTCCTGGCGGGAAGCTCCGGGGGCCACCCGGCCCTCCCACTCGCCCCCTGACAGGGCCCACTCGATGCATCCGATCCCGGACCAGACCCTCGCCAGCCACCTCCGGCGGACGCACCGGTCCGTCTCCCCGGGCAGCACCTCGGCGAGGGTGCGCGGACCGACGTACTCGAGGAGGATGGTCTGGGACTCGGGGTCGGCGCCGAAGGCGGCGGGCACCGGTGAGCCGCGCCGGCGAAGGTGACGCAGGACCTCGACCTCGAGGCGCACCAGGTCGTGAGGCTCCCCGCGGGTCAGCAACCCCTGGAGCTGGTGCTTGGCCACCACCCGCCCCCCGTCCGACAGATCCAGGCGCCAGACGTCTTCGGCGATCCGGTGGATGGCGGCCACCGCCGGATGGCCGGGGACCAGCCCGGGAACGACCTCCCGCAGACGGTCGTGGACCGCCGCCGTCCACTGGGCGTCGGTGAGCGGCGCGCCGGCCGCCACTAATCGAAGAGGATGACCTGAGCGACCACCTTGCCGGCCTGGCAGTTGTGGCCGGGATGGTCGTTCATGGCGAGAAACAGGGTGCCCTCGCAGGCGGCCAGGGTGTCGCAGCGGCTGCCCACGGCGAAGACCGGTCCGTCGCCGATGCGGGCGATCAGGGCACCCACGTTGGCCCCGGGCATCAGGTAGCCCTCGCCGGCGGTGTGGTTGTAGACGCCGTCTGCGCCGCACCAGGCGATCTGGTCGCGCATGTCGGGCGACCAGGTCTCCTCCACGTCGAAGACGACGCGCTGCCCATGGCGCACGGAGATTAGGGTGTCCTGCCAGGTGGGGCTCGGCCGCACGGTTCGCAGAATGGTCAGGGCCATGGCGGGCTACTCTAACCGTTTCCGGCAGCGGTAGCAATCACCCGGGGCAGGCCTCAATCCAGCTCCGGTCCCAGGCGCAGCGAGTGGGTCTTGATGAGGCAGAACACGGGCAGCCCTGGCGCCAGGCCCAGCTCGCCCACGGCCTCGGGGGTGACCTTGACCGCCAGGCGCCGGCCCACGTCGACGTGGACCAGCCGGGTGGCGCCCACTTCGGCGATCTCCGTGACCTTTCCGGCGAGGGCGTTGCGCACGCTCAGCCCCTCAGGCGCCACCCGCGTGAGGATGACGTCGTCGGCCCGCAACCCGAGGAACAACCGCGTGCCCACCGGCCGGTCGCACCAGGGGATGCGCAGCTCCTGGCCGGCGCAGCGCGCCCGGCAGGCGCCGCTGTCCCGATCGCTGGCCACGATCTCCACGGGCAGCACGTTCTCGAACCCGAACTCGTCGACAAGAGGCAGCACCCTCGGGTCGGAGGCGATGCGGAAGAAGTCTCCGTGGGCGACGACGCGCCCCCGGTCGAGGACGATCACCTCGCTGGTCAGCTCCAGAATCTCCGCCGCCGAGTGGCTTACGTAGAGGACGGGGATGCCGAGGTCGGAGCGCACGTGCCGCAGGTAGGGAATGATGCGGCTCTTGAGGCCCTGGTCGAGGGAGGCCAGGGGCTCGTCCATCAGCAGCAGCCGGGGCGAGGCCAGAAGCGCCCGGCCCAGGGCCACGCGCTGGCCCTCGCCGCCGGACAGGTTCCGCGGCCTGCGGTCGAGGAGCGGTCCGATCTCGAGCAGCTCGGCGATCCGCCCGGGCTCGAAGCGTCGCTGCGCCGCCGGCAGCAGGTCGTAGCCGAAGCGCAGGTTGTCCCCCACGCTCAGGTGCGGGAACAGCAGGTCCTGCTGGAAGACGCAGCCCAGCCGCCGCGCCTCCGGGGGCAGGTCGATGCCGGTCTCGGCATCGTAGAGGACCTCGCCGTCCAGCTCGACGCGGCCGGCCTCCGGCCGCAGCAGACCGGCGACCATGTTCAGAAGCGAGGTCTTGCCGCTTCCGGAGGGCCCGAAGACGGCGGTGGCAGCACCCCCGCAACGGACGTCCACGTCGAACTCGAAGTCCGCCAGGCGGCGCCTCAGGCGCAGGGTCAGCACGGTATCACCCGCGCTTCCTGCGGCGCGCCGCCCACTCGCTGCCCAGCAGGGCCGCCAGCGACACGGCCACCGAGATCCACACCAGCCGCAGGGCGGCCGCCTCGCCCCCGGGCTGGTTGAGGCTGGTGTATATCGCCAGCGGGATCGTCCGGGTCTCGCCGGGGATGTTGGCCACGAAGGTGATGGTGGCCCCGAACTCGCCGAGGCTGCGGGCGAAGGCGAGCAGTGCGCCCACCCACAGCCCGGACGCCGCCAGCGGCAGGGTGACGGTGAGGAAGGCCCGCACCCGCCCCGCCCCGAGGGTCCGCGCCATCCCCTCCAGGCGCGGGTCCACGTCCTCGATGGCCAGCCGCACCGCCCTGAGGGACAGGGGAAAGGCGACCACCGCCGAGGCCAGGGCCGCCCCCTTCCAGTCGAAGGCCAGGGACAGTCCGATACCGTCCAGCAGCGGCCCCAGGAGCCCCCGCTTTCCGAACAGGCGCAGCAGCAGGTAGCCGGTGACCACGGGCGGCAGTACCAGGGGCAGGTGGCAGAGTCCGTCCAGGACGAACTTGCCGGGGAAGTCGCGCCGCGCCAGCACCCATCCCACGGCGACCGCCGCGGGCAGGCTGATGAGGACGCAGGCCAGGGCCACCCGCAGCGACAGCCCCAGCACCTCCCACTCCTGGGGGGTGAGCAAAGGGCTACTCCACCGGGCGTGGAGGGTCCGCCGAGACGCCGAGGACGGTGAAGCCGTGCCGGCGGAAGACCTCCGCCGCCCCGGTCGACCGCAGCCGCCTGAGCAGTTTCCGCACCGCCGGGGAGTCTCGGCCCGCTGCCACCGCCGCGGGATAGCGGATCGGCGCGTGCAGACTGTCCGCGAATTCCGCCGCCACCCGCACCCGCCGGCTGACGGCGGCATCGGTGGCGTACACGACGCCGGCCTCGCACTCGCCGCGCTCGACGTAGAGAAGGGCGGCGCGCACATCGGGGGCCGGGGCGAGTCGTTGCTCCAGCGCCGGCCACCAGCCCAGGGCCCGCAGCGCCTGGCGGGCGTAGATCCCGGCCGGGACGTGGTCGGGATCGCCCAGGGCCAGGCGCCCCCGGAAGGCTCCCGCCAGGTCGAACCCGGGACGGGGCTCGACCTCCAGGCCGCTGCCCGCCGGAGTGACCACCACCAGGCGGTTGGCGAGCAGGTCGAAGCGCGTCCCGGCGTCGATGCGCCCCTTCTCCTGGAGATAGTCCATCCACCGCGGATTGGCCGACACGAAGAGATCGGCGGGGGCGCCTGCATCGATCTGCCGCGCCAGCGACGAGGAGCCGGCAAAGGAGAGCCGAACCCGCGGGAAGGTGTGGCGCGGCAGAATCTCGGTGAGCGCGCTGGTCAGGCTGGCGGCGGCGAAGAGCCCCACCGCCGACCCTCCGTTGGCCGACTCCTGCGCCCAGGTATCGGCGGCGGCCAGGTGGAGGACGGCGGCCAGGCGCAGTGCCTGCGCCCACCGGCGGGGGACGGTCACGGGGCCTCCAGGCAAGGGTCCACGGAGCCCGGCAGAGATTGCGGCCCCCGGCCGCAATCGTCAATGGCCGGGGGCTTCCCCCCGCGCTACCTTCCCGCCCCATGTCACCCGGACCTCTCGACTCTCTCGACCTCCTCACCCGGATGCTGCAAGTCCCTTGCCCCTCCGGCCGCGAGGAGCGGATGGCGGCCTTTCTGGCCGGCGAGCTGAGGGCCCTCGGCGCCAGGCCCCGCCAGGACGCTCAGGGCAACCTCTGGGTCGAGATCGCCGGTCGCGATCCGGGACCCGGGGTGGCCATCGCCAGTCACACCGACGAGATCGGCATGGTAGTCACCGCGGTGGAGGCCGACGGCGCCCTTCGCGTGCAGCGCTCCGGAGGGCTCCACCCGTTCAAGCTTGGCGAGGGGCCGGTGGTGCTCGTCGCCGACGGCGGCGACGTGCCCGCTCACCTGAGCTTCGGCTCCACCCATACCAACGATCCCGAAGATCCGATGACCGGGTTCGCCCTGGGCCGCCAGGGAATCACCTGGGCGCACACCCGCCTGATCACCGGGCGGTCCCCCCGGGAACTGGCCGACCTGGGGGTTCGGGTGGGCACCTGCGCCGTGCCGTCGGCCGGCGTGCGGGGGCCGAACGTCTTCGGCCCCGAGGAGGATCCCCTGGTCTCGGCCTGGATCTTCGACAACCGCGGCGGCAGCCTCACGCTGCTCAAGCTGTATGAGCGCTTGCGGCAGGCCGGCCTCGCGCCGAGGCGGACCCTGCACCTCTGCTTCCTCGTTCAGGAGGAGACGGGACTCCTGGGCGCCAGGGGCTGGGTGCGCCGCAACGAGGTGGAGACCTTCATCGCCGTCGACTCCACGCCCATGCCGCGGGGCACCTCCCTCGAGCTCGACGGGAGGCCCGCCACCTGGTCGCGCGACAGCCGGGTCCACTTCCACCAGGGCCTGATCGCGGAGCTGGACGAGGCCGCCCTTCGCGCCGCGACGGGCCTTCAGTACGCCGTCTACTCGGCCGCCGCATCGGACGCCACCGGCGTGCTCGAGGCCGGCGGCGCCCCCCGCTGCGCCACCATCGGCTATCCGCGGGAGAACTCCCACGGCTACGAGGTTGTGCGCTGGACGGTCTTCGGCAATCTGGAACGGACCCTCTTCGAGTACGTCGCCGCCCTCTGAAGGCAGCCTTGGAGCTCGCCGCTCTGCAGGACCGCCGCATGGCCCTCCTGGGTCTCGGCGTCGAGAACCAGGCCTTGGGCCGCTGGCTGGCCTCTCGGGGACTCGGCTTCGCCGTCTGCGATGCAGATCCCGACCGCCGCCTCGATGCAGACCCCTGGAAAGGGGCGGTCCGGAACTGGCGCCTCGGTCCCGGGTGCTTCGACCGACTCCACGACTTCGACCTGCTCTTCCGCTCCCCCGGCATCCCGTCCCTGCGTCCGGAGCTGGAGCAGGCCCGCCGGCGCGGCACGGAGGTCAGCAGCCAGACCGCGCTCTTCCTCGAACGCTGCCCGGCGCCGGTGATCGGCATCACCGGGACCAAGGGCAAGGGCACGACCGCCTCCCTCCTGGACTCGATCCTGCGGCGGGAGCCCGGTCTGTCCCCACACCTGGGCGGCAACATCGGAATACCTCCCGTCAGCTTCCTCGATGACCTGTCCGCTGCAGACGTGGTCGTGCTGGAACTCTCCAGCTTCCAACTCCAGGATCTGGACCGAAGCCCCCACGGGGCCGTGATCCTGCCCGTAACCCTCGACCATCTCGACTACCACGCCAGCCGGGCGGAGTACGTCGAAGCCAAGGCGGCGATCTGCCGCTGCCAGGGCTGCGGCGACTGGACCCTCTCCAACGCCGACGACGCCACCGCCGGCGAGCTCGCCGCACGGAGCCCGGGACGGAGCCTCGGTTTCCGGGCCGCGCCGCCCCTGGAGGGCGATGGCTGCTGGAGCGAGGGGGGCGAGATCCGCTGGCGGGAGGACGGCCGGGTCGAGAGCCTGGCCGCGGTGAGCGATCTCCGTCTGCGGGGGATCCACAACCTCGCCAACGCCTGCGCCGCCGCCGGGGCGGCGCGCCTTTGCGGGGCTTCCGCCGCGGCGGTCGGACAGGGTCTGAGCGCCGTCGAGTCCCTCCCGCACCGCCTCGAGGAGGTGGCAGAGCGGGGCGGCGTGCTGTTCGTCAACGACTCCCTGGCGACGACGCCGGAGGCGGCGGCGGCGGGCCTGGCGGCGTATGCCGGCCGAGCGGTGGTCCTCATCGCCGGGGGAGCCTCCAAGGGCGGGACATACGAAGGAATGGGAACCGCCATCGCCCGGTCGGCGGCGGCCCTGGTGACCCTGGGAGAGGAGGGTCCGGCCATCGCCGCCGCCGCCAGGGCCGCCGGATTCCGCGGACCGGAGGCCGCCGACTGCCCGTCCATGGAGGCGGCGGTCCGGGGGGCCGCCGAGCTGGCCCCGGCCGGCGGCGTCGTGCTGCTGTCGCCGGGGTGCGCCAGCTTCGGCATGTTCTCCGGCTATGCCGCCCGGGGGGAGGCCTTCAGGGCCGCCGTCGGTCGACAGCGGCCCGAGGCGGGAGGGGCCGGACCGGCGGGACTCCGCTGTTGAATCCCGACGAACCGCGCCGCCCGAACGGGGGACGCTTTTTCCCTTGACATTGTGTCAGAACCCCGGATAGCTTGATCCGCGTTGCATCGGAACTCACCAGATGGACTTCGAGGAGCTCTCAAGAGCCGGATGATCAGCAGAATCCCACATTCCCCCTTGCACCCGATCAGGTTTACGGGTCAGCAGGCGGCGTTCTCCGGGACGACCGCCCCCTCCGCCTCTGGCGGCTGCCGGGGCGTATCGGGCCCGGCCGAAGGGGGGATGGGGTTCCACCGGCTCCACGGGAACGAGATCACCCCGATGACCGTCCCCGGTTCCACCGTGGGCGGGGCGGTCATCAAGCCCCGGACGGGGCCTGCAGCGGGAGGAGATCCCGGAGGTTGAATCGCTGAAGCGACAGCGACGACAGCCGTGGGGATCGGATCCCAACGGCTTCTGCCAGCCGGCTGCAGGCTCCCGCAACGGGAACACCTGCAGCCGGTTTTTTTGTTGCATCCGGAGTCCGCCGGGGTCGCTCCCCCCGGACTCCGAGGAAGCGCGGGACCCGCGATCGGTACGGCACGCGGGCCGGCGCCGGAACCTCCGTCGACGGACGGGGGTTCACAATTCGGGGGCGGTGTCCGCAGGACCGGGCCCACTCACCGCCCGCCGGCATCCACCCGCCCGGCGGGGTCACGGCTGCTGGAACAGGAGGCCAGCGTCGTCCCGCCCGAACTCGCGAACCGCCCGCGGCGGCGAGACCGCGGCGACGTTCGCATGCATCGCGAGAGGAAGGAGACCGATGCAGAAGGTCCCGAGAGAGTGGATCGAAAGAGCAGCCCGGGTCTACAACAGCAACGCCGAGGCCAGCAAGGCCCTGGGCATCGCGGGGGGCACCTTCGGCCGCCTCTGCCGCCAGTACGGTATCGAGACCCCCTTCGCCCGCCAGCGCAACGCCCGCCAGGCGGCGCGGTCCCGGGCCTAGGAGACACGGATCCGGCTCCGACGGGAGAGCCGGAGAGAGGGCTGCCCCCGGCAGCCGCGGAACATTCCTCGACCGACGCCCGCCGGTCCGGACGCCACCGGGCCGGCGGGCGCTGTTTCCTCGCCTCGCCGCACCCGATCGGTGCGTACTTTTTCGCGCCATGACCGACCCGTCCCCCCGACTGATCGAGGCCGTCCCGCCCGAGGTTGAGGCCAGGATCCTGGCCGCCCTGGGCCGGGATGAGGCTCTCATCCAGGTCCAGACCGACATGGCGGCGGAGGGCAGGGCCTTCGGCTGCCGCTGGCTGGCCGCCTCCTCCCGCCGCATCGTCGTCGTCGACGAGCCCTCGGCCAACGGCGCCCTGTCGATCCCGATGGCGGAGGTGACGCGGGTGCGCACCGAGCCCCTCGTCGGTGGTGGACGGCTCGAGATCGAGCGCCGCTCGGCCCCGACGGTGGCGATCCCCTACACCCAGTCCATGGGCGAGAAGCTCTCCGAGGCGGCCCGGGGGCTGGAGCAGCTGCGCGCCGGCGAGCCCTTCCTCATCACCCCTCGACTCGCGCGCCTGAGGTGCGAGAAGTGCTCTCGCCTGCTGCCGGAACAGGACGGGATCTGTCCGGCCTGCATCCGCAAGTGGTCGACCCTCAAACGCATCGCGCGCTACATGGCGCCGTACCCCTGGAAGGTCGTGACCCTGGCCATCGCCTCCCTGGTGACCACCGGCGCGGAACTGGCGTCACCGCTGGTGATCCGGCATCTCATCGACAAGGTCCTGGTGCCTGCGGCCACGGACGACAGCCCGGCGGATCCGGAGTCCCGCCTCCGGCTGCTCGGCCTTCTGGTCCTGGCCCTGGTGGGGATCCGCCTCGTCAGCTGGGCCGCCGAGTGGGTCCACGGGTGGATCGCCGCCTGGCTCGGTGCCCGGTCCACGGCCGACATCCGCGGCGAGCTATACCGCCGGCTGGAGATGTTGTCGCTGCAGTTCTACGACAAGCGCAAGGTCGGAGCCCTCATGTCGCGGGTCACGCGTGACACGGGCCGGCTCCAGGACTTTCTCGTCGACGGCCTCCCCTACCTGATCATCAACACTCTGATCATCTTCGTCATCCTCGGCATCCTGCTCTGGCTGAGTTGGGAGCTGACGATCTACGCGCTGATCCCGGTTCCCTTCATCTTGATCTGGGGCGCCTTGTTCTGGAGGCGCCTGCGCCGGCTGTTCACACGCTGGGGCGAGATGTGGTCGAACCTGACCGATCGCACCGCCGAAGCCCTCACCGGCATCCGGGTGGTCAAGGCCTTCGCCCAGGAGGGCCGTGAGATCGGCGCCTTTGCGCGCCTGAATCGCAAGATCACCGGGATCAGCGTGCGCACCGGCGTGAACCGCACCGTGTTCTTCGCCACCATCTCCTTCCTCACCGGCCTCGGCGCGATCATCGTCTGGTACTTCGGCGGCCAGGAGGTGATCGCCGGCGAGTTGACCATCGGCACCCTGCTGGCCATCAGCTGGTGCATGGTGAGGATCTATGAGCCCCTGGAGTGGTTCGGCCAGGTCAACTCCTGGATGACGCGTGCCTTCGCTGGCGCCGAGCGCGTCTTCGAGGTCATAGACACGGTCCCCGAGTCGTACGACGACACCCGGGCCGTGCGCATGCCCGGGATGCGGGGACGGATCCGGTTTGCGGACACGACCTTCGGCTACGACAAGAGCAAGCCGGTCCTCAAGGGCATCGACCTCGACGTGGGCGCCGAGGAGATGATCGGACTCGTGGGGCGCTCCGGGGTCGGCAAGACGACGACGGTGAACCTCATCGCCCGGTTCTACGACGTCGATCACGGCTCCATCGAGATCGACGGCGTCGACATCCGGCGCATCAACCTGCGCGACCTGCGGCGCCAGATCGGCATCGTCTCCCAGGAGCCGGTCCTGTTCTCCGGCACCATCGCCGAGAACATCGGCTACGGAAAGCCGGGGGCGAAGTTCGAGGAGATCATGGCGGCCGCCCGCCTGGCCAACGCCCACAACTTCATCGTCGCCAAGCCTGACGGCTACGAGACCCAGGTCGGAGAGCAGGGCAACAGCCTCTCCGGCGGCGAGCGCCAGCGGGTGGCCATCGCCCGGGCCATGCTCCACGACCCGAAGATCCTGATCCTCGACGAGGCGACCTCGTCGGTGGACGTGGAGACGGAGAAACAGATCCAGCAGGCCGTGCACCGCATGGTCCAGGGCCGCACCACCTTCGCCATCGCCCACAGGCTGTCGACCCTGAGGGACGCGGAGCGCCTGGTGGTGCTGGAGGAGGGCAGAATCGTCGAGGTGGGCAGCCACGCGGAGCTGATGGAGCGGCGCGGCGTCTTCCACGACCTCGTGCGGATGCAGCAGGAGGCCTCGAGGATCATCGCCGTCGCCGAGTGAAGCCCATGAATCCGACCACCGCAGAGCTGATCACCGACGGGCCGTCGCCCTTCCGAGAGCCCGCACCGGCGGAGGTGGAGGAGCGGGTTCGGCGCCGGACGGAGGCGGACGAGCCGGTCTGGGTCCGGGTGGCGACGGACATGTCCGAGGACGGCGTCTACGCCGAGGGCTGGCTGGTGATCACCGACCGCAGGGTGCTGTTGGTCCCGGCCTCCGGCGACGGCGACGAGCCTGCGGCGATCGAGGAAGTGCCACTCGCCGAGGTGGGCGCCGCCCGGGTGGAGGCCCTCGTCGGCGGCGGCCGCATGGAGGTGGTGCGCCGCGGGGGGGCGCCCGCGCACCTGTACTACTCCAACAGCCTGGCGGCCAGGTTCGCCGAGGTCGCGGAGAGTCTGAACCAGCTGGCCGCTGGAGAGACACCGAACCTGGCCACCGAGGTCGAGCGCAGCCGCTGCGAGCGCTGCGGCCGCGTGCTGCCCGAGAAGGACGGCGTCTGCCCGGCCTGCGTGAGCAAGCTCAGCACCCTGGGGCGCCTGCTGCGCTACATGGCGCCGTACAAGGGCCGGGCGGCCCTGCTGCTGGCGCTGCTGATCGTCGAGACCGGCGTCGATGTGCTGCCGCCCCTGGTCGCCAGGGTCGTCATCGACGATGTGCTGGTCAGCGAGGAGCTTGAGCCGCGGGCGAAGTACGGTCTGCTGGTGCAGTACGTCCTCGGCCTGCTGGCCATCAACGTCTTCGCCTGGTGCGCCTGGGTCGGCCGCCGCTGGGTGGGCAACTGGATCGGCTTCCGCGCCATCGAGGCGATGCGGGCCGAGCTCTACCGGGCGCTGCAGTTCCTGCCGCTGCGGTTCTACGACAAGCGCAAGGTGGGGGGACTGATCTCGCGCATGTCGAACGACTCCGACCTGGTGGAGGAGTACCTGATCTTCGACATCCCCTTCGTCGTCAGCAACGGGCTGCTGATCCTGACGATCCTCGCCATCCTGCTGTCCACCAGCTGGCAGTTGACCCTCTGGGTATTGCTGCCGATCCCGGCGATCCTCGCCGTCTCGACGCTGATCTGGAACCGCATGGAGCTGCACTGGATGCGGTTCTCCACCCGCTGGTCGCGCCTGTCGTCGCATCTCAACGAGTCGATCCGCGGCATCCGCGTGGTCAAGGCCTTCGCCCAGGAGCAGCGCGAAGGCGAGCGATTCGAGCGCCGCAACACCGACCTGCGCGACGTGAGCGTCAGCGCCGAGCGCCACTGGATCGTGTTCTGGATGACCACCAACTTGTTCATGAGCGCCGGCGTGTTCTTCGTCTGGTACTTCGGGGGCCGCCAGGTGGTGCTGGGCGGACTCCAACCGGGTGAGCTCTGGGCCTTCGTCATGTACATCATGATGCTCTATCAGCCGCTGAAGTGGTTCGGGGACTTCTACGGGTTCATGATGCGGGCCTACGCCGGCGCCGAGCGCATCTTCGAGGTCATCGACGCCAGGTCCGAGCCCTTCGACGATCCGCGGGCGCTTCCCAGGCCAGGCCTCGAAGGCCGCGTGCGCTTCCGCGGCGCCTTCTTCGGCTACGATCCGGGAAAGCCGGTGCTGCGCGAGGCGGATCTAGAGGTGGAGCCCGGCGAGATGATCGGCCTCGTTGGCAAGTCCGGGGCCGGCAAGTCGACCTTGATCCACCTTCTGTGCCGGTTCTACGACGTCACCCGCGGCCGGCTGGAGATCGACGGCGTCGACATCCGCCGCCTGCGGCTCGAGGACCTGCGCTCCCAGATCGGACTGGTGGCCCAGCAGTCGTTCCTGTTCAACGGCACGGTGGCCGAGAACATCGCCTACGGAAAGCCCGGCGCCTGCTTCGACGAGGTCCTGCGCGCGGCCAGGGCGGCCAACGCTCACGAGTTCATCATCAAGCTGCCCGACGGTTACGACATGGTGGTGGGCGAGCAGGGCAGCAGGCTCTCCGGGGGCGAGCGGCAGCGCATCGCCATCGCCCGGGCGATCCTGCACGATCCGAAGATCCTGATCCTCGACGAGGCGACCTCCTCCCTGGACACGCCCACGGAGAAGAAGATCCAGGAGGCGATCGCGAGGCTGGTGGAAGGACGCACCACCTTCGCCATCGCCCACCGGCTGTCGACGCTGAGGTCCGCCGACCGGCTGGTCGTCCTCGACGGCGGCCGCATCGTCGAGACCGGCACCCACGAGGAGCTGATGCGCCGCGAGGGGTATTTCTACAAGCTCGTCAAGACCCAGCAGGAGACCACGGCCGTCATGGCCGTGAGCGGATGAAGGCCAGGCACCAGCCGGCGCCGATCACGGTGACCCACCCGGAGGAGGTGGACATGGCCCGGGTGCGGCTCTTCCGCGAGCCCCCGTGGATGCTGCGGCTCACCATCGACGGCGACCGGTCCTACACCCGCGTCAAGGTGGTTCGGGCGGCGCCCCTGTCCCATCCGAACCGCTATATCTCCCTCCTCGACGAGAAGGACGAGGAGGTGTGCATGATCTCTGACCTGAAGGAGATGGCCGAGGACATGCGCGCCATCGTCGAGGAGGAGCTGGACCGGCGCTACCTGACCTCCACGGTGCAGCGGGTCCTGTCCATGCGCAACGAGTTCGGCACCTCCTACTGGGACGTGGAGACGAACCGCGGCCGGCGGGAGTTCGTCGTGCAGAACGCGGCCGAGAGCGCCCAGTGGATGGGAGAGCACCGCCTGCTGCTGGTCGACGTGGACGGCAACCGTTTCGAGATTCCCGACCTGCGCGAGCTCGACAGGAAGAGTCTGAGCCTGGTCGAGATCGTCCTGTAGTCGCCCACCATACAACCCCACCGGAGAGAGGCCCCATGACCCGTACGGACCCCGCCATCGTCGAGGCCCTGAGCCAGTTCGACTCCCCCACCCTCTTCAACGCCCTTGCGGAGATCACCGGCCTGCCCAACGAGGAGTACACCGACCACACCATCCGTTGCCTGCTTCCGGACCTCGGGCCGGCGGTGGGCTACGCGGTAACCGCCGAGGTCACGACGAACGACCCGGACTCGCCCGGAATCCCCTGGACCGACTACTACGAGGGCCTGGAGGCTTTCGACGGACCCATGGTCACGGTCCTTCAGGACGTGGACTCGCGGCCGGGACGGGGCGCCTGCATCGGCGACGGCATGGCCGCCCTCCACAAGCGGCTGGGCGTGGCCGGAGCCATCGTCCACGGCACCGCCCGCGACCTGCCCGGGATCCGGCGCTTCGGACTGCCGGTGTGGGCGTGGGGAGCCGTTCCCGGCCACGGCGTCTTCCACCTGGTACGCTGCGGGGGCTCGGTGACCGCCGGACAGCTGCGGATCCAGGCGGGCGACCTGCTGATGGCCGATCTCGACGGCTGCGTGCGCATTCCGGTGAAGGACGCGGAAGAGGTCGTCAAGGTCGCCGGCGAAGTCCGCGAGATGGAGGCCGGCATCCACGCCTTCTACAGCTCCCCCGACTTCACGGTGGCGGAAATGAAGAAGCGGAAGGGCTGAGCCGGGGGCCCGGTTTCCCCTCCCTCTCCGGCCGGCGGACGATCTTGACCGCTGCCCGGGGTTTGCACTCTATGTGGCTCGTCCGAGCAGCGCCGAGATTCCGCGACCCCACAGGGGGGACCATGGGCACCAGGCATCCATTCCTTGCGGCTCTCGCCGCCGCCGTCCTCTCCGTGGGAGCCCTCGCCCAGGAAGAGGCCGAAGAGAGGAGCGTCTACCAGATCGAGGCGGTCACGGTGACGGGCTCGCGCATCAAGAGCGAGGAGAGCCTGTCGCCGGCGCCGATCGTGGTCCTCTCCACGGAGGAGATCCGGGCCCGGGGCCTGGCCTCCATCGGGGATGTCCTGCAGACGCTCACCGTGCAGTCCAACGCCATCAACACCCAGGCCAACAGCGGCGGCGACGGCTCCACCCGCATCAGCCTGCGGGGCCTCGGCTCCCAGCGCACGCTGGTGCTGCTCAACGGCCGGCGCTACGTGGCCGGCGGCACCGGGGCCAACGGCTCCGTCGACCTGAACTCCATCCCCGCCTCCGTCATCGAGCGCATCGAGGTCCTCAAGGACGGGGCCTCGGCGGTCTACGGGTCCGACGCCGTGGGGGGCGTGGTGAACATCATCACCCGCTCCGGGATGGAGGGGCTCGACGTCGAGGTCTACGAGGGGATCTCCGGCGCCGGCGACGGGGAGGTCCGCGACGTCTCCGTGAGCTACGGCGTGCAGAGCGGCAAGGGCCACATCCTGTTCTCGGCCAGCTACCACGACCGCGAGCCGGTGTGGACCGGTGACCGCAGCTTCAGCCAGACCGACAAGGCCTACAACTGGGCCACCAACGACGGCTCCTTCTTCAAGAACGGCAGCTCGGCCACGCCCGAAGGCCACATCATCGACCGCCTCGGCGAGGTGGGCAACGAGGCCTGGCAGGCCCTCGTGGCGGCCACCGACGACGCCGGGGACTACCACCTCGATCCGGATGAGGGATGGCGCCCCTTCAACCGGGCCGGGATCTCCTCCGACGGCAGCGGCGATCTCTACAACTACCAGCCCGAGAACTACCTCTACACGCCGCAGACCCGCTACAGCTCCTTCCTCGGCGGCTCCCGAAGTGTCGGCCCGGACATGACCGCCTTTTTCGAGATGCTCTACACCAACCGCCAGTCGGATCAGAAGCTGGCCCCCACACCTCTGTTCATCCACTTCGAGGACATCTCGGTGTCGGCCGGCAACCGCTACAACGAGTTCGGCCGCGACTTCATCGACGTGCGCCGGCGCTTCGTCGAGGCCAGCAACCGCAACTACCTCCAGGACATCGACACCTTCCGCATGGTCCTGGGCCTGAACCACAAGCCCCTGGGCTACGACGGCGACCTGTCCTTCTCCTACGGACGCACGGAGGGCACCAACGTCAACGAGGGGCGTTTCATCCGCAGCAACCTGGAGAGGGCCCTCGGTCCGGACGAGGACTGCACCGGCGACTGCGTGCCGCTCGACATCCTCCACGGGGCCGGCACCATCACCCCGGAGATGCTGAGCTACATCCAGTACACGGGCATCGCCAGGGGGTATTCCCGGCAGCGGATCCTGCAGTACAACCTGACCGGCGACGTGACGAACCTGCCCGCCGGCGCCCTGGCCGCGGCCGTCGGCGCCTCCTGGCGCTGGGAGGCGGGAGCCTACATCCCCGATCCCCTCACGGCGTCGGGGAACACGACGGGCAGCAAGCAGGCGCCCACCGACGGCTCGTACGAGGTCAGGGACGCGTACCTCGAGACCCGGGTGCCGGTGTACGGGTCGGAAGCGGTGAGCCTCGATCTCACGGCCGCCGCGCGCGTCTTCAGCTACGACACCTTCGGCTCGGGCTTCACCTATGAGGGCGGCTCGCACGTCCAGCTCCCGAGGGGGCTGGCTCTGCGGGCCACCATGTCCAACGCCTTCCGCGCCCCCAGCATCGGCGAGATGTTCCTCGGCTCCACCGATTCCTTCCCCCTGGTGAGCGATCCCTGCAGCACGGTGGATGAAGCCGGAACCGCCCGGGAGTTGACCGAGCAGCAGAAACGCAACTGCGCCGCCCGGGGCGTACCCGCCGACTTCGAGGACTCGCGGGCGCAACTGGCGGCCAAGTTGGGGGGATCGGCCGACCTGGATCCGGAGAAGGCCGACATGTTCACGGCGGGCATCGTCTATCAGCCCGGGTTCGTGGACGGCCTCGATCTGACCGCGGACTACTACACCGCCACCATCATGGACGAGATCGCCGCCCTGGGGGCCGGCCTCATCCTGAGCAACTGCTACTCCCAGGAATCGCCCTCCCACTGCGACCGGGTGATACGCGACGACAACCACCTGATCCGGCAGATCCTGAACCCCGCCGACAACATCGGCGAGACCGAGACCAGCGGCGTGGATCTGGGCATCCATCACGTGGCCGACCTGCCCTTCGGGGGCATTCTCTCGACGCAGCTGGCGAGCAACCTGCTGCTCGACTACGACGTGACCCTGCCCACGGCGAAGCCGGACAGTACCGTAGTGGTCAAGGGCAAGGGCTACTACGACCTCGGGGTGTTCCCGGACTGGCGGCACAACGCCTCGGTGACCCTGGCCAAGGCGCGGTACTCCGTGGGGCTCAGTTGGCGGTACGTGGGCGGTTTCCGGGAATGCGAGGACGACGACTGCAAGGGCTTCTACCGCGAGGACGTCGAGAGAGAGCCCCCGAGCCGCGAGGTCGACGCCAACAGCACCTTCAATCTGCACGCCTCCTGCAAGCTGAACACCGACCTCGGCGAATCGGTGCTGACCGTCGGCATCAACAACCTGCTCGACCAACCGCCGGCGGTGATCTTCAACGGCTTCCTCGGCACCTCCGACTCCAACACCTACGACTTCCTGGGCCGCTACATGTACGTGCGCCTGTCCTTCTCCCGGTAGGGATCCGCCCGGCCGCGGCCTCGCCGAGACTCCGGCCCCGACTCCCTTGAACCGATTCCACCGCGCCAACAGGGACCGCTGGAACCTGGCCTCCACCGCCTACGCGGCGATGCACGACCCGCGCGCCAGGTGGCGGCAGCCTGAAGAGGTCTTTCTCGAGCGGGAGCTCGACCTGATCGGGCCGATCGAAGGCCGGCAGGTCTGCGTTCTGGGCAGCGGCGACAACCTCGCCGTCTTCGCCTTCGCCGGCATGGGCGCACAGGTCACCTCGGTGGACATCTCCCCGGGCCAGCTGGCGGTCGCCCGGGACCGCGCCGGCGAGCTGGGCCTCGAGGTCGAGTTCGTCGAAGCGGACGTCACCGACCTCGCGGTCCTGGAGAGCGGGCGCTTCGACCTCGCGTACACGGCGGATCACGTCGGCGTCTGGGTCTCGGACCTGAGACGGTTCTACCGCGAGGCGATCCGCATCCTGCGCCCCGGGGGGCTCTTCCTCGTCACCGAGTACCATCCCTTCCGGCGCATCTGGAGGGATCGGGAGGACCGGCTGGAGCTCGCGTGCAGCTACCACGACAACGGTCCCCACGAGTACGACGTCTCCGGGGATCTGCAGCGGGAGATGCCGGACGGGGCCCGTCAGTACGAGTTCCACTGGACCGTCGCCCAGTACCTGAACGCCGTCATCGAGCAGGGAGCCGACCTGGTCCGGTTCGACGAAATCGGCGAGGATGCCGAGTCCTGGGAGCACGCCCCCCTCGAGGGACTGCCCCGGAAACTCCTCATCGCGGGGCGGAAGCGTTGACGCGCGACTGGTTCGAGAGTCTCCACGACGACCTGTGGCTCCGCCCTGACGAGGGCGGCGAGGCCGAGGCGGACGCCCTCCGCCGCATGTTGCGGATCCGCAAGGGGCAGCGTCTCCTGGATGCTCCCTGCGGCGCCGGACGCGTCGCCCTTCCCCTGGCGCGGCACGGGGTGCAGGTCGTCGGCCTCGACCTGCGGCGGGCCTTCATCGCCCGCGGCCGGCGGCGTCTCGGGAAGGAGGGAGTGCAGGCCGATCTCCGGTGCATGGACCTGCGCTCCATCGAGTTCGAGGACGAGTTCCACGCCGTGTGCAACTGGTTCAACAGCTTCGGGTACTTGTCCGACGGCGAGAACGCAGACGTGGCCCGGCGCTTCGCCCGCGCCCTGCGCCCGGGAGGGCGGCTCCTGATCGACCAGCTGAACCGCGAGCGGATCCTGCGCAACTTCAGGCCCGAGGGCCTCAAGCACGGCGTGCGCATGCTCTCCCGGTGGGACGCGCGGCAAGAGCGCATTGGCGTGCAGCGCGTGATCCCCGGGATCCCGAGGAACGAGAGCCGATCCTCCCAGCGCCTCTACACGCCGGCGCAGATGGGCAGACTCCTCGCCGCGGCGGGGCTCGAGGTGGAGTCCGTTCACGGCTCCCTGAACCAGGAGCCCTACCATCGGGGCAGCGACCGCATGATCGTCGTCGCCAGAAAGGCCTGTGATGACTGACACCCGCGAACCCGGCGCCCCGGCGGAGGCGCACCTGGCGCAGTACCGCGACGAGGGCTTCTGCCTGATCGAGGGGCTGATCCCGGCCGACCTGGTCGAGGCCGCGCGCCGGCGGACCATGGAGCTGGCCCGGGGCCTGGCCGACTGGCCGGCGAGGCACTTCCAGGTGCTCGACCCGGCGCGGTACGAGTCTCCCGGGGGCCAGCCGCTCCCCGGCGGCATCCAGCAGCCGGCCAGCCAGGAGAACGTCTTCGCCCGCATCGCCGACCACCCGCGCCTGGCAGCGGCCATGGCGGCCCTGCTGGTCGGGCCGGTGGAGCGCTACACCGACCAGCTCGGCGTCAAGCACGCCGCGGTCGCCGAGGAGCAGGGGGGCCGCAGCTACTTCCACCAGGACTCGTTCTACTGGAAGATCGCCCCGGAGCTGGGCTGCAACTGCTGGATCCCCCTGACGGAGGTCGCCGCGGAGGCCAGCGCCCTGGCGGTGATGCCGGCCAGCCACCGGGGCTGGCGCCTCGTCGACCACGAGTCCTACTACGACGATCCACCCATGGGCCGCATGGACGACGACGGGTTCAAGCCCTTCAAGCGCCACCGGGTCCCTCCGGACCAGGTCGACGCTTCCCGCGAGAGGCTGATCGCCACGAGGCCGGGCGACGGCCTGTTCTTCACCAACTACACCTGGCACCGCAGCGAGCCCAACCGCAGCGGCCGGACCCGGGCCTTCTACGCCATTGCCTACCAGCGCCGCACCCCGGGTTGACCCGGCCCCGCCGGTCCTCCTCACCGGCGCCACGGGCTACATCGGCGGCCGGCTGTTGCGGGTGCTGGAAGAGGCGGGACACCGCGTCCGCTGCCTGACGCGGCGTCCCGAGGCCCTCCGGGACCGCGTCGCCGCGGCGACGGAGATCGTCGAGGGCGACGTCCTCGACCGGGACAGCCTGAGGGGGCGGATGGACGGAGTGCGGACGGCCTTCTACATGGTCCACTCCATGGGGTCGAGGGGCGACTTCGTGGAGCAGGACCGCCGGGGGGCCCGCAACTTCGGCGAGGAGGCGGGCCTCGCCGGGGTCAAGCGCATCATCTACCTCGGCGGACTCGGCGAAGGGAGCGAGCAGCTCTCCCCCCATCTCAGGAGCCGCCTGGAGGTCGCCGACATCCTCCGGGAGTCGGGGGGCCAGGTCCTCGAGTTCCGCGCTTCCATCGTCATCGGCTCGGGCAGCCTCTCCTTCGAGATGATCCGGTCTCTCGTGGAGCGGCTCCCCCTCATGGTGACCCCGAAGTGGGTGGATGTCACCGCCCAGCCCATCGCGATCGAGGACCTGCTGCAGTACCTGTCCGCCGCCCTCGACCTGGAAGGCGAGGAGCACGAGGTCTTCGAGATCGGAGGCCCGGAGTCCGTCTCCTACGGCGATCTGATGCGGGAGTACGCGCGCCAGCGCCAGCTCCGCCGCCTGAGGGTTCCCGTCCCCTTCCTGACGCCGGGTCTCTCCAGCCTGTGGCTCGGCCTGGTGACCCCCGTCTTCGCCAGGGTCGGGCGCAAGCTCATCGACAGCATCCGCCACCCCACCGTCGTCCGCGGCGACGGGGCCCTGCGGGCCTTTCCCCATATCCGGCCCCTGGGATTCCGCGAAGCGATTGCCGGCGCCCTCCGCAACGAGGACCGGGAGTGGGCGCAGACCCGCTGGTCCGACTCCCTGGCCGCCGGCGGGGAGGCCCGCGACTGGGGCGGCGTGCGCTTCGGGAACCGCCTCGTCGACTCCCGCACGGTGCGCGTGGATCACCCTCCGGCCGCGGCCTTCAGGCCCGTCCGGCGGATCGGCGGCACCACCGGCTGGTATTTCGGCACCTGGTTGTGGAACCTGCGCGGCCTTCTGGACCTGGCCGCCGGCGGCGTCGGCATGCGCCGGGGCCGGCGCGACCCCGATACTCTCGCGGCCGGCGATGTCCTTGATTGCTGGCGGGTCGAGATGCTCGAGCCGAACCGCCGCCTGCGGCTGCTGGCCGAGATGAAGCTGCCGGGACGAGCCTGGCTGGAGTTCGTGGTCGAAGGGGACGAGACGACCTCGACCATCCGTCAGACGGCGATCTTCGATCCCGCGGGGCTCCTCGGACTGGCCTACTGGTACGCCGTCTGGCCGCTGCACCGCCTCGTCTTCTCGGGCATGCTCGCCGGTATCGCTGATGCGATCCCAAGGCTCGAGGCCGAAGGAAAGCCCGAGGCCCCGGACCCCTTGCGGGCCTGACCCCATCATCCGACCGATCGAGAGACCGGAACATGCCAGGGCCCGCTCCAGACCATCGCCGCCCCTTGGAGAAGTGGGCGGACGTGCGCTCCCTGAGGAAGCGGTACCTCGACTGGGGCGGCGGCGGCGATCCCGTGCTCGCCCTGCACGGGCTGGCCTCCTCGGCCCACTGGTACGACCTCCTGGCTCCCGAGCTGCGGGAGCGGTTCCGGATCATCGCGCCGGACCAGCGCGGCCACGGCCGTACGACCCAGGCTCCCGACGGCTACGACGGGCCCTCGGTCGCCGCCGACGCCGTGGGGCTGCTCGACGTCCTGGGCCTCGAGCGGGCAATCCTCTTCGGGCACTCGTGGGGCGGTAACGTGGCCGTCGCCACGGCGGTCCACTTCCCCGAGCGGGTCCAAGCCCTGGTCCTGATCGACGGCGGATTCGTCGGTCCGCAGATGATGCCCGGCGCCACCTGGGAGGAGTTCAGCCGCAGGCTGGCGCCGCGAGACGTGTCGGGCACGCGGGCCGAGTTCCTGGCCCGTATCGGCGCCCAGCTCGCCGTCTGCTGGAACCCCGAGGTGGAGCGCATCGTACAGACCATGGTCCGCGACCGGGACGGCCTGACCCATGACATCCTGCGGCCCGAGAACCAGGCCCAGGTCATCCGCGCCCTGTGGGACGACCCTGTCACCGACGCCTGGCCGCGGCTGGGCTGCCCGACCCTGCTCGTGGCCGCCCGCCCCCCGGCGGAGGAGGCCCCCACCGACTTCGACCTCATGCGCGAGCGCATGATGGACCTGGCGGAGCGGGAGATCCCCAATGGCCGCATCCACTGGATCGCGGACACGATCCACGACATCGGCTACCACAAGCCGGCCGAGCTGGCCGGCGTCATCGTCGAGTTCCTGGAGGCGGCGCAAGCCGGCCCTGGAGTCCCATAGTGCGGCGGGTCTCCATCATCGGCTGCTCCGGATCGGGCAAGTCCCGCCTGGCCGCCGAGTTGGGTTCCCTGCTGGGCCTGCCGGTGATCCACATGGACGCCGTCCACTGGCGCCCCGGATGGGAGAGACCGCCCGAAGAGGAGTGGAGGCAGAGCCACGCGCAGTTGCTGCTGCCCGAAGCCTGGATCCTCGACGGCAACTACGGCGGCACCATGGAGGAGCGGATCGCCGCCAGCGACACCGTGATCCTGCTGGCCCGCTCGCGCGCGACCTGTCTCTTCCGCGTCTTCAAGCGGAGCCTCAAGGGATGGGTGGGCAGGCGGCCCGACCTGGCCCCCGGGTGCCGGGAGCGGCTGCCGACTCTCGAGTTCCTCCGCTGGATCTGGAGCTACAACAGGATTCACCTGCCGCGCATCCTGCGGCGGCTGGAGGAGGCGGCTCCGCAGAAGAGCGTGGTGATCCTGCGGTCGGACGCCGAGGTGGAAGGCTTCCTGGATTCCCTGCGCGGCTGAGAGCTGCGCCGCGGAGCGCGGGTGCTCGCGCAGCTCGGGTGCTCGCGGAACGCGGGTGCTCGCGGAGCGCAGGTGCGCCGCGGTCAGTCCAGGGGGAAGTCCGGCGGCACGTGCAGGGACCAGACCTCGCTGTCCAGCTCCTCGCCGTAGCCGCCGGCGACCCAGATCCTGTCGCGGAGTACGTACGCCGAGTGCTCGTGGCGGGGGCTCCAGATCACCCGGGACTTCACCTCCGTCCACTCGGCCCCGTCGCGGCTGTACCAGACGTCGCCGAGGTTGCCGTCCTCCCGGTTCCAGCCGCCGAGGAGCCACATGCACCCCCGGTAGATGACCACGGAGAACCAGATCCGCGGCCTCCACGGCGCCGCCTCGGTGACGCAGGTCCAGCGGACGCCGTCCTCCGAGCACCACACGTCGTTGCGAGGGACCGTCTTCGGCCGCCAGGCGCCGCCGCCCATGATCCACAGCCGGCCGTCGAAGACGGCGGCCTGGGCGTGGGTGCGCTTCGGCCATTCGGCCCGCCGGGTCTCCAGGCGCCAGCTCTTCCCGTCGGCGGAGGACCAGACGTCGTTCTTCAGGGTGTCGACCGTGTCCTCGTAGAAGTTCTCCGTGCCGGCCATGACCCACATGCGGTCCCGGTAGACGGCGAAGGAGGGCGAGACCCGGGGGCACCAGCCGGCGCTGGCGTTCACCAGGGTCCAGTCGGCGCCGTCGGCGGAGGACCAGACCTGGTTGCAGTTGGCGGCGCCGGGCATGCGCCGGCCGCCCATGACCCACATGCGGCCGCCGTAGGAGAGGGTGGCCGGCAGGTCTCCGTACTCCCAGGGCGCCTCCTCGACCGTGCAGGTCCAGTGGGCGCCGTCCGGCGACTTCCACACGTCCCGCGGCCCCGTGGTCGTGGGCGAGAACCAGCCGCCCAGGATCCACAGGTGGCCGTCGTGGACGAACTCCCCCTGCGAGTCCCGGGCCTGCCAGGGGGCCTGGCGGGTGACGCACTTCCAGTCGGGCCCCGTCCGTGTTCGGCGTTCCTGCATTTCCGGCCTCTCCGTGGCTGATGGCGGCGGATGCGCCTAGACTTGAGGATTCCCCGCTCGAAAGCAAGTCACTCCTTCGCGGAGGCAAATCCCCCATGCGATTCACAGCTGCCCTGACCCTTCTCGGTCTCCTCCTCGCCGCCGGCGTCCCGGCGCAGGAGGACGGCCTCGTGGCCCACTACCCCTTCAACGAGGGCGAAGGCACCGTCGCCCGCGACGCCGGCGGCCACGGTCTCCACGGTGTCATCCACGGCGCGGAGTTCGTCAAGCTGCCGGAGGGGTACGCCCTGCGGTTCGACGGCGAGGACGACTACGTGGAGGTCCCCGACTCGGAGCGGCTGCGCTTCAGTGGGCCGCACACCGTGAGCTGCTGGATCAACACGCCCGTCAACTCCTCGCAGGCGGTGCTGGCCAAGAACGGCTGCAGCATCCTGCGCCAGAACTACCGTCTCGGCCTCGAACGGGGCCGGGTGAAGTTCGGCGTCACCGACTGTCCCGAGGGCCGGACGGCCTCCGGGACCGGCCCCGGCCAGCAGACCTGGGCCCACCTGGCCGGGACCTTCGACGACGGCCAGGTCCGGGTCTACGTGAACGGCCAGCTTCGGGGAACGCAGGAGAACGACCCCTTCGAGCCGGGCACCCTCGAGGCGTCCTTCTACGTGGGGACCCGCGTCTACGGTCCGGGCCCGGGCGGTTTCTTCACCGGCCTGATCGACGATGTCCGGCTCTACGGCCGGGCCCTCTCCGAGGCGGAGATCGCCGCCCAGTACGAGGCCGGGAAGGAGCTGAGGATCTCGGTGCTGGACCGGATGAAGGCGCAGATCTCCCCGGTCTCCGAAGAGGACACGACGCCCCCGGCCCTCGTGCTCCCCCGGCCGGTGCCGGACTCGACGGTCGAGGGTCCGCCGCTCCTCTCGGCCGGGTTCCGCGAGGACGGCTCGGGGATCGACCCCGCCTCGATCCGCATCCTGCTCGACGGCGAGGACGTCACCTCCCGCGCCGAGATCACCGGGGACGGGTTCCGCTACGCCGCCGGGAGCCTGGCCGACGGCATCCACCGGGTGGACGTCTCCCTCTCCGACCGGGCGGGCAACGCCGGCAACCGGCTGCGCTGGCGCTTCGGCGTCAACGCCCCCGTCCCGGTGAAGTCGGGCTTCGACGGGGACGTCTTCCGCGTCAACGGCGAGCCCTTCTTCCCGGTCGGCATCTACTCCTCCAACGTCTCGAAGAAGAGTCATATGCCCTACCTGGCCCAGGCGGTCGAGGCCGGGATCAACTACAAGCTCATCGGCGAAGCCTCCACCCGGACCCTGGACGACCTGCTGGCCATCGGAATGAAGGGGCTCATCCACTTCTACTACGCCTCCCAGGCCCTGGGCCGCGGCGACCCCGGCCATCTCACCGACCTGATCGCGCGAGTCAAGGACCACCCCGCCACCCTGGCCTGGTGGAACGAGTACGCCAGCGAGAACCAGGCGGCCCTGGCCGCCGAGACCTACCGGTTCATCCGGGAGAGGGACCCGAACCACCCCGTCACCTTCATGCTCCAGTGGGGAGGGGCCCTGGGCGACGCCTACTTCGTCTACTCCTACCCCATCCTCAACCCGCTGCTGCCCGACAACTCGATCACCTCCATGGACGAGCTGACCCTCGACGCGGCCTTCGAGGCCGCCGGCCCCGAGGGCAAGCAGGTGTGGTTCTGCTCCCAGACCTTCGACTACCGCCTCGACAGCAACCGCGGCCGGATCGTCACCCTCGAGGGGGGGTTCCGTCCCAGCCGCGAGGAGATCCGGGCCATGAACTACCTGGCCCTGGCCCGGGGCGTGAAGGGGCTCGTGTTCTACGCGGCCGGGGGCAGGATCCCCGATACCCCGTACACCAACGACGTGGCCATCTACCCGCGGCAATGGACGGAGGTCCTCAAGCTCTCCGGCGAGATCCGGCACCTGGCCCCGACCCTGGCCGCGGGCGCCGCGGTGCAGAGCGCGCAGCTGGAGCAGGAAGGGGAGGCGATCCAGTTCACCGAGCGCCTCCACGACGGGGTCCACACCCTGATCGCCGTCAACGTCACGCCGGAGCTGGCCCTCGGCACGTGGCGGTTCGACAGGCCCGTGCGGCCCCTGGCGATGTTCGAGGACCGCGCGGCCGGCACCGAGTCCCGCAGCTTCACCGACCTCTTCCAGCCCCTCGAGGTCCACGTCTACCAGTGGCCGGAGGCCGACTGACCCCGTGTCCCAGGTCGCCATCGTCACGGGCGCCGCGCAGGGAATGGGCGCGCAGATCGCCCGGACCCTGGCGGAGGACGGCGCCCGCGTCGTCCTCTGTGACCTGAACCGCGATCGGGTCGAGGGGACCGCGGCGGAGGTCGACCCGGACGGAATCCGCGCCGTGGGCCGGCGCTGCGACGTGACCGACGAGTCCGCCGTCGACGAGCTGGTGGCCGAGACCCTGGAGAGGTTCGGCAAGGTCGACATCCTCGTGAACAACGCCGGCGTCCTGCGCCCCACGAGGATCGAGGAGATCTCTCCCGACGAGTGGGACGTCGTGGTGGAGGCCAATCTCAAGGGGACCTTCCTGTGCAGCCGGGCGGTCCTCGGCACGATGAAGGCGAACGGGTACGGCCGCATCATCAACATGTCGTCGTCGGCCGGCCGCAGCGTCAGCACCCTCGGCGGCGCCCACTACACGGCCGCCAAGGCCGGGGTCCTCGGCTTCACGCGGGCCCTGGCGAAGGAGATGGCCCCCCACGGCATCACGGCGAACTCGATCTGCCCCGGCCTGATCGACACGGAGATGGTCCGCGCCAACTGCTCACCCGGGCGGTTGCAGGCCTACGAGGAGAGCTTCCCCATCTCCCGGCTCGGAACGCCCGACGAGGTGGCGCGGCTGGTGCTGTTCCTGGTGAGGGACGCCCCCTACATCACCGGGGCGGCCTTCGACATCAACGGCGGCGATCTGATGATCTAAGTGCCATCCGGGAGAGACCGATGTACGGAACGATGAAGGAGCACCTCGAGGAGCAGCTGGCGCGGATCGAGGAGGATGGGCTCTACAAGCGGGAGCGGGTGATCGCCGGACCGCAGCAGGCGGCGGTCGACGTGGCCGGCCGCCACGTGCTCAACATGTGCGCCAACAACTACCTGGGGCTGGCCGGCCACCCGGAGATCGTCGAGGCGGCCCGGGCGAGTCTCGACGAGTGGGGCTACGGCCTCTCCTCGGTGCGCTTCATCTGCGGCACCCAGCCGATCCACCACGAGCTGGAGTCCCGGATCGCCGAGTTCCTCGGCACCGAGGCGGCGATCCTCTACAGCTCCTGCTTCGACGCCAACGGCGGCCTCTTCGAGACCCTCCTCGGACCCGAGGACGCGGTGATAAGCGACGAGCTCAACCACGCCAGCATCATCGACGGCATCCGACTCTGCAAGGCCAGGCGGTTGCGCTACCGGAACTCGGACCTGCAGGACCTGGAGGCGAAGCTGGTGGAAGCCGCCGGCTGCCGGTTCCGCCTGGTCGTCACCGACGGCGTGTTCTCCATGGACGGCATCATCGCCGACCTGAAGGGGGTCTGCGACCTGGCGGACGAGCACGGCGCCATGGTGATGATCGACGACTCTCACGCCGTCGGCTTCCTGGGCGACAACGGCCGCGGCACCCACGAGCTCTGCCAGGTGATGGACCGCGTCGACATCATCACCGGCACCCTCGGCAAGGCCCTCGGGGGCGCCAGCGGCGGCTACACGAGCGGCCGGCGGGAGATCGTCGACCTGCTGCGCCAGCGTTCGCGGCCGTACCTGTTCTCGAACACCCTGGCGCCGAGCATCGTCAGCGCCTCCCTCAAGGCCCTGGAGATCATCCAGGCTTCCAGCGACCTGCGCGAGCGGTTGCACGCCAACACGCGCTACTTCAAGGCCGCCATGAAGGCCCGCGGCTTCGACCTCAACGACGGCGAGCACCCCATCGTCCCCATCATGCTCGGCGACGCCGTGCTGGCCCAGAAGGTGGCCGCCCGCCTGCTGGAGAAGGGCGTCTTCGCCATCGGCTTCTTCTATCCCGTGGTCCCCGAGGGTAGGGCGCGCATCCGCACCCAGATATCCGCGGCCCACTCCCGGGAGGACCTGGATCTGGCGGTCCAGGTCTTTGCCGAGGTCAAGGAGGAGTACGGCTTCTAGTCCGAGTCGCCGCCGGCCTCGGCCACGCGTTGCCGCTGCCACGGCTGGCGCCCGCCGTAGAACTCGCCTGTGTCGAAGGAAGGGGCCGCCGGCGGCGGTGAGCTTCGGCCGTAGACGACCAGGTCCACGAACCCCCCGCCGACGCGCAGCCGGTCCTTGTAGCGCGCCTCCTCGGCGAACCCGGCCTCCTCCAGCAGTTGCTTCTGGTCCTCGTCGCAGTCGGCGGCGTGCACGCTCAGCGCCGATATGCCCAGGGCCTCGCAGCGCTCCACGGCCGCGCCCAGCAGGGCGGCGGAGCGGCTCGTGAAGGCCGGCGCCACGCGGAAGCTCAGGACCGCCGTGTGGTGCTCGGCGAAGGTGTCCCGCCGCTCGACCGTGGCCAGGCCGACCAGGCGGCCGGCGGCGTTCTCCAGGGCCAGGCAGACGCCCTTTCCCCCCTTCAGGCGCAGGAAGGTCTTCAGGAAGTGGCTCTCGTAGCGGGTGTCGTGGAAGCACCGGCTCAGGGAGTCCTTCACGATCCACCGCGGCTCCGGATGGTTGAAGAGGGCGCCCGCCCGGGGCAGGTCCGCCAGGGTGGCCTCGCGGACCACGGCCGGACCGCCGCCGCCGAGGTAGTCCCGGTCGAACTCCCCGGCCTCCGGCGCCAGGTAGCGCATCCCGTCCCCGACGAAGTAGCGGAACCCGTGGCTCTCGTAGAGCCGCCCGGCATGGGGGTTGGTCGTGCACAGGTAGAGGGCCAGCCCTCCGGCCCGGGTGAAGTCCTCCACCAGCTGCCCGAGCAGGGCCGAGGCGACCCCCTTGCGCCGGTGCGCCTCCGCCGTCGAGACGAACTCCACGATCCCGATCTCGCGGCCCTCGGCGGGGGTCCAGCAGCTCATGTACCCGGCCCGCTCGCCGTCGATCTCTCCCAGGTACCAGGGGGTGTAAAGCCACGGCCGCAGCTTCCCCGCCATCACGTCGGCGGCCGCGTCCCCCCACCAGCAGAGATCCTCCCCTCCGCCGGGGAAGGGAGGCTCGCACACCCGGATGGTGAGCCTCTCCCCGGTGCCAAGTCTGACCGTCCTACTCTCCTCTGAACTCATCGCCCTCCCTCCAGGTCTGCTATCCGCCACGTGCCCGGGCCCGCCCGATCGACGCCACTACCGCCCAGTAGACCGCCGCCTGCACGATCCCCGAGCTGGGCAGGATCTCCACATCGTATCCCGGCACCGGCGTCACCGCGTCGCCGAAGGGCCACTTCGGGCGGATGACGTGGTCCGGCGCCGGCGGCGGGTTGTCCGTGCCGTCGCCGGTGATCACCTCGACGATGCGCGCCCCCGCCCGTCTCGCGGCGGCGTAGGCCTCCACCGGGCGGCGGTAGTATCCGAGAAAGAAGAACAGGTCCCCCGGCCGCAGCTTCTCCTCGAGCTCGGCCACCCGCGGGGACTCGCCGCGCAGCCGCTCCAGGGGCCGCATGTACGGCGGATCGCCCGGCGCCCCGAGCTGGTACATGGGGAAGTGCGAGATCAGGCCCGCGTGGATGCGCCCGCCCGCCTCCAGGACCTCGGCGCAGACCTCGCCGACGGCCTCGACCGCCGCAGCCTCCTCCTCGATCAGGGCCCGCAGGATCGCCGCCATCCGCTCCAGGTAGTCGCCGCCCAGCCGCCCCGCGGGGATCGCCGGCACCCGGTGGGTCTGGTGAAATGGCGAGTCGGCGAAGCGGGCATTGCGCTCCCTCGCTCCTGGGACCAGCACGCTCTCGTACATGGCCGGCATGCGCCCGACGCGGGTGAGGGCGGCCACGATCTCTCCGGTGAGCCCCCACAGGAGGAGCAGGTTCTGCAGGGAGGTCAGCGGGTACGCCTCGCCGCCGAAGGGAGCGGTCGCCTCCTCTCGCAGAGGGACCGAGCTGTCGAGGAAGAGATCGCCAGGCCGCGGGTCGGCCCCGGGCCACCCGGCCGGGCCGATGGCGGCGACCAGGGCGCCCGAGGAGCGCAACTGCTGCTGCAACTCCAGCTCCCGCTCCAAGGGGGCCCCCGACCAGCCGAGGATCACCGCGTCCCCCGGCGAGAGCACCGTCTCCGGCGTCCACTCCTCCGCCAGCATCAGCCCCCCGGAGCGGGTGTAGCCCTCGGACGTGAAGTCGGGACGGACGCTGGCCAGGAAGAGCCTGCCGCCCGCCTCGAGGCGCGCGGCGATTCGCCCGGCGGCATCCGAGACCGCCGGCAGACGCTCTCCCAGGCCCTCGACACCTGCCAGCAGCGCTTCGAGATAGCCCACGGAAAGAGGACTCAACCCTCCGCGGCCAGCTCCAGAGCCCGCAGGGCGCCAGCCGCCAGGGCCCGGTCGGCGGCGTCTGCCAGCATGCGTCCCTGGTGGCGGGCCCTCGCGTCGAGGACCTCGTAGCCGCCGTGGGGCACCTCCTCGCTCGTGGGCACGTATCCGATGGCGCCGTTGGCGTAGCCCACCGGCAGGGTGAGGGCGAAGGGCGAGGCCTCGGCGATCGCCGTCCCCGTCTCGACGAAGATCTCCCCCGGCAGGCCGACGAGGGCCACGTCGTCCAGGGCCAGGGCCTGGATCTCCAGGGGCAGGCCCGGCGCCACGACGCCGCTCCGGTGGGCCTCGACCCGCTCCCGGGCGGCGACGAAGTGGCGGCAGACCCGCCAGTCGCGGTGGAACTCCCCCTGGAGCCGGCGGAAGGCGGGCTCCCACTGGGCCAGCTCTCTCTCGCACTCCGGCAGCGGCGGCATCGGCTCCAGGGGCAGCTCGAAGGCGTGGCTGGCGCAGCGCAGCCGTCCTCCCCGCCGCATCTCCCCCGCCTCCACCACCGTCAGCACGGCCTCGCCGGCGCGGGTGCCGTGCATCCCGGCCAGCTCGTAGGAGCCCCGCGGGTGGGGGTTGATGTTGCCGGCGCAGCCGTTGAGGAAGAGGGCCGTCTCCCCCCGGCGCTCGTCCTCGATCTTCCGCATGGCGACCCCCATCCAGTCGGCGGTGAACAGGTAGTTGTCGCTCACCAGGCAGGTCCCGTGGGCGGCGTGCTGCCAGAGCACGACCACGGGAGCGCCGTCGAGGCGCTCGAACCAGACCGCGTCGACCCAGGGCGCCACCGGCCCCTCGGGGTTGACGCCGATGCGGGTGGTGCCGTCCGCCTGCCGCTCCCGGCGGTTGACGCCGACCCGCAGCGAGCGCCGGCCCGTGCCCCAGCGCACGGGCCCCGCCGACGTGGCCGCCTGCAGGGCGGTGCCGGCCATGGAGTGGCAGAGGGCGTCGATGAAGGTCGCCTCCGCCTCCTCCAGGTCTCTGAAGTCGGTGTACATCAGGGGGCCGCCGTGGGTGTGGGAGAAGGCGAGGAATACGTTGGCCGGGGGCACCCCCGTGGCCCGGTTCACCAAGTCGCGCACGCGGGCCACGTGCTCGGAGCGCATGCCGATCAGGTCGCTGGCGATGATCACGGCCCGGGTGGTGCCGTCGTCCAGGAACAGGGTGTGGGAATTCAGGTGATCGTGGACGCCCTCGGCGCCGTGGTCGCGGGCCCCGTACCCGCCCATGGGATGCCCGGTGGGCGGGGTGATCCGAGCGCCTCCGGCGCCGGCCAGCAGCTGCTTCGTCATCTCGTCTCTCCTCCTTGCGGGCCCAAAGATAGCCGGCGGCCCGGGACTTGCACCTCCCGTTTGCCGGGGCTTTGATCCAACCCATCGAGATCACGCCACCGGGGGAGGGCCTCCATGTTGACCGACCAGCAGCTCCAACACTACCGGACCTTCGGCTTCGTCACCCTCCGCAACCTCTTCACCCCGGAGGAGGTGGAGACCCTGCGCCACGAGTACGAGACCGAGCTCGACCACATCTACGCCGACCGGCCTTTCACCGGCCAGACGCGCTACTGGGCGATGATGCTGCACCCCCGCACCCCCCTCTTCGCCGGCCTCCTCGAGGACGAGCGGTTCTGCCGGGTCGCCGAGCAGCTCTACGGTGAGGACGTCATCGGCATCGGCACCGACGCCAACCGCTACGTGGGCGACACCCGCTGGCACCCCGACCACCGGGCCGATCCCGACGAGGACTGCTACGGCGTCAAGTTCGCCTTCTACCTCGACCCGGTGGACAGCGGCTCCGGCGCCCTGCGGCTCATCCCCGGGTCGCACCGCCGCGGCTTCCACGAGCACCTGCGCGAAACCCTGGGCGCCCTCGATCTCGAGGTGGCCGAGGTCCCCGCCCACGTCTGCCGCTCCGACCCCGGCGACGTGGTCGCCTTCGACATGCGCTGCTGGCACGCCAGCTCCGGCGGCGTCGCCGGGCGCCGCATGTGCACCTGCGTCTACTACAACAATCCCCACGGCGAGGCCGAGGAGGCCGCCGCCCGCAAGCGCGCCGTGGGCTCGAAGGACGTGGGCGCGCAGTTCGGACGGCCGGGAGAGCCGGCCTACCCGCCGGAATGGCTGACGAATCCCGCCGGCAGCCCGAGGCGGGGCCGCTGGCTGCGGAGGATGGAGGAGCTGGGGTACTTCGAGTTGCCGGCCTGATCCGCTCAGGGCGCCGTCGAGAGCCGCGCGATCCCCTCGCCGCAGTCGACCAGGTTCACGTCCGTCACATCGAGGGTGCTCTCCTCCCAGGCCTCGACGCACCGGAGCCCGCCCTGGATCGTGGCGCCGGACAAGTCGGCATGGCCGGTGGGGGCCACGCGGATGCCGTACCAGCCGCCGGACGAAGCGTCGGCGTCATCCGATGACCGGAAGGTGATGCCCCCCGCCCCCGCGTCGAGAGCCCCCTCGACGATGAGCTCCGAACGCATCTCGTCCTCACCGCCCCCGGTCTCGTCGCCGGGGGTGAAGACCACCGTGCTCCCCGCCGGAATCGTCAGCTTCAGCCCGGGGGGGATCGTCACGTCGCCCGCCAAGGTGACGCGGTCGTCCCAGGCCTCGACCCGGAACAGCTTGCCCTCACCGGGTGCAAAGGAGGCGGAGAAGGAAGGAAAGGCGCCGTGGCGGGTGAGTGCGGTCCTCCTGGCGTAGACCTCCTTCACCAGGTAGGACAGGTCCGGTCCGCCCAACTGGGACGCCTTCAGGCCGATGGTCACCGTCCTGGGCCCGCCGGAGCGGGGGAGCTCGCAGCGACGGTTGACCACCATCAGGTACCGGGTTCCGTCCCCGTGGGTGAAGGTGCCCAGCTGGAAGTCGACCGGATCGGAGAGCCCCTGGACGAAGGATGCGGGGGCCTCGCCCGGGAAGACGTCGTCGGAACTCAACTGCAGCAGGATGTCGTCGTGTTCCCGCAGCATCCGGTTGAGAGCCCGCACTTCGCGCCATTTGGGAGTGACTCTGTAGTACGGGTCCACCAGGCCCTGCAGATCGGGCCGGCCGTCGTCGTTGACGTGGCTGGAGTACATGAAGTAGTAGATGCCCGTCGCACCGTGGGCCAGGGCCAGATGGACCTGGACCCGGATCTCCTCCGGCGCCGGGTCCCGGAGGCCCCCACCCCAGCTATGGGCCTGCATCACTCCCCAGAGGGGTATGCCCGCCCCGGCCGCCACCACCCGGGCGCGCCCATACCACGTGACGTAGTCGTCGAGGGCCCTCCTCAGGCCGGCCTCATACCCCTCATCGCCCGGCCTCGGCACCGAGCCCAGGATGGGGTAGAAGTCGACCAGGAACTCCGAAGGCGACACCGTGTCCACGAAGTGCTGCATGAACTCCTTGAGCGTCTGGTGGAAGGCCACCACGCCGGACTTTCCGCTGTGGGCCTTGATGAACTCGTTCACGTAGGCCACGCTCCAGTCCTTCTCCGTCCACCGGGGCTCGTCGTCGGCATAGAACCGCCAGGGCGGATCGGCCGCGATGCCGTCGTAGGCGGCCAGCTCGGCCTCGAGCCGGCCGTCGTGGTGGCCCGCGAAGAGCCTGTGGCCGTCGGTGTCGTGGGCCCGGATCTGATCGACCCAGAGATTGCCTGCGCCGCTCCAGTCTACCTGGTAGCGCACGAGGTTCCGGCCCGGGGGCACGGCGTAGCGGATCACGAAGTCCTGGTAGGCGTCGGGAGCGTGGAACTGGAGCTTCCTCACACTCCGCGTGCGCAGCACGGAGCCGTCGGAGTGCCGTAGAATCCTGAGGGTGGCGATCCTGTCGCTGCCGGTGTTGTCGTCCGTCTTCAGGCGGAAGACGTGTATCGAGTAGCGCGCCCGGTTGGCGACGACCTGCCCCCGGCTGTTCAGTCTCTGCTCGACGTAGCGCAGGAAGATGCCGGGGCCTTCCTCGGGGGTGTCCACGATGACGCCGGGCCCGTGGGCGGCCGTGTTCGCATGCCACGCATCGCCGTCGCGCTCGCCCGCGGGATGGACGAAGAGCCCAGTGTCCTCGGCCTCCAGGACCTTGCTCCAGTAGCGCCGGCTCTCGGCCCGCCACCCGGGGAGCACGTTCCAGCTGTAGAGCTGAACCCTCAGCCCCCGTTGGCGGGCCAAGTCCATGAAGACGCGGTTGACGGCGGCATCGTTTCTGACTTCGAGGGCGGCGTGAATCGTGTTGAAGTTGGCTGCCGCCACCTGATCGAGGCGCTCGGCGAACCGATCGGACTGATCGTTGAACAGCCCCGGAAACCAGGCCCCGATGGGGAACTCCTCCTGCGCCTGCCCCGCACCGGGGGACGCCAGCCACAGGACCGCCAGACCCGCCAGGCCGAGGACCCTCACTCCGACGCTCCATTCTTGATCCGCCCCCAGCCTCCGGAGGAGACCATGGTCGAGACGCGCCCTCCGAAGGGGCCCCACGGGACCTCGGGATAGCTCGTCCCGTCCGGCAGGTAGTCATGGGAGCCGTCCTGGCTCGTCCTCGCCGCCCACCTGAAGAACCAGTATCCCCGCTCCTCGTCTTCCGCCGTGGTGCCGGGATCGCCCAGCGCCGGCCAGGGAACCGCTCCTTCGAGCCACTCCCCCGACAGAGCGACCTCCACCTCGGCGATGTCGTCGCCTTCGGTCACGACCCACTCATCGCCGTCGAGACGGCGATGGATCTCCGTCGCGAGGCCGCCGTCGCGGCCGACGATCTCGATCTGGTACTCGGGGAGAAAGGCAACCCAGGGAGGCTGGGCCTCGCCCCGGGTCGTGTCCGCCGAGACGTCGAAGAACAGCTGCACCGAGGTGTCGCTGGATCCCTGGAAGGGAGCCTCCAGGAACCGGAAGATGAAGGCGAAGAGGGAGCGCTCGCCGAAGGAGCCGTGTCCGAAGGCGTAGGTGATGACATCAATCGTGTTGTTGGAGTCGGGGGCGACATCGAAGAACTCGTCCCCTTCACCCGGGCCGCCGCCGCCCCAGTCCCGCCAGTCTCCATCGACGACGAAAGAGGAGGCGTCCTGCGCTCCCGCCGCGGTCGCCCCGTGCCCGAGGAGACAGCCGAGGACGAGGAGCGTGTTCCATACGCCGCGCATGGCAGGGTTCCTTTCCATGGGAAAGCCGGTCCGGCGGCTCCCGGGCCGCCCGCCTACTTGAGGCACATCAGTCTCCGGGTCTGCACGCCGCCGGGATGGTCCAGCCGTACGACATAGATGCCCGCCGCCACCGGGGAGCGCCGCAGGTCGCGTCCGTCCCAGGACAGCCGGTGCACCCCCGCGGCCTGGACCTCGTCCACCAGGGTGCGCACCGGCTGTCCCAGCAGATTGTAGATCCTCAGCCGCACCGGGCCGGCGTCGGCCAGCCGGTAGGCGATCTGCGTGCCGGCGTTGAAGGGGTTGGGCGTGTTGGGGTACAGCTCGCTGCCAGCCGGCCCGAGAGCCGCCGCCTTCCCCGCCGAGCGCTGGCCGGCCGCCGCCGAACCCGCCAGGGTCAGGTCCAGCGACTCCACCCGGTGACTGTTGATGGGAAGGCTGTACCAGCTGGCCGCCTCCTCTCCGGCGGCCGTGAGGGAGCGGGCCTGGTAGAGACCGGTGGCCCCGCCGTACAGGGTCAGTTCCAGCCGCCCGGACGCGTCGGTGACGGCGCTCCAGGCGTAGTGGGGCCGGCGGCCCGAGATGCTCCTGGAAAAGTCGATGGTCATGCCTGCGGCCCCCGGACCTGTCACCCTGGCCTCCACCTTTGAGCGGGGCCGGAGATCCCACGGCAGCACCGCGTAGAACCGGCCGTCGCTTCGGCTCTCCCCGCCGCCCCGGCTGCCGCTGGCCAGGATCCGGCCGTCGGGAGAGACCGCCACCGACGACACCCAGCTCGTGTGTCCCTCGAGGGTAAGGGTGGACTCGAGCCGGCCGGTCTGCACATCCCACAGGCGGATGCCGTCGTCATGGCCGCTGACCACCGTCCCTTCGTCCAGGAATGCCACGGACCAGACCCAGCCGGCGGCTCCGTGCCTCCCACGCCCCTCCAGGATCGCCCCGGGTTGTCCGGTCGCCGCATCCCACAGGCGGACCGTCCCGTCCCAACCGCCGCTGGCCACGGTCCCGCCGTCCGGCGAGAACGCCACCGACCCGATCCAGCCCGAATGCCCCTGCACGACCGCCGTCTGCCGGCGGGTCTCCAGATCCCACAAGCGGACCGTGTAGTCGCCGCCGCCGCTGGCCACGGTCCTGCCGTCCGGTGAGAACGCAACGGACTCGACCTCGCCCGCATGTCCTTCGAGAGTGGCCTGGAGCCGGCCGGTCTCGACCTCCCACAACCGGATCGCGTGGTCCGTGCCACCGCTGGCCAGGGACTCGCCGTCGGGCGAGAACGCAACGGACCGAAGGAAGGCCTGGCCGTCCCAGCCGGCCCTCGGCTGGCCCGTGCCGACCTCCCACAGCCGGACCTCGCTGCCGATCCCGGCGGCCAGGGTCCCGCTGTCCGGCGAGAACGCGACGGACCTGGCCGGACCCGCGTCGTGATGGGTCTCGAGCCGTCCGCTGCGCGCATCGTGGAGGAAGATCCCCGTGCTGGTGGGCACCGCCAGCCAGGCGCCGTCGGGCGACCAGGCGATGCCGCCGGACAGGACGGCTTCGCCCAGCCGTTGGCGGATGGCTTCCGGGAGGGTCAGGACGGCATGCTCGCGAGCCGAGCCATCCCGGGTGGACGCGCCGAGGAGCAGCAGGGCCAGGCCGAGGAGCCGCGCCATCGATCAGGAAAACCCCTTCACCGCTCCAACAGGTAGTGGGTGTCGGTCTCGCCGGTGCGGCGGAACCCGTGGCGCTCGTAGAAGGCGAGAGCCCGCGGGTTGACCTTCAGCGACCGCAGACGCACCGGCACGCCGCGCTTCCCGGCCTCCTCGAGCAATCGCCGCAGGCAGGCGCCGCCGATGCCCCGCCCCTGGTGGCTCGGGGTGATGCAGATCTGCTTCAGCCACAGGCCGTCCTCCCCCGTGGCCAGGGCCACGATGCCGGCGGGTTCACCCTCCCATTCGATCACCTGGAACTCCTGCTCCCGGAAGCGCCTCTCGTGCCGGCGGCGCTCCTCGCCCTCGTCCCACCCATGCTTCGGTTCGACGTACGGCCGGAAGGCCGCCGCCCTCACGCCGAAGCAGAACTCCGAATCCTCGGCCTCCGCCGGCCTCAGCACCAGCCGCCGCTCCGAGTCCGCTCGACGCAGGCGCGGCCCCAGCACCGGGCACATGGGCAGCACGGCGAGCACCAACGCGGCGATCGCCGCCAGGGCCGTGGCCACCCCCCACAGGTCGCTGACCATGCCGAAGACCAGGGGGGAGACGGCGCCGGCGCCGATCCCCAGGGTGTAGAACAGTCCGTAGGCCCGCGCCTGGCGGTCGCCTTCGACGAAGTCGCCGATCGTCCCGTAGAGCACGGAGGAGGTGCCGTTGAGGGCCACCCCGGCGAGGGGGAGGACCACCAGCGTCATGTCCAGGGGAAGCAGGATGACGGCGGCGATCAGCGCCGTGGTGGCGGTCTCGGTGAGGACCACCGTCCGCAGGATGCCGGCGCGCTCGGCCACGTGGCCGCAGACCAGCTTGCCGGCGGCGCCTCCGGCGAAGACCAGCGCCAGCGCCTGGCCGACCGTCGCGATCGAGGCGCCCTTCTCCACCAGCAGGAAAGGCAGGAAGGTGAGGAAGGACAGGCGGGCGCCGCTGTCGATCATGCCGATGACGGAGAGGGAGGCGAAGCCGCGCCGGTCGGTGATCCCCCATCCCTTCCCGACCTCTTCCCTCGCCCGGGGCTCCGCTTCCCCGGGCGCGGCGGTCCGCCCCGGGAGCAGCGCCCCCAGGGCTACGGCGCCGCAGAGGGCGAAGATCCCGTACGCCGCCGCGCTCGCAGGCCACCCGTACGCCGCCGCCCCGGCCGCCACCGCCGCCGGCGCCACCACCTTGCCGAGGTCCCCGGTGAAGTTGTAGGTGCCCAGCGCCGCCCGCCGCCCCGACGCCGGGTAGGCCCTCGAGATGATGGCCGAGACCAGGGGGTGCTGGGTGCCGCAGCCCGTTCCCGCCACGACCAGGAAGGCGGCCAGGCTCAGGAAGCCGCCCGCCCATCCCAGGAGCACGTAGGCCACCCCGGCCAGCACGGTGCCGACGACGAGCACGGCCCGCTCTCCGTAGCGCTCGGCGACGAGGCCTGCCGGCACCTGCGTCGCCGCCAGGAAGCCCGACATGACCAGCTTGAGGGCCCCCACCTCGGTGTGGGTCAGGGCGAACGCCGCCGCCCACATGGGCAGCAGCACGTAGATGCAGTCGGTGAAGCCGTCGTGAATGGCATGGGCGAAGCCACCCGTGGCCAGGACCTTGCGGCGGACTCGCGCCGAACCCTCGGAACCCGGACTCATGGCGCCGCCCTGTCCGACCTCATCCCGAACCAGGCGGCCATGGCCAGTCCGCTCGCCGTCCGCGACAGACCGGCCAGCCCGAAGACCAGCAGGTAGCCGTACTCGAGGATGAGGACGCCGCCGGCCAGGCTGCCGAGGAAGGCCAGCAGCTGGAAGCCGCAGACGCGGATGGACTGGACCCTGGCCCAGTAGCGCCGCGGCAGCACCTGGGTGGTGAAGTGCTGGTCGGCGGGGATGTCGATGACCTCACCGGCGCGCGCCAGCAGGAACATGGGGAGCGCCACCGGCAGGGTGATGAAGGCGCCCATGATTCCCACCGCTCCGCCCGAGGCCGCCCGGCTGGCCAGGATCGTCAGGGTGGCGCCGAAGCGGCGCACCAGGGCGGGCACGCTGAAGGTGAAGGGCAGGCCCACGAGGTGGCTGAGGAAGAACACGGCGCCGATCGCGGCCGGACCGATGTGCAGCTCCTCCTCGAAGAAGACGTTGAAGAAGGGATAGGTGAGCCCCATGGAGAAGCCGCGCATGCCGGCGGTGGCGGCGACGACGGCGAAGACGCCCCTCGGCCGGCGGGGGTCCTCCCCCTCGTCCGGGCCGCGTTCCTGCACCGGCGCCGCATGCGGTTGCCCGCGTATGCGCAGAAGGGGCACCACCGAGATCAGGGAGCAGGCGGCCCCGAGGAGCAGGGCGAGGCGGAAGGGCTCCGGGACCTCGGTGGAGGTCCCGAGGAACCAGGCCATCGCTCCGGGGAGGAAGCCGCCCACGAGGCTCAGGAGCATGCGCACCACGATCTGCACCGCCGACCAGACGACGATCGCCTCGGCGCGCCGGGAGGGGTGGGCGTTGTCGGACAGGAAGGGCACGTGGTTGACCCAGATGAAGGCGTTGGCCACACCGCCGACGAAGGAGAAGGCGAGCAGGTCGATGGAGGCCGTGGACAGGCACAGTCCCACCTGGGAGAGGGCCAGGAGCAGGCCCGAGGCGATCAGGAAGGGGCGCCGCCCCAGGCGGTCGCTGAGCACGCCCGTTGGCAGGGCCAGCAGGGCCGTGGCCAGGGGCGCCATGCCCGCCACCTGGCCGATGAAGTCCTCCTGGTAGCTCAGGCGCAGCAGGTAGAGGTTGTAGAGCAGCCAGTAGAGGGTCATCCCGGCGTTGATGGACAACCCGTAGAGGTAGAAGGACCGGACGTTGCGGTTGAAGCTCCGCGGCCGGAAGCCGCGCACCGCGGCGACGACGCTCATCGTCGCTCACCCCCCGGCGGCGGCGGGCCTGGCGGGCGGTCTTCGGGCCCTCCGGGCCTGGCGGGGACCAACCGGGACGCCGCCTCCCACGGGCTAGGGGGAAGCCTCCTGCCCCCGCCGCCGGAGCAGGTAGTCGGCCACGAGGCGCGCCGCCAGGGCGTGTCCCTCCGGCGTCCAGTGGCTCTCTTCGTAGTAGAGGCGCCGGTGCCCGGTGTGCTTCCGGAACGACGGGGTCAGGTCCAGCAGCGGGACCCCGTCCCGGGCTGCCTCCACCGCCAGGCGGCGGTTGGGCTTGTCCAGGTCGAACTCGCCGATGAGTCCGAAGAGGTCCCGCTTCATGCGCCAGTTCTCCTGCTCCACCTGCACGATGGCCGGCGCGTAGACCAGGATCAGCTCGGCCCCGGCCCGCGAGGCGCTCTCGCGGAAGGCCCGCAGGATCTCCCCCGTGAGCCGCCAGTAACGCTCGGCCGTCGGATCGTCCTCCACCCCGTACAGGACCTCGTAGAACCGCTGCCGGGACCCTTCGGGCACCCCCGCGCCGGACCAGGCCTTGCGGAGCGCGGCGTACACGTGGAGACGCTCCTTGAGGTACTTGTCCAGCCGGTGCTCCCACGGCCAGGCGCTCGATCCGTCCCAGAAGCGGCTCCTCTTCACGGGCACGCCGCGGAGGCGCAGCCGGCCCCGGGGGTCGACGCGGAAGTACGGCTTGTATCCGCGCTCCGAGCCGATCCCCCTGTCGCTGGCGTTGTTGATCAGGTCGTTGGCGTAGAAGAACAGGAGCACCTGATCGGGCCGGTAGCGCTTCCCCGACTGCTCGAAGAGGAGCAGCTCCTGGTCGGTGCCGTATCCCGCCACGCCGAAGTTGATCGCCTCCACCGGGGTGGCGGCCGCCTCGGTCTTCAGCCGGGCCTCCAGCCGGCTGCTCACCACGTCCTGCGCCGGCACCCCCCAGCCCTCGACGAAGGAGTCGCCGAAGAGCAGGAGCCTCCAACCGCCGGACGGCCTGTCCAGCGGATACTCCCGGTCCCGGAGCCCGGCGGCGTTGATGCTCATCTCCACCTCGAACTCCGGCCGCCGCATCCACCCCGAGGCGCCGGGGACGTGGTGCCATCCCAGCCGGTCGTCGAAGCGCCACAGGGAGGGCTGGCGGGAGACCTGCGGCTTCCACCAGCCGAGCAGCCCTTCGCTCAGCAGCAGGCCGGCCGTCAGGCCGCCGATCGCCAGCAGGACCTTCGAGCCCCGCACCCCCCTCACGCGCCCGTGCCCCCTATTGCAGGGAGAATTCCACGGGGTCCAGGCCTGCCACCTCGACCGTCAGGGAGTTGCGGTTGGGAGGGACGTCGAACAGCAGCAGGATCCAGGTGCGGTCGCCGGCGCCGAGGCGCAGCTCCAGGGCGCCCGGGAGCTCCGGGGCCAGCAGCGAGGCCCCTTGGGCCGGCGTGCCGGGAATCCGGAAGGCCCGCAACTCCACCGGCCGCTCCAGGGTCCGGCGGCCATCGGAGAGAAGGGCGCTCGACCCCGTGGCCAGGGTCTCCTCGAAGGTGATGCTCCGGCTCTCGGACGCCCCGTTCTCGAGGAAGACGATCACCTCGCGCCAGGCCCCGGTCGGCGGAGCCGGCGCCTCGCCCTCGCCGTAGGAGACGGCGGCGGGAGGGCTACCCGCGAAGGACCAGCCTCCACCGGACCCGGCCGGCGCACCGCCGTCGTAGTGCGTCCACGAACGCGACTCGCCGGCGGCGGCACGGATCCCGGGAGTACCCCGGAGCCGCGCCTCGTCGGCGTACTGGCCCTCCGGGAACCGCTCCAGAAAGGCCTTGTAGGCCTCCGGCGTACCCGCCGCGCGCGCCTCCCGGTAGAGCAGCCGCTCGAGGAGGGAGCGGGCGTGGTCCGCCGCCGCCCCTTCGGGATTGCGCTCCAGGAAGGCCTCGAAGTCGGCGGGCTCCCGGCTGCGCGCGAGCCCGGCCAGCAGGAAGGGGGCTATGCGCTCCCCGGCGTCGTCGGCGAAGCGCCCCTCGGGGTACTTCTCGAGGTAGCGCTCGTAGGAGCCCTGGGTGTTCTGCCTCTGGGCCTGGACCCAGTGCATCATCTCAACCGTCCGGGTGGCCTCCTCGGCGTGCTGGCCGTCGGGATGGAGCTCCAGGAATCCGGTGAAGGCGTCGAGGGTGTTCTCCTTCTGGGCCTGCTTGAAGCGCAGGGTCTCCAGCGCCTCGCGGGCGTCGGCGGAGAACTCGCCCTCGGGGTACTGTTCGAGGAACTGCTCGTACGCCTCGGCGCTGCGCTTCATCCTGGCGTCCTGCCATTCCCTCTCCTCGGATGGACCGCAGGCGCCCAGCAGCACCAGCGCCAGCAGGCCCGGTCCGGGGATCTTCGACATCGTCATCTCGCGCTCCTCGCCTTCGCTCGGTTCCCTGGGTATCGATCTTCGAACGGCCGCCGGCAAAGGATAGGGCGGCGCGGCGGCGTACTACCAACCGGCCCTCCCCCGGGCGTCGAGGGAACCGACGCCCGGGAGGGCCGCTTCCGGGCGGGTGACGGCTATCCGCCCATCGCTCCCGGCCACAGCCAGGCGAAGACCGCGGCGGTCGCCAGCGCATACAGCAGGGCGTCGAAGAGCTGCTTGACCTGCTGGGACCACGGCAGGCCGAACCACACCGACTCCAGGACGCGTCCCCAGCCGTAGAGCAGCCAGGCCACGGTGCCGGCCAGGCGGAAGACCGCCATGCACTCCGCCCCGGGCCCGAGGGCGCGGCCGGTGACGTAGGCCACGGCGACCCCCGCCACCAGGAAGTAGACGAAGGTGGTCACCATCTGGCGGGCCATGGCCGGATCCCCGTTGGGCAGCACCGTCATGAACGCCACCGGTCCCTCCGCGAACTTCCGCTGGTTCTCCGGCTCCTTCAGCGCCGCCCGCGAGGCGATGTTGGGAATGTTGTAGAGTCCGGGCGCCAGGCCCTGCGGCTGCAGGGCCCCGCGGGCGGCCTCCTCGTCGGGCAGGCCGCGGTAGTCGGACTTGTGGTGGGGCAGGGCCATCCAGACGATGGCGCTGACGATCCACACCAGGGCTCCCGACACCACGATCGGAAGCCACAACTCGGGCAGGGTTGTCACGGGATCATCCTCCGTTGGTGAGTGGTTGTGAGGCGGGTCCGTCGAGCGGCGGCAGTCCGAGGGCCCGCGCCGCCCAGGGCAGGGCCGTCCGCAGCTGCCTCAGCTGCACCTCGCGTACCCGCGGCGCCGTGGGGATCACCGGCTGGCCGGCCCTGTCGGCGAAGTAACCGCTGATCACGGCGGCCAGGGGTCCGGCGCCGGGCAGGATTTCCTCGGGCGCGGGGCCTCCCTCGGCATGGAGGCTCGGCGCCCACCCGGCGATGTCCAGGTCGGGGTGGGCGACCACGGCGTGGTTCCAGTCGACCAGGACCGCCCGGCCGTCACGGAAGCAGAGATTGTCGCTGCGCACGTCCAGGTGGGCCGGGAAGGGTCCGTCGATCGACGCTTCGTCCTCGGCCGCGGCCAGCGCCGGGGCGTTGTCGCGCAGCCATCGCCCCGTGGCCAGCCCCAGGGACAGGAAGGCCTCCGGCTCCGCGGCCACCCGCCGCCAGCCGCCGGTCAGCTCGCGGGCGAACTCGCCCACCGGGGGCAGGGCGCCGCCGGGATCGGCCGACCGCAGCTCGGCGAGTGCGTCGAGCACCCGGTCGATCCCGGGGCCGTCCCAGGGAGGCGGCCAGCAGCAGCGGCTCAGGTCCTCCAGGAGCAGCAGGGGACGCTCGCCGTCGTCCCACCCCCGCAGCCTGGGCATGAACTCCGCGGCGAGGACGGTGTAGGCCCGGTGCTCGTCGCGCAGCCACCCCGCCGTCCTCGAATCGACACCGATCTTGGCGAACACCCTGTCGCCGCCTTCCAGCGCCACCACCCAGCGCTCGGCCGGCGTATAGCCGCCGGCGGCCCTGCGGAAGCCGGTGGGACGCCGGCCGGTGAGATCCTCGATGCGGGCGATCTCCTCGCGGCGCGGCCCCTCCATCAGGGGTTCCACACCCGCTCGAAGAGACGCAGCCAGTTTCCGCCCAGCAGCTTGCCGATATCCTCGGCGCCGTAGCCCCGGCCGGCCAGGGCCTCGGCCAGGTTGGGGAACTCCGCCGGGGTCTCCATCCCCTTGGGCTGGAAGTTCAGCTCGGTGTACGGCACCGACCCGTCGGCAAAGGTCGAGGGGAACTTCGTGCCCTGCTGCGACACGATGTAATGCCAGAACTCGAGGGGCTGGTCGTGGGTGGAATCGGTGCCGAAAGCGACGTGGTCGATGCCGATGCGCTCCACCATGTCGTCGATGGCGTCGACGAAGTCCTCCAGCGTCGAGTCGAACCCCTTGGGAAGGAAGTTGGCGAAAGAGGTGGCGCCCACGACGCCCCCCTTCTCGGCGAGGGCCGTGAGGGCCTCCTCCTCCTTGTTGCGCGGGTGGCCGCAGAAACTGCGGGCGTTGGCGTGGGTGATGGCCACCGGCTGCTCGGAGGTCTCGATCGCCTCCAGGGTCGTCCTCGGGCCGACGTGGGAGAGGTCGATGAGGATGCCGAGCTGGTTCATCTCGCGCACCGCGTCGACGCCGAAGTTGCTCAGGCCGGCGTCGTTGCGCTCCCAGCAGCCGCTGCCGAGGAGGTTGGTCTCGTGGTAGGTCAGCTGGATCACGCGCACCCCGAGAGCGAGGAACAGCCCCAGGCGGTCGAGCTCGTTCTCGATGGGCGAGGCGTTCTGGAAGCCGAGGATGATCCCCGTCTTTCCGAGCCTCCTGGCGGCGTGGATGTCCTCCGTCTCCTTCACCTGCAGGATGTCGTCCCGCTCGCGGAAGCGGCGCATCCACACCGCCAGGTGGGCCATGGTCTGGGAGAAGTTCTCCCACGTGGCGACCGTGGCGTTGATGGCGGTCACGTCGCCGGCCCTCAGCCCCTCGAAGACGGCGTCGCTCTCCCAGTTGCTGACGTTCAGGCCGTCGATCACCACCGCCTCGTCGTAGATCCTCCTCGCTTCGCTCGACATCACGCCGCTCCCTCCTCGAAACGGTCTCCGATTCTGAACAGGTCCCCGAGGTGGTTCTCCCTGTCCTCCAGGGCGTCGGCGATCACCGGGCCGATCGCTCCCCCGAACTTGAAGCCGTGGCCGCAGCCGCAGCCGGCGATCAGCACCCGCCGGCACCCGGGGGCCCAGTCGATGACGAACTCCTCGTCCCGCATGTCGGCCATGTTGGTGTAGAGACAGGACCGTCCGCCGACGAGTTCGGCCCCGGCCAGGGCGGGAATGCGCTCGGCCACGAACTCCCGAGCCCAGGCCAGGAACTGCTGCGTCGGCTCGCGGGAGACATCGACCGCGGCGTCATCGACCTTGCTGTCCTCGGCCACCTTCACGAACCCCTCGGGCAGCCGCGGGAACCCGTACCAGAGGTTGCCGGGTGAGAGGATCGACCACACAGGGAAACGGCCGCGCTCGAAGGGGGCCGGGTCCGCCGGGACGAAGAAGGCCATCTGCTGCCGGGTGATGCGCACCCGCGGCTTCATCGCCGGCAGCAGCTCCCCGACCCAGGGTCCGGCCGCCAAGATCACGCGGTCCCAGTCGCGGGACTCCGAGGCCCACCTGACCCTGGCGCCGGAGCCGGTCTCCTCGACGGCGGTCACCTGTGCGTTCTCCCGGACCTCCACCCCCGCCTCCCGGGCCAGCCCCGCCAGGTCGGCCAGGGCCTGTCCGCTGCGCAGGTATCCCGCCCAGGGATCGTGGAAGAGCCGGTCCTCGGCGCTGACCGCGAACTGGGGAAACCGCCGGTTCACCTCCTCCACCGTCAGCTCGGTCACGTCCTTCCCCAGGCGGCTCAGGGTCTCCCAGCCGGCCAGGGCCTCGTGCTCCGGTCCGAAGCCGCGCACGGCGATCAGCTTGCCGGTCCGGAAGTAGATCGAGCGGCTGGTGCGCTGGTGCCACTCCCGCCACTGGGCCGCCGCCCGCGTCACCAGCTCGACGTAGATCTCGTTCGGGTACATGGTGCGGCGGATCACCTTGGAGACATCGGTGCTCGAAGCCTCGGGGTTGGGGATCTCGCCGCGCTCGACCAGGGTCACCTCGTGGCCGCGCCGGCGCAGCTCCAAAGCGGCGGCCATGCCGAAGATCCCGGCGCCGACGATGCAGACGTTCATGGTGGCAGACCTCTCACGAGGGCGTCAGGCACCCGTAGAACACCTCGTTGCTGTTGCCGCCGAAAGGGCCGGTCCAACAGGCGTCGATGACCCCGGCACGGGTGCCGCCGGCGCGGGTGGGGTTGAGGAACAGGTGCCACAGGGGGCCGATGCCCTCCAGCTTCACCGGCTCGCTGATTCGCCCCCAGTCGCCCGGCTCGCCCGCGGAGTACCACACCGACTCGGCGGCCGAGCGGCGGCCCCGGGTGAGCAGGTAGTGGAGGCGCCCGTCCGGGGTCTGGTAGAGGCGGCCGCTGTTGAAGGCGCCCAGGCACCAGGCCCGGAAGGGGCCGCCCGGCGGTCCGACGGCGTGGTACAGACGCGAGCGGGCCGGGTCCTGGTCGGTGGCCGCCCACACGCTGCGGGCCGGCTGGCGGTTCTCGTAGTAGACGAGGTGGATCAGCCCCTCGTCGTCGGCGAACAGGTCCTGGTGGTCGGTGGTGCCGCGCGCCCCGGAGTCCTCGTCGAAGGTGTCGCTCACGTCGCTCACGAGCGTGCACCGCCAGTCCTCGGGGGAGCCGGGCAGGTCCGGGTTGTAGTAGTACCAGGCCTTCAGGACCGGGTAGATGCCCCGGGCCGTCCGCCGCGTGCGGGTGCCGCCCGTGGCCGGGTCGGGCACGGTGATGGACTGGTCGGGAAACCGGTCCCCCGCGACGAAGTAGTCGTCGGAGCAGAAGGTGTGGGCGGCGCCGTCCCGGAAGAGGACGAACTGGTATCCGCGGGCCGTGGAGTGGGGTATCTCGCCCTCGGCGGCGGGAGCGAAGTCGGCGGCGCCGTCGAGGAGGTACCAGGAGAGGCGCGGCAGCCCCCCGGCGACGAGCACCCGGTCACGCTCGTCGATGGCGGCGCCGAAGCGGGAGTCGGCCCTGACCCGGCGGCGCAGCTCCCAGCGGTCGAGGCGGCCGGGCTCGTCGAAGCGCACGTGCCAGCTGGCGCAGTCGCCGCCGATGACGTGCAGCCGGCCGGAGGAGTCGACCAGGAGGTTTCCGTTCTGCGGCACCGGCGGCAGCACCGGCCCCGCCTCCCAGTCCCCCGCGGAGAGCCGCCGGAAGACGCACAGGGTGAGGTCGTCCCGCCAGCTGAGAGCGTAGAGGTCGTCGCCGCAACGAACGAGGTTGGACTGGTTGTAGCCCCAGCCGCTGGCGCCGCTGCCCCCGGAGAGACGGTGCCCGGCGGTCTCCGTTACGGCCTCGACGCGCCAGTCGAAGCGCGCCGGCGCGCCGAGACGGACCTCCGGCCGGTCATCCATCCACTAGCTGTAGGGGGGCATGTGCATGGCGAGGGCCAGGGAGACCTCGATGTCGGAGATCGCCTGCGCCATGGCCTGGCTGATCAGGTCGAGACGGCGCACCTCGTCGATGCGGGGGGCGATGTGCTCCACCTCGCGGGCGGACAGGATCTGCTCGAAGAGGTTGCAGGCATGCGCGAGGCCGATGATAACCACGTCGCGCGGGGTGGGGATCTGGTCGCTGAAGAGGATCTCCATGATCCGCAGCTTCACCTCCCGCTCGACCGTGTCGTCGATGGCCGGGTAGCGCCGCGACCGGAAGACCCACAGGAAGCGATCCTCCTGGCGCTGCAGGATCCCCCGTTCCACCAGGCGGTCGAGGGCCGCCTCGCGGATGGCGTCGGCGCTGCGCAAGGCGGTGCGCTCGACCCAGAAGCGCGCGTCGTGGGTCTCCGTCGCCGCGGCGATGTCGGCCAGGGTGGGGTCGAGGAGATCGTCGCCCAGGGGGGCCGAATCGACGAGCATGAGTTGCTTGAGATCCGTGTCGATGCGGTTCTCCAGGGCCAGGTCCATCAGCACGCCGCCGGCGAGGGCGTAACGCAACTGGCGGTCGGGCACCCGGGCGAACCTCCCGTCCTCGTCGTCGAGGATGAGAAGCATGAGCTCTTCCGGGAATCTCAGCATGGAAGTCCCCGCCTGTTCTTGAGGTTAGATTTCGAGCGCTTCCCGCTCCTGGGACATCGCCAAAGGTGGCGCACCTGCCGGGCAGCGGCAAGCGGCCGGGACGACACTCGCGAGGGATGAGACATGCCATTCTCCTACTGCCTGAACACCAGCACCATCCGCGCCGAAGGCCTCTCGATCCTGGACGCCATCGACACCGCCGCCGACGCCGGCTGGGACGGCATCGAGCCCTGGGTGCAGGAGCTGGACGACTGGGTCGCCGCCGGCGGCACCCTGCAGCAGGTCCGCGACCGGGCGCGGGAGCGGGACCTCGCCATCGTCAACCTCATCGGCTTCCCGGAGTGGGCGGTCCCGGAGGACGACCGGCGGGCCCGGGGCCTGGAGGAGGCGAACCGCTGCTTCGAGATCGCCCGCGAGTTGGGATGCCCCCACGTGGCCGCGCCGCCCTCGGGGATCCAGGACCGCCGGGTGGAGCTGCGTCCCGTGGCCGAACGCTACGCTGCCCTGGTGGATCTGGCCGCCGAGTCGGGAGTGACCCCGCTGCTGGAGTTCTGGGGGATAGCTCAGACCCTGGGGACCGCGGGGGAGATGCTGCTGGTGGCCGCGGAGTGCGGGCGCCCGGGCGTGCTCATGTTGGCCGACATCTACCACATGTACAAGGGCAGCGGCCACCACTTCGGCTTCGAGCACTTCGGCAGGGGCCGCCTGGGCCTCGTGCACGTGAACGACTACCCGGCCACCCCGGGGCGATCCGAGGTGACCGATGCCGACCGCGTCTATCCGGGGGACGGGCTGGCCCCATGGCCGCGGATCACGGCCACCCTCGAGGCCATCGGCTACGACGGCATGCTCTCCCTGGAGCTCTTCAACGAGGGCTACCGCGCCCGGGGTCCCGAGGCCGTGGCCCGGGAGGGGCTGGAGAAGCTGAAACGGTGCGTGGAGGGGTAGGCCGGCTCGGAGGCGGGTCAACGGAGGAACCGGCGGCCGGATCCTCCCGTGTTATGTAGAACATACGCCCCGCGGCGCCGTCCGTCAAATCGGGCGATTCACGTAACCTCAGTACTTACAGATAGTTATTGACATTCTCCGGCGACGGCTTTTCTTCGCTATCCCCCTTCGAAGGAGGTGGCTGGAATGGCCGACGCCCATCACTCCTCTTCGTCCGAAACCGTCCACATCGAAGGATCGATCGTCCGCTCCGGGAAGTGGTCCGGCAAACTGGCCGAGCTGGCGGACGACAGCCGGCGGCTCGGCCAGTTGCTCTCCGAGGAGCGGGCCGACGAGGCCCGCGCCCTCCTGCGCTCCCGGTCCGCCGAGGAACAGGCGGCCCTCGTCGCCATCGACGCCGACCCCGAGCAGGTCCTGGCCCTGACCGCCTCCGACGGGCGGGGCCTGCCCGCCTACAGCCGCGAGGTGGTCGACCGGCTTCCCTCCGAGGTGCTGGCCCGGCTCGCGGCCCCCGGCACCCGGCACAGCCGCTACAACCCGGCGATCCTGCGGGCCATGTCGCCGCGGGTCTTCGACCGCACCGTCCGCGACGTGCTCGACCCCATCGACAACCCCGACCTGCGCACGAGCGTCGCCTGGGAGTGGCTCGAGGCGGTCGCCGCCCTCCACGACCCCAATCAGGCGGCGGCACTGCTGCGCGCCGTCGACCCCGCGGCCCTGGAGGAGGCGGTCATGGACCGGCTGACCGACCTGAATCTGGGGCAGGTCGTGGGAGGTACCGAGGTCGCCTCCGTCAGCCTCTTCCAGACCATGACCGAGGGATTCGCCTGGACCCGGCCCTCCGACTACGTCGCCGACGCGGCCACCGCGGAGGTCCTCGACGCCCTCTGGGAGGCGGCGCCGGAGCTTCTGGCGTCGACCGTCGTCAACGCCACCCGCCGCCTCCACGGCACCGGATGACCGGTCTCGCGCACCCCGATCTCAACCGGATCGCCGCCGGCACGGACCGCTTCCTCGGCAGGGTCCTGGTCATCGGCCGGGACCACGGGCGCCTGCCCCGCGGACTCGAGGACGGACTGGTGGCCTTCCTCCGCCTCCACGCCACGAACCATGCCCGGCGGTACCGCACCGGGATCGCCGTCGACCGGGACTCCCTCGAGGCCGGCGTCAGGCAGGGATTCACCTGCGTGGAGGCGGGGCTCCAGGCCGCCGCCGGGGACGACGTGGAGCAGGCGATCGACCTGCTCGCCGCCGCCGACCTGGAGGACCTCCGCCGCCAGGGTTGGGAGCGGGCCTGGAACAGCCTCGACGAGATGCGCCGGGGGTCGGCCGCACACCTGGGCAGCCTCTGGTCGGCGCTGCTGGATGAGTGGACCCACGAGCTGGAACGCTGGACGACGCTGGTCCCCGAGTCCTGGACCGCCGCGGGAACGGGCGGCGCCCCGGAGCCGGTCGACCCGCCGGCGGAGCTCGCCCGCTACCTGCACGTGTCGGAGCGGGCCCGGTTCCTCGACAGCCTGCCCGAGGAAGCCCTCCGGCCCCTGTTGCGGCGGTGGCACCCCCCGGCCGACTTCCCGTTGCTCCTGCGGCAGCTGGTGGCGGCCCTGGCCCTGGACTGCCTGCGCCTGCCGGTGGCCCGGGCCGGCCTCCAGCGGTTCACGGGCTCCTGCTTCGAGGGCCGGGCCATGGGGGCCTCCACCCGGGCGAAGGTGCTGAAGCAGCTAGACAGCCATCTGCAGGCCCATCGGCCCGACGCAGATGGCGATCGCCCGACCCTGCCTCGCCCCGCGGACCGGGTCACGCTGCTGCAGGAGACGGCGGAGCAGATCGAACTGCTGGAGAGGGCTGACGCGGCCGGGCGGATCGGTCTGCTGCAGCTGCCGGGCCCCGGGCGCCGACATTGAAACTGCTCAGGAGCGGCGCGGCGCAGATCACAGCTGCTGGAGAGGGCGGCGTCCCCAGGCGGGAACGGTCTGCGTGACTCTGCCGGACCCCGTCCCCGCGGGTGAGCCCCGGGCCTACCCGCGCAGGCGCCGGGTCTCCTCCTCGTTCACGGACCAGCCCTCGACGTCGACGGCCACGCCGTACTCCCGCCGGGCCGCCTCCACCGAGACCCGGCCCTGGCGCACGTCCTCCAGGACGGCCCGCGGGTCCCGCTCGAAGGGCGGGCCGTAGCCGCCGCCGCCCGGCAGCCGCAGGGTCACCCGCTGTCCGGGCTGGAGCAGGTACTTCCGCTTCGGGTGCAGGTCCGTGCCGTCGGAGAGCACCATCTGGCCCACGGCCCCGTCCCGGCCGCCGGCGAAGCCGCGGGCGGCACACCGGGTGCGGTCGTACATCGGCGAGTGCAGAGCCGGCTCGTCGCTGTCGACGGCGAGCACCATCTCCTGCCCGAGGCCGCCGCGGAATCGGCCGGCCCCGCCCGAGTCGGGGCGCAGGGCCCGCCTGAGCATCAGGGTCGGCGAGACCGACTCGATCGCCTCGGCCGGCACCCCGCGGATGCCGCTCGGGAAGGCCGTGGCCGACAGCCCGTCGGACGTGGGGCGGGCGCCCATGCCGCCGGCGGAGAAGAAGATGTAGGCGAAGAGCCGGCCGTCGGGGCCGCGGCCCTCCAGCTGGGTGTTCCACAGGCCGGCGGAGCCGTCGGCGATGACGCGGCCGGGCATCACCTGGGACAGGGCGCCGAAGACCGCCTGGGAGAGGAAGTGGCCGATGAGGTGGCGGGCGCCGACGGCGCGGGGCCGGCGGGTGTTGAGGATCGAGCCCTCGGGGGCGGTCACCGTCACCGGCCGGAAGCTGCCCTCGTTGTTGGGCACGTGGGGGCTGATGGCGCAGGCCAGGGGATAGGTGGTGTACGCGTGGGTGTAGTTGTAGACGACGTTGATCCCGCGGTCGACCTGGGGCGAGGTGCCGGCGTAGTCGACGAGCAGCCGCCGGCCCTCCACGGTCAGGGCGATGCGGATCACGAGAGGATCGTCGAAGCCGTCGATCTCCACCTCGTCCTCCCAGGTGCCGTCGGCCACCGCCTCGATGGCGTCGCCCGTGGCCTGCTCCGAACGCCCACGGATCTGCTCCCCGAGATCCTCCACGTCCTTCAGGCCGTACTCCTCCATCATCTCCGCCAGCTTGGCGGCGCCCACGTCGTTGCCGGCCTGCTGCGCGTAGAGGTCCCCCACCACCGCGTCGGGCTCCCGCACGTTGGCCCTGACGATGCGCACGAGGTCGTCGTTGATCCGCCCCTTGCGGAAGAGCTTCATGATCGGGATGGCCAGGCCTTCCTCGAAGACCTCGCGGGCGTCGGCGCCCAGGGTGCGGCCACCGATGTCCATGGCGTGGCAGGTGTTGGCGAACCAGCCGATCCCCTCTCCGCCGTGGAAGACGGGGGTGACCACGGTGATGTCGTGGAGGTGGCCGGAGACCATCCAGGGGTCGTTGGTCAACAGGCTGTCCCCCGGCTCCAGGGAGTCGATCGGATGGGCCCGGACGAAGTGCCGGACGCCGGTGGCCATGGTGTTGATGTGCCCCGGCGTGCCGGTCACGGCCTGGGCGAGCATGTTCCCCCCGCGGTCGAAGATCCCGGCCGACAGGTCGCCCGCCTCGCGGACCACGGTGGTGAAGGAGGCGTGCATCAGCGCCGCCGCCTGCTCGTTGACGATCGAGATCAGCCGGTTCCACAGCACCTCGAGGAGCACGGGATCCATGCCCGGCCGGGAGTCGCTCATGCCTTCGCTCTCCTGACGATGAGATGGCCGGCCCCATCCACTTCCAGGCCCCAGCCGGGGGGGACGACCGTGGTCGACTCGGCCTCCTCGACGATCGCCGGACCGGGGGCGCCGAACCCCGCCTCCAGGGCGTAGCGGTCGTACACGGGGGTCTCCCCGGCGTCGTTTCCCGGCCTCTCGAACCGGACCCGGCGCGCGGCCTTCTCCGCGGAGCCGGGCCCCTCGGGCTCCTGGTGCAGCCGTCCCAAGGCCGGGCGGGGTCCCGAGACCGTGGTGCGCCAGTGCATGCACTGCACGTCCACCCCCTCGCACGTGCGCCCGTAGAGCCGGGTGTACTCGCGGTCGAAGTCGGCCTGCAGCCGCTCCATGGCCGGCGGGTCGAGGTCGCCGCCGGAGACGGGCACCCGGATCTCGTGGCCCTGACCCACGTAACGCAGATCCGCCGTCCGCTCCACCTGCACCTCCCCCGGGGCGACGCCGGCCTCGGTCACGATGCGGCGGCCCTCCTCCTCCATCTCCTCGAAGAGCCCGCGCAGCCGGGCGAGGTCGACCTCCCCGAGGCGGGTCACGTAGCTGCGTGCGAAGTCGAAGCTGATGGGGGCCAGCATCAGGCCGACGGCGGACCCCACCCCCGCGGCGCCGGGCACGATCACCGTGTCGATCCCGAGGCGCTCCGCCACCCCGCAGGCGTGCACCGGGCCGGCGCCGCCGGTGGCCACCATGGCGAAGCCGCGCAGGTCGATGCCGCGCTCGGCGGCGTGCACCCGTGCGGCGTTGGCCATGTTCTCGTTGACCAGCTGGTGGATGCCCCGGGCCGCGGCCACGAGGTCCTGGTCCAGGCGCCGCGCCAGCGACCGCACCGCCGCCTCGGCGGCTTCCCCGTCCAGCTCCATGCGCCCCCCCAGGAAGAACCCGGGGTTCAGCAGGCCGAGGACGAGGTCGGCGTCGGTCACCGTCGGCTCCCGGCCCCCCCGCCCGTAGCAGGCCGGCCCGGGCTCGGAGCCGGCGCTCTCGGGGCCCACCTGGGGCAGGCCGAGCTCGTTGATGCGCGCCAGGCTGCCGCCGCCGGCGCCGATCTCGATCATGTCCAGGACGGGCACCAGCAGCGGCAGGCCACTGCCCTTCTTGAAGCGGTAGACGCGGGCCACCTCCGACTCGGTGGTCACCGGCAGCTCGCCGTCCTGGCTCAGGCAGGCCTTGGCCGTGGTGCCGCCCATGTCGAAGGCCAGGACCCGCGCGAAGCCCGACCGGCGGCCGGCGTCGATCGCCCCCAGGACGCCGCCGCTGGGGCCGGACTCGACCAGGCGCACGGGGAACCTCGCCGCCGTCCGGGCGGCGCAGGTCCCGCCGTTGGAGAGCATGATGTGCAGGGGCGCCTCGATCCCGCACTCGGCCCGCAGGCCCTCCTCGAGACGGGTCAGGTAGCCCGAGGCCATGGGCTGCACGTAGGCGTTGGCCACGGTCGTCGAGGTGCGCTCGTACTCCCGCACCTCCGGGGCCACCTCGTGGGAGAGGGAGAGGGCGGCCCCGGGCAGCTCCTCGCGCACGACCGCCGCGGCCCGGCGCTCGTGGCCGGGGTTGGCGTAGCAGTGCAGGAAGGCCACGGCCACCGCCTCCACGCCGGCCTCCCGAAGGGCGGCGCAGGCGCGCCGGAGGCCCTCCTCGTCGAGGGGGGTCATCTCGTCGCCGCTGGACTTGAGGCGCCCGGCCACCTCCAGCCGGAGGCGGCGCTCGGCCAAGGGCTCGGGCAGCTCCAGGAAGAGGTCGTAGATGTCGTAGCGGCCCTCGCGGCCGATCTCGAGAACGTCCCCGAACCCCTCGGTGGTGATCAGCCCGGTGAGCGCCCCCTTGCGCTCGATCAGGGCGTTGGTGATCAGCGTCGTGCCGTGGATGAGGCGGCCGATATCCCGGGCCCCCGCCCCGCCGGGCAGCAGCTGCCGGATGCCGGCCAGCACCCCCTCCGAGGGGTCCGGATCGGTGGTCAGCACCTTGGCTACCTCCATGCGGCCCGTGGGGCCGTGGCAGATCACGAGGTCGGTGAAGGTCCCGCCGATGTCGACGGAGAGGATGGTCCCGCCCGCCGCCTCAGGCGCGCTGTTCAAGTCGTTCTCCCATGAGTCGGTCCGCCGGGGAAAATAGGGGCCGGCTGCCGTCCGCACCGCCCCGCCCCGGGTCGACCGGCTTCGGGCCCCCCCATACAATAGGGGCCGCGCCTGGCGCCTTCCCCCGCAGATCGGGATCGATGGTCTTCGAGAAGCTCAGCATCCTCATCCCCGCGTACAACGAGCGCTTCACGATCCGCGAGATCGTCTCGCTGGTGCTGGCCCAGGAGCTTCCGGGAGGCCTGGAGAGGGAGCTCGTCATCGTCGACGACGGCTCCACCGACGGCACGCGGGGCATCCTTCAGGATCTCGGCCGGGCGCATCCGGAGCGCCTCCGCATTCACTTCCACGAGACCAACCAGGGCAAGGGGGCGGCCATCCGCACCGCCATCGAGCTGGCCACGGGAGACCTGTGCATCATTCAGGATGCCGACCTGGAGTACGACCCCGCCGACTACCCCAGGCTCCTGCGGCCCCTCCTTGCCGGCGACGCCGACGTCGTCTATGGCTCGCGGTTCGCCGGCAGCGAGTATCGCAGGGTCCTGTTCTTCTGGCACTCCGTGGGAAACCAGTTCCTGACCCTCGTGTCGAATGCCTTCACGAATCTCAATCTGACGGACATGGAGACATGTTACAAGGTCGTCAAGACCAGCCTCCTCAAGTCCGTCCCCATCCGCAGCAACCGGTTCGGCATCGAGCCCGAGCTCACGGCCAAGCTCGCCAAGCGGGGCTGTCGGATCTACGAGGTCCCCATCTCCTACCGGGGCCGGAGCTACCAGGAAGGCAAGAAGATCACCTGGTGGGACGGCGTGAAGGCCCTTGCCACCATGGTCTACTACCGCATCGTCGACGACCTCTACGAGGAGCGCTACGGCCACACCCTTCTCCATTCGCTCTCCCGGACGCACCGGTTCAACCGCTGGATCGCCGGCGCCATCCGCGCCCACGTGGGTGACCGCGTCCTCGAGGTCGGGGGAGGGCTTGGCACCATCACGCTCCAGCTCATCCCCACGGACCGCTACGCCGTGACCGACTCGGACGAGCTGCACCTGGAGTACCTGGAGAACCGGTTCCGGGGCTATCCCAATGTCGAGGTGCGCCGTGTGGACGTTCAGGAGGAGGGGGATTTCGACTCGCTGCAGGAGAGCTTCGACACCGTGGTCTGCCTGAACGTCCTCGAGCACCTGGCCGAGCCGCAACGGGGTCTGGCCAACATCCACCGCGCCCTCGAGCCGGGTGGGACCGCCATCGTGCTGGTGCCCCAGGGCCGTTGGCTCATGGGGGCCCTCGACCGGGCCCTGGGACACCGGCGGCGCTACTCGAAGAGGCTGCTGCGCGAGAGCTGTGAGGCAGCGGGACTCGAGGTGGAGAAGCTCTTCGACTTCAACCGGATCAGCTGCCTGCCGTGGCTCGTCAGCGGCCGGCTCCTGAGGAGGAGGAGACTCGGGCTGATTCAGCTCAAGATCTTCGACTCCCTGGTGTGGCTCTGGCGGGTCCTTGACCGCGTCGTGCCGCTCCCGGGGCTCGCCCTCGTCGCCGTGGCCCGGAAGCCGACGTGATGGCGGTCCCTGGCCGGCTACAGGTGGATGTCCAGCACGCCCATGTCCATGAGCGTCTTCACGGTGATGGCAAGACCCACGAAGATGATGAACACCGAGCTCGCCATGGGAAGACGCTGGATCCATCTGCCGTCGCCGGAGAAGCGTTCCACCAGCGGCCGCGCCTTGACGAAGAGCACCCCCACGGCGATGAGCACCGCCGCCAGGCCGAAGCTGAAGACCACCAGGAGCACCAGGCCGAAGGCGATCCGGTCCAGGCCCACGGCCAGCAGCAGGATCACCAGGGCCCCCGGACAGGGCACGATGCCTCCGGAGATACCCAGGGTCAGCAGGCTGCCGAGGGTCACGTTGGCGGGGACCTCGTGGCTGTGGCCGTGGCCGTGGCCGTGGTGATGATCCTCCCCGTGGCCGTGCTCGTGATCCCCATGGTCATGGTCCCCGTGGCCGTGGTCGCCGTGGTGGTGATGGTGATGGCCGTGGCCGCGGCCCGAGCCTCTGAGCTGGTTGACCAGCAGCCACCCGCCCAGGGCCACGATCAGGAGCCCGGAGGCCGTGCCCATCCACGGCATGATCTCCCGGTAATCGATGTACTGGGTGGCGAAGAGGGCGGCCAGGCCCAGGAGAAGGATGCTGAAGGTGTGGGTGAAGGTGACCACGCCCCCGAGGAACGTGGCATGGCCCACGGTGCCGCGGCTGCCCACGAGGTAGGCGGCGACGATCGTCTTGCCGTGGCCCGGCTCCAGGCCGTGGGCGGCGCCGGCCAGGAGGGCCAGCGCCAGGGCTCCGAGGATGATGCCTGCGCTCAGCTCTTCGGAGCCCACCATCTCCTTGAGGGTGTTCTCCAGGCCCGACGTCCCCTCATCGGCGTGATCCCCCGGGGTGCCGGCCTCCACCGCGGCGGGAACCGCGGCCAGCACGGCCGTGAGGACGATCCGTCGCATCCCTTGGGTCAGGGTCATGCTCTTTCTCCAGGGTGAACGTCAACCGCTGAAAGGTCGTCAACGGAAATGCAAACGAAGCCGGACTGCCAGCCCCCGACCACTGCTGCCGCCCTCGATCTCGACGCGGTGATCGCCGAGATCGACGACCGGGGCTACAGCGCCCTCCCGAATGTGATCTCTCCCCGACGGGCCGACCAGGTGCGCACCGTTCTCGAGGGACTCCTGGCGGCCGAGATCGACGACGGCGCCCGGGAGCGGAAGCACCAGCGCGTCGGCGGCATCGCCCACAAGCACCCCGTCTTCCTCGAGTTGATGTGCCATCCGCTGATCGTGGCGCTCTGGAAGCGCTACCTCGGCGACGACATCATGTGCTCCTCGTGGACGGCCAACACCCTCTACCCGGGCCACGACGCCATCGGCTGGCACGCCGACTATCCTTTCTGGTCCCTGAAACCTCCCTGGCCGACGGGCCGCTTCGCGGGGCAGACCATGTGGCTTCTGGACGACTTCACCGAGGAGAACGGGGCCACCGGGATCGTCCCCTTCTCGCATCGGAAGGGACACCCGCCCGACGCCCCCACCGACCGCTGGCGCCCCGAGGGCGAGATCCTCACCGGCCGGCGCGGCTCGGTGGTGGTGGCCCACGGCGCCTGGTGGCACACGTCGCGGCCGAACCGCAGCGACCGGCCGCGGTCCTGCCTGCTCGGCATGTACCTGTTGCCGTGGTTCATCCCCCAGGAGGACATGCGCAGCCAGCTCGCCAGGATCGACGAACCTACCGATCTGGTGACCCAGCTGCTGTGCGGCAACCAGCACAGGCCCAGTGTCATCGGCGAATGATCCGATTGACGAAATCGGCGAGTTGCGGTTATCCTAGCCAAATGGGTATGCGGATCTCCCGAAACCAGGCTCTTCCCATTACACAGGAGGATCGCGTGAATCGTCATGCCAGGACCATAGGCCTCTCCCTGGGACTCTTCGGCGCCGGCTTGATGGGCGGCCTGGCCCTCGGACTGGCCGCCGGCATCCTGCTCGCTCCCCGCAGCGGCCGCGAGTCCCGCGACTCGGTGCGCCGCGGAGTCTCCGAAGCCTATGACAAGGGCCAGTCCTACGTGGATCGGTTCCGCAACCGCGACGGCGAAAAGGAGACCGTCGAGCTGTAGGCCCTTGCCGAGGTCGCCCTCCCGGCGCATCCACCCCCTTCGCGCCCCGCTCTCCACCGTCCCGCCCGCGCCCTCCTTCCGAACCCGCAGCAGCGGCTCCCGGTCCGCTCGACAGCCCGGCGTGGCCTGCCTAGAGTTACCGGCCGCCCGACGACAGGACCCTTTGCCAAGGAGCGATTCGTGAAGAAGGTCATTGCAGTTGCCCTGCTCGGCTGTCTCCCAGGCTGGGTCGGCCACGCCGGAGGCGGCGAACTCACCCCCTACGGGTTCGTCCGCTTCGACGCCGTCCTGGACGACTCGAAGCTGAACCACCATCAGTATCCCAACTGGGTGCTGCCGGAGCCGCCGGGCGCGGAAGGCAACGGCAACCTGACCATCCACCCCCGGCTGACACGGCTCGGGGCCAAGTTGGCCCCGGTCGACCTGGGGGAGGACATGGAGATCAGCGGCGTCATCGAGACCGATTTCCAGAACGGCGGCAGCGAATCGCGGCAGATCCTGCGCCTGCGCAAGGCGTACTTCAACCTCAGGAAAGGGGACTGGCACTTCCTGGCCGGTCAGACCTGGGACCTCATCTCTCCCCTGTTTCCCGCGGCCAACAACGATGGCATGATGTGGAACACCGGCAACCTCGGAGACCGGCATCCCCAGGCGCGGCTCACCTGGAAGCCGGGGACCGGCGTCTCGGCCGCGGTCGCCCTCGGCCAGACGGGGGCGGTGGACAAGAAGGACCTGGACAAGAACGGGATCCTCGACGGCTCGGAGGCGATGGCGCCCTTCCTGCAGGCGCGGATCGGGATCGAGCAGGCGAAGTTCAAGGCCGGAGCCTGGGCCCATAGAGGGTCGGAGGAGACCGGCACTCCCGTGGGTGGCAGTACCAGCTTCACCTCGACCGCGGTGGGCCTCGACTTCTCGGTATCTCCCACGGACAGGCTGGCCGTCGAGGGAGAAGGCTGGACGGGCAGCAACCTCTCCGACATCCGAGGCGGCATCGGCCAGGGCGTCAACACGTCGACCGGCGAGGAGATCGCCGCCTCCGGAGGCTGGGTCCATCTCCTGATCAAGCCTGGCGAGGGCTGGAAGCTCTACGCCGGAGCGATGATGGACACCCCCGACGAGGAGGCGGTGCCCGAAGGGGGGCGCACCGGCAATCAGGCGTTCTACCTGGTGAACCGCTACCGGCCATGGAAGAGCTTCCAGGCCGCCGTCGAGTATGTGAACTGGACAACCGAGTACAAGGGACCCGCAGACGGAACGGCCAACCGGGTGGACGTCCACTTCACCTACAACTTCTGAAGAGGAACCGCGAGAATGAGCATCCCCGACGAACCCGGCCCGGAGAGGGTCCTGACGCGGAGGACGCTCCTCCGTCGAGGCCTCGCAGGGATGCTGGCGGCCCCCTGGATGAAGTGGGGCGCCGGAGCCGGGGTCGCCGGCCTGGGCGCGCTGCTCTCGCGGGGGAGGGCGGCCGCCGAATCCTACCAGGTATCCGAGGACGAGATCGTCCTCGGCATGTCCGCCGCCTTCTCCGGTCCCTCCCGGGGCCTGGGCAGCGAGCTCTACCGCGGAGCAAAGGCCTGCTTCAACCACGTCAACGACAACGGGGGCATCGGCGGCCGCAGGATCTCCCTCAAGCTCTACGACGACGGCTACCAGCCGGATCCCTGCGTTCGCAACACCATGAAGCTCATGCTGGAGGACCGTGTCTTCCTGCTCTTCGGCTACGTGGGGACGCCTACCGTCACGCGCGTCCTGCCGCTGCTCAAGAAGTTCCAGGACGAGCGGGTCTACCTGTTCTTCCCCTTCACCGGCGCCCAGCCCCAGAGGGAGCCGCCCTACGGCGACTTCGCCTTCAACCTCCGCGCTTCCTACCGCCAGGAGACCGCCGGCCTCGTGGACAACTTCGTCCGGGCGGGGCGGAAGCGCATCGCCGTCTTCTACCAGGCCGACGCCTATGGCCGCAGCGGCTGGGCCGGCGTACGGGCGGCCCTCAAGAGGCATGGCGGCGAGATCGTCGGCGAGGCGACCTACCGCCGGGGTCAGAGATTCACCGGCAGCATGAGGCGTCAAGTCGAGATCCTGACGGCGGCCTCCCCCGACGCCGTCATCTGCATCGGTTCGTACGCCGCCTGTGCCGGCTTCGCCCGCGACGCCGTCGACCTGGGCCTTCGGGTGCCGATCGCCAATCTCTCCTTCGTGGGCAGCGAGAACCTCCTCAAGCTGCTCACCGAGGGCCGCGGCGACCCCGAGCCCTACACGCGGCTCCTCGTCAACTCCCAGGTGGTTCCCAGCTACGAGGACACCTCCATTCCGGCGGTTCGTGAGTACCGCGAGCTGATGGCGCACTACGATCCCCAGATTCCCGAGCAACTCGTCAAGGAACCCTACACCCCGTTCCCCCAGAGCTTCGTCAGCCTGGAGGGCTTCCTCGACGCCAAGCTGATGGCGGAGATCCTGCGGCGCCTGGAGGGCGTCCCCGACAGGGCGGGGCTGGAAGAGGCGGTGTTCTCGGTGCGGGACTTCGATCTCGGCATCGGTGAGCAGGTCTCCTTCGGACCCACTCGCCGCCAGGGCCTGCAGCGGGTCTACTACACCGTCGTCCGGAACGGCCGCTTCGTGACCCTCGACGACTGGCAGGGGTGGCTCTCCTGATGAAGATCCAGAAGCTCTTCCAGAGGACCCGCTTCGGCATCTTCGCCCTCTTCGGGCTGATCGTCCTGTCCACCTCCGCCTTGTGCATATACACGGTGGACACCCAGCTGTCGAAGGAGTACGAGACCAACTGCAGGAACATCGCCAAGAGCATCGCCGACTCCAGCGTCGACATCCTTCTCAACAGGAACCTTGCGACCCTGCAATCTCTCATCGACCAGTTCGTCGAGATCCAGGGGATCCGCTACATCTACATCACCAGCGAGGAAGGCGAGTACCTGGCCCACACTTTCGTGCCCGGCATACCCGAGGAAGTCCTCGCCAGCGATCCCGCCAGCACCGAGCCCGTCCACCGCAGCATTCCCGGTATGGGCGATTTCATGGAAGTCGGCAGTCCGATCCTGGCCGGCGTCGGCGGGACCGTCCACGTGGGCATGGACCTCGACATCATCGGTCTCAAGATTCAGCGGGCCATCGGCCAGCAGGTGATCCTCATCAGCATCTTCCTCGTCGTCGGCGTCCTGGCCTCCATCTGGCTCGTCAACCTCGCCGCCAAGCCGCTGGGCTCGCTGCTCTCCTACGCCGTGGAACTGTCCGGCGGCCGGGGCGAGGAGGGGGCCGCGAAGGAGGATCTCCTGGCGCGCGATGACGAGGTTGGGGACCTGGCCCGCCTCTTCCGCCACGTCTCGGGTCGATCCCCGGCCCCGGACGAGCCCGAGAGCCGGCCCTAGGGGATCGGTTCCGCGATGCGCATTCCGCGAAGCGCCATCGCCCTCTTCTGCACGGTCCTGCAGGTCTGCTTCGGCACGGTCTACGCCTGGAGCTTCTTCCAGACGATGCTGGTGCGCCAGGTCGGCTGGACCCATACCGAGACGGCCTGGGCCTTCAGTATCGCCATCTTCACCCTGGGCGTGTCCGCCGCCTGGGCGGGCAACATGCTTCCCAAGGTCGGGCCGCGGTGGCTCGCCGTGGCCGGCAGCTTGCTGTTCTCGGTCGGATACCTGATCTCGGGGGCCGCCCTCCACCTGGATTCGGTGCCCCTCTTCTACCTGGGCTACGGGGTGGTGGGCGGGGCGGGCATCGGCCTCGGATACGTGACCCCGGTGGCTACGGTTGCCAAGTGGTTCCCCGACCGCAAGGGGCTGGCCACCGGCATCGTCGTCATGGGCTTCGGCGTGGGGGCCTTTCTCCTGAGCAAGGGGCTGGCTCCCTTCCTGATCATCCGCACGGCCGGAGCCCTGCCCCTGGTCTTCGTGTGGCTCGGCATCGTCTTCGCCTGCATCCTGATTCCCAGCAGCCTGGCCCTCAGCGATCCTCCCGAGTCGGCGTTGCCCGCCGCCGCCTCGGAGGAAGCCCCCGGATTCGGCGAGCCCGACTCCGCCGGCCCCTACCTGCGCACCACCCAGTTCGCCATCATGTGGACTGTCTTCTTCTTCAACATCTCCGCCGGGATCTCCGTCATCAGCTTTCAGTCGGAGCTCCTCCAGGAGATCTGGGGCCTGGCGGACGTCACCATCGAGCCCACCACTCTGGCCGAGTACGGCGCCACCCTCATCGCCGTGAGCTCGATCTGCAACGGCTTGGGCCGCCTGTTCTGGGGACTGCTCTCCGACCGCTTCGGCCGGGTGGCGATCTTCCGGGTGATTCTCGCGAGTCAGATGGTGGTCTTCGGGATTCTCATGACCGAGACCAACCCCTGGATCTTCTCCATCCTCGTCTGCTACGTCCTGCTCTGCTTCGGGGGTGGCTTCGCCACCATGCCGCCCTTCGTCCTCGACGTATTCGGCTCGAAGAAGATGTCCACCATCTACGGAGCGGTGCTCACGGCGTGGGCCGCCGCCGGGATCGCCGGACCGCTCTACGTTGGATACTTGAAGGACGTCTATCCGGACAGAGCCGTCATGTACTGCTTCCTCATCGGTATCCTCATGCTCGCCGCCGGGTACCTGTTCTCCTACCTGTTGAACGACGGGCGGATCCGCCTCGGACGTCCGACACTGGAGAGCACCCTCGACCGTTTCGGGATACCCGCGGCCGGCAAGGCCCCGGGATGACGCCGTCCTCGGCGAACGGGTCGAGAGGCAGCGACCTCGCCTACCAGGAGATGATCCTCCAGGGGGTCTCGCGGACCTTCGCCCTTACCATCCCGCAGCTTCCGGCTCCACTGCGCGAGGTGGTGGGCAACGCCTACCTTCTGTGCCGGATCACGGACACCATCGAAGATGAGCCGGCCCTCTCGGCCCCGCAGAAGCAGGCGTTCTCGGAGCGCTTCGTGGAGGTCGTCGCCGGCCGCCGGGAGGCGGAGCCCTTCGCCCGTGAGCTCGGGTCCCTGCTGTCCTCCTCGACGACCGAGAGCGAGCGCGACCTGGTGGCCAACACGGCCCGGGTCATCCGCCTCACCCGCGGCTTCCGCCCGGCCCAGCGGTCCGCCCTCGAACGCTGCGTGAGGATCATGTCCGAGGGGATGTCCGAGTTCCAGCAGGGGGCGACAGCGGACGGCCTGGATGATCTTCCCCACCTCGACCGCTATTGCTACCATGTGGCCGGCGTCGTGGGCGAGATGCTCACCGAGCTGTTCTGCGACTACTCAGCGGAAATCGGCAGACGGCGTCAGGACCTGCTCGCCCTCTCCGTCTCCTTCGGGCAGGGGCTGCAGATGACCAACATCCTCAAGGACATGTGGGACGACCGCCGCCGCGGCGCCTGCTGGCTGCCGCGCGACATCTTCCTCGAGGCCGGCTCCGAGATTCGCTCCCTCCCCGCCGGGCGCGACGACCCCGCCTTCATCGACGGGCTCCTGGAGCTGGTGGCCATCGCCCACTGGCACCTGGAGAAGGCCTTGCGCTACATCATGATCATCCCCGCCCGCGAGACCGGCATCCGCCGCCACTGTTTGTGGGCCCTGGGAATGGCCGTGCTCACCCTGCGCCGCATTCACGCCACCCCGGCCTTCAAGGACGGACAGGAAGTGAAGATCTCCCGCCGCAGCGTGCGGGCCGTCACCCTGGTCACCAGCACCCTGGTGCGCTCCAACCTGGCCTTGAAGCTCCTCTTCAAGGCCCTTACTCGAGGGCTTCCCCGCGCCAATGCGGGGGAGCGCCTCCAGCCGCCGCTTTCGCCACCGGACCCGAAGGCGCAAGGCACCAGGGCATGAAGAAGGTTACGGACCGGTAGCCAGGAGAGCAGACGATGCGAGTCATTCTGGCCCAGCCCCGCGGATTCTGCGCCGGCGTCGAACGAGCCATCGAGATCGTCGAGGCGGCGCTGGAACAGCATGGACCACCCATCTACGTACGTCACGAGATCGTCCACAATCCGCGGGTCGTGGAGAACCTGAGAGCCCGGGGCGTACGGTTCGTGGAGCAGATCGATCAGGTCCCCGAGGGCGCCATTGCGGTCTTCAGCGCCCACGGCGTGTCCAGGAAGGTCGAGGAGGATGCCTCCACGCGGAACCTGCGTTCCCTCGATGCGACCTGCCCCCTGGTCTCCAAGGTGCACAAGGAAGGCCGGCGCTACGCTGCCAGGGGATACGACATCATCCTCATCGGCCACGAGAACCATCCCGAGGTCGAAGGCACGGTGGGGCAGATCCCGGGGCCGGTCCACCTGGTGAGCGACGTGGAAGGGGCGGCGGCGCTGAAGGTGCGGGATCCTGGAAAGGTCGCCTACATCACCCAGACGACCCTGTCGGTCGACGATACGCGGGAGGTGATCTCGGCCCTGCGGCGACGGTTCCCCGAGATCGTCGGACCGGACGTGAAGGACATCTGTTACGCCACCCAGAACCGCCAGTCCGCCGTGCGCGCCCTCGCCGCCCAGGTGGACCTGTTGCTGGTGGTGGGGGCGGAGAACAGCTCCAACTCGAACCGCTTGTGCGAGGTCGCCAACGACTGCGGCGTGCCCAGCTATCTCCTCGAGGACCCTTCGAGGCTCGATCCCGATTGGCTGGTGGGAGTCGAGAGCATCGGCGTCACCGCCGGCGCCTCCACGCCAGAGGAGCTGGTGAGTGAGTTGATCGAAAGGTTGCGGGAGCACGCCGATCTCGAGCTCTCCACCATGGACGGCATCGAGGAGAACGTGCGTTTCAGCCTGCCGGATATCCTGAATCCCGCGCCCGCCTCTGACTGACGGGGGCCGGGAGCTGCTGCGCCGCCAGACCTACAGATTCCAGCTCAGCCCCAGATCGACGAAGCTGTCGCGGCGCGTCGGGTAGTGGAGATCCGCCGCGTCGATGGCGATGAGATCGATCGCCTCCAGGCGCAGGGACCAGCGGCCGGAAATCCGCCGGTTGAGTTCGATGGCGAGGGTCCGCGTGGATCGTTCGAGGTCCATCAGCAGGCCGCCGAGAATCTCGGTGCTCTGAACATCGTTCAGGGCGAAGCGTCCGCCGAGGAAGAGGTCGTTCTCCAGGGTATTCGGGGAGCGTCCCGGCGTGGCCCTGGGCCCCCGTCCATCGTAGCTCCATTCGCCGAGCAGACCTGCATCGCCCGTGGAGCCGAGCACCGAGTAGAGGGTGTACTCCGCGCCCAGGACCGAGGCGGCGTAGTCCTCATCCCGGCCGAGGCGGTTGGGGGCTCCGGCGCGGTGAATGGCCTCGAGCTTGATCAGCCACGAACCGGTCGTCAGTTGAACGTCCAACCCGGCCTGGCGGATCTGCTCGTAGCGCTGGATGAGGATGGGCCCGCCTCCCGGCTCCGCGCCCAGGAGGAAGAAGGGCTCCCGGCTGGTGCCCCTGAACAGGCTCAGACCGATGTCGGCGGGGCCGACGCCATGACTGTACCGGGCGGCCAGGTCCAGGTGCCGGGCCCCGGCTTCGCTCTCGTACTCGACCCGGTTCTCGTTCACCACGAGAGGCAGGCGCAGCCGGCCCGAGGGCCCCGGGAAGGTTCGGGCCCGGTGCAAGGGAAGGCCGAAGACCTCCACGGCCCCCCAGTCCCCGGACCAGGTGAGGTGGGCCATCGGCTGCCCCAGCCTGGTCTCGCCGTCGGGATGCTCGACGAAGTCGACCTGGTTGATGATATCGACCAGGTGCTGGGACTCCGCGACGCCCCAGAAGACCTGGTCCAGGCCCGCCCGCAGCTCCCACTCCCCGTCGCCGACTTCCCCGAAGAGCAGCAGCGCCGCCTCCCGCAGGTCGGCATGGGTGCGGCGGGGGTCTGCCGAGTCGTAGCGGAAGAACGGTGCCACGCTGAGGCTCCGGCCCTCGGGGTCCGAGAAGTAGAGCCGTGGGGCCGCCGCGAACCCGCTCGCGTGGCGGCCCTGGTCCGCATGGGCCGGGCTCTCCCGGAACCAGCGCGTCTCGACGCGGGCGCTCCCGGTGAGCCGGTGCTCCAGCCAGGGGGCGGCGCCCGCTGCCCCGGCGAGAGCGGAGGTCAGGATCCAGACCGCCGGGGGCAGCGCGAGGTACGGACCGCCCCGAAGGCTCATCAACGGGCGCGTCTCAGCCCGGTCCGGGTGAAGTCGCGCTCGTCCAGGTCGGTACCGAACCGGTAGTCGGTCCAGGTCAGGACGGTGCTCTTGCCGGTGAGATGGTTCTCCATCGTCATCTCGCCCGCCCGCCAGTAGCGCTCCAGGTAGCGACGGTAGTCATCGAGGGTGAGCGTCTTCAGGTGGGCGTCCTTGCGGTCGTAGTACTCGACCTTCCAGACCCGGAGCTCCTCCTTGTCGCGCCATACCACCTGACGGCTGTATCCCGACTTCCTGTCCACGGGGAACCGCTCCGTCACCGTGCAGGTCGACGGGCCGCAGGGTTCGTCCCGCAGGTATCGGTAGGTGAACTTCTCCACCGCCTGGGGGGTCAGGTCTTCATAGGCGAACTCGCTGCCCATGAAGGAGCCCGACCGGTTCGACGAGCTGATACGCTTGACGCGCTTCAGGGCCGGGAGATACAGCCACTGATCGTCCGAGTCCTCCTTGTTCGCGTGGATGAGCAGGGCCGTGCCCTCCACGTCGGGAGGGTCGTCGAAGACGAAGAGGCTCTTGTCGCCCTCCCCCGGGACCTCGAGGACCCTCACGCGCAGCTGCCGGCGGCTCTCCTGCCCCTGCTTGTTGCGCAGAACCATGACCTGCCGGGCGGTGAAGCTGCCGAAGCCCTCCTCCAGGGACTCGGCGTCCCTGGCGATCCGGAGCCCCGCCGCCTCCGCGGGGGATCCCCGCGAAGGAGCGGGAGACGGGACTTCCAGGAGAGCCCACGCCATGGCGGCCATGAAGAGCAGGCGGAGCGTGGTCCGCACCCGGGGCAGGGGCATCGTCAGTTCCTCCGGTCGATGGCGATCAGCAATGTGGGCAGCAGCAGGAAATCGGCGATCAGGGCGAAGAGGATCGTCGTCGTGACGAGCAGACCGAGAGCCCAGCTCACCTCGAAGCCGGAGGTGGCGAAGACCAGGAAACCGGCGGACAGCACCGCCGTGGTCGTCCACAGGGCATGGCCCACCGTGTTGAAGGCGGAGCGCACCGCCTCGGGTGCCGCGAGGCCCTCCCGCCGCGCCTTCAGATACTTGCTCAGGAAGTGAACCGTGTCGTCCACCACGATACCGAAGACGACGGCGATCACCACCGAGGAAGCGATGCCCACGTGGCCCACGAGGTAGCCCCACAGGCCGAAGCTCATGATGGCCGGCACGAAGTTGGGGAGAAGACTCAGGAGACCGACCCGGACGCTCCTGAAGATCCATATGAGGATGAAGGAGATGAGGGCCATGGCCACGATCGTTCCCCGGAGCATGCTGTGGATGTTCCGCAGGGACAGATGGGCGAAGACGACGCTCAGTCCGGACGCCGGCTGGGAGAACTCGGGCGCCTTCGCCGCGAGCCAGTCCCGGGCCCGCTGGTCCAGCTCGCGCAGGTCCCGGGACCAGGCGTTCCGCGTCACCACCACCATGCGAGTGGCCGACTTCGCCACGTCGATGCGATCGTTGAGGTCGCTCCCGAAGGGAAGGGAAAGCTCGTAGAGCAACAGGTACTGCGCCGCCAGGTCCGGGTCTTCGGGCAGGCGATGGTACGCCGGATCGTCGCCGTGCATGTTCTTGTTCAGACGCTTCATGATGTCCGGGAAGGCTTGCACGTGGGTGACCTCGGGCTGCTGGCGGAACCAATCGGCAAACGCCTCCACCTTGCGCAGGTACTCGGGCCGCGTGATGCCCCCTTCGCTCCCGGAGGCGAGGGAGTACTCCAGCTTGTCCACCCCCGTCAGGTGGTCGACGATGTAGTCCGTGTGGCGCCGGAACTCGTAGCGGTCGTCGAAGTACCGGGCCATGTTGTCGCTGAGCTCGATGCGCGGTATGCCGATGATCAGGACCACGATCACCAGGGAGAGGGATGCGAGGAGGGGCCGGCGCCGGGCGATGACGAAATCCGCCAGCTGGTCGAAGAACGCCGGTTTCCCTCGCTGAGGGGGAGCGGCACGGGCGCGCAACGGCAGCAGGGAAAGGAGGGCGGGCAGGAGGGTCATGGTGTAGAGAAAGGCGCAGAGCCCGCCGAAGGCCACGTAGTTGCCGAGGACGCGGAAGGGCGGCGAGTCCGAGGCGTTCAGACTGAGGAAGCCGATGGCCGTGGTCACCGAGGTGATGAGGACGGGATAGGCGTTGATGCGTACCGCTTCGACGATGGCCGCGTGCCTTTCCAGGCCGCGGCGCAGGCCCAGCAGGACGCTCGTGACGATGTGGATCGAATCGGCGATGGCGATGACCATGACGATGATCGGTATGCCGGCGTTCGTGGGGCTGAAGACGACCCCCTTCCAGCCCGCGAGCCCCACGGTGGAGTTGACGACGAAGACCAGCACCGCCACGATCGCCGCGGCGCCCCAGAAGGAGCGCAGGATCAGCACCGTGAGCCCCACGATGATGACGAGGACGATCGGCGTCAGGCGCTCCAGATCGTCGCGGGTGGCATCGGCGAAAGCCCGGTTCATGACGACGTCGCCCGTCAGGTAACAGTCGATGTCCGGATGGTCCGCCCGGACCTGATCCAGTTCCGAACGGAGGAAGTCGGTGATCTCCACGACGGCCTGATCGTGCTCTTCGGGCAAGACGAAATCGATCGCCACCCCGGCCGTCCGTCCGTCCGGGGCTACCAGGCGTCCGGCGATGTCGGCGGCGCCGAGGGCGATGCTCTCGACGCGGCGCAGGTCGCTGTCGCTCAGGGATTGGGCATCCTCGACGAGGGGGCCCACCACCAGGTCGTCCTCGATGCCTTCGCTGTGGGTGTAGTTGGTGAGGGAGTTGACCCGGCCCGAGTAGGGAGTTCGCCACCCGGCCTCGGTCAACTCCTCAATGGCGCCGAGGACCTCGCGGCTGAAGACCGTGCCCTCCCGAGGCGTTACGGCGATCAGCGCCTGGTTGGAGACGGAGTAGGTGTTCTGCAGGGCGTCGAATGCGGCCAGCTGCGGGTTGTCCTCGCCCAGGAGGATGCGGTAGTCGTTGGTAACGGTGATGAAGCGTGCCCCCGCCGCCAGGGCCAGCATCGCCACCGAGGCGAGGAGAACGACGGGCCACCGGTAAGCGAGGACAGCGGCGGTGTAGCGGTCCAGTCGCGCTTCCGCCATCTCTCACCAGGGGCTCGACTTCGAGGCCCGTACGTGGTCGGGCATCCTGTAGCTCATGCCGGCCTCCTGGGACTCGTCGTAAGCCGAGATCTCGAGGAGCTGGCAGAAGTTCTCCGATCTGAGCAGCTCCTTGCTTCGCACCAGGACCCGGAAGCGCTGTTTCATCCGGTAGGCGAAGAGGGCTCCGAAGGTCCTGATCTTCGGGAACTGCAGCTGGTCTGCCATCTCGTTGCCGATCAGGGCCCGTGAGAGGGTGTAGGCGAGCTTGATCACGGCTTCCTGTTCGTCCGGGTCGGATATCCCCGCGGTCAGGGGAATCGCCCCGACCAGCGCGTTCGCCATGGTGGCCGAGTCCTGATCGGGAACCGGCTCGCACATGTGGGCGACCTTGAAGATCTCCTTCGCATCGGCCCTGTCGGTGAAGAGCATCTCTTCGGGGACGCCCATGAGGTGGCCGGTGTAGCGCCAGACGTGCATGACGCTCTGCTGCTCTTCCTGGTCAAAGGTGGCGCCCACGGCGGCGGCGTGTTGCAGCAGCCGCATGGAGAAGACGGTCGTGGCCAGACCCAGGTGCGCCGCGTTCAACGGGGTGCCATGGGCCTCGTGATCCCAGTCGCCGGAGTTCGCCAGCAGGTGCCTCACGCGGGCGTGAACGAAGCGAAGGCGCATGGACAGCTTCCAGCCGTCGCCGTTCCGCCGCAGGCCGCCGGGAAAGAACACCTCCAGCAGGTGGCGGTTGTTCTGCATGAGGCGCCGCCTCGCCGTCGAGCGGTTGAGGACGCGCCCCGTGGTGGCGAAGGACTTGGCGATGAGCGTCGAGAACCCTTCGATCAGCACCCCCGTAACGAAGGCGACCAGCACCCGGGTGGCGTTCAGGTGGAAGGCGCGGACCCCGGGCCTGAAGGCCTCGTAGTCGAACCAGGGCGGGTTCTCGGAGTCGACCTTGTCGAAGAACTCGCGCATGACCCGCGGCGCCGTGCCCAGGACCTCGCTGTCCTGGTCTATCCCGGCCTTGCTGAAGCGGTGCAGGTCCGCCGGCGGCAGGGAGGCCAGCTCCTCCATCACCGGATCGAGCGGAGGATCGCCGACGGCGGTGTGGCGGATGTAGTTGTCGGCCCTCTCCGCGTCGTACCCACGGGCCTTCGCATACCCCTCGATGTACGCCGAGGGCGGTGATGGCGTCGTCATTTCGGGAGGAGGTCGCCGTCCGGGGTCAAAGGCCTGGCGGCCAGGGAGGTCCGTTCGAAAGGTAAGGCTCGGCTGGAATCCGGGGCAAAGCGGGGGGCCCGCCATCGGGCTCCCGCTACGGCGACTCCTCGACCTGCACGGTCACGATGTCCACGTCGTGGTACTTCTGGTGGCGCACCGACGTGGCGTAGTGCCGCAGCAGGCGGAAGGAGATCTCGCGCTCGTCCACCAGTTCGGGCTGGGCGCTCATGTAGGCCAGCTGGTCCTCCAGGTTCTCGGTGCTGGAGGCCGACGAGAACTCCAGCTCCATCGCCCCCTCGGTGAGTCGCGCGGTGAGGATCAGGCGCCGCCCCCTGTCGTCGGCCTCGTCCTCCCCGGCCTGCTGCAGCAGGACCGCCAGCGTCTCCTCGCCGGCGGAGCGCAGCCGCCCGGCCGCCGGCTCGCCCCAGCCGACCCGGGCCGCGCACTTCTGGAGAAAGGCGTCGATCTCCGGCAGCGCCTCCGCCGCCTGCGCCACCTCCAGGCGCCGGCGCCGGGGCGCCGTCAGCTCCATGAAGGCCGTCAGGGCGATCGCCGCCATGCCGCCGGCGGTCATGCCGTTGCCGAGCAGGGTGCCCCACGTCCCGCCCAGCAGGTCCGCGAAGATCACCTGGTTCTGGAAGCCGACGCCGATCCAGAAGGAGAGGCCCACCACCGCGGCCTTGCGGTGATCGAGGCCGTCGCCGACGACGATCTTCATCCCCTGCACGAAGAGCATGCCGATGAGCAGGGTCACGTAGACCGCGGCCACGGGGTTGGGGATGGCGATCACCAGGGCCGTGACCTTGGGCGACAGGGCCAGGGCCACGAAGATCACGCCGATGTACACCCCCACCCGGCGCGCGGCGACCCCGGTCAGCTCGGCCAGGGATATGCTGCTGGAGTAGGTCGTGTTGGGAGGCGTTCCGACGAGACCGGAGAGCAGGTTGCCCACCCCGTCGGCGTTGAGGGCGCCCTGGACCAGGCGGAAGTCGGTGGCCCGCGGCCGGCGCCGCGAGACCCGCTGAATGGCGACGCCGTCGCCGATCGTCTCGATGGCGCCGACGATGGTGACCACCACGAAGGCCGGCAGCAGCGCCCAGAACTCCGGGCCCAGGCTCAGGTCCAGTCCCGGCCATGAGCTGTCGGGAAGGCCGATCCACGGCGCGTCGATCACGGACTGGATGTCGTACAGGCCGAAGGGGGCGGCCGCGGCGCAGCCCACGGCGATGCCGATGAGGGGGGCCCACAACCGCCAGGCCGCCGGGGCGCGGAGGGCCAGCACGACCAGGGCGACAAAGGTCGCCACCGCCGCGGAAGGAGCCGCGGCGGAGGAGGTGCCCTCGGGTACGTCCGTGAGCAGACCGAAGATGATCGGCATGACCGTGACCGCGATCAGCATGATCACGGTCCCGGAGACGACCGGGGTGATCACCCGGCGCAGCAGCGAGAGCCGCGCCGCCAGGGCGAACTGGAAGAGGGCGGAGACCACGATCAGGCTGGCCATCAGGGGCGGCCCCCCCTTGGCCAGGGCCGTGATGCAGACCGCGATGAATGCGCCGGAGGTGCCCATGATGAGCACGTGTCCGGCCCCGATCCGCCCGACGCGAACCGCCTGCAGGACCGTGGTCACACCGCTCACCACCAGTGCCGCGAAGGCGATCCAGGTGATGTAGTCCGCGCCCTGGCCGCCGGCCCGCCCGATGATGACGGCGCCGAGCACCACCGGCGCGAGGACGACCACCGCCGCCTGGAAGCCGACCCCGGCGGCGACCAGGTGGGGGGGCCGCTCGTCCGGCTCGAAGCGGACGTTGTCGTTGCCGCGCTCGCTCTCCAAGGCTTCCTCCTGTCAGGGGCGCCAGACCAGGAGCAGCTGGGCCGTGCTCTCCTGCTGGTCCGTTCCCAGCTTGTTGCGCCAGTACTGGTACTCGATGCCGGCCATCAGCCGATGGGGCGCCCCGAGGAGCGCCCGGCCCAGATCCCACGTGAACTGCGGCTGGGCGAGTACCCACCCCCTGACATCCCGATCGAGCTCGTCGGTGCTGCTGCCGACGTACTCGGCATGGCCGGCGATGGCGAGGGACTGGCCGCCCACCTCCAGGGGCAGGGCCCAGCTGACGTCGAGCATCAAGCTGTTGCCGGTCGCCGGAGGGCCCCCGGCGGCGAGACCGGCGTTGTCGTCGATGTAGGCGGTCAGGTCGGTGCTGAGGAACAGGAATCCGGGCAGGTCCCAGGAGGCCCTCACGCCGGGGAGGTACTTCAGGACCTTGCCGTCGCCGCCGGCGTTGACGCCCGCCACCAGGGAGACGTCAACGATCGGCCCCGGGCCAAGCTCCCGGCCGGAGAGCTTGCCCAGGCTCAGGGTCGGGTACCATTCGGCGTAGAACTCCCGGTCGTTGAAGCCGTCCCCGCCGCCGTCGTCGAGGTAGTCGACGAAGAAGAAGCTGTCACCGTACTCCCATCCGGAGGCCCTCTGGATGGTGATGACGACGGTCGGCTCGGAGCTGGCCGAGAACGGGTTCAGCAGCTCGCCGTACTGCAGGTGGAATTCGGTCTGCGCGGCCGACGCGGGGGTGGCGGCCAGGACGGCCAGGGCGGCGCAGAGGGTTCTCATGGCGGCGGCCTCCGGGATCAGGAACTCTCGGTGCCGGAAGTGAGGCCCTTCCGGGGCAGCAGGATCCTGAACTCGGTGAACTCGCCCACCTCGGTCTCCACCTGGAACTCGCCGCCGTGCTCGCGGACGATCTCGTGGGAGATCGACAGGCCGAGTCCGGTTCCCTGGGTGCCGGACTTGGTGGTGAAGAAGGGGTCGAAGATCCTGTCGACGACATGGTCCGGAATGCCCGTGCCGTTGTCTCGGATGGAGATGCGGACACCGCTCTCGCTGCCTTCGGTCTTGAGCCACACGGTGGGCTCGTAAGAGTCGTCGGCCTCCTCACCGCGGGCGATCGTGGCATGGCAGGCGTTGGTCACCACGTTGAGAAAGACCCGGCTGAGGTCGCGTGTGACCGCCTCGACCTCTCCGGCGGCTTCGTCGAACTCCTCGACCAGGTTGACGTTGAAGGTCGAATCCGTCCCCCTGAGGCCGTGATAGGCGAGCTTGGCGTACTCGTCCAGGAGCTGGTTGACGTCGGCGGACTCCACCTCTCCCGCCTCGTTGCGGGAGTGGGCCAGCATGCCCTCGACGATTCGGTTGGCGCGCTCCCCGTGCTCCTTGACCTTGGCCGAGTTGCCGCGGAGGTCCTCCAGAATCTCGTCGATCAGCTCCTGGTCCATGCCGCCTTCCCCCTCCCCCTTCAGTTCTTCGCGCAGCTCGTCGATCAGGTCGGAGGAAAGGACGGCGAAGTTGTTGACGAAGTTCAGGGGGTTCCTGATCTCGTGGGCGATGCCGGCGGTGAGGGCACCCAGGGAGGCGAGCTTCTCCTGGCTGATGACCTGCTGCTGGGTGCGCTTGAGGTCTTCGAGGGTGGTCTCCAGCTCGG
>JAPOZM010000063.1 GCA_026706075.1 Gemmatimonadaceae bacterium
TCATCATCGGCGAGAACATCCACACCACGCGGGTGGTGATGCGCCGCGGCAAGCTCGTCACGACCACCGGCGACGGCCGGGAAGCGGTGCGCTACCGCTCGGTCGACGGCGAGGGGCGCCACCTGGTCATTCCGGAAGCGGTGCAGGGCACCCAGGACTACGAGGAAGGACGGGTCAAGCACGTCAAGATCGCCGTGCAGGCGGCGATGGGCGGCGACCGGGAGTCCGCGGCCGAGGGCATGCACTACCTGAGACGGATGGTGCAGCGCCAGGAACAGGCGGGCGCCGACTTCCTCGATCTCAACGTCGACGAGATCTCGCTGAAGCTCGAGGAGCAGAAGGAGGCCATGGCCTGGCTCGTTACGACGGTGCAGGGCCTGACCGACCTTCCGGTCTCCGTCGATTCCTCCAATGCCGAGACGATCTCCGTCGGCCTGCAGGCGTGGGACCGGTCGAAGGGGCGGCCCATGCTCAACTCGGCCTCTCTCGAACGCATCGATGCCCTGGACCTGGCGGTCGAGCACGACGCCCACGTCATCGTCACCGCCGCAGGTGAATCCGGGATGCCCGAGAGCGCCGAAGAGCGCATCGCCAATGCCTCCGCCATGGTGGACGCCGCCCTGGAGAAGGGGATCGCCGCCAGCGACATCTACATCGACCCGCTGATCTTCCCGATCTCGGTCGACGGCCGCTTCGGACGGCACAGCTTCGAAGCGATCGCCGGTCTGCGCGAGAAGTACGGCCCCGAGATTCACATCACCGGGGGGATGAGCAACGTCTCCTTCGGCATTCCGAGCCGCAAGTGGATCAACGATGTCTTCATGATCCTGGCGGTCGAGGCCGGGGCGGACAGCGGCATCATCGATCCGGTGACCAGCCGCCCCGACAAGGTCTTCGCCCTCGACCGGGGCTCGCGCCCCTACCGGCTGGCCGAGGACGTCCTGCAGGGCCGGGACGAGCACTGCGCCGCCTACATCGGTGCCTGGCGCAGGGGAGAGCTCGGAGACGGCGGTCCCCCGCGGCGAAGACGGCCGGCTCGCGAGCGTCCCCGGTAGCTCCGAACTACCGGCAGGCCCGTCCCTCGGCGGCCGCCCCTCAGGCCACCTCGAAGTCCAGCGCCTCCAGCTCCCGCCGCAACCGCTCTTCCCCCTCGGCGTCGAGGGGCTCCACGACCCGGGGAGGGCCCGCCGACGTGCCCCGCCAGGCGAGGATCGCCTTCACCGCCCCCATGACGCCGGCCTGCATCAGGATGCGGATCACCCGGTTGGCCTTGCGCTGGCAGCGGCGCGCGGCGTGGAGGTCGCCGGCGTCGAAGGCGCGGCGCATCTCGAGGAAGATGCGCGGCATGATGTTGTAGGTCGTGCCGATCGCCGCGTCGGCGCCCATGCACATGGCGGGCAGGCACATCTCGTCGGGGCCGCTGATGGCGTTGATGCGGCCCCCGGTGAGCTCGATGAGCTGGCCGAAGAGAAAGAGGTTGTAGTCGGTGAACTTGATCCCGGCGAAGCGGGGCACCCGCTCCATCGCCTCGAGGAAGCGGTCCGCCGTGGCCTCCTGGTCGGCTTCGCGGGCCAGCCAGTACACGTAGAAGGGCAGGTCGGTGGCGGCGCCGATGGCGGCGTAGTGTGCCTCGGCGGCGGCCAGGTCGTTCGGGCGGTCCACGGGCGCCACCGAGGCGACGGCGTCGATGCCCCGGACCCCGGCGGCGTGCCGGGCCAGCTCGACGGCGTCCGCCGTGGGACAGGCGCCGACCTGCAGGATCAGGGGCACCTGGCCGGCGACCTCGCCGGCCACGACCTCGGCCACCTGCTGGCGCTCGGGCACGGACATGGCGCGGCCCTCGCCGGTGCCGCCGCAGACGAAGAAGCCCTGCGAGCCGGCGTCGAGGAGGGCGCGCAGCAGGATTCGCTGGCGGTCGTCGTCGGGGTGGGCGCCTTCATCGTCGAAGGCGGTGCACAGGGCGGGCAGGATGCCGCGCGCCAGCTTGTCGGTCATGGGTGTGCTCTCCTCGGTTCGGTAGGGTGTTCCGCTTGCGGCTTCATCCGGTGCCGCTCCAGGCGAGGCGGTTCGCCTCGGAGGCGCTGAGGGCGAGGTCCCGCTCCGGGTCGCCGTCGAGGGCCCGGCGCCAGCTCTCCAAAAAGTCCAGCAGCTCGCCGAGGGACTCGGTGGTCAGCAGGCGCAGGCGCTCGGGGGAGTGACGGTCGAGGTCCCGGAAATAAAGGGTCAGGTGCTTGCGCGTCTCCTTGACGCCCACGTGCTCGCCCTTGTACTGCGCCATCCAGCGCACCTGGTCGGCAGCCAGCTCGATGCGCTCCGCCAGGTTGGCCCCGCGCCGGGCGGAGAAGATCCACGGATTGGCCATCGCCGCCCTTCCGATCATGACCGCGTCACAGCCGGTGCGCTCCACCATGGCCAGGGCGTCGTCGTAGCAGCGCACGTCGCCGTTGCCGAAGACGGGTACCTCGGCCGCCTCGCAGGCGCTCTTGAGCCACTCCCAGCGAGCCTCGCCGTCGTACTTCTGCATCACCGTGCGCGCGTGGATGGCGATCGCCCGGGCGCCCGCGGCCTGGGCCCGCTCCACGATCTCGACGACGTTGATGGAGTCGTCGTCCCAGCCGATGCGGGTCTTGACCATGACCGGCACCCTCACCGCCTCCACCGTGGCTGCCACCGCCTCGTAGAACCGGGGCAGGTCGCGCAGGAAGGCGGCGCAACTCCCCTTGCGCACGATCTGCGGCACCGAGCAGCCGAAGTTGATGTCCACGATCTGGGCCCCCCGCCGCTCCAGCTCGCGGGCGCCCTCGGCCATCAGGCCGATGTCGTTGCCGTAGATCTGCGCCGCCAGCAGGCTGATCCCCGTGCGCCGGTAGACGTCGGCGTCGGAGAAGTCGAGGAGGCGCTGCACCCGGATGCCGGCCTGGTGCACGATGCGGCAGTTGATGAACTCCACGCCCACGAGGCGCGCCCCGAGACGGGCGCAGATCAGGCGGAAGACCCAGTTGCCGACGCCGGCCAGGGGCGCCAGGGCCAGCACCGGCATCCCCGCACGGAGGGGGCGCAGCGGATGGGGGCCGATGTGGAAGGCGGGTTCCAGCCCGGGTACGGCCGGGAGGGTGGACGGACCGTCGGCCGTGGCCATGGGCGCGGCGAGGGCGGCCCGGCTCAGGCCCCGTCCTGGCGGCGCTGCAGCTCGTCGGCCAGGGCCTTCTCGGCCTCGGCCTCCGGGATCATGCCCTTGCGCATGTAGATGATCGAGAGGGTCGTGTGGGCCAGGACCTCGTCCGGGGAGAGTTCCACCGCCCGGAGGGCGCTGGCCAGGGCTCCGTCCAGGTCGCCGAGCTTCTCCAGCACGTGGGCCAGGGAGTGGTGGAGGTCGGCGAACTCCGGGTCGAGCTCGAGAGCTTTCTCGAAGTCGGCCCGAGCCCCCGGGAAGTCCTGCCCGGCGTACTTGGCCAGGCCGCTCTTGTACAGGGAGATCAGGTCCGTCGCGGACAAGGTTCAGCGGCTCTGGACCGCCGCCTCCAACCCTTCCTGGATGGCGGCGAACACCTCGGAGGGGGGACGGGCGCCGTCGACCTCGACGAGCTGCCCCGTGCGCCGGTAGTGCTGGATGAGCGGCTTGGTCTCGGCGTGGTAGGTCTCGAGGCGTTGGCGGATGATCCCGGGACCGTCATCGTTGCGCCGGGAGAGCCGGCCGGCGACCTCGGGGGGCGGATCGTCCTCGAGAGCGAGGTTGTAGATCCGCCCGGTCTCGGGGTCGATGCGGCGGCTGGAGAGGCGCTCGATGACGATCTCGTCGGGGACGGCGATGTTCAGGGCGGCGTCGAGACTGCGCCCGAGGGCCTGAATGAGCTTCTCGAAGTCGTCCACCTGCTGAAGGGTGCGGGGGTAGCCGTCGAGGGCGAAGCCGTGGTCCAGGTCCCCCCGGGCGAGGCGCTCCGCCACCAGAGCCGAAACCTGGGCATCGGGGACCAGGTGCCCGTGCCGCAGGCGGTCCTCGATCAGGCCGCCGAGCTCGGAGCCGTCGCCCGAGGCCTCGCGGAGCATGTCGCCGGTGGAGATGTGGACGATCCCGTAGGCCTCCTCGAGCCGGCGGGCCTGGGTGCCCTTGCCGGAGCCGGGGGCCCCGAGCAGGATCAAGTGCAAGCGGTCTACCCTTGGTATGGGTGAGGCGGCGCCTTCGTTGGGGGGGTCGGGGAAAAGGCGTAGTATAGGCGCCGCCGCGGGCCCCGCAAGTCCCGACCCGGGCCAAGTGACGGCGCTGACTGGAGATAGACGAGATGGTCATGGGTGGTTTCCGCCTTCTATTGCCCTGCCTGGTGCTGACCGCGCCGGCCCTGGCCGAGCCCTGGGACCCGGAGCACCTGGCCGCCATCGAGCCGCGGCGGTACACCGCCTTCCGGACCGCCGGTCCCCTCGTGGTCGACGGCTCCCTGGATGAGCCCTCGTGGCAGCACGCCCCGTGGACCGAGCTCTTCGTCGACATCGAGGGCGACCTCGAGCCGGCCCCGCGCCTGCGCACGCGGGCCAGGATGCTGTGGGACGAGAAGCACTTCTACGTGGCCGCCCTCCTGGAGGAGCCCCATGTCTGGGCGACGCTCACCGAGCGCGACGCCGTCATCTTCCACGACAACGACTTCGAGGTCTTCATCGACCCCGACTGGGACACCCACAACTACTACGAGTACGAGGTCAACGCCTTCGGCACCGAGTGGGACCTGCTGCTGGTGCGGCCCTACCGCGACGGAGGGCCGCCGGTCCACGCCTGGGACATTCCCGGCCTGCGCACCGGGGTCCGGGTCTACGGCACGATCAACGACCCGAGCGACGAGGACGAGGGCTGGTCGGTGGAGATCGCCTTTCCCTGGGAGGGGATGCGGCGCCCGAGCCGCACCGCCGTGCCCCCGGAGGACGGCGACATCTGGCGGGTCAACTTCTCGCGCGTCCAGTGGCAGGTCGAGGAGGCCGAGGACAGCCTGGGATACGTGAAGGTCCCCGGCGAGCGCGAGGACAACTGGGTCTGGTCGCCCCAGGGCCTGATCAACATGCACTTCCCGGAGCAGTGGGGCTACGTGCGCTTCGTCGCCGAGGAGGTGAGCCCGGGGGCGGAGGGCGGGGACTTCGAGCTGCCGCCGGAGGACGGGGCGATCCGCCTGCTGCGGGAGATCTACTGGCGGCAGCGGCTCCGGGCACGGAAGGGGCTGGCCTACGCCGCCGAGCCCGAGAGCCTCGGCCTCGCCCCCCGGACGGTGGACGGCTTCCACTGGCCGCCGGTGATCGTGGCGGCGGAGCACGGGTACGAGGCCTGGGTCGAGGAGGCCGCCGACCTGCACGGCGACGGCGCCGTCAGCCGCTGGCTGCTGACCGAGGACTCGCGGGTCCGGAAGGTGAAGAGGCCGAGGCCGCCGGCTCCGGCCGCCCCCGCCGCGCCTTGAGGAGCACCATCAGCGACGAGATGTCGGCGGGGGAGACGCCCGAGATGCGGGACGCCTGCCCCAGGGAGCGGGGCCGCACGCGCCCGAGCTTCTGGCGCGCCTCCGAGGAGAGCTGGCGCGCCTCCTCGTCGTAGTCGAAGTCCTCCGGGATGCGCAGCGACTCCATGCGCCGCAGGCGGTCCACCTCCTCGGCCTGGCGGTCGACGTAGCCCGCGTACTTGATCCGCGCCTCGACGCATTCCCCGGCCTCCGGCGTCAGCGGGCGCTCCGGCGGCGCCAGGGCGGCGATGTCGGCGTAGCGCAGCTCGGGCCGCCGCAGCAGGTCGCGCAGCAGGGGAGGCTCGCGCACCGGCGCCGTCTGCCGCTGCCGCAGCAACTCGTCGAGGCCCTCCCCCAGGGGCAGGCGCTGCGACTCCAGGCGCTCCATCTCGGCGGCGATGCTGTCGCGTTTGATCCCGTACTTCCGCCAGGTCTCGTCGTCGACGATGCCGAAGCGGCGGCCGTGCTCCATGAGGCGTTCGTCGGCGTTGTCCTCGCGCAGCAGCAGCCGGTACTCGGCCCGTGACGTGAAGATGCGGTAGGGCTCCGTCGTCCCCTTGGTCACCAGGTCGTCGATGAGGACGCCGATGTAGGCCTGCGAACGGTCGAGGACGAAGCCATCCTCGCCGCGGGACTTGAGGACGGCGTTGATCCCCGCCATCAGCCCCTGGGCGCCGGCCTCCTCGTAGCCGGTGGTGCCGTTGATCTGCCCGGCGAAGAACAGCCCCCGCACCTGCTTGGTCTCGAGGGTGGGATGCAGCTGCGTCGGCTCCGCGTAGTCGTACTCGACGGCATAGGCCGGTCTCATCATCTCCGCCCGCTCCAGGCCGGGCAGGGAGCGCAGCACCGGCAACTGCACCTCCTCGGGCAGGCTCATGGAGAGGCCGTTGATGTAGTGCTCGTGGGTGCGCAGGCCCTCGGGCTCGACGAAGATCTGGTGCCGGTCGCGGTCGGCGAAGCGCACCACCTTGTCCTCGATGGAGGGGCAGTAGCGCGGCCCCACTCCCTCGATGCGTCCCGAGTACATGGCCGATCGCTCGAGGTTGTCCCGGATCAGCTGATGGGTGCCGGAGTGGGTATACGTGATCCAGCAGGGGACCTGGGGCAGGGCGGGGCCCTCGGTGCGGCAGGAGAAGGTGGGCGGCGGCTCGTCCCCCGGCTGCGCCTCCAGGGCGGGGAAGTCGATGGTGCGGCCGTTGACGCGCGGCGGCGTGCCCGTCTTCAGGCGGCCGATCCGGAACCCCAGCCTGGCGAGCCCCTCGGCGGCCCGGTCGGCGGAGCTCTCGCCGGCCCGCCCGGCGGCGTACTGGAGGTCGCCCACGTGGATCTTGCCGCGCAGGAAGGTGCCCGTGGTCAGGATGACGGTGCGCCCGGAGTAGACGATCCCGCCCTTGACGCCGATGCCGCGCACGGCGCCGTCCTCCACCAGCAGGCTCTCCATCGTGCCCTGGCGCACGTCGAGCCTGGGCTGGCCCTCGCAGGCGTACTTGAGCTCGAGCTGGTAGGCCTTCTTGTCGCACTGGGCCCGGGTGGCGCGCACCGCGGGGCCCCGGCGCGTGTTCAGGCGCCGGAACTGGATGCCGGAGAGGTCGGTGTTGACCCCCATCTGGCCGCCGAGGGCGTCGATCTCCTTGACCATGTGGCCCTTGCCGATGCCGCCGATGGCCGGGTTGCAGGACATCTGGCCGATGGTGTCGAGGTTCATCGTCACCAGCAGGGTCTCGGCGCCCATGCGCGCCGCCGCCAGGGCCGCCTCGGTGCCCGCGTGGCCGCCGCCGACGACGATCGTCTCGTAGCTCTTGGGGTACGTGGAGGCCACGGCTTCAGCCGGGGTTGGCGGCATCGTACTCCGCCGCCAGTTCCTCGATCAGGCGCCGAAGCAGCTCCTCCGGCTCGCCGTCGCCGGTGCGCCTCTCCGTCCACTGCCACTGGGCCAGGTAGTCGTCGGTGCCGGCGAGACCGTCGCGCATGGCGACGCGGTCGATCGCCTGCTGGAAGCGGTCGGGCAGCGGCCGGGAGAGGGGCCGCCGGCCGCCGAAGACGCGGACCTGGGCGGGGATGTCCCGCCAGTAGAGGACCTGGTATTCAGCCATCTTCAGGGCCGCCGGCGCCGGCGGCGAGGCCGTCTCGGAAGGCGCGGATGTGGTCGGGCGTGGTGCCGCAGCAGCCGCCGATGAGCCAGCCCCCCGCCTGGCGCAGCTCGTGGAGGTGCGCGGACATCACCTCCGGTCCCTGCAGGTAGTAGGTCTGCCGGGTCTGGCGGTCCATCTTCGGCAGGCCCGCGTTCGGGTAGGCCACAAGGCGGAGGCCGTCCAGGCCGCGCCCGGCGAGGGCCTCGGCGGTCTGGCGGGTGCCCTCGATGGCGTAGGCCATGCCGGAGTGCTCCTCGCGGGTGGACTCGGCGCCGCAGTTGAGGCCGAGGAGCTGGATGGAGGGCAGCAGGTCGTCGCCGCCGGAGTGTTCCCCGGAGCCGAGGATCTCCACGGCGTCGGCGGCGGAGTGTCCCCAGTCGGTGCGGTAGACGACCTGCCTGGTGCGGCGGTCCCGGGTGTACTTGTAGGTCAGGCAGACGGCCAGGGGCAGGCCGAACCCCCGGGCCACGTCGACGGCGATGGCCGCCTCCCGGGCCGAGAACATGGTTTCCACCAGGAACAGGTCGACGCCGCCGGCGGCCAGGCCCTCGGCGACCTCCTGGTGGGCGGCGCGGACCCTCCCGTCGGCGATGCCGAAGTCGGTGTCTCCCGCGTCGGCCTCGATCGCTCCGGGCGAGGGCCCCAGGGAGCCGGCCACGTAGACCTCCCGTCCGCTCTCCTCGACGGCCCGCCGGGCATGGGCGGCGGCGAGCCCGGCCAGACGGCCGGCGGAGAGATCGCCGGCCTCGGCCATCTCCAGGTGCAGGGAGGAGGCGACGAAGGTGTTGGTCTGGACCATCTCCGATCCGGCCTCGATGTAGGACCGGTGGACCTCCACCACGGTGTCGGCGTGGTGGGCGTTGGCCAGGGCGCTGTTGGGCAGCTCCACGCCGCGGGCGAAGAGCTGGGTGCCGAAACCGCCGTCGAAGAGGACGGGCTCGGGGTCGTTCAGTCTCTCGGAGAAGCTCCGCAAGGGGGATTCCTATCGGTCCAGGACGCGGGAGGGCATGGGCCGGAACATGCAGCCGTCGACGAAGGCGTCGAAGAACTCGGGCACCGTCTCCAGCTCCACGTGCTCGATGCCGGCCACGGCCGCCTCCAGCTTCCGGCGGCGGCCGCGGCTGATCAGCACCTCGCGGGCACCCTGGAGGGCGGCGTTGCCGACCTTGACGATGCGGTCCTCCGGCACCGGCGCCAGGAAGCCGATGGCCACGGCGTTGGCCGCGTCGACGTAGTTGGCGAACCCCCCGGCCAGGTAGAGCCGCGACACGTCGGCGGGATCGATGCCGAACTCGCGCAGCAGAAGATACTGGCCGCAGTAGTTGGCCGCCTTGGCCTGGGCCAGGTGGCTGGCGTCCTCGGCGGAAAAGGTGACGCCCTGGTCGGGCGCCACCTGCAACTGCGGGTTGCGCCGGCGGCCGCCGGCGAGGACTCCCTTCTCCGACATGCGGCCGGTGCGCCGCAGCTCGGCGAGCAGGTCCACCAGCCCCGAGCCGCAGATGCCCATGGGCTCGGCGCCGCCGATGGTGGTCCAGGCGAAGGCCCCCGTCTCGTCGATGCGCACCGAGTCGATGGCGCCCTCGTACCCGGGCATGCCGCAGCCCACGAGGCCGCCCTCGAAGGCCGGGCCCGCCGGACAGGAGGCGGCCACCATGCGCCCCCGCCCGGAGATGACGACCTCGGTGTTGGTGCCCACGTCGACCAGGAGGGTCACCTCGTCCCCCTCGGCGCCCAGCAGGTCGCAGGCGACCAGGTCGGCGGCGGTGTCGGCGCCCACCTGGCTGGCGATCAGGGGCAGGCCGTAGACGCGGGTGTGGATGTTGGCGCGGACGCCCAGGCGCCGCGACTTCTCCACCCAGGCCGTGGAGGTCCGCTCGCCGTCGAGGAAGGCGCGCTCCACCATCGACTTGTAGGGGCGGGTGCCGATGGGCTGCACGTCCAGCCGGAAGAGCAGGTCGCGCATGGTCGGGTTGCCGGCCACGGTGATCTCGTAGATCTCCTGGCGGACGAAGCCGAGGCGGTGGCACATTTCGGCGATGTGGTGGTTGAGGGCGGTGGCCACCGCCTTCTGCAGCTCCCCGTGGTGGGGGCCGCCGTCGTAGGTGATGCGGTGCATCACGTCGGAGCCGCCGAAGCGTTGGGGGTTCTCGAAGGAGGTCACGCAGACGGAGTCGCCGGTCTCCAGGTCGACCAGGTCCATGGCGATCGTCGTCGTCCCGAGATCGATGGCCAGCCCGTAGAGGTGGCCCCGGTAGCGGTCGACGGGCTCGCCGTCGTAGAGGACCTCGTCGCCGCGGCGGCGGACGACGGGGTCGGGCTCGATGGGCCGGGGGCGGGTGTCGGAGAGAATCTGCGGCGACCGCCGGAGGGGCTCGAAGTCGACATCGAGGTCCTCGACCACCAGGGCTTGACAGGCGAGGCGGTAGGGATCGCGCAGGAACTGTTCCGCCGGGGAGCGGGGGCGCAGGGCCTCCTGGCCCGCGTGGACCTCGACCACGCACTCGTGGCAGTAGCCGTTGCGCAGGCACGAGGTGGGGACCCGCAGCCGCAGGTCGTCGGCGTAGTCGAAGAGGGTGCGCCCCGGTGTCAGCCTCTGAGGCTCGAGGCCGGGGGCGCGGACGACGGCCATGGCCGGGGGGGGCCGGCCGTCTAGCGCCGGGGGGCGCGGCGCCCCTGGCGGCCCTCGGCGGCGCGCTCGCGGATCGTCTCGAGGCGCTGGCGGGCCCGCTCGCCGGTGCGCGGATCGGACTCCCAGGCGCTGCGGTAGTCGAAGCGGCCGTCGTGGGAGCACGACAGGTCGCCGTCGGCAGCGTCACCGACGGGGGTCTGGTTCCTGCAGTGGAACTTGGCCGTGCACAGGTCGTGCCGGTTCCGGTACGGGCACCGCCACGACGCCTGGGCGTCTGCGTGCTCGACGATGCCGCCGAAAATCTCGGTGAGGCGGTCGAAGCGCTTCTGCACCTCTTCGGGCCGGACCCCAGCCATCAGCTCCCGTTCTGAGCCAGCTGCTTGGCCAGCTCGACGCAGGCCAGGGCGTCCTTGCCGTAGCCGTCGGCGCCCATGTCCTCGGCGAAC
>JAPOZM010000026.1 GCA_026706075.1 Gemmatimonadaceae bacterium
GTTGATCCCCCAGGTGTAGGTCTCCTTCTCGCCGAAGCGCAGGACGTGGTAGGGGATCTTCAGCTCCAGGCTCCAGCCGTCGGCGCGCCTCGACGTGGCCACCTCGGCGACGCTGTCCCAGCCGTCGTCGTAGTCCTCGTCGTTGAAGAGGATCCCGTCGCTGAGCCAGCCCGAGGGCCCGACGGTGAACCAGACCCCCGTCTGGTGGTCGTGGTGGGGGTCGAGGCTGACCTCGAAGAAGTCGCGCTCGCGCCACTCGTCGCGCCGCGCCAGCCGGGCGGTGACGCTGTCGGGATCGTCGTAGCAGACGCCGCCGATGTAGAGGGCGTCGTCGTCGTAGGCCACCTGGAAGGTGGTGCGCAGGGACGCCGGCTCGCCCTGGTCCGGGTCGCTCTGGGTGAACCCCTCGTGGACCGGGGCGCGAAGCCAGATCTCCTCGTCGAGGACGCCGTCCAGGCGCGGCGGCGTCTCGGTGCGCAGGGCGCGGGCCGTGCGCTGAGGGTGGGCCATCCAGCCCTCCATGCGGGCATCGCTGGTGTCGGCGTGAGAGGGCTGTTCGTCGGCGCCGGCGGCCACGGCTCCTGCGAGGAGGAGCGCGGCGGCCAGCACCGCGGTGAGTCGGTGCATCGCCGTCCTTCGGGTTGAGGATACGGTTGTGAGCCGGGACGGATCGAAGCTGCCCGGAGCCCTGAAACAGTGTCAAGGCGGCCCCGGGCTGTTCTCTGCAAACGCTGGTAGAAGTGCGGCCGGGACCGCGGCGAGCGCCCATCCGGGCGCCGGCTCTCCTGTTTGACGACGGACGGCGCCGTGCGCGTGTTGGGACTTTCCGTGCGGGCTCTTGACGGAAGAGACGCGGAGCCCTGAGGCTGTTTCGCTGAGAGGCTGCCGGTGCTCAGTGGTCTGCGGCTGAGTCGCTGATCGGCTTGGCCGGACCGTATGGGTTGTCATCCCCTTGGACACGCGTCGCAGTGCGCGCCGCTCCTGGGCTATGCGCCGTCGCCGGCGCAGTCGCGCTTGCTCCCCGGAGTTGGCCCGCTGGATCGCCGCGTTCAGCTTGCGGCGCTTGAACTCGAGGACGCGCAGCTGGGCGCGTCGGAGAGGCTGAAGCCGGGGGCGGCCGGCGCGAGGAGTCGCTGTCGCGGGAGAACAGGCCGCGGTTTCTGGCGCGACTCGGGCAGGCAGTCGCGCAGCGTCTTGATGCGGCCGTCGTACTCGGCCCGCAGCTCCAGGGCCTCGTACAGCTTGACGGTCTTTCGGATCTCGGTCATCCCTCACCTCCTTCCTCTGCGTCAGCGGGAGAGGAGTCGAAGGTCGAGGGGGGTGTGGAACAGTGGCACGGGGGATGGGGGCGGTCACTCCCGCACCGCCAGGTGAAGCTCCCGGAGCTGCTCGGGGGATACCTCCCCCGGAGCCCCCATGAGCGGGTCCTGCGCGTGCTGGTTCATGGGGAAGGCGATCACCTCCCGGATGTTCGGCTCGTCGGCCAGGAGCATGACGATGCGGTCGATGCCGGGAGCGATGCCGCCGTGGGGCGGGGCGCCGTAGCGCAGGGCGCGGATCATGCAGCCGAACCGGCGCTCCACCTCCTGGCGCGGGTACCCGGCGATCTCGAAGGCCTTGTACATGATGTCAGGACGGTGGTTGCGGATGGCGCCGCTCGACAGCTCCACGCCGTTGCAGACGATGTCGTACTGGTAGGCCTTGATCTCCAGGGGCGGCTGCGTCTCGAGGGCCTCCATCCCGCCCTGGGGCATGGAGAAGGGGTTGTGCGAGAAGGCGGCGCAGTCCCGTTCCTCGTCCCACTCGTACATCGGGAAGTCGACGATCCAGCAGAGCGCGTAGCACCCCTCCCGGCGCAGGTCGAGCCGGTCCGCCAGGTGCAGGCGCAGCCGTCCCGCCAGGTTCGCCGCCTCCTCCGGCGATCCGGCGATGAGGAAGACCGCCGACCCCGGGCCGGCCGAGCACGCCTCGGTGACGCGCCGGATGGTGCTCTCTTCCAGGGCCGCGGCGATCGACCCCGTGGGCTCGGCCCCGCTGATGAGCCAGGCCAGCCTCTGGCCGCCCGAGTCCTTCACGAACGCCTCGAGACCGTCGAAGAAGGAGCGCGGTCGGGCACCGATCCCGGGCACGCACAGGGCGAGGACGACCCCACCTTTTTCGACGATCTCCCGGAACAGCCTGAAGGAGGAGTCTGCGAAGATGTGTGACAGGTCCTGGATCTCGAGCCCGAAGCGCAGGTCCGGCTTGTCCGTGCCGAAACGCAGCATGGCCTCGGCGTGGGAGAAGCGGGGAAAGGGCCGCGCGGTCACCTGCCAGTCGGTGAACTCCAGGAACAGCCCGGAGAACAGCTCCTCGACCACGGCGAAGACGTCCTCCTGCTCGACGAAGGCCATCTCGAGGTCGCACTGGTAGTGCTCCCCGGGGGAGCGGTCGGCCCGGGCGTCCTCGTCTCGGAAGCAGGGCGCGATCTGGAAGTAGCGGTCGAATCCGGAGACCATCAGCAACTGCTTGAACTGCTGCGGCGACTGCGGCAGCGCGTAGAAGCGGCCGGGATAGAGGCGGCTCGGCACGAGGTAGTCGCGCGCCCCCTCGGGCGAGCTGCTGGTGAGCACCGGCGTCTGGAACTCGGCAAAGCCCATCTCCGTCATGCGCCGCCGGATGCTGGCGATCACCTCCGAGCGGAGCTGGATGCGCCGGTGCAGCCCGGCCCGGCGCAGGTCCAGGAATCGATAGGACAGCCGCATCCCTTCCCCTGTCTCGATTTCCTCCGCCACCGGGAAGGGGAGCGGCTCGGCCGGCGACAGCATCTCCAGCCCGCCCACGGCGATCTCCACCTCGCCGGTCTCCATCGCCCTGTTGACCGCCTCGGGCGACCGTTCGCGCACCTCGCCCTCGGCGCGGATCACCGACTCGCGTGGGACCCTGGCCGCGATAGCCGCGGAGTCGTTCTCCGGCGAGAACACGAGCTGGGTGATGCCGTAGTGGTCGCGCAGGTCCAGGAAGAGCACTCCCCCGTGGTCCCTCCTGCGGTGGACCCAGCCGCTCAGGCGAACGGTCCGGCCCGCGTGATGCCTGCGGAGCTCGCCGCATGTGTGAGTGCGATAGCGATGCATGGCAGTGGTCTCCAGGTTGCGGAACGGGCACGAAAAAACCCGCCGCGATGCGTGTTCGCGACGGGTCGGGATCTCCAGGATCGGAGTTGGAGCGGGTCGTCAGAACACGCGTGATGGGGCGGGCGGATTATTGTCGCCCGGGTTGGTCGGATTGTACTGCGTGAAGGCGTGCTGACGGGTCATCATGATCGTTTCGAGTGTAGGGAGGGAGCCGGGAAACGTCAACGGGTTTCCCCTTGGTCCGGCCATGCGGAGCCATCCCCGCGCAGTCCGGCGAGTCCACTTGGGCTCAGGAGTCAGTCATTCCCCACCACATCTTTCGAGTCCTCCCGAACCTTGTCAAGCAAGGCCTCGACAAGGGCGAGGGCACCCTTGCGATCTATCGGTTCGGCACTCGAATCGAGACCCCCGTATCGGAATTCGACCGCATACGGTGTGTACACGGTCAGCTCTCGATGAGCCTCCACGTCGGCATCTCGCCCGTCGAGCAGATTCATCAGGGTTTCGAGATTGTGGGTCAACGGATAGGTCTCCCCCAGCAGCGCAAGCCAGGCCTTGAGTGACTTCTCCGCCGCCTGCTGCACGTGGAATCCATACGACTCGTCCGGTGCGCCGGCCGTCATGTTCCGGAGCGTGAGGAGATCTCGCTCGGCCGCTCCGAGCAGCATCCGGGCGCACTTAGGGTCGTTCATAGAGTACCCTCCCCTCCCGCAGCGCCCGCGCCAGGACGTGGTTGAGAGAGTCGCGCCAGTACTCGACCTCGTCCTTGGTATAGACCAGGATGTCGGCGGAGACCGGAAAGTCCGCCAGGACCTTGTAGAGTCTGACCATCTCCTTGTGTCGGCTTCGCGTCCCATCGAACGGCTCGGCCTCGACGACCACGAGATCGACGTCCGATTCCTCCCGCTCCTCGCCACGTGCACGGGACCCGAAGAGGATGACCCTCTCGGGATCGACTTCCCCGACAACGGCCGTGACCATCTGGCCGATGAGCGTTTCCGTGACGGCGGTCATTGCTTTCACCTCCGGGGGATAAGGTACCCCAACGGACGCGGGAATGCCCACCCTGGGTGCATTCCCTCACCCCCCGCCGTAGAATTCCTCGGCGTCGTGCAACGGCCGGTAGCCGATCTCGCGGCGGGGGAGGTCGATGTCGAAGATGTTGCGGCCGTTGTCCGAGACCACGAAGTAGTGGGCGCCGCTGCGCAGGGTTCCGGCGCGCCAGGCGGTGTAGCAGGCGTGGACGAACCGGGCCGCGTCCTCCTGGTGGCACCAGAGGGCGAAGTAGCCCTTCTCGGCGGTCATGGCGTTGGCGGTGTTGACGCCGCCCCAGCGGGCGGCCACGGCGCCGTGGCCGAGGGCGGCCAGCCGCCGGCACCAGCCCTCGACATGGGCCTTCTCGCGGCCGTAGTCGTTGGTGGGACAGGCGTCGATGAGGCTCGAGACGCGTTCCGGGGGCGGGTCCAGCTCGTCGAAGCGGCGCTCGGCCCAGACCGACCAGGGGCCCTCGTCGACGCTGTAGGCGCCGTCGCAGGCGTGGACGGAGCTGGCGCCGATGACCATCGGCACCGGCTCCTGGGCCAGGACCGACTCGAAGACGTGGTCGGTCATGGTGTTCATCTCGGCCAGGGGCCCGTGGCGCGCCAGGTAGACGACGAGGTCGCGGCCGGCCATCAGCTCGCGCACGCGGGCGGGCTCGGCGGCGATGTCGAGGTCGACGAACTCCTGCCGGGGCACCGGCCCCGCGGCCTTGTCCGGGGACCCGGGCAGGTCGACGGAGGTGAACCGGTACCCGGGGTCGAGGCGCGGCAGGTAGATGCGCAGGCCGGAGCCGATCTGGCCCCGGCCGCCGAGGAGGAGGACGTCGATCGTCATGTGGAAGGAGAGGGGATGAAAATCACCGACGTGCGCGCCGCGCAACCGGAGGCCACCAGCGCCCCCCGCGACTGGCGCGGCAGCCTGGGACAGCTCTCGGTGGCCGTCGAGGCCGGCGGGATGGTGGGCTACGGCATGGGCGCCGGGGGCGCCGCCGGGACCCATGTGATCCACGAGGAGCTGCGGAGCCTGCTCCTCGGGGCCGACGCCTCCGACGTGGAGGGCCTGTGGCAGACGATGTACCGGTCGACCCTGGCCTACGGCCGCAAGGGCCTGGCCCTCATGGCGATCAGCGGCGTCGACCTGGCCCTGTGGGACCTGCGCGGCAAGGCCGCGGGCAAACCGGTGGCCGCCTTGCTGGCCGAGGACCCTCCCGCCGAGGTCCCCGCATACAGCACGACCGGCCTCGACGGGGCCGACGGCTTCGAGGGCATCGCCGAGGCTCTAAGGGCCGGTTTCGCCGCCGTGAAGCTCGGCGGGATCGCTGGCTCCGGCGCCCCGGACGAAGGCACCGCCGACCTCCTGCGCCGGGCCCGCGAGCGCGCCGGCGGCGGGGTCCAGCTCATGGCCGACGCCGGCATGGGCTGGTCCGACCCGGCCCGCGTGCTCGCCCTCTGCGAGGAGGTGGCCGACCTCGGCCTGGTGTGGCTCGAGGAGCCCCTGCCCTCCGACGACCTCGACGGCTACGCCTGGCTGACCCAGCGCTCGCCGGTGCCGATCGCCGGCGGCGAGCACGAGTTCACGGCCCGGGCCTTCGCCGAGCTGATGGACCGCGGCTGCCACCGGATCTACCAGCCCGACGTCTGCTGGTGCGGGGGGCTGACCCAGCTCGTCGAGATCTACCGCCTGGCGCGGGACCACGGCGTGCGCGTCTGCCCCCACCGGGGCTCCGAGGTCTGGGGGCTCCACGCCGTCGCCGCCCTCGACCCGGAGCCCCTGGCCGAGAGCGGGCGCCCGTGGATGGAGTGGGTCGGCGGGCGGGAGCTGCGCGGCGGCCGGGCGCGCTGGACGGGAGGCCCCGGCTTCGGGGTCGAGCTGCCGGTCTGAGGGAATCGCCAGCCGGCGCTCAGAAGGGCTTGTGCACGGCCAGCCAGGCGGTCAGCAGGAAGAGCGCCCACAGGCCCCAGAAGAGGGCCGCCGTCCGCCCCTGGACCCGCCGCATCACGGCCGGGGCGGCCCCGAGGACCAGCCACAGCAGGATCTTGCCCCAGACCCACCCCGGCCATGGCCAGTGGATCCCGGCCTTGGCCAGCAGTCCGAAGCCGCTCACCAGGGACAGGAGCAGGCCGGCGCCGTGGGCGGCGGCGAGCATGCGGTTCCGCTCGCCGGCGAGCAGGGCCATGCCGCCGAGGGCCAGCAGCATCAGGCCGAGGCCCGCCAGGTGCAACCACAGGTAGAAGGTCAGGGGCATCAGCTCTCCTCTCCGGGATCGAGCAGGGTGGCGATGTGGATCGCCTGGAACAGGGTGGCCGGCTCCAGCTGCGTGCGCAGGGCGCGCCGGCGAGGCAGCAGCGTCGTCTCGCCGGGCACCGGCGGCGACACGTGGACCTCCACGTGCCCGGGCCGCAGGTTGACGTTGCCCCGGGGGCACTTCGGCCACAGGGCGTGGATGCCGCGGAAGGCGACGGGCACGAAGACCACGTCCTGGGGCAGGTGGGCGAAGAGGGCGTGCTGCATGGGCAGCACCTGCAGGTCGAAGGCCGAGGTCGTGCCGGCGCCGTAGACGACGCCGGGCCGGTCCTCGATGACGCGGGCGAAGCGCCGCGTCGGCGAGCCTCCCTCGTCGCGGGAAAGCACGACATAGCCGTCCACCTCCTCGGCGAGGCGGTCGGTCTCCTCGGGGCTCACCCCGATGAGGGAGAACTCCCGGCCCTTCACCTTCACCGCCGTCTGCGACAGCAGCCGCCCCCGGGACAGCAGGCAGCAGGGCACGGTCGCCGACCAGCCCATGGCGGCCAGCAGCTCCTCCGACTCCAGGGCCCGGTAGAGGACCGGGTGGTCGAGCAGGGTCTGGTGAGTGGGGAAGAACACGACCTTGCGGCCCTTCGGCCCCAGGTCCAGCTCCCGGGCCACGTCGGCGAAGTCGGGGTCGATCGTCACCGAGACGGTGATCCCGAAGTTCTCCAGGGTATCCCGGGCCCATTCGAGGTTCGCCTCCCAGGCGGCGGTGTAGCGCTCGCCCTCGGGCCGTTGCGAACGGTCGATGCGCTTCTTGACGCGGCCCGTGCGGCGGAAGAGGCGCACCCACTTCAGCAGGCGCCGGGCCCGCGCCAGGCGCGAGTACTCCCCCTTCGGGCCCACGTGGGCGTACTCGTGCCACTTCCCCGAGGAGGTCCCGTCCAGCAGCGGCGGCAGCCCCACGGCGGGCAGCTCCTCCGCGTAGCGGGCGCGCAGTCGCTCGGCGTTGCGCACGAGGCCGCGGGTGAGGTCGATCATGTCGCGGGTCAGGTAGCTGTAGCGCTGGCCGTACCAGTAGTCCTTGGGCCGGATCTGGGCCGGGTCCTCCAGGTGGGCCTGGAGGAAGCGCAGCAGCAGCGCCTGGGCGAGGCGCACGTGCTCCTCGAGGGAGTCGAGCCACTTCCCCGGGGCATGGCCCCGCAGCCGGGCGGCGAGCAGCTCCAGCTCGCAGACCGTCTTCCACACGGAGATGCCGAACCAGATGAAGTTGGAGAACGTGTTGTAGCGGATCGCCAGGTGCTCGCCGGCGGCCAGGAAGTCGACCACATCCCCGGCGATCCCGGTGAGCAACTCGCGCAGCGGAGCCTCGCCGCGCTCGCCGTCGATCGACCACTCGTACACGGCCTCCCAGCGGGGATCGTCGGCGGCCGGGGCGGGGCGCAGCTTCTCGACCACGGCGGCGGCGTGGGCCAAGGGGGCGCGGGCCACCTTGAACTCCACCAGGGCCGCCTCCCCCTCGTCGAGGGGGAGCGGGTCCTCGCGGCCGAGTGCCTCGATGTAGACCGCCCCGTACAGCTCCCCGAACTCGCGCTCGTCCCCGGCGCCGTGGGCGACGAACTGGCGCTGCACCTGCAGGAAGCGGCGCACGCTGCGCAGGTAGGCGGGGCGGGTCTCGCCGTAGCGCCCGTAGGCGTCGGAGAGCCTTCGCTCCCGGCGCGGCGGGATGCCGGCGGAGATCTCGGCGATGAGAGCGGCGCGCCGCTCCAGGCCGGGCAGGTCGATGGGAGGGTCCTCATCGGGCCGGTACGCCGGCCACTCCAGGTCGGCCTCGGCGCGGCCGGCGAAGTGGCCGTCCAGCCGGGCGATGCGGATCAGCTCGACGGCGGCCTCGTCGTAGCGGGCGAAGATCTCCCCGAGGTTTTCCCGGGCCTCGGCGAGGCCCTGTTCGAGGTCGGAGGCCACAGGATCTACAGCCGGGCTGGAACCGTCGCCGGGGATGGGGTAGACTCGTTCGCCATGGGACGAACGATAGTCAATCACGACGGGATCACACAGATGAGACACCGCATCGGGCTGATCGGCTGCGGCAACATCGCCGGCGCCTGGCTCAAGGCCGTGGGAGAGCACCCGGACTGCGACCTGGCAGTCACCTTCGACCTCGACCCGGAGGCGGCGCGCGCCCGGGCGGAAGAGGCCGGGGCGCGCGCCGTAACCCGCCTCGAGGAGCTGCTGGACTCCGACGTGGACGTCGTCGTCATCGGCACTCCCACACCGAGCCATCCCGAGCTCGCCGCGAGCGCCGCGGAGGCGGGCAAGCACGTGCTCTGCGAGAAGCCCATGGCCCTGGACCTGGCCTCGTGCCGGGGAATGATCGAGGTCTGCGAGCGGGCCGGCGTGAAGCTGGCCATCGGCCACACGATCCGCTTCTTCGGCACCTACCGCACCGTCCGCCGCCTGGTGGCCGAGGGCGCCATCGGGGAGCCCGTGTCGGGCGGCTTCGACCGCATGGGCAGGTCCGCGAAGCGCTCCTCCGGGGAGGCGGCCCCGCGGACGGGGCACTGGCGGGAGAGCCCGGCCAACTCGGGGGGGCGGGTGCTGGAGTCGTTCATCCACGAGCTGGACTGCTCGCGCGCCGTCTTCGGGCGGGTGGCGTCGGTGAGCGCCGAGATCGCCGGCAACCAGCCCCACGGAGACTGGATGAGCCCGCAGGTCGTGTGCGGCCTCGTGCGCTTCGAGTCGGGAGGTCTGGTGACGGCGCGCACCGGCTCCACCGTGGGCCTGCCCACGCGCGGCCACTGGATCGCCGGCACCGAGGGCGGGATGCGCTTCGACGCCTGGGGCCAACCGGTGGTGCTCTGCCGGTCCGGCGCCGAAGAGCCGGAGGAAGTCCCGCCCGAGGACGGGGCCAACGCCTACCTGCTGGAGCTGGCGGACCTGCTGGCGGCGGTGCGCGGCGAGGTGGAGGAGCCGGAGAACTCCGGGCGCAACGGCCTGGAGAACGTGGGGCTGGGACTGGCCTTCTACCGCAGTTGCGAGCTGGGGCGGCGGATCGAGTTCGAGGACGGACTGCCGGATCTGCCCGAGGACTACCGCAACACCGGCTTCATCTTCTGACGGCGAGGATCGCGCCGCGGCCGTCGCTCAGTTCGTCCCACTCGATGTCGGTGAAGCCGGCCGCCTCGAGCCAGCGGCCGTGCTCGGAGAGGGTGTAGCCGCGGCCGTCCTCGTAGAGGGCGCCGAGGAGGATGTTGTGGACCGCCGAGTCTCGGGGGGAGAGCCGGTCGTCGCCCAGGACCCCCATGCCGGCGATCACCAGACGGCCGCCGGGGCGCAGCCAGCCGGCGATGCGGGCGATCACCCGGGCGGCTTCCTCCGGCCCGAGGACCTGCAGGAAGGAGAGGCAGACCACGCCGTCGCAGGGCAGGTCGAGCCCGTCCTCCAGGCCGGGGCCCCCGGCCGAGAGATCCCCCGCGACGACGCGCACGCCGGCAGCGCCTTCCTCCTCGAGGAGGCGCCGCGTCCAGGGGGCCGCCGCCTCGCGCTCGACCACGCAGACTTCCGATCCGGGCAGGTCGCGCCGCAGGGCCGCGGCCAGACCGCCGGAGCCGCCCCCGGCATCGACGATGCGGCGGCATCCGTCGAGCCAGCCGCGGCGGGCGATCTCCCGGCCGGTCCGGAGGGCCCCCGGATGGAGCGCGCGCAGGAAGGCGGCGGTCTCCTCGGGGGAGCCGCCGCCCGCGGCCCCGGGGGCCGTGGCCGCCCCCCGGCGGATCGAATCGGCCACGGTGAGACCGGCGCCCCAGAGGCGGGCGGCCAGCTCGCGGCCGTGGCCGGCGTAGTCCTCGCCGGCGGCGGCCAGGCGGCGGGCGGCCGGAGGCCGGCACAGGAACCGCGGCGAACCCCCTCCGGCGGCCGGCCGCACCTCGAGCAGGTCGAGGGCGGCCAGCGCGTGCAGGAGGCTCTCCAGGCGGCGCTCGTCGGCGCCGATCCGGGCGGCGGCCTCGGCCGCCGTCCGCGGCGTGTCGGCCA
>JAPOZM010000077.1 GCA_026706075.1 Gemmatimonadaceae bacterium
ACACGGTGGCGGCGGTGGGCTCGGAGCTGACCGCCTCGGTGAACGACCCGGACGGCGGGGTCACGGGGATCACCTGGCTGTGGGAGCGGCATTCGCTGACCCCCACGCCGGGGTGGGTGACGCTGCCGACCGGCGACGATCCGACCACGTACACGCCGCAGCGCGGCGACCTGGGGGGACGGTTGCGGGTGCGGGCCGACCCCTATACCGACGGCCACGGCCCGGGGAAATCGGCGCAGAACACCTCGGTCGACCGGGTGGTGGACGTGCCGGACGCGCCGGGCGACTTGAGCCCGTCGGCCGGCGACGGCTCGGTGACGCTGAGCTGGGACGGGGCGGTCACCAACGGCGCGGCGATCCGCCGCTACGAGCATCGCCGCCGCCCGAACGCGCAGGGGGAAGACCAGTGGACGGGGTGGGCCGAGGTGCCGGTCGAAGAAGACGACCATGCTCGGGACGCCCGTTCGGCGGTGGTGTCGAGCCTGACGAACGGGACCCTGTACACCTTCGAGGTGCGGGCCGTCAATGGCGTGGGGCCGGGGGTGGCGGCCGACACCACGGCGACGCCGGGATGCGAGTGCTGACCGTGCAGGGCCCGAGCGACACCACGTTCGCCGAGGGCCACACCGGGGAGGTGGCCCGGTACTGGGTGGCCGACGGCGGCGGCCAGCGGGTGACGCCGGACGGTTGGGAGGCCCTGGCCGGGGCGGATCGAGGCAAGCTGAGCCTGGCGGCGGCGGGGACGGACTCGGCGGCGCTGTCGTTCAAGACGGCGCCGGACTACGAGGTGCCGGCCGACGCCAACCGGGACAGCGTCTACGAGGTGTCGGTGCAGGCCCGTCAGGGTCCACTGCGATCGGCGCCCTACCCGGTGCGGGTGCGGGTGACCAACGAGGACGATCCGGGCTTCATCACCTTCGCGCCGGCCACCCCGAAGGTGGGAGGGACCGTCCACGCGACGCTGGCCGATGAGGACGGCGGCGCGGGGATCGTCGCCAGCAAGGTGATCGAGGACAGCGACGAGGGGCACGGCTGGCACTGGACACCTTCTGACGCCCTCGATCCCTGTCCCCCACCCTCGGGCGCCAGCGGCGCCGTGTCGCTGCTCGGGGATTGCTACAAGGTGCCGGCGTCGGCCGCCGGCCGGCGGGTCCGGGTGTTGGTGCGCTACGACGACGCCCACGGCCCGGACAAGACCGCCGAGGACAGCACCGGCGTGGTGCAGGCCGTCCCGCCAGGTCCGCCCGAGGACGTGGAGACGGACCCCGGCGACGAGCGGGTGGCGCTGACGTGGACCGAGGCGGAGCCCAACGGGGCGGCGGTGGACCGCTACGAACACCGCCACCGGATCAGCTCGACTTTGAGTTGGGACGAGGATCGCGGATGGAACACGGCCCCCGGCGGCGGGGCCGCCCGCAGCGACACGGTGAAGACCCTGGACAACGGAACTTCGTACACCTTCCAGATCCGGGCCCGCAACGCCAAGGGCTACGGCGACACCGTGGAGGTGTCGGCCACGCCGGCCACGGTGCCCGATCCGCCGGATCTGAGCGCCGAGCCGGGCGACCGGCAGGTGGCGCTGACGTGGACGGCGGCACCCGACAACGGGGCCGAGGTGGATCTCTACGAAATGCGCTACCGCAGCCGCTCCCGTTGGACCGGCCGCGACTGGCACCCGGTCGACGGCGAGGGCGCCGCCCGCGACACCACGGTGACGGGTCTGAGCCCCGACACCACCTACACCTTCCAGGTGCGGGCCCACAACCGCGTGGGCTACGGCGAGCCCGACTCGGTGGCCGCCGCGCCGCCGAATCAGAAGCCGGTCTGCACCGGCCCGGAGACGCCGAGCCTGGCCGAGAACGGGTCCCGGCAGGTCGGGACCTATACCTGCACCGACCCCGGCGATGCGATCACCTGGATCCTGAAGGGGGCCCAGGCCGCAGCTTGCAGTTGAGGCCGCTGTCCCCGCCGCAGGCCGCCCGGCGCCACCTCGTCTTCCGCAACGTCCCCAACTACGAGCTTCGCAGGCAGCCCTACGAGGCCCTGGTGATCGGCCGCGACCGCGGGGGGCTGTCGGATACCGTGGAGGTGACCGTGACGGTGCTCAATGGCCCCGATGACGGGAAGGTCACGCTGGACAACCCGAGCCCCCGGGTGGCGGAGTGGATCACCGCCGAGCTGGTCGACGAAGACGGCGGCGTCGAGAACACCCTGTGGACGTGGCCGCGAACGACGCCGGGCGGGGCGTCGGACGATGGCGCCCAGGGGCAGGCCGACGCGAGCCACCGCCACTACGTGCCTCTGAGGGCTCTCGGCAAGCATCTGCAGGCCCGCGTCAACTACGACGACGACTACGCCGAGGAGAACACGGCGATCAGCGACAAGACGGAGCCGGTGCGGGCCAACGTGCCCGGGGCCCCGCTGTCGCTGCAGGCCACCCCCGGCCCCCGGCAGGTGCGCTTGAGGTGGAACCCGGCGGCCACCCGAGGCGCCGCCGTCGACAGCTACCAGGTCCGCGTCGATGCGGGCCTCTGGTCGACCGTGCCCGGGCTCGGCGCGGCCCGGGACACCACGATCAGGGATCTGGACAACGGCACCCCGTACACCTTCGAGGTCCGCGCCCAAAACAGCGAAGGCGCCGGGGCCGCCGCCTCGGTGGACGCCGCGCCGGTGAATCAGAAGCCGGACTGCATCGGCCCGGAGACGAAGAGCCTGGCCGAGAACGGGTCCCGGGAGATCGAGACCTATACGTGCAACGACCCCGGCGATGCGATCACCTGGGACCTGGGGGGGCCCCAGGCCAGCAGCTTCGAGCTGGCGCCACTGAGCCCGGCCCAGGCCAGCAAGCGCCAACTCAACCTGCGCAGCGTGCCCGACTTCGAGGCCCGCAGCAGCTATCGGGTCTGGGTGATCGGCCGCGACACCGGAGAGTTGTCGGATACCGTCCAGGTCACGGTGACGATCACCGACGTGAACGAACGTCCCGACGTCAGCGGATCGACCGCCGTCTCGGTCCCGGAACGGACGAAGCCGGTGGCCACCTACACCGGCAGCGATCCGGACGCCGGCGACGCTGCGGCCCTCACGTGGGACTTGGACAGCACCCATGCCGCCCTCTTCGAGCTGAAGGCGGTCACGTCGCAGCCGACCAAGAGGAGCGTCCAGTTCAAGAGCAACCCCCACTTCACGCGCAGCAATGCCAGCGCCAACACGAAGGTCGTGGCCGTGGTGGTGGAGGACGCGGACGGCCTGTCCGGCCGCGAGACGGTGACCGTGACGATCACCGACGCGGACGACCCGGGGCTGGTCACGGTGACGCCTTCGAGCCCCAAGGTCGGCCAGACGGTCACCGCGATTCTCACGGACTCGGACGGTGGGATCTCGGACACGTCCTGGGCCTGGACCCCGAAACACGAGGGCGCCAGCGGCCTCTCCTTTCAGCGCCGATCGACGCGCGAGGTGGTGGAGGCCGACGTGGGCTCGCACATCCAGGCCACGGCCAGCTACGACGACCACCACGGCGACGGCAAGTCGGCCACGGGCCGGACCACCCACGTCGTGCAGGCCATCCCCCCGTGCCCGCCGTCGCTTCGGGTCAGCGTCGGCGACGGGCGGGCGACGTTGAGCTGGACCGCGCCCACCTGCACCGGCGGCGCGGCCATCGACCGCTACCAATACCGCTACCGCAGCGGCTCGAGTTGGACCGGCCGCACCTGGAACACCGTCACCGGCGGCGGCGGGGCTCGCAGCGTCACGGTCGGCAGCTTGAGCAACGGGACTTCGTACACCTTCCAGGTGCGGGCCCACAACCGCGAGGGCTACGGCGAGCCCGACACCGAGACCGCCACGCCGGCCACGGTGCCCGGGGTGCCGCCCGACGTGAAGGCCGACCCGGGCGACGGTCAGGTGGCGTTGCGTTGGGGCGCGGCGGCGGCCAACGGCTCCGAGATCGAGTACTACGAAACCCGGCACAAGCGCACCGTCGGCGGCTCGTGGAGCAGCTGGTCGCGGGTGGGCGGCGACGACGGCGACGGCCGCGCCCGCAACCGGACGATCACCGGGCTGACGAACAAGCAGGAATACACCTTGCAGGTGCGCGCCAGGAACGGGACCGGCCACGGTGCGGCCGGCGAGGCCCGGGCGACGCCGGTGGCGCCCAACCGCCGGCCGACGGTCAGCGGCCCGGAGAGCCCGTCGGTGGCCGAGAACGGGTCGAAGAAGGTGGGCACCTACACCGGCACCGACCCGGACGCCGGCGACACGGTCACCTGGTCGCTGTCGGGGACGGACCCGAGTCACTTCGAGTTGAAGACGCCGGCCGTGATGCCGGGCACGCGACGGGAGTTGCACTTCAAGAGCACGCCCAACTACGAGGCCCGCCGCAGCTACTCGGTGCGGGTGCGGGTCCGCGATGGGGGCGGGCTGGCCGACTCGGTGGACGTGGCGGTGACCGTGACCGATGTGAACGAGGCGCCGGTGATCTCGGGGCCGGCCCGCAAATCGATCCCCGAGAACAGCACCGGGGCCGTGGCCACCTACACGGCCGCCGACCCGGAGGACGACGAGGTCGCCTGGTCCCTGTCGGGCACCGACAAGGGGGACTTGTCGATCTCCAGCGGCGGCGTCCTGCGCTTCGCCTCGACGCCGAACTACGAGAGGCCCGCCGATTCCAACACCAACAACATCTACAGCTTCACGGTGGTGGCCACCGACGACGGCACGCCGGAAGCAGCCTCCAGCCGGACCGTGAGAGTGACGGTGACCAACGCCGACGATCCGGGGGTCGTCACCCTGGATCCCAGCCGCCCCAGGGTGGCCGAGCATGTCACGGCCACCCTCACCGACGGGGACGGAGGCATCAGCGGGCCGACCTGGTCCTGGAGTACCGAGAGCGGCGCCGCCGGCCAGGCCTCCTCGGTGCAGTCGTACCGCTACACCGTGCCGGCTTCCGACGTCGGCAAGCGTCTGCAGGCGTCGGTCAGCTACACGGACAACCACGGGTCGGGCAAGAGCGCGTCCGGGCGGTCCAGCGTCGTGCGGGCGAACACACCCACGGCGCCGCCAAGCTTCCGCGCCGTGCGCGGCAACGGGCAGGTCGCCCTCTCCTGGGGGGCGGCCGACGGCCGGGGGGCCGCCGTCGACCGCTATGACATCCGCCGTGCGGGCGGGGGCTGGGCGGCCGTGCCCGGCGCCGGCAGCGCCCGCGACACGACGGTGACCGGGCTGACCAACGGCACGTCCTACACCTTCGAGGTCCGGGGCCACAACCGCGAGGGCCACGGCGCCTCCTCCAGCGACTCGGCGACGCCGGCCACCTTGCCCGGGGCGCCGACGAACCTCGGCACCTCCCGGGGACCCGAGTCAGGCAAGGCGACGATCTCCTGGTCGGCGGCGCCGGCCAACGGCTCGCCGATCACCCGGTATCAGTATCGCCGGCGCATCGGCACCACCGGCTCGTGGCGGGGATGGTTCACCGTCGCCGGCGGCGGCGCCGCCCGCAGCCGCACGGTGACCGGGCTGGGCGACTTCACCCCCTACACCTGGGAGGTCCGCGCCGAGAACGACGTCGGCTTCGGGCCGGCGGCCTCGATCTTTCAACGGCGCCTCGGGCCCGGCGGCAAAGCCGGGGACGCCGAAGACGACAACCTCGGCGACAACGAGGGCGAGCCCGACACCCCCATGGAGGACGAGTCCGACGACACCGCCACGGCCAAGCCCGTCGCCGGCGGGCTCGCGGGACCGGCGGCGCTGCACGTGACCACGGCCCCCAACCCGTTCAACTCCAGCACCACCCTGTTCCTTCACCTGCCCACGGCCGGGCCCGTGACCCTGACCGTCTACAACACGGCCGGCCAGGTCGTGGCCCGCCTCGTGCCCGGGATCTGGCTGGACGCCGGCCCCCACGTGCGCGAGTGGGACGGCCGCGACGATCACGGCCGCGCGGCGGCCTCCGGCCTGTACCTCTACCGCCTCATCGCCGCCGAAGAAGTGCGCGTCGGCAAGATCGCCCTCATCCGGTAGCTATCGCCCCGCCTTGGCAGGGCAGCGCGTGGGACAAGAAGGAAGGGACCGACATTCCCGAGGTCGACATCGCCTTGGCGACCTGTTACCCGGAAGGTGCGATGTACTGGAAGCTGCTGGACATCCCGGACACGGACCGGCTTGAGGCGGTGCGGGTTTCGAAGGGGGTGGTCCGGGACTATGTGCCGAATGGCGACTACGCCTTGAGGGGAGGACACTTGGGGAGGGATCAAGAACCAATGAGCAATCGCGGGTGGTTGCTGGCGGCGGTGCTTCTGGTGTTGGGTGGTCCGCTCGGCGGGCAAGAGGGCAAGGAGTCCCCAATCGCGGAGGAGAACACGGCGATCCGCGACAAGACGAAGCCGGTGCGGGCCAACGTGCCCGGGGCCCCGCTGTCGCTGCAGGCCGCCCCCGGTCACCGGCAGGTGCGCTTGAGGTGGACCCCGGCGGCCACCCGAGGCGCGGCCATCGACAGCTACCAGGTCCGCGTCGATGCGGGCCCCTGGTCGACCGTGCCCGGGCTCGGCGCGGCCCGGGACACCACGATCGCGGGTCTGACCAACGGCACCTCGTACACCTTCGAGGTCCGCGCCCACAACCGTGTCGGCGCCGGGGCCGCCGCCTCGGCAGAGGTCGCGCCGGCCGGGGGGCCCGGCCCGGCGACTCTGGCCGCCGATCCCGGCGACCGGCAGGTGGAGCGGACCTGCACGGAGGCGGCGCCCAACGGGGCCGAGGTGCAGGTGTACCGGTACCGCTACCGCGGCGCGTCGGGATGGACGGGCCGCGACTGGCACAGGGTCGCCGGCCAGGGCGCCGCCCGGGACACGACGCTGACAGGTCTGAGCAACGGCACCCTCTACACTTTCGAGGTGCGGGCCATAACCGGGAAGGCTCCAGCCGGCCCGACACGGAGACCGCCAAGCCGGTGAACCGGGCCCCGACGTGCATCGGGCCGGAGCGCACAAGGCGGGTGGGCACCTGCACCTGCTCGGGTCCGGACCCCGGGGACGCGGTCACCCGGTCGCTGGGGGACACCGACGCGAGCCACTTCGAGCTGAAGACGCCGGCCGAGATGCCGGGCAAACGGGAACTTGCACTCGAAGGAGTGCGCGTCGGCAAGCTCGCCCTCATCCGGTAGGGGATGCGGGGTGCTGTTCCCGATCTTCGCCGGCCCTGGGCGGCGTGGCCGACTCACTGGGAGATGGAAGATGATGAAAAGGCTCCTGCTCGCTCTCACCCTCTTGCCGGTCGCTGTCTGCCAAGCCTCCCCTGCGTCCGACAGTCTGCATGCCTGCCTGGTTCACGATCCCGAGCGGGACCCGCCGCTCACCTACGCCGCCGGCAAGCGCCTGGCGGACCTGAACGTCGGCGAGCCCCGCACCGTGCGGCTGTTCTACTTCCTGCCCAATGACCGTCCCTTCCGCCCGGAGGTCGTGCAGAGGCTGAAGGAGGAGATTCTCCACATCCAGGCATGGTACGGCGAGCAGATGGAGGCTCACGGGTACGGGTACAAGACCTTCCGCATCGAGACCGACGACGAGGGCGATCCGGTCGTTCACCGCGTGGATGGGCAGCATCCGGACAGCCACTACCTCGACTACACGTGGATCGTTCTCGACGAGATCCGAGGCGCTTTCGATCTGTCGCAGAGCATCGTCGGAGTCGTGGTCGACAACAGCAGCAACCTGCTCAGCCGAAGTGCGGTCGGAAAGGCTACATGGGGTGGAAAGAGAGAGGGGGTCGCCTTGGTAACGGCTGAGTTCATCTGGCCGACTCTGGCGCACGAGTTGGCCCACATCTTCGCCCAAGCCTTGTACCACGATTATCGCAGCGAGAAGTACATCCTGAGCTATTCGGGCTTGAGAGGGGCACTGTCCGCGTGCGGCGCCGAGGCCATCGCGGTCCATCCCTACTTCAATCCCGATGTCGGCCCTGAGTGGAGCGGCGAGAACCCGACCGTCCAACTCCTGTCGGCGACGACCTATCCCGAAGGTACGGAGAGCGTCCCCATCCGGCTCAGGGTGAGCGACGCGGACGGGCTTCAGCAGGTACGCCTGCTGGTTCGCACGGGAAGGTCGCACCAAGCCTTCGTCGTACCAGGAGGGGAGGAACTGAAGACCTGCCGGGGATTGATGGGCGTGGAAGAAGCCGTGGTTGAAATCGAGTACGATGGCGTCATCCCCTCGGGCCCTGGCTTCCACGATCTTTCCGATCCGCAGGTGCATCCGATCTCCGTCCAGGTGGTCGACAGGAATGGAAACACGGGGACCTTCCTCAGCTTTGACCTATGGGAGGTTTCTCGTCAGCACCTGGCTACCTTCGAACTGCCGGAAAGCGTCCATGGAGTGGCCTTTGCGTCCGGTGACAGGGGCCTCTCCTCCGCGTCAGCAGGAGGTGTGAAGCTGTGGGATCCGGAAACGGGCCGGTACGCTGATCTGGCGGGACCCGACGGCGGCGTCACGGCGGTGGCCCTGTCTGCGGACGGCGCCACCCTGGCCTCGGGGTCCACCAGCGGTCAGATCCAGCTTCTGGATCTGGATAGGGACCGCGTGATCGCCACGCTCTCCGGTCATGCTCACCCGATCCGCTCCCTGGCTTTCTCGCCCGGCGGCGCCGTCCTCGCTTCCGGGGCTTCTGACGGTATCCGGCTGTGGGACGTGGCGACGCAGACCCGTACCGCGACCCTGCCCATGGACGTCACCTCGTTGGCCTTCTCCCCCGACGGCGAGACTCTCGCCTCCGCCTCCGAGGACGGGGTCCGACTCTGGGACGTGGCGACGCAGGCCGAGATCGCGTCCCATTCCCATGGTGGTGACCGCTGGGGGCCCGAGGTCAACACCGTGGCGTTCTCGCCGGACGGCACCCTGGTCGCCTCCGGGGGGGACGATACCACCGTGCGGCTGTGGGACGTGGCCACGGGGAACGTCGCCGTCCTCGAAGGACACGATCGGCCCGTCCGTTCGGTGGCCTTCTCCGCCGACGGAAACCAACTGGCATCCGGCGCTGACCTTGCCGTGATCCTGTGGGACCCGGGGACGAAGGAGAAGCTCGTCACTCTGCGGGGGGAGGGCCGTGGGGTCGTCACGGTGGCCTTCTCGCCCGATGGTACGACGCTCGCCGCGGGGGCGGAGGACGGCAAGATCGGACTCTGGGACGTGTCGGAGTGGCTGGAGGCCCGTCCTCGTAGCCTGCGGATGGTCTCGGGCGACGATCAGCAGGCGACGGACGGCGAGCCGTTGGCGCCTCTGATTGTTGAGGTGAGGAATCAGTACGGCCATCCGCTGTCCGGTGTGGAGATCACCTTTACCGTCACCCGGGGGGAGGGCCAGCTCGGGGACCGGTTCACGTTGGAAAGGGTCTTGAGCGACGCCAGGGGGCGCGCCGAGGCGGTGCTCACTCCCGGCCCGGGGACGAACACGGTGGAGGCATCGGTGGAGGGGCTCGAGGTCGTGACCTTCCGTTCGTCGGGAACGGCCACGCCTCCCTTGGTGCGAGATCCCCGCCTCCGGCCTCTGCCAGATGGTGCCGCCAACCGGCTGGGAAGAGGTCGGATTGCCTATGGACACGGGGCGATCGATTTCTCTCCGAGTGGTGAACTCCTCGCCGTGGCGACGTACACCGCCGGAATCTGGCTCTACGATGTGGCAACCCTCCAGGAAGTGGCTTGGCTACCTGCACCAATAGCTCTCGAGGTCGCCTTTTCGCCTGATGGAAAGACCGTGGCCTCTTCCGCAGATTGGAGGGACCGGGGTACCAGGCTGTGGGACGTGGCAACAGGAAACCAGATTGCCACCATTCCGCCGACGGCTTCGTCCTTGGCTTTCTCGCCGGATGGGAGGACTCTGGCTTCCGGCGGGACCTTCGGGATTGACCTATGGGAGCTGGAGACAGGAACCAAGGTGGCTTCGGCACACTTGCCCGACCGTGCGTGGTGGACAATGGAGTCCGTGGCGTTCTCGCCGGATGGGACCACCCTGGCTGCTGGGTCAGGGGAGGATGACTCGGTCACGCTGTGGGACGTGGCCACCTTTACCCGGACTGCGACCTTCGAGGGGCACACCGACAAAGTCACGGCCGTCGCCTTCTCGCCCGACGGACGGACCGTGGCTTCCGCCTCGGACGATCACACGGTCAAGCTCTGGGACGTAGCCACGGCATCCGAGGTCGCGACCTTTGACGGGCACGGAGGTTGGGTCTACTCGCTCGCGTTCTCGCCGGATGGAAGGACCGTTGCTTCCGGGTCGACCGAGGGGGGGATGGGAAGGGTCCATCTCTGGGACGTGGCGACGGGTCAGGACGTGACCTTGGACGGTCATGAGGGTTCGGTCGTTGCCGTGGCGTTCTCCAGGGACGGGACTCTGGCGTCGGGATCCAAGGACGCGACGGTCAGGCTCTGGGACGTGGCCAGGAGGAGCGGCACCACTCTTTCGAGGCAGCACTTCGGTACACCCCATTGGGTGGCCCTCTCGCCCGATGGGGCCACGCTGGCCACGGCCCTTCCCAGCTCGAACGCAGTCCACCTCTGGGACACGGCGACAGGTGCCAGTACTGCCGTGCTCGAGGGCCATACGGGAAGGCTCAATGTCGTTGCTTTCTCGCCGGACGGGACCACCCTCGCCTCCGGGGCGTCGGATCGGACGGTCAGGCTGTGGGATGTGAGGACGAGCACCCACAGCGCCACCCTCGATGCACCGAGTTACGTCACTGCGGTGGCCTTCTCAGCGGACGGACGCCAGGTCGCCTCGGGGCATGGTGACTACACGACGACGGTCTGGGACGTGGCCACGAGGGAGGATGTCACTTCCTTCATGAGCCATAGCACGGACGTAGGCTCCCTCGCCTTTTCGCCCGATGGATCTACCCTGGCCAGTGCCGCCACGCCGCTGGAGGCCGACCTTGCTGAAATCTATCCTGCCTGGGTAGATGGCCGGGTCAGACTGTGGGATCTGGCCCGCGGCGACGATGCTCTGGGTGGGGAGAGCTTGGCGGATCAGATTCACGCCGTGTCCTTTGCACCGGATGGGACGGCCCTCGCTCTCGGATGGGCTTCGGGCATGGCCTCGATATGGAAAGTGCCGCCAGGAGCCGATGCGGCCGCCCTGATCGTGGAGTACCCGGCGGCCCGGGTCGATGCCGCGGCCTTTTCGACCGATGGTTCGCTCATCCTCTCGGGGTCCTATTCGGACGGTTCCGTGGTGGTCGAGGTGCGGGAGGTTGCCACGGGCACCTTGCTCGCCGCCCCCACGGGCCATCTTGGGGAAGTGGAGACCGTGGCCTTTTCTCGAGACGGATCGACCTTCGCTTCCAGTTCGCACGACGGCACGATCCTGGTCTGGGACCTTCGGCTCACTCTGCCCCATCCGCAGACCCTCGCAGGGCTGTCCGGCGATGGGCAGGAGGGATACCCCAATGCCGCCCTGGACGAGCCCTTGGTAGTTGTGGTGAGCGACCAGCACGGCGATCCCTTCGCCGGCGCAGAGGTCACCTTCGCGGTCACCGGCGGCGGCGGGACGGTTTCGGTAGAGACGGCCACGACCGATGCCGAGGGCCAAGCGTCGACGACACTGACCCTGGGCCTGACTCCAGGACCGAACACCGTGGAGGTCACCGTGGGCGACCTGGAGCCGGTGATCTTCACCGCCCTCACCCAGTCCGTCCCCACCACGCTGAGCAAGGTCGGCGGCGACTCCCAGCAGGGGGCGAGCGGCTCCCCCTTGGCCGAGCCTCTCGTTGTCTCTCTGCTCGACCAGGCCGGTGGGCCCCTGGCCGGGGCAACCGTCACCTTCGCGGTCACCGCCGGTGAGGGCACCCTCTCCGTGACCCGGGCCACGACCGATGCGCAGGGCCGGGCCGCCAGCACCCTGACCCCCGGGCGCACGCCGGGAATCAACACCGTGGAGGTGACGGTGGCCGGCCTCGCCCCGGTGACCTTCACGGCCCTCGGCCGGGCGATTCCCCAGAGCCTGATGAAGCTCTCCGGCGACGAGCAGCAGGGCGAGCCGGGCACGCCGCTGGGCGAGGCCCTGGTGGTCTCGGTGCAGGACCAGAACGGGGCGGCCCTGCCCGGCGCCGTGGTCACCTTTTCCGTCCTCGGCGACGGCGCAACGCTTTCGGCCCTCACGGACACCACCGACGCCGAGGGCCGGGCGGCCACCACCCTGACCCTGGGCGAGGAGCTCGGGAGCTACACCGTCGTCGTCACCGTGGCGGATCTCGAGCCGGTGACCTTCACCGTGGCCGCCAGGGCGAGTCCCGACTTCGATGGCAATGGGGAGGTCGGCTTCTCCGACTTCTTCCTCTTCGCCGAACACTTCGGCGGCAACGATCCCCGGTTCGATCTGGACGGGAGCGGGTCGGTGGACTTCACCGACTTCTTCCTCTTCGCCGAGCACTTCGGGCCGCCGGCGCGGGCCAGGCTGGTGGCCCTGGCCCGGGAGCTGATCGGCCTGCCCGACGGCCCGCAACTGCGACAGAACGCGCCCAACCCGTTCAACAGCGGAACGGTGATCGCCTGGTTCCAGCTGGAGCCGGGGATGGCGCACCTGGAGGTGTTCGCCCTGACCGGGCAGCGGGTGGCGGTGCTGCACCGGGGTCCGAAGAGGGCGGGGTTGCACCGCCTGCGCTGGGACGGGCGGGATGAGCGGGGCCGCCTCCTGGCCAGCGGGGTCTACGTTTTCCGGCTGGTGACGAGCGAAGCCGTGCAGACGCGCAAGCTCACCCTGCTGCGGTGACGCGTCCAGCCGCCGCCTACTGCGGAACCGGCGCGGCGCCCGGAGCGGCCAGGGCCCCCATGGCGGTCCAGACGAGCCAGGGCACCAGCACCGTCACCAGGGCCCGGCTTCGCGGCGCCCCGGTGACCACCGCCAGGCCGATGCCGACCAGGACGACCTGCCACAGGTCGAACAGGTTCAGGCCCATCAGGAACCGTCCCGCGAAGCTCTCCTCCGCCCCGGCGCCCAGCAGGAACCCGGCGTGGAAGACCCCCGGCCCGGAGAACGGCGCGGGAGGCTCGCAGGCGCCGATGCGGGCCAGCAGCGTCAGCAGGATCCACTGCGGGACGGTGACCAGGCCGGCGTAGCTCTTGATGGCCAGCATCTGCCTCAGGCCGGCCTCCGAGCGCAGCACCCAGCGCGCCAGGCCGAGCAGCACCAGGGCCACCGCCGCCAGGCCGGAGAACCGGGACACCAGGGGAAAGCTCGCCCAGCCATGGCCCCGCCAGGCCTCGTTGCGCAGGGCGACGGTCTCCCGGCCGGCCTCGTCGAGCTGCTCCCAGCCGTCGATCGCCGCCGGCTCCTCGGGCGCGGCCAGGGACAGGGTCGCCAGGTTGTGGCCCGCCCAGACTCCGGCGCACAGGACCACGGGCAGCACCCAGTCGAACCACTTTCCCCCGTCGGCGACAGCCTCGAAGGCGCGGCGCGGCTCGTGGAAGACGGCCAGCATCCGCTCGCCGAGAGCGGTCTGCTCCACCGGACCGAGTCCCTGGGGGTCGATCTTCATCCCCAGTGCTCCGGCCACGACCGGAAGAGCTGCCGCTGGTCTTCGGACCAGCGGGCGCGGGTGGCTTCGGTGATGTAGGGAGGCTCGTCCATGGTGGCCATGTTCTGGGACTGCATCCAGTAGGGCCCGTAACCGACGTGGATCGTCTTGCGCACCCGGTCGGAGCGGTTCGTCCGCCCCCCGTGGCGCAGGGCCTCGGTGAAGAAGATCCCCCACCCCGCCTTCACCTCCAAGGACACGGTCCCCGGCTCGGAGTCGGGATCGTTGCCGTAGGGGGACGGCAAGTTGGACTTGTGGGTGCCGGGGACCACGGTGAAGGCGCCGCCCTCGGCGTCGTTGTCGTGAACGAAGTAGATCATGCGCACCATCATGCAGTCGATGCGCTCGGAGGCGAAGTTGTAGCGGTACTTGTGGTTCTCGCCGCGGCTGCCCCCGTGGTGGGGGCTGGCGTTGCCCGTGTAGCGGATGCGGATCTCCGAGTTGTTCACCGTCGGCCGCGGCATCACCACGGCGCGCACGTACTCGAGGGTGCGCTCGTGCCCGACGAGCACGTCGAAGGCCGGGTCCGCGTTCCAGAAGTCCTCGACGATCAGGGTCTTGCCCTCGGCCCGCTCGCCCTGCACATGGTAGCCCAGGTCCTCGTCGGCGTGGTACTCCGCCCCCCAGGGCGACTTCTTGCGCGGCGGCCGGTCCACGCGGGCGGCGGCGTGCTCCTCCAGCCGGTCCACGGCCGCCTTCAGCGACGCCGTCTCCTCCGGGGGGAGCATGTCCTCGATGACGACGTAGCCGTTGCGGTCGAACTCGTAGCGCTCCTCCTCGGTCATCCCTCTCTCCTCCTGTGGCGGGAACGGGCGTCAAGGGTAAGGAATGGACCGCCGCCGCGCCGGAACGGAGGTTCCGGACCCGGTCCCGCGGCGTTGACAGTGTCGGCCCCGGTGGCTAGCTTCCCCCGACTGTGGCCCCTTCGTCTAGAGGCCTAGGACGCCGGCCTCTCACGCCGGTAACACGGGTTCGAATCCCGTAGGGGCTACCACTCTTCTTCCCATGACAGCCACGACGCGCAATCGGTTCGCCAGTGGAGACCGCACCGGGCGCCTGCCCGGGCTGGTTCTCCTGGCCGCGGCCCTGCTCTGCCTGCCGGTCCACCATGCCGACGCCGCGGGCCCGAGTCCCCCGGCCGAAGCGCCGCAGCCCGCGGCGGCAGAGTCCGTTCCCGTGGACAGCAGCGCCGTGGCGGCCGATTCCCTGGAGACCTCCGTCGCCGACAGGGCCGCAGTGGAGGCTGGTGCCGTCGACGCGGACACCCTGGCCGCGGCAACCCGGGCCGTGGGGCTCCGGCCGCAGTTCCTGTCCCGGGGGCTCCGGCTGGACGGGTCGACAGGCATCCTGCGGGAGGTGGACCGGCGGCGATGGAAGTGGACGTTCTTCCAGGTGGCCGAGCCATCGAGGGCCGAACCTGAGCGGGAGGACGGCAGGTAGCTTCCTCGAAGCAAGGCCTGTACTTCCCCCCAGCTGACTTCCCTCCGTCCTCGCTACACTCCCCTCGGGGCCTCCCCATTGGTCCTGGCGGCCAGGCAACCCAACCCTCCAGATCGCGGGTAGGTAGTGCGTACAGATGACCCTTGAGCAGATCGTAGCCCTGGCCGCATCCGGCGAGTCCGAGACGCTGGAGTTCAAGGCGACCACCGGAAGGCGCCGTGAGGCGGCGATGACCGTGTGCGCCTTCCTGAACCAGGGCGGCGGACAGGTGCTGTTCGGCGTCGCTCCGGACCGAGTCGTAGCGGGCCAGCAGGTCAGTGAGCACACCATCGAGGAGTTGAGCGCCAAGCTTCGGCAGATCGATCCCCCGGCGTTCCCGGCGGTTGAGCGGGTCCCCGTGGACAGCGGCCGTGAGGTCATCGTAGTCAGCACTGGCCAGGGAGCGTCCAGGCCGTACTCCTACCGCGGCACCGCCTATCGCCGTGTCGGGAACACCACCCTCGCCATGTCCGCCGACGAGTACAACCGGTTGCTGTTCGAGCGGATGCACAGCGAGCAACGCTGGGAGAACCAACCTCTCGACGGGTGGTCGGTGGACGACCTCGAAGAAGCCGAAATTCGGCGGACGGTCGCGGAGGCGGTCCGGCGAGGTCGACTCGAGGAGCCTGTGAGCAGGGAACTGTCGGACCTGCTGCGTGGACTCGGCCTTCTGCGCGATGGAGTGCTGCTGCGGGCGGCTGCGGCGCTGTTCGGCAGCACGGAGCGGCTGGAGTTCGAGATGCCCCAGTGCCTGCTCCGCGTCGCCCGCTTCCGTGGAGTCGACCGGATGGAGTTCCTGGACAACCGCCAGTTCAACGGAAACGCCTTCACCCTCCTTGCGAACGCGGAGCGCTTCCTGCGCGACACCCTGCCCATCGCCGGGCGGTTCGAGGAGGACCGCTTCGAGCGGATCGACGAGCCTCTCTATCCGCCTCTGGCCACGCGCGAAGCGCTGGCGAACGCCCTGTGCCACCGCGACTACTCCATCGGCGGCGGCTCTGTCGGCGTAGCGGTCTACGACGACCGCCTGGAGGTGACCTCCTCCGGCCCACTGCACTTCGGTTTGACCCCGGAGAGCCTGTTCGCCCCGCACGAGTCGCGGCCGTGGAACCCGCTGATCGCGCGCACCTTCTACCGGTGCGGCACCATCGAAGAGTGGGGCAGCGGGACTCTGAAGATGGCTGAGCTGACCGGCGCGGCGGGGCTTCCGGCCCCGGAGATCGAGGATGACGGCGGGGCCGTCACCGTGCGGTTCCGGCACAGCCAGTTCGTGGCTCGGCCCATGCCCAACGACGCAAGCGGGCCTGAAGGAAGGCAGCAGAGGATACTCGCGATGCTGGACGGCGTTGAGGATGGGCTGGCTCGGCGAGAGATTCGCGCACGTTTGGGGCCCGACGTCAGCGAGCGCCAGCTGACCCGGGACCTGGAATCACTAAGGGAGCGTGCACTGATTGCTTCCTCCGGCCACGGGGCTTCGGCGCGGTGGAAGCGCGTCAGGAACAGTGCATAGGACCCTTGGGGGGCCTATAGGGGGCCTATAGGGGGCCTATAGGGGGCCTATAGGGGCCTATAGGGGGCCCATAAGAGCAAAGTAGGGACACCCGTGAGATGGGAGCGCGATCCTCTCGCCTGGGTCCCGCTGTCAGGGAACGGAAGTGCGAAGGGCATTGTGAGGATTAGAGTCACCTTTGGGGGCGTCTTGGGGGCGTCCTGGGGGGAGATCGTCGGGCAAGGGACGACCGGCGAAATCCGAGTCCCAACATGGAGAACCTCGTCTTGACAAGGCCGCAACGAACCCCCTGTTCAGCAACGGCGAAGTCGACGACAACGGCTGAAGAGGAAAAGACCATGGTCCCACAGGTTTCCCTGTCCAAAGCTGCGCTCATGCCTTCTGTCAGAAGAGTGGCACGAAGCGGCTCTCCGCCTTCGGAACCGCTCGCCGCTCTTCCGGCGGCGCATGAGATGATTGCGGAGCATACCCGATAGCGGCGGGGGCGCCCCGCCCCCGTCCAGTGAATCCCCGAGGAGAGAGCCGCAGTGTCCCTGAAACAGCCTGACCCCAGCCCCACCCGCCTGCGGGCGGCAGCCGCCGTGATCTGGCGGTCCGTGCAGGTGGCGGCCGCCGTGGTCGTCGTCGTCGTGCCCTTCGCCTACGCGGTGACCGGCGTGCACCGCGATGTCCTGATCGCGGGGAGCTGTGGTTTCGCCATCGGCGTCGGCCTCAGCCTGCGCATGGGCGAACGAGGCGGGAGGTCGACGGGCATCCTGATCGGCTCGGCGGTCGGCATCCTCTCGGCGCTCGCGACGGGTGTCTCGGCGGGCACATCGGGAGCCTTCCTCATTGCCGCGCCGGTCCTGGTGCCGCTGGCCCTCGGCCTGATCGACGGACTCGGGCCATCGCGCCTTTCGGGGTACCGTGAGACAAGCGTCGTGGCCTTGATGGTGACCGCCTTGCTCGGGTTGGGACTTCTGCCCGAGTTCGGGCTCCCGGTGCTCGCCCTCCTGGGCTACCTGCCGCAGAACGCGCTCATCGCGGGCTTCTTCAACCGCGACCCGGAGGGCCGGCGCCACTCCCGACCGCCCCTGTGGCTGCTGCTCCTCCTCCTCGCCGCCGTGGTCATAGCCTTCGCGATCGGGGTGAGGGAGTCCGGGTGGCTGCGGGCTCTCGTCCTGGTTTCGCTGATGATGTTCATCATCCCTGCCGCCTTCTTCCTGTCGGCGCGGGCCTTCGCCATCTGGATGAAGCCGCGCCTCGACGTCTACGTGCAGCTCGTCGAGTATTTCCGCGTCATGTGGATCCCCATCGGCGGCTTCTCCGCCGGGTACCTGGCGATCATCGTCGTCTTCGCGGGATTCAGCGGCATGCTGGAGCGCTTCAGCCCCGGCTCCTTCGCCGGCGCCGCGGACGCCGGCATCGGTGACTGGCTGTCGTTCTCCTTCTACTCGGCCCTGGCCCAGGACTACACCGGCATCACCCCGGCCTCGTTGGCGGCACGGACCCTCGTGGGCGCCAGGCTGCTCCTGTCGGTCGCCTGGGCGCTGGTCGTCTTCGCCGCGATCATGTCGGCCATTCAGCCCCAGCTCGAGCGGATCGCCCGGCGCAACACACAGGCGGCGCCCGGTGACGAGCAGTCGTCTTCCTGATGCGGACCTACCTCGACCAGCTCCAGCAGATCCTCCTGGAACGAACCCGCCTCTGGCTGATGCTCGGGGCGGCTTCGTTGCTCCCGGGGGTACTCCCCACGAACGCGGACCCCGAAGATCCGAGAACCCGGCCGGCCGAAGTCCCGCGGCCCCCGGTGCTCCTGGAGGCAGGCGCCATCGACAGCAGCAACGTCGAGTTGGGCGCCACGGCCGTGGTCATTTACGGGCTGGGGTACCGCCAATCCTCGGGGGAGTGGCCCCGGCAGGCCAGGGCGAGTGGTGTCGTCCAGGCGGTGGACCGGCACCGCCTGCTGCTGGCGCTGGAAGGGCAGGACCGGCCGCAACGCATCGATCTGAGGCGCATGCAAAGGCTGATCCTGGTGGGTCCGGTCCCCCCGGGCTCGACGGACGCATACGCCGCGCCCCCCGGCGGGGCCGTGGACATCAACAAGACGGCCACGGGCGAACTCCCTTCCTCCATGCAACGGCAGGACAGGAAGGCCCGGGGCGGGATCAGGGGCCTCGTCAACACGTTGATCATGGGCGATCTGCCCGACCCCGTGGAGCCACCTGCGGAAACCATCCAGCTTGACACGGCTCCTTCATCAGGAGCACCCGGGCTGCAGGGCCATTCTCCGCTGGAGAGGAACGATCGGATCTCACGCAAGCTGGCCACCAGCACTCTGCTGTCCCTGGGGATCGTCTACGGAGGGTTCAAGTTCCTGGAGCGGTCTTGCGGCGGACGCAGCGACGATCCCGACGATCTCGGGACTGGCTTCTGTGTGCTGGAGGGCCTCCCGTTGACTACGGTCTCAGGGAGCCTCGTGGCGGTCCCCCTGGGAGTGACCATGTGGGATCCACACGACAACCCCGGCGCCGCATGGCTGGGCAGCCTCACCGGACTCCTGGGAGGAGTCGCGTTCTCCATCGGTCTGGAGACCTTCTTTCCCGTTGTTCTCGGTCCTCCCATCATGGCCACGATGATGTCCGAATGGTCGCGCGGTTACCCGGGGCCTCCCCGCTTCTCCATGGGCTTGGTGCCCAACAGGCAAGGGCGTCTGTCAGCTGTGGCCACCCTTCGGCTCTGAACCGGATGAATGTGCTGAACCAGTTCCGCTCTCTCACCGCCGTGGCGCTTCTTGCTGCGGGATGTGCGGCACCCCTGACGGAGGTCGCGGCCACCCGCGAGAGCGGAATCGGACCGCACCTGTTCAAGGAGGGCGAACAGGTGTGGATCACCTATCAGGGCATGACAGGGATCGAGAAGACCAGGGAGGGCATCGTTCTCGGCACGGACGAGGACTCGGTCAGGCTGGATGTAAGGCGGACAGGTGTCCTCGACATCCGTTATCGATTGGTGCGCACCGTCAGGCGGCCGGCGGAGGACCGCTGGCTCCTGGGCGCATCGGCCATCTCCTGGCCAGTGCTCGTTGGCCGACCCCAGGAATTGCCTGACTTGATACGCTTGACAGGGGCGGGGATATCGATAAGGCGCAGGACCCATCGGAATGGAATAGAGGCAAGCCTCACGACAGGCGGCAAAGGGGAGCGGGGTGGATATTCCTCGTGGATTGGCCTGGCCGTCAATGCCCACTTCTTTACCATCCTCCCCAGATCCTACGTTGTCCTGGGCGCGGGGAGGGTGTGGCCCCTCCCCCACCGTTCCGGCCGGTCCGTGGCCCATGTCCGTACCGGGTTTGGAGTAGCGGGACCAGTCCTGGAGAAGTGGAAGCTGCGCACGGAGGTCGAGTCGAGCTGGTTGGAAGCCGTGTTGGTGGGGGGGGAGCCCACGGTTTGGGAGCCCGAATTGTTCGGGGCAACCCTCGGCATGGAATATGCGCTGCGGTAGGATCGATCCGAATGAGAATGGCGCCTGGCCCTGCTTGCTGTACGGCGGTGACTGGTTCTTGACCGGCGAAGTGTGGAGCGGAGAAGCAAGACCTCGCCCTTGAGCCAAGTCCCCTGATGCGCACCTACCTGGACCAGCTCCAGCAGATCCTCGACCACGGCGTCGAGAAGCGGGACCGCACCGGCGTGGGGACCCTCTCCCTCTTCGGCATGCAGGCGCGCTACGCCATGGACGACGGCTTCCCCGCGGTCACCACCAAGAGGCTGGTTTGGAAGTCGATGCTCTCGGAGCTGCTGTGGTTCGTCTCGGGGTCGGACAACATCAACGACCTCAAGGCGATCTACCCGCACAACAAGCTCTGGGACGCCAACTACGAGGACTACCTCTCGCGCCTCGGCGTGGAGGAGAACGACGGCGCCATGGGGCGCATCTACGGGGTGCAGTGGCGCCGCTGGCGGGGAGCGGAGTGCAGCGTCGACCAGCTGCAGGAGGCCGTCGACCTGCTGCGCACGAACCCCGGCTCGCGGCGGATCATGGTCGACGCCTGGAACGCCGCCGAGACCGGTCCCGCCGACGTGGCCCTGCCGCCGTGCCACAACTTCTTCCAGCTCTACACCGCCGGCGACCGGCTGTCGCTGCAGATGTACCAGCGCTCCTGCGACATGTTCCTCGGCGTGCCCCTCAACATCGCCTCGTACTCGCTGCTGCTGCACATGCTCGCCCGCGTCACCGGCTTCGTCCCCCACGAGTTCATCCACACTCTCGGCGACTGCCACATCTACCTGAACCACGTCGACGCCGTGCGCGAGCAGCTCGGCCGCGAGCCCCTGCCGCTGCCGCGCCTGCGGGTCCGCGACCGCGGCCAGCGCGAGATCGACGACTTCGAGTTCGACGACTTCGAGCTGGAGGACTACCGCAGCCACCCCGCCATCCGCGCCGACATGGCGGTCTGACCGCCGCTCTCCCGGGTCAGACGAAGCGCTCGCGGCGCTGCAGGCGCAGCAGGCCGCCGAGGACGGCCAGCACCGACCCGGCCAGCAGATAGGCGCGGTTGTGGAAGGTGTTGCCCGAGCGCACCAGGCCCTCGACCTCGTCGAGGAGGTCGAAGGGGTTGTAGAACACGTTCCAGCGGCTGCCCTCCAGGGGCTGAGCGGTGATCCACAGAGCCAGGACCAGGAGCACGAGGACGGCCGCGGCGCCGTTGCCGCTGCGCGTGAAGGTGGCCGCCAGGAATCCGGCGCCGGCGAGGAAGGCCACGGGGAACAGGAGGTGGAAGACCATCTCGTGGACGGCGAAGTCGGCCAGGGCGAACCGGCAGAACAGGGCCAGCCCGGACAGGACGGCGGCCGCCGCCAGCAGCAGCACCGCGTGCCGGGCCAGCCACACCTTGTAGCGGTAGTCGGGGATGCCGAAGAGGGTCTCCACCATGCCGGCGTCGACCTCGCTCTGCAGGGCGTACGCCGACGGGTAGATGACCAGCACCACGCCGGGCACCAGCAGGAAGTAGTAGACGACGTCCGGCCCCGGCGGCACCTTCTCCTCGGCCGTGTGGATCACGGCGATGAGCAGGAAGAGGGCCACGGCCAGCCCCAGGAACCAGGCGAAGCGGCCGGCGAAGACCTGCCGGGCGCTGTAGCGCAGGAAGGCGGGGGCGCTGCCCAGGGGCGGGGTCACGGCGCCGGCTCCTCCAGCAGCCACAGGTAGGAGTCCTCCAGGGTCGGCGTCGCTTCCGTGGCCCCGGGCAGGGGCCTCTCGGCGGCCAGCAGGCGCACCCGAATGCGGTCCTGGTCGCGCATGTGGTGGACGATGCGCGCCGACCGGCGCAGCTCCTCGAAGCCGGCCTCGGTCACCGACGCCTGCCACACCGAGCCGCGGGTCAGATCGACCATCTCCTGGGGCGTCCCCAGGAACCGCACCTCGCCGCCGTCGAGCACCGCCAGCCGGTTGCAGGAGCTGGAGATGTCCTCGATGATGTGGGTCGAGAACACCACCACCCGGTCGCGGGCCAGCTCGGCCAGCAGGTTGCGGAAGCGGATGCGCTCCCGCGGGTCGAGGCCCGCCGTCGGCTCGTCGACCACCAGGATGCGCGGCAGGTGCAGCAGGGTCTGGGCGATGCCGACGCGCTGCTTCATCCCTCCCGAGAACCCCCCGATCTTCTTGTCGCGGCTGTCCTCCAGGTGGACGGCGGCGATCGCCTCCTCCACCGCCCGGCGCCGGCCGCCGGCGTCCCACCGCCCCTTCAGCATCGCCTGGTAGTCGAGGAACTGGTACGCCGTCATGTTCTCGTAGGTGCCGAAGGCCTGGGGCAGGTAGCCGATCAGGGCCTGCAGCTCCTCGCGCCGCGCCGACAGGTCGATGCCGTTGACCCGCACCTTGCCCCGCGTCGGCTCGAGGATGCCGCAGAGGACGCGCATGAGGGTAGTCTTGCCGGCGCCGTTGGGGCCGATGAGGCCGAACATGCCGCTCTCGATCTCGACCGAGGCCTGCTTGAGGGCCGGGAAGGGGCGCCGCCGGCGGCCGATCAGGGGCAGGGCGGCCACCAGCCGGTAGAGCATGCGGCGGATCCCCCGGAAGCGGCCGGCCAGGCCGTCGACGTTGACCTCGCCGCGGTAGAGCCGGCGGGCGCCGCGGTGCACGGCGGCCCCGAGATACCAGAGGACCCCCACCAGGATGGTGAGGGCCCAGTCGTCCCAGCGCTGCTGGTACCACAGCAGGTGGGGCACGGGCAGCAGCCAGAACACGGTCGACCAGAGCCCGCGGACCAGCCGCTGCCTCCGGCCCTCCGGCGGCGGCAGCAAGGGGCGCACGGCGGCGGCCAGGAAGAGGACGAAGGCGACGGAGAACACCATCGCCCAGAAGTCGCTCTCCAGGTAGAGGTAGGCGAAGTAGAAGTGGAAGGCGAGCAGCGGCAGCTGCCAGCGCAGGGGCCCCGGGCCGGCGGCCTCGGGCTCCCCCGCCGCGCCCAGGCGGGCCCGCTGCCGCTCCCCCCGGCGCCACTGGCGCAGGAACCGCGGCTCGTCGTCGTAGACCTTCACCAGGTTGGCCACCGAGATGCGCAGGGCCTCGCCGCGGGGGACCGGGTCGGCGCGGCTGCGCCGCAGGCTGGTCTGCAGGAACCAGGTCAGGGCCGGGACCCCGCCGAGCAGGGCCGTGGCGTCGACGGCCCGCCACAGGAGGCCGTCCACGTGCTCGTGGATCAGCCAGGCCCCCAGGGCCAGCGCCGCCAGCTGCGCCGCCCGGGTCCAGCCGCCGAGGCCGCGCAGCCAGCTCAGGGTGTTCTCCAGGCCGGCGTAGACCGCGGGCACCAGGACCAGGGTGAAGAGGGTCCCCGCCAGCAGGCCGCCGATCACCGCCACGGCGAAGGGGACGCCGATGACGGCCACGTACTCGGCCTTGCCCATGGCCAGCGGCAGCAGCGCCAGGATCGTGCTCAGGGCGGTGATCGCGATCGGCCGCAGGCGGGCCTGGCCGGCCTGCAGCAGGGCCCGCGGCAGGCGCGCCCCCCGGCGCTGGCGGGCGCGGGCCGAGTCGATGAGCATGATGCCGTTGTTGACCACCACGCCGAGGAGGATCACGAAGCCCACGAGGGCGTTGGCGTCGAGGACGGAGTTCCCCGTCAGGACCAGCCCCCACAGCCCCCCCACCGTGGCCAGGGGCAGGGCGATCATCATCGCCAGGGGCGCCACCAGGGACTCGAAGGCGGCGGCCAGGATCATGTAGATGAGGACCACCGAGGCGGCGAGGAGGAAGTAGAACGGCTCCAGGTCGGTCTCGTCGCGGACGACCTCGACCGAGACCCCCGACGGCGGCGACACCGCCGACGCCAGCTCGTCGACGGCGGACCGCCCCTCGGCCAGCAGTCCCGCCGAGTCCCTCACCTCGTCCTGGAAGCGGTAGCGGACCTGCAGCTCCTTCTCCTGGTTGACGCGGGCGATGCGGGCGCTGCCGCTGGTGTACGCGAGGTCGGCCAGCCGCGGCAGGGGCACCGATCCGCCGCCCTCGGCCGGCACCTGCACCCGCCGCAGGTCCTCGATCCGGCGCTCCCCCGGCTCGCCGCTGCGCAGCAGGACCTCGACCTCCTCCGCTCCCCGCCGCACCCGCGCCGGCGACGACACCTGCGGCTGGAAGCCGGCCAGCTCCCCGGAGACGGCCTCCTCGGTGACGCCGTGGTGCCGGAGGGCGGCCCGGTCGAGAAACAGGGAGATCTCCGGCTGGGACGGCTCCTCGGCCGCCCAGGCGTACTCGACGGCCGTCAACCGCTCCAGGTTGAAGCGCAGGTCGTCGGCCACGCGGCGCATCAGCTCCATGTCGCGGCCCCGGAGCACCAGGCGCTCGCCGCCGCCGCCGATCCCCAGCAGGCGGCCGAAAGCCCCCTCCATGCCGCCGCCGCCCCCGCCGCCGCCGAAGCGGCCGCCGCCGCGAGGGGCGTCGAAGGTGAACCACAGGGCCGGGAAGGCCTCCCTCAGCTCCTTCGACACGTCCTCGCGCACCTGGCCCAGGCCGCGGCCGGCGATCTTCCGGTAGTCCTCCCGCAGCCGCAGGTCGAGGCGCAGGAGGTCGGGCTTCACGTCGATGCGGCGCTCCTCCAGCTCCTCCACTCTCGCCAGACGCTCGTCCATGGCCAGGGCCAGCTCGTCGGCCAGCTCGAGGGTGGCCCCCCCGGGGAGGCCGGCGTAGACGTCGAAGCGGTCGAGCTCCACCGGCCGCGAACGGCCGACGCTGAGGGCCAGGCAGACGGCCAGGGTGAGGAAGAAGCCGGCCACGGCGGCGACGACGGTGCGCGCCGGGAAGCGCAGGCACGACTTGAGCAGCAGCGAGTAGACCTGCACCGGCCGCTGGCGCTGGGAGACGGTGCGGAAGGCGAGGCCGCCGCCGGACCGGCCCCGCGCCAGGCGCCAGGTGACCACGGGGATCAGCAGCAGGGCCACGGCCAGGGAGACGAGCAGCGTCGAGATGACGGCCACCCCCACCTCCCGTCCCAGGAGGCGGATGAGGTGGTCCTCGGCGAAGACGAAAGGCAGGAAGACGCAGACCGTGGTAAGGGTCGCGGCCACCACGGCGCGCCTCACGTCGGCGACGCCGCCGGCCACGGCGCCGTCGGCGTCCTCGCCCCGCGCCAGCCGCCGGTAGATGCTCTCGAGGACGACGATGCTGTTGTCGATGAGCATGCCCACGGCCACGGCCAGGCCCACCAGGGAGAGGGAGTTCAGGGTGAGGCCGAGGGCGTGGAACAGGTTCAGGGAGATCAGCACCGAGACCGGGATCGCCAGGGCCACCACCGCCACCAGCACGAGGTTGCGCAGGAAGATCCAGAGCACGGCCACGGCCAGACCGCCGCCGAGCAGGGCCAGGGACCGGATGTCGCCGATGTTGTCGCGCACCGGCTCGGCGGTATCGCTGCTGACGACCAGCTCCACCCCATCGGGCGCCAGCTGCCGGTTCAGGCGCTCCACCACCGCCGCCGCCGCCGCCGAGACCTCCAGCAGGTTGGCCTCGGGATCGCGCATGAGCGACACGGTCACCGCCTCCAGGCCGTTCACCCGGGCGATCGACTCGCGCTCGGCCCCGCCGTCGACGACCGACGCCACCTGCCCGAGGCGCAGCCCGCCGCGCAGCACCGTCTCCTCGAGGTCGGCCGGGGAGGTGTAGTCGGAGACCAGGCTGACGAAGCTCCGGCCGCCGGCGCCGGCGACCTCGCCGAGGTGGCGCCGCGGCCGGGAACCCTGGGCGACGCGGGCCCCGACCTGGGCCGCCGTGAGCCCCTGGCCGCGCAGCACCCGCTCGTCGAGGCGCACCTCGATCGAGCGCCGCCGGCCCCCGTAGACGGCGGCCTCGGCGACGCCGTCCACCTGCCCCAGCTCCACCACCTTGCGGTCGACCACGTGCCGGATGCGGTCGAGGCCGCCCTCGCCCCGCGCCTCCAGGGACATGAACCGCCGCTGCAGCTGCCCGGTGTCGACCTTGTGCACGCGCACCTCGATCTCGTCGTCGAGACCGGCCGCCGCCGCGCCCACCCGCTGCTCCAGGCGCAGGTAGGCGTGGCCGGGGTCGACGCCGCTGCGGTAGGTGACCAGGATCCGCGCCCCCCAGGCCTCGACGAACGACTCGATGCGCTCGATGCCGGGCAGCCCCGCGATCGCCCCCTCGATGGGGATGACGGCCCGGCTCTCGACCTGCCCGGGGTCCGAGTCCCGCGCCCCCTGGACCTGCACGACGAGCATCGGCAGCTCGGCGAAGGGGATCAGCTCCACCGGCAGACGGCCGTAGGAGACGGCGCCCAGCAGGCAGCCGGCGGCCAGCAGCATGGTCACCGCCACGGGCCGCCGGACGAGGGCGCCGGTCACGGCGTCGGGGCCTGCGCCGGACGGAGCCGGTCGATGCGGGCGAAGAGGTGGTAGACGCAGGGGACCACCACCAGGGTGAGGGCCGTGCAGCTGAAGAGCCCGCCGATGACGGCCACCGCCATCGGCGCCCGCAGCACGGCGCCCTCGCCGGCGCCGGCGGCCAGGGGCAGCAGGGCGAGCATGGTGGTCAGGCTGGTCATCAGGATCGGCCGGATGCGGGTCCGGCCGGCGTTGACGATCGCCCGCTCCAGCTCCTGCCCGGAGCGGCGGTTGCGGTTGATGCGGTCCACCAGCACGATCGAGTCGTTGACGGCGATCCCGGCCAGCAGGATGACGCCGATGAAGGACATGACGTTGAGGGGCATGCCCAGGGCCAGGAGCAGGGCCACGGCGCCGACCCCGGCCAGGGGGATGGTCAGCAGGATGACGAAGGGGTGGACGAGGGACTCGAACTGGGCGGCCATCACCATGTAGACGAGGACCACGGCCAGCAGCAGGGCGAAGGCCAGGTTGCGGAACGAGTCCCGGCGCAGCTTCTCCTCGCCGGTGAGGACGAAGCCGTACTCCGGCGGCCGGTCCACCGGCCCGAGGGCCTCCTCGACGCGGCCGGCGACGCGGTCGAAGGGCTCGTCCCCCTCCAGGCGGGCGCTGACCGTGACCACCCGGTGCTGGTTGCGGCGCAGGATCTCCCGGGGCGTGGCCGCGGCGCGCAGGCCGGCGACCTCGTCGAGGCGCACCCGCCGCCCCCCGGGGGCCTCCAGGAGCAGGCGGCCCAGCTCGGCCAGGGTCACCTCGGGGCGGCGGATGACGATGTCGGCGGCCTCCCCCCCCTGCCGCAGGCGGCCGGCCTCCCGCCCCGAGAGCAGGCTCTCCAGCTGCGAGCCGATGGCGTCGATGCTCAGCCCGAAGCCGGCCGCCGCGGCGCGGTCGACGACGATCTCGATCTCCGGGCGGCCCGGCCCCAGGCTCGACTCGACGCCGGTGAGCCCCTCGACCGCGGCCAGCCGTTCCTCCACCTCCCCCGCCAGGCCGGCCAGCACGCCGAGGGCCGGGCCGTGGATCTCCACCACCACCGGCGCCTCCGAGCGCCCGAGGCTGGTCTCCAGGGCCGTCTCCCGCAGCAGGTAGCGGACCTGCCCGTCGGGGCCGGCCGGGGCCTCGCCCAGGGCCTCGGCCAGCGCCGCCGGCGAGACCGGGCTCCCCGGCCGCAGCTGCACGTGGATCGCGGCCTGGTTTTCGCCGGCCAGAGACTCGCCGGACCCGCCGGCCCCCGACGCCCGGCCGACGGTGGAGTAGACGCTCCCGAGCTCCGGACCGAGGGACCGCGAGATCGACCCCTCCAGGTTGCGCACCGCCCCCTCCGTGCGCTCGAGGCTGGTGCCCTCGGGCAGGGTCAGGTGCAGGGAGAGCTGCCCGGGGTCGAGGTGGGGCATGAACTCGCTGCCCAGGCGCGAAAGGACCGCGGCGGTGCCCCCCACCAGGGCCGCGGCCACCAGCACCACCGGCACCCGCCGGCGCAGGGCGGCCCCGAGCAGGGCGCCGTAGCGCGGGAAGGGGGCCCTCCCGGCCGGCGGCGGTCCGCCGCTCCCGAGGAGGCGGGAGCACAGCATGGGAATGACCAGGAGGGCTACGAACAGGGAGGAGATCAGCGAGAAGGCCACGGTCCAGGCCTGCTCCCGGAACAGCTCCCCCGCCGCCCCCTGGAGGTAGACGATGGGCAGGAAGACGACGATCGTGGTCAGGGTGGCGCTGGTGATGGCGCCCCCCACCTCGCCGGCGCCGAGGACCGCCGCCCGCGCCGGGGACTCGCCGCGCTCCATGTGGCGGAAGACGTTCTCCACCACCACGATGGCGTTGTCCACGAGCATGCCGGCGCCGAGGGCGAGACCACCCAGGGTCATGAGGTTCAGGGTCAGCTCGCCGAAGTACATCAGGTTGAAGGTGGCCACCACCGAGATCGGGATCGCCAGGCTGATCACCGCCGTCACCCCGGCCCGGCGCAGGAAGACGAAGAGCACGGCCACCGCCAGCAGCACCCCGATCAGGCCGGTCTCCTCCACCTCGGAGACGGCCGCGGCGATGAACCGCGACTGGTCCTGGACGACCTCGATCTCGTACCCCGGCAGGCTCCGGCGCAGGACCTCCAGCTGGCCGCGCACGGCGCGGGCGGCGTCGAGGGTGTTGTGGCCGGCCTCGCGGAAGATCTCCAGGCCGAGGCAGCGGCGGCCGTCGAGGCGGACGATGGTGCGGGGCTCGCTCAGGACCAGGCGCACCTCGGCCAGGTCGCGCAGGAAGACGGGCTTCGGCTCAGGCGCCGAAGCCCCGGCGGGGCCGGACCCCTCCGCGGCGCCCGGGGCCTCCCCCTCCGGCGGTCCCGCCCCTTCGCCGGAGACCTGGGCGACCACCAGGCCCTCGAGGTCGGCCACCGACGAGAACTCCCCGACGCCCTTGATCAGGTAGCGGCGCCCCATCTCGACGATGGAGCCGCCCGACATGTTGCGGTTGGCGTTGGCGATCGCCGAGGCCAGCTGGTCGAGAGTCAGGCCGTAGGCCTCGAGGGTGTAGGCGTCGGTGCGGACCTCCACCTCGCGGCGGCGGGCGCCGACGACCTCGACGGCGGCGACCCCGGGCAGGCGCACCAGCTCGCTGCGCACGATGCTCTCGGCGGTGCGCCGCAGGGCGTCGAGGTCGTCCACCTCCGGGTGACGGAAGGCGGCGACCACCACCGGCCGGCCGTTGGGGTCGTGGCGGCTCACCGAGATCTCGTCCACGCCGGGGCGCCGGGCGAACTCGGCCATCGCCTTCTGCAGGTCGAGGAAGGCCTGGTCCATGTCGACGTCCCAGCCGTACTCGACGGTGAGGCGGGCGCCGCCGGTGCGCGACACCGAGGCGACGTCGAGGACTCCCCGGGTGAGGGAGGCCGCCCCCTCGAGGGGGGCCGCGAAGCGGCGCTCCACCTCGGACGGCGGCAGGTCCCCGGCCTCGATCTCGACGAACAGCCTCGGGTTGGCCAGGTCCGGCAGCAGGTCGACGCCCAAGCGCCGGAAGGAGAGGCCCCCCAGCAGCAGCACGGCGAGGACCAGCATGAGCACCGTCGCCGGGCGGGAGACCGAGAACCGCGCCAGGGCCTCCATCAGTTCGTCGTCTTCACCCGCGAGCGGTCGCGCAGGGTCTCGAAGCCCTCCACCACCAGGCGCTCGCCGTCCATGAGTCCGCTGAGCACCTCGACCTCGCGGCGGTTGCCGAGACCGGTCTCCACGCTGCGGCGGACGGCGATCCCCTTCTCGACGACGAAGACGACCTTCTCGTGGCCGCGGTCGATGATCACCTCCCGGGGGATGACCAGGGCCGAGTCGCGGGAGGCGGCCACCAGCTCGATCTTGACGAACATCCCCGGCCGCAGGCGGCGCTCGGGGTTGTCGATGGCCAGGGCCGCCTTGAAGGTGCGGCTGTCGGCGTCGAGCACGGGCGAGACCTGGGTCACGCGGCCGTCCAGGGTGTCGCCGGCGGCGCCGTAGTGGGTCACCAGGGCCCGCTGGCCCGGGGCGACGCGGCCGATCTCCTTGCCCGGCAGCGAGGTCTCGGCGTAGAGCTCGGCGTACTCCATGACCTGGCCGATCCGGTCCCCGGCCCGCAGCCGCTGGCCGGGGCTGTAGTGCTCCAGGTCGACCAGGGTCCCGGCGAAGGGGGCGCGCACCTCGAGCCTGGCCAGCTGCAGGCGCGCGTTCTCCAGGGCGTAGCGCGCGTCGATGGCCCCGCGCTCGGCCTCGGTCAGCTCGCGCAGGGTGATGCCGCCGTGCTCGAAGAGGCCCTTCTGCTTGTCGTGCTCGCGCTGCGCCGAGGCCTGCTGCAGGAGCTTTGACTCGAGGCTCACCTGGTTCTCGAACTCGGCGTTCTCCAGGCGCGCGATCAGGTCCCCCGCCTCGACGCGGTCGGCCATGGCCCAGGCGGCGCCGGTGCGCGGGTTGGTCTGCAGCCGGTAGCGGCCGGACTCCTCGCAGGCCAGCAGGCCCTCCCGGGCCGCCTCCACGGTAGCGGTGGAAGCGACGTACTCGGCGATCGGCCCCCGGGTCACCGGCTGCACCCGCACCGGGATCGCCGACTCCACGTCGATGTCCGGTCCCTCCTCGTCGCAGCCGGCCAGCAGGCCGGCGAGGGCGGCGAGTCCCGTGAGCCGGAGGATCGGATGTGGCAGCATGTCGACTCCTACTGTGATTCGAGGTTGATGACGGGCTCGCCGGCGGCGAAGTCCCACAGGGCGCGCACCTTCAGGTCGAGCAGGGCGAGCTGGTAGTCGATCAGGGCCCGCACCTCGCTGAGCTGCTCCCGCGACAGCTGGTTCTGGTAGAAGGCGATGTCCTTCGACGGCAGGTCGCCGTTGCGGTAGCGCTCCAGGTTGAGGCGGTAGGTCTGGCGGGCGCTCTCGACGCTCTTCTCGGCGATCTCGATCTGGGCCGCCTGGTTGCCCAGGGCGCGGCAGGCCTGGCGGATCTCCTTGAGGATGCGCCGCTCCTCCTCGGCCGCCGACAGCCTGCGGGCCTCCACCCGCTCCCGGGCCGCGGCCAGGCGGTGCTCCCTCTCGCCCCAGTCGAAGATCGGCACTTCGAAGCGGATGCCGACCTCCTGGTTGCGCGTCGGCGAGTCGTAGAGGCCGGCCAGGGCCGGGTCGGTGCCGGTGAGGCCGTAGGAGAGGTCCAGGGAGCCCTTGAACTCGTTCTGTTCCCCGGCGCGGGTGAGGTCGTCGAGGGCGTTCTGCACCTCGATCTGGCGCTGCCGGATCTCGACGCGGTTGGCCAGCCCGTGGCGCTCGGCCAGCTTCGCGTCGACCTCGACGAGGCGCTTGCGCACGTCGGCCTCCACCCGCAGCTCCATCTCCAGGGGCAGGCCCAGGAGGATCCTGAACTCGTCGAGGCCCTCCTCGCTCTGAAGGCGGGCGTTCTCGACGGCGGCGCGGCTGTTGGCCCGGGTCAGGCCCGCCTGCAGCAGCTCCTCGCGGGCGGTGATGCCGGCCTCGACCTTGGCGCGGACGATCTCCAGGCTCTCCCCGGCGTTGCTCAGCTCCTCCACGGCGATCGCCAGGTTGCGCTGCTGGTAGTAGAGGTCGAGGAACCGGCGCGTCACCTGGCTCTCGATCTGCAGCTCCTGCATGACGAACTGGAGATGGGAGTTCTCCAGGCCCAGCTCCAGGCGCCTCAGCTCCAGGCGGGTGCGGTTGTGGGTGAACAGGGGCTGGCTGTAGCGCAGGAACAGGGCGTTGCTGTACGTGCGCCGCGAGCCGGCGCCGGCGAAGGAGCTGGAGGCGTCGCGCCAGTCGAAGGCCTGCACCAGGCTCAGGGTGCCGTCGGTCGGCTCGATCGACTGCCGGATGCTGAAGCGCGCCCCGGCGTGGCTCTGCTCCTGGGTGTTGTAGGCGGAGACCAGCGGGTTGAAGGTCCGGTCGCGGCTGTGCTCGAAGGGCGTCACCGTGAGGCCGAACCGCGACCTGAGGGCCGCCCGCTGCGCCTCCAGCTCGCGGCGGCTGATCTCCAGGGAGCGGCGCGCCTCGGCCAGGGTCGGACTGCGGTCGCCGGCGATGCGCAGCGCGTCCTCGAGCTGCAGGACCTCGGCCCGCGCGGGAGCCGCGGCCCAGAGGACCAGCGGCAGCAGGAATCTTCCCTTCATCGGTCTCCTTCCGTTGCGCCGCGGCCGTTCACCGCCGCGCCCACTTGACGGCGTCGGCCACGACGGTGCGCTCCGGGCCGCGGTCGGTCAGCTCCACGTGGGCGGGACCTGCGGCCAGAGGATAGGTGCCCAGCAGGTTCCAGCCCTCCTCGGCGGCGGCCATGTCGAGGCCCGCGGACTCGACGCCGTCCTCGTGATGGACGAGGAAGCTCAGCTCCTGGCCGCCGCCGCCGCCCCGCCCGCGCCAGCGCCGCTCCTCGAAGTCCCCGAGGTAGTAGAACAGGTCGTAGCGGCCTTCCTCGCCGATCTCGGTGCGCCACGAGACCCGGCTGCGGCCGTCGCCCACCCTCTTGTAGTACCCCGAGAGCACGAAGCGGCCGTAGAACCGGGGGTCGGTGGCCGCCTCCCACGACCCCGGCGGACTCCAGAACTGGAAGCCCACGTAGGGGACGGCGTCCGCCTCCAGGCCGAAGAGGCCGGCGATCTGCCGGCGCAGCCAGTTGGGTCCCTCCACCCCCACGACCTCGAATCCGGGGTCCTCGTTGTCGACGACGTACTCGCCCTCCGTCTCGCCGGGGGCCAGCGGCTCGGAGCGCTCGCCGTCGAAGGGCTCGGCGCCCGGCCGCAGCCTGGCCTCGGGCAGGTGCACCTCGATCCGGGCCGGCAGGTTCCGCGAGACGTAGGTGTCGACCACCATCTCCGCCACCGGGGCGTCGACGACGAGGCCGACGCGCCGGCTCGAGGCCGCCGGCACCGCCACCGTGCGGCGGTGGTCGGAGCCGGTTCCGCGCTGGAGCCAGGACTCGGCCTCGGACCGGCGGAAGCGCAGGCCCACCTCGACGACGCCGTCCACCGCCGAGGGGTTCGAGACCGTCAGCTCGATCTGGGTGCGGGTCCTCTCGCCCTGGCGCACCAGCCAGGCGTCGGCCTCCCCGATCTCGTACCCGGGCAGCTCGGTCCCCGCGAACCAGGCCTCCAGGTGCGCCTCGGCCGCCGGCACCCCGAGCCCCTCCAGCAACTCCATCAGGCCGGCCTCGGAGATCGGCCGGCCGCGGTGCCGGCCGACGAAGGCGAGGATCTCCCGGGCGAACCGCTCGGGACCGGCCGTGGCCGCGAAGGTCAGCAGCAGTTGCCGGGACTTGGCCCGCACCGCCGCCTCGATCTCCGGGTCGCCCGCGGCTCCCGGGGAGGCCAGCAGCTCCCGCAGGCTGCGCTCCTGCAGCGTCAGGTTGGACCGCTCGGCCCCGGTGAGCCCCCTCCACCTGCGGTACCAGCGGTCCTCCGGCGGCCCCAGGCCCAGCTCGAACCAGGACCCCAGGGCGGCGTTGAGCACCGGCCATCGGGGCGACGACAGGTGGGTGACATGGGAGACGTACCCGGGCAGCAGGTGCCAGCGGCCCCGCAGGTCCGGGTCGCCGCTCATCGCCGACCAGCCGTCGGAGCGCGTACCCAGCAGGTCGACCCCGACGAAGGTCCGGAAGTACCCGGACTGCAGGGCCACGGCGCTCTCGAGCTGGTTGGCGCGCTCCTGGCTCCACCGGGAGCGCCGTTTCATCCGGCGGAAGTCGCCGGCCTCGCAGAGGGTGCCCATCTCCGGCAGGAAGACGATCTCCGGCTGCACCGACTCCTGGGCCAGGGTCCACAGCCGGCGGTGGGACCAGGCCTGGAGGGGCACCTCCACCAGCGACAGGCGCGGGTACGGGTACTCGAGTCCGAGGGCCGCCTCGTACCCGGCCCGCAGCTCGCGGATCAGCCCCGGCAGGGCCGGCCCGAGGGAGTCGAGGTGGGCGTCGAAGTAGGCGTGCCCCGGCCGCACGGCGAGGCTGTAGGCGACGCCGTCGACCTCGAGCTGCCGGCGTTCGTACTCGCCGGCGGTGAGCGAGACCCCCGGCACCGGGCCGCTCTCGAAGCGGTAGCGGAGGCCGGCCGCGGTCGTGTCCACCCGCGCCTCGCCCTGGGAGAAGGCCGTCCAGCCGCGCGGCACCTCCACGGACAGCCGGAAGCGGGGGTAGTCGCGGCGGCCGGCGGCCGGGAAGGCGGCCCCCGGCGGCATCCCGCTCACGGGGTACCAGGCGGTCTCCGGCGTCAGGTGCAGGTAGGCGGGGGTGACGAAGCCGTAGATCTTGGGGACGGTGATCACCCAGTAGCCGAAGGGGTCCTCGAAGCGCTCGCCGCCCACGTCGAGGTAGGCGGCGCCGTGGTCCGGGGCGCCGTGGTAGTCGATGCGCACCCGGGCGCTGTCGCCGGGAGCCAGGGGCCCGGCGGGGGCGACCCGCAGCAGGTGGCCGGCGCGCCGGAAGGGAGCCTCGACGCCGTCGACGGAAGCCGCGGCCACCCGGAGCCCCGGATCGAGGGTGAAGAGCAGCGAGTCGAGGGCCTCGTCGTGGGGATTGAAGAGGTCCACGGCGGCGGTCGCCTGCAGCTCGTGGCCACGGTGCCGGACCTCGATCCGGCAGGCGGTGGCCTCGGCCGCCGGCTCCGAGGCCGCGGCGCGGCTCAGGGAGACCAGCTCGGCGCGCCTCTCGCGGCCGGCGAGGCGGTCCTCCAGGTAGGTGGCCCCCATCCAGGCGGCGCCCCCGAGGCTGGCGGCGGCCACCACCGCCGCGGCGGCGTTGGCCGCCGCGGACTGGCGCAGCCGGCCCATGAGCAGGGCCGCCGCCGCCATGCACCCCAGCCCGGCCAGCAGGTGGGCGCCGCGCACGCGCACCAGCTGCTCCTCGTTGCCGAAGCCGACGAAGTCCGACCAGGCCATGGGGATCCGGAAGGCGAAGATGTCGAAGAGCTGGAACCGCCCGTCGACCGCGAAGACGGCCGCCGCCCACACCCCCAGCATCAGCACCAGCACCACCGCCTGGCTGCGCACCAGGGTGATCAGCAGGCAGGCCAGGCCGCTGGTCAGGACCAGGGTCGGCAGGGTGCCGAGCAGGGGCAGGAACACGTACGGCTGCCAGGCGAAGGGGGCGTCGGTGAAGAAGCGGTGGTTGACGGCCACCGCCGCCAGGGCGGCCGCCGCCAGACCGCCCACGGCCAGGCCGACCCCCAGCATCTTGCCGGCCACGTACCCGGGGTTGGTGAAGGAGTTGGCCAGCACCGCCTCGGAGCTGTCGAGCCGGCGGTCGCGCTTGACGAACTCGGTCGCCAGCAGCGCCGTCATCAGCCCGAGGTAGAGGTTGAGGAGGCGGACGGCGGTGAGGGGCAGGGCCCCCGAGAAGGAGCGGAAGGAGAAGGGGGCGCCGCTGAAGGGGGCGGTGAAGATGATCTGGATGAGCAGCAGGAAACCGACCGCCGCCAGCGCCGACAGGCGGAAGGCCCACGACCGCCACAGAAGCCGGCACTCGTAGCGGGCCACCGCCCACCAGGGGCCGGGCCACCTCATGCGCTCCCGCCCTCCGGCTCGATCGACTGCAGGTGGTGGAGGTAGGCGTCCTCGAGGCCGGGGGCGGCCGCTTCGGCCGAGGCCGCCGGCGGCTCGGCGGCCACCAGGCGGACCTCGTAGCCGTCGACCGACGGCACCGTGGAGACCACGGCGAAGCGCTCCTTCAGCCCGTCCAGCTCGGCGTGGGACGCCGCCACCTTCCAGACGCGGCCCCGGGCCGAGTCGATCAGTCCCGCCGGCGGCCCCCGCCAGGAGATCCGTCCCCGGTTCAGCAGCGCCATGTCGGTGCAGGTCGAGGAGATGTCCCCGACGATGTGGGTGGAGAGGAGGATGACGATCCCGCCCCGGGCCAGGTCGGCCAGCAGGTTGCGGAAGCGCAGCCGCTCCTGGGGGTCGAGCCCCACCGTGGGCTCGTCCACCACCAGGATCGAGGGATCGCCGATCAGGGTCTGGGCGATGCCGAGGCGGCGCTTCATGCCGCCCGAGAGCTTGCCCGCCTGCCGGTCCCGCACCTCGAAGAGGCCCACCAGCTCCAGGAGCCGGTCGATGCCCTCGCGGCGCTCGCGGCGGCCGAGGCCGCGCAGGCACGCCTGGTAGTCGAGGACCTCCCACGCCGCCAGCCGCGGGAAGCGGCTGAACTCCTGGGGCAGGTAGCTGACCATGCGCCGCACCTGCGCCCGGTGGCGGTCGATGTCCATGCCGTCCACGAGGACACGGCCGGAGGTCGCCTTGAGCAGGGTGACGAGGATGCGGATGAGGGTGGTCTTGCCGGCCCCGTTCGGCCCGAGGAGGCCGAACATGCCGCTGCCGATCTCGAGGTCCACGTCCCTGAGGGCGTGGAAGCCGCCGCGGTAGCGCTTGCTCAGCCCCTGTATCTCGATTCTCATGGCAAGTGATTCCGGGTGGGGCCAAGGAACCCCCGGAACCCGGACTCTCGCAAGGGGCGAGATCCCGCCCCCGGGCGAGGCGGCACCGCGCCCGGACGTTCAGACGGCGGCCGAGGGCGCCGCCACCCCTCAGACGTCCAGCCGCGGGCCGAGATCCTCCAGGGCCCGGGACCAGCGCCCGGCGAACTCGATCTCCGCCGGCCGCTCCTCCCCGTGCTTGGCGGTCGACAGGCGACCGGGGTCGGCCGCGTACCACTCGACGGTCCTGCGGGTCCACTCCTCCCCGGAGAGGCGGTAGTCCAGGCCGACGTCGCCCTGGGCCTTGTCGAGGTTCATCAGCAGCGGGCAGGAGCTGAAGGGGGCGAAGGACCACTCCCTCCAGGGCAGGCCCGAGTGGCGCTCCAGGACCTCCGAGGGGACGGAGACGGCGCGCAGCGGCCGGTCCGCGGCCTCGGCCATGATCCGCAGCCAGTTGACCAGGGCCGGCGTCTCCGCCTGGGCGTAGTTGTAGGTGTTGCGCGGCGGACCGTCCTCCAGCAGGCGCACCAGGAAGCGGGCCAGGTCCTCGGAGAAGCCGACCTGCACGGCGTGGAGGCCGCCGTCGGGCAGCAGCACCGGCCCGCCGTCGAGGATCCGCGTCAGCCACCATGCGAAGCGCCCCGAGGGGTCCGCCGGCCCCAGGGTGGCCGGCACGCGCACCACGATCCAGGGCCAGTCGTCGGGCGACTCCAGCATGACCCGCTCCATCATGCGCTTGCCCTCGCCGTACTCGTCGACGTCGTCCCGGTACTCCCAGGACTGGCCGGAGACGTCGAGGTCGCTCTCGCGCACCGGCTCGAGGGGGCGGTAGTCGACGGCGAAGCGCTCCTCGTCGGCGAGGGGCTCGGCCGCCGTGGACCGGCGGTGGGAGTGGCCGGCCTCGCCGTATACCGAGACCGTGCTGGCCACGACGTAGCGGCCCACTCGCCCCCGCAGGGCGCGGACGGCGCTCTCGGCCTCCCGGCGGTTGAAGCACTGGTTGTCGATGACCCCGTCGAAGCGGCGGCCCTCCAGGCTGCGGGCGAGGCCCTTGGCGTCCCCGCGGTCGCCCTCGATGTGCTCGATATCGTCCCAGAACCCCGGCCGCGAGTTGCCGCGGCTGAAGATCGAGACGCGATGGCCGGCCTCCAGCATCTGCTCCACCGCGGCCAGTCCGAAGTACCCAGTGCCTCCCATGACCAGAACGTCCACCCGGCTCTCCTTTCCTCGGGCCGGCGGTCAGCCGGCCGGTCTCTGCATGAAACGGCGGAGCCGCCACAGCCGCGACGGCGTCTTTCGCACCAGGTGATAGGAGACCTGGCGGGCGCCGAAGGCGCGGAAGAACCGCTCCACCGGCTCGAGCATGGAGCCCTCGAAGTCGAAGCGCCGGGTCACCGCCGCGGCGTGGCGGATGGCGTGCCACAGGCACAGACTGGTGGCCCCGCTGGTGCGCAGCTCCGGGTCCCCGCCACCGATCAGGTAGTAGGCGCTCTCCTCGTCCCAGACGACGCAGGCGCCGGCGTGGGCGCGCCCCTCGCCGTCCTCGGCGATCCAGATCCGGCGGCAGCCGCGGGCCTCGCAGGCGCGGTCGATGCTCTCGACGACATCGGGCGAGTAGGGGACGGACCGGCCCTGCCGGGCGAAGGTCTTGCGGTTGAGGTCGTGCAGCTCGGCGGGCGAATCGGCGGCGCGCACGGTCAGGCCGTGGCGGCCCTCGGCCTTGCGGATCTCCCGGCGGATGTTCTCCCGCAGGTTGGCCCACAGGGCGCCCTCGTCGCGCAGGTCGGGCAGGACGTAGGTGTAGCGCGTCGTCTGGGTGAACCCCCGCCAGTAGAAGGGGAGCCAGTTGGTGACGCCGTGGTGCCAGCCCTGCTCGAAGTGGGCGAAGGGCGGCAGCCGGTCGATCAGCTCCGTCATGAGCCGCTTCTGGCGCTCCAGGGTCCCCGCCGGCCCGGCGTCCGTCTCCCGCACCCAGGGGCCGAGGGTCTGGGTCAGCGGCGGCTGCACCAGCAGGGTCAGCCCCAGGCGCCGGCGCGCGTGCCAGGGCATGGCCGCCGCCACCCGTCCGCCCTCCTCGACGACGGCCGCGTCCCAGCCGCCGGGGCCGCAGACGGCGTCGAGCCACCAGTCCCGGCAGAACAGGGGCAGGTGCACCCCCTCCTCCTGCGCCAGGGAACGGTAGGCGTCCTTGTCACTCATTCCGGCCGGCGGGTCTCGCCTTCCAGGGCTGGCGTCCGTTGCTCGCGATGTACGGGGGCGCTAGTATGGCGGCTCCCTTCGGCGGCGGCAAACCTCGGGCCCGGCGCCGCGGCCCCCCACCCGAACGGACCGCGAATGCTCATCGGCGGCTTCACCCGGATCTTCGACCGCCCCTCCTTCGAGGAGGTCCTCGACGCCGCCGCCGGCCACGGCCTGGAAGCCCTGCAGCTCAATCTCGAGTCCCTCGGCCTGCCGCCGATGCCCGACCGCCTCGACCCGGACCTCTGCCGCCGGATCCGCGACCAGGTGGAGGCGCGGGGCCTGACCCTGGCCGCGGTCTCCGGCACCTTCAACATCATCCACCCGGACGTGGATGAGCGCGCCCGCAACTTCCGCAGCCTGCGCGTGGTGGCCGCCGCCTGCCCGGCCCTGGGGGCCCCCCTGATCACGTTCTCCACCGGCACCCGCAACGCCGACTACATGTGGGCCTCCCATCCCGACAACGGGTCTCCCGGGGCGTGGTCCGACATGCTCGAGGCCATGGCCGAGGCCGTGGAGATCGCCGCCGCCCACGAGGTGCCCCTCGTCTTCGAGCCCGAGGTCTCCAACGTCGTCGACTCGGCGCCCAAGGCCCGGCGGCTGCTCGACCACTTCGACTCCCCCTTCCTCAAGGTCGTCATCGACGGCGCCAATCTCTTCGGCGCCGGGGACCTTCCGCGCATGGCCGAGATCCTGGACGAGGCCTTCGACCTCCTCGGCCCCGACATCGAGATGGCCCACGCCAAGGACCTGGTCCGCGACGGCGAGGCCGGCCACGTGGCCGCGGGAACGGGGCTGCTCGACTACGAGCGCTACCTGCGCCGGCTGCGCGAGGCCGGCTTCGACGGCGCCCTCGTCCTCCACAGTCTCGACGAGGACCAGGTGCCCCGCTCCCTGACGTTCCTGCGGCAGACCCTGGATCGCATCGGCTGACGCCCGCCATGTCCAAGGCCGACAACGCCCTCTTCCTCAAGGACCCCGCCGGCGACTACCCGACGATCGTCCGCGGCGAGGGCATCTACCTCCACGACGACGAGGGCCGGCGCTGGATCGACGGCGCCGCCGGCGCCAGCAACGTCACCCTGGGCCACGGTCGGAGCGACATCGCCCGCGTCCTGGGGGACCAGGCGGAGACCCTGGCCTACGCCTTCTCCATCCACTTCGAGAGCCAGCCCGCCCGGGAGTATGCCGCGCGACTGACGGCGCTGGCCCCGGGCGACCTGAACAAGGCCTATTTCGTCTCCGGCGGCTCCGAGGCGATCGAGTCGGCCATGAAGATCGCCCGCCAGTACCACCTGCTGAGGGGCCGCGAGAGCAAGCAGCTGCTGATCTCCCGCTGGGGCGGGTACCACGGCGGCACCCTCGGGGCCATGTCCCTCAGCGGCGTGCCGGGCCCGCGGGCGCCTTTCGCCTCGTGGCTCGCCGACTTCCCCCACATCGCCCCCTGCCATCCCTACCGCTGCCGCTTCGAGGGCTGCAACGGCGTCTGCAACCTCGCCTGCGCCGACGACCTGGAGGTCGAGATCCGCCGCCGCGGCCCGGAGAACGTGGCCGCCTTCGTCTGCGAGCCGGTGCCGATCGCCGCCTTCGTCTGCGGCGTGCCGCCCGAGGGCTACTTCTCCCGGGTGCGCGAGATCTGCGACCGCCACGACGTGCTCTTCATCGCCGACGAGATCGTCACCGGCTTCGGCCGCGGCGGCCGCCTCTTCGCCATGGAGCACTGGGACGTGCTGCCCGACATGATCGTCTTCGGCAAGGGGGCCAGCAGCGGCTACATGCCTCTCGGGGGGGTGCTCATGCGCCAGGCCATCGCCGACGCTTTCGCCGACGCCGGGCAGGAGTTCCACCACATCTTCACCTACGTCAACAACCCCCTGGCCATGCGCGTCGGCCTGGAGGTCCTCGACATCATCGAGCGCGAGGAGATCCTCGCGCACGTCTGCGAGATGGCCGCCCATCTGGAGCACCGGTCCCGGTGCTTCCTCGACCGCCCCAGCGTCGGCGAGGTCCGCACCTTCGGGCTGATCCTCGGGATCGAGCTGGTGCAGGACCGGGAGCGCCGCCAGCCCTTCCCCGCCGAGGCCGGCTTCGGCCGCCGGGTGGCGCGCCACATGCGCGAGCGCGGCCTCAACGGCGCCACCACCTCGGGCTGCGCCGACGGGGTCAACGGCGACGACCTCCGCTTCTACCCCCCCCTGACGATCACCCGGCCCGAGCTGGACACCCTCCTCGACATCGTCGAGGAGTCGCTGGCCGCCGCCGAGAAGGAGGTCCTGTAGCCATGGCCGAGAAGAGGAGACTCCGGCGCGCGGCGCTGCTCAGCTTTCCGAGGGTGGTCCTCAACGAGGAGACCCTGGACCGGATCGTGGAGGAAGGGTTCACCGACGTGGGCGCCGGCCTGGTGGAGCTGCCCAAGGGCTACCACGGCTTCTCCCTGGAGAACGGAGAGCGGCTGGCCCGGATGTGCGCGGAGCGAGGCCTCGGCTACATCGCCTTCACCGGCTACATGAAGTACCAGGAGGCCCTCCTGGCGAAGGAGCCCCACCGCCTCATGCACCTGGCCGGCGACGGCGCGGTGCAGGACCTCGACGGACTGCGGGTGCGGTGGCTGTGCCCCTTCCGGCCGGAGAACAAGGCCTGGTACCTGGACCAGCTCATGGAGGTCTGCCGCTGGCCGGCGGTGGTCGAGATCCACCTCAACGACGAGGCCTCCCTCGGCTTCGGCGACGGGACGATCGGCTGCTACTGCGACTACTGCCGGGCCCGGTTCCGCGAGGCCACCGGCCACGAGCCCCCCACCTCGCGCGACTGGGACGACCCCCTGTGGTACGCCTGGCTGGAGGCCCGGTTCGACAACTGGCAGGCCGTGCACTCGGAGCTGCGCGCCGCCGTCAAGGAGGTCCGGCCCGACGTGGTGGTCGGCATCCAGCACAGCCCGGTCGTCCCCGAGCGCAACTACAACGCCTGGCAGACCGGCATCCGCCTGGGCCGCGACGCCATCGCCCACGACGTCATCGCCACCGACCCCTACCACTACAACCACCACCACCTCATCCTGCACCGGCCCCACCGCCGCATCCTCTCCGAGACGACGCGCAGCCTCGTGGCCGCCTGCCTGGACCGCCAGGTCGACATCTATCCCCAGGGCTTCATGCCGCCCTCCCAGGCGGTGCCCATGGGCCGCCAGGACGGGCTGCTGGCCGCGGTCGTGCCCTTCGCCCTGGGCGCCGACCTGGTGATGCCCTACACCTACGAGCAGATGAAGATCATCCCGGGGTTCTTCGAGGCCTTCGACGAGGCCCGGCGGCTGATGCCGGCCTTCGCCTCCCACCGGCCCTGGGCCTTCGCCACCATGCTCATGCCCCAGCAGTCCGAGATCTACGGCCATCACGCCTCGGCCTGGGGGCACAGCGGCCTCCTCAACATGGTGGACCTGCTCTACCGGACGGGACTGCCCTGGCGGTGGTTCTGGGACGAGCGCCTCGACGACGCCGGCGATCACCTGCGGGGCCCGCTGATCCTGCCCGAGACCCACTGTCTCACGGGCCGCCAGATCGAGCGCATCGAGGCTCTCGCCGAGGGCGGCGAGGGGCTTCTCTGGATCGGCAACCGGCCCGCCGGACCGTGGGAGGGCCGCGGCCCCTGCCCGCTGCCCCTCCAGATCCACCCCGGCGCCTTCGAGATGGAGCTGCGGGGAGATCACCCGCTGACCGACGGCCTGAAGCACCCGGTCATCCTCGCCACGCGGGTGGACGGCCCGGGGCCGGAGGGCGAGGTCCTCGGCACGGTGGAGGGCCGGCCGGCGCTGGTCCTGGTGGAGGAGGGGGACCGCCGGGAGGTCTGGCTGGCCGGCATGCCGGCGGTGACCTGGACCGGGAGGATCCCCGCCAGCTCCCTCCTCGAGGAGACCGGCAACGTCGAGCTGCTGCGGCGGCTGATCCTGTGGGCCTCGGGGCGCCGGCCCCTGACGCGGCTGGACCCCTTCCCGCCGGAGGACGACTACCGCAGCCTGAGGCCCGCCGACCGGCGCGCCGTGCCCACCATGGAGCTGCTCCCCATGACCGCGGAGGACTCCCTGCTGGCCATCCTCTTCCCCTACACGCCGGTGGGCTGCCGCACGTCGCTGGTGATCGAGCCGCCGGCTGGCAGGAGCATCGGGCCGGTGCGGGAGATCTGGACCGGGGAGGACTGGAGCGGCCGCGTGGAGGCGGGGGCCGACGGCACGGCGCGGATCCCCCTCGACATCCCCGGCGACTGCGACCTGCTCGCCCTTCAGGTGGCACTGGAGGCGGACCGGTGAGCCAGGGCTGGAACATCGTCGTCGTCGTGGCGGACACGTTCCGTAGCGGCTATCTCGGCGCCTACGGCAACGACTGGGTCCACACGCCCAACCTGGACCGCTTCGCCGCCGAGGGCGTGCGCTTCACCAACGCCCATCCCGAGTGCCTGCCCACCATCCCGACGCGGCGCACCCTGCACTCGGGCCGGCGGGCCTTCCCCTTCCCCACCTACGCGCCGGTCCCCTGGGACAACGTCTACATCCCGGGGTGGCAGCCGATGTCGGCCGACGAGCCGGCCGTCGCCGAGGCCCTCGCCCGCGGCGGCTGCCACACCGGCTTCTTCGCCGACGTGCCCCACTACTTCGTCCCCGGGATGAACTTCACCCGCGGCTTCCGCCAGTGGGAGTTCGTGAGAGGCCAGGCCGAGGACCGCTACCGGGCCGCCGCCCGCGCCGACGAGGCGCTGGTCTCCCGCTACCAGGGCAACCCGAACCGGGTCCGCGCCCATCTCGTGAACGTGCAGCCCCACCGGCCCGAGGAGACCTGGCCCACGGCGCGGCTCTTCCGCTCGGCCATCGAGTTCGTGGAGCAGAACGCCGGCAACACCCCCTTCTACCTCTACGTGGACGGGTTCACGCCCCACGAGACCTGGGAGGCGCCCCTCCACTACTACGACCTCTACGGCCGCCGCGAGGATCGCGAGCCCGTCCTTCTCAACCTGCCCTACCGCCCCCTCGACGACGCGGCCGTCGAGGCCCGCCTGGAGAGCGTCAAGGCCAACTACGCCGGCCTGGTGACCCTCGTCGACACCTGGTTCGGGAAGCTGGTGGCCACGATCGACCGCCTCGGGCTCAAGGAGAGCACCCTCGTCATCTTCCTCAGCGACCACGGGACCAACTTCGCCGACAACGCCGAGCGGGTCACCGGGAAGCCGGCGGGCTACATGTACCCCGGCACCATGGACATTCCCCTGCTCGTGCGCCATCCCTCCGGCGCAAACGCCGGGACCGCGTGCGACGAGCTGGTCTACACGCTGGACGTGCCCGCCACGGTGATGGCCGCGAGCCGGGCGCAGGCGGCCGGCGAGATCGAGGGGCAGAGCCTGCTGCCACTGGTGGAGGGAACGCCGGGATTCAGTCCCCGCGAGTACCTGACCTGCCGCTACGGCAACTTCGTGTGGTACAAGGACGCCAAGAGCTGGTACTTCTCGGACGTCGACTTCGAGGGGCCGCGGCTCTTCGATCTCGAGGCGGACCCGGAGTGCCGGGAGAACATCGCCGGCCGCTGCCCCGACAGGATCGCCCTCGCCCGGGAGCGCATCCTGGCCGACGCCGGGGGCCGCCTGCCCCGCTACGAGCACCGGGGCACCGACGCCCTCGGCCGGCCCGAGTACGCCGAGCAACAGTCACAACCTACACAACAGACGGGAGGAACGGCATGAAACTCAGCTTCCACACCTGCGGCCTCGAATGGTGGTCCCTGGAGGACGCGATCAACGAGCTGGCCGACATCGGCTACGACGCCTGCGGGCCGATCCTCGCCCCCGGGGGCCACGTCGATCCGGAGAAGATCACCAGCAGCGAGATCGAGAGGTACAAGCAGCTGGCCGCCGACCGCAACCTGGCGATCAGCACCCTGAACCCCTGGAAGATCGGCGGCTTCGCCACCAAGGTGGAGAGCGGCGAGACGGAGCGGTTCTTCCGGCGGGCCCTCGACCTGGCCGCCGAGTTCGGCGCCGGCAGCGTGAAGTTCCTGGCCGGCAGCCACCCCGACGGCGAGATGGACGGCTGGAAGGCGATGGTCAAGGTCTGCAAACGGCTCTGCCACCACGCCGAGCAGGTCGGCGTGGACCTGCTCATGCAGAACCACGAGAACCAGCTCATCGACACCTCCAACTGCTTCGCCCTGCTGCGCCACCACGTCGGGTCCGAGCGCCTGCAGGCCACCCTCGACGTCTCCAACATGGCGATCCTCATGGAGGACCCCTGCCGCGCCATCCACGACCACGCCGACAGCATCCGCTACGTCCGCATCAAGGGCATGCTCCTCCACTACCCCTACGCCACCCAGTGCGCCCCCGGCGCCCCCGGCGACATCGTCGACTGGAAGGCGGTCTTCACGGCGCTGAAGGAGGTCGGCTACACCGGCTACATCGAGCCCGTCACCTACCCGTGGTTCCCGCCCGACTTCCACCGGACCAACTACGAGTGGTGCCGCGAGATGGCGGCGGAGGTGGGGCTGTAGGGAGGTAGCTGGGGCCGCGGGCCTGCATGGGCTCGCGGCTCGATCCCGGCCCTGCCAGGACCGGAGACCGTCCGCCGCGGCCCGGGCCAGGGAACCGTCGCCGGTTGCTGTGGTCTTCATGCCCGTAGAGACACCCCGTAGAGACACCCGGTAACATCTCGCACCGCCTCAGGTGTTCAATATGCACACAGCCTGCGCGATCCCGGCATCGCCGCCTTCGAGCAGGGACCGTGGACCCTCCTGGCCGTAACGCCGCTCGACACCGGCGCTCCCCCGGGCTCCACCGGCCCCCCGCCCGGACCGCCTTCCCTATCTTCGCGCAAATGAACGACGACTCTGAAGCGGCCCCGCCTCCTGCCAACCGTCCCCGGATGGATCGATGGCTGGGGGCCATGTTCCTGGCGGCGGTCGTGGTCGCGGCCCCGGCCGGGGGAGAGTCCGCCGGGACGGCCACGGTCAGCGGCTTCGTGCGCGACCTCCGGGACGGCGAGAGCCTGCCCTACGCCGCGGTCTCCGCCACCGTGGACGGCCGGGAGACCGGCACGCTGAGCAACGCCGACGGCTACTACGCCCTGCCGGGCATCCGGCCGGGGACCCTCGTGCTCACCGTGCGCCACATCGGCTACGCGGCGCACCGGGACACGCTCTCCCTGGCGGCCGGCCAGGCGTTGCGCCGCGACATCGAGTTGGAGCGGGAGGAGCTGAAGATGGCGGCCGTCGTCGTCGAGGCCGAGGCGGAGGAGGCGGACAGCGAGCTGAGCCGGCAGGCGAGCGTCGTCCTCGTGCCGATGAAGTCCCTGCAGAAGATGCCGGCCATGGGCGAGGCCGACCTGCTGCGCAGTCTGCATCTGCTGCCGGGCGTCCAGGCGGCGTCGGACTACAGCAGCGGGCTCTACGTGCGCGGCGGCGGACCCGACCAGACCGGCATCCTCCTCGACCAGGTGCGTCTCTACAACCCGTCCCACGCCTTCGGCTTCTTCTCCACCTTCAACCCGGACGCCATCAAGGACGTCACCTTCTACAAGGGAGCCTACCCGGCCCGCTACGGCGGCAACCTCGGGGCCGTCCTCGACGTGCAGAACCGCGACGGCAACCGCCGCCGCTTCAGCAACACCGGCGGCGTCAGCATGATCTCCAGCCGCCTCGTGAGCGAGGGCCCCCTGGGCCGGGGATCGTGGATGGCGGCCGGCCGGCGCACCTACATCGACCCGGCCCTGCGGGCGCTGCGCCGGAGCGCCGACGACCTCGACGGCCTCGGCTACTGGTTCTACGACCTCAACGCCAAGATCAACACCCAGCTGACGCCCGACGACAACCTGATGGTCAGCGCCTACGGGGGCGCCGACCATCTCGACATCACGGTGAGCGACAGCACCAACACCCTCTCCTTCGGCAACGAGTGGGGCAACCGCGCCCTGACCGGGCGCTGGACGCACCTGTTCACGCCGGCCCTGTTCGGCCGCGCCATCCTCCTCTACTCCCGGTACCACAGCGACATCATCCTCGACCTCTTCGGCACCCCGGTCGAGATCCGCAACAAGGTGCGGGAGGTCACCCTCAAGGGGGACTTCGACTGGTTCGCCTCCCCGGACCACACCCTGCGCGCGGGAGTCGACCTCACCCGCTTCCGCTTCGATTACAAGGTGCGCTTCGAGGAGTACCGGGAGGAGCAGATCGTGGAGCCGTACCTGCTCTCCGCCTACGTCCAGGAAGACTGGCAGGCGACGCCCCTGACCGAGGTCCGGCTGGGCCTGCGCGGCTCCTGGTACGAGGAGGGAGGGCGCCTGTCCCTGAACCCGCGCTTCTCCCTGAGCCGGATCCTGCGGGAGGGCTGGCGGGTCAAGGTCGCCGGCGGCAGCTACCGGCAGTACCTGCAACTGGTGTCGACGGAGGGGTTCGGGGGCGGGGACGTCTGGGTCTCCCTCGACGAGACCGTCGAGCCCGGGCGCTCGTACCAGGGGGTCACGGGACTGGAGTGGGAGCCTTCCGGCGACTGGCGGGTCGGCCTCGAGTCCTACTACACGGACCTGGCCAACCTCGTGGTCCTCGACGAGGACCAGGCGGAGAACGCGGAGCAGCGGACCTCGGAGGACGTCTTCAAGACCGGCGGGGAGGGCTACGCCGCCGGCCTGGAGCTGTTCGCCGAGAAGCGCCGCGGGCGCCTGACCGGCTGGCTGGGCTATACCCTCGGATGGACGCGGAGGAAGTTCCCGGAGGTCGACGAGGGCCGCGCCTTTCCGCCCAAGTACGACCGGCGGCACGACCTGTCGCTGACCGCCAGGTACACTTCGGGGCGCTGGACCTGGACGACCAGCCTGGTCTACGCCACCGGCCAGGCCTATACCCCGGCCGGAGCCCGCTACACCCTGCGCGACCCGGCGTCGGGCCGCCCCGTGGACCGGCTCCTGGCGGCGCAGCGCAACAGCGCCCGGATGCTGCCCTACCACCGTCTCGACGCCGGCGTGCGGCGCCAGGCCCGGCTCTTCGGCGCCGAGGTCGAGTACTACCTGCAGATCTTCAACCTCTACAACCGCCGCAACGAGTGGTTCATCCAGTACGACCCCGAGGACTCCGAGAGGGAACCGACCGTGGTCCGGATGCTGCCCATCGTGCCAACCTTCGGCTTCGACTTCAGGCTCTGAGATGATGCCCCCATTCCTGCTGCTGCTGGCCCTCGCGCCGCTCCTCTCCTGTGACGCCCCCGGCCCCCTCAAGGCCGACCGCGATCCCGGGGAGCTCTTCGGCCCCGGCGAGGAGACGCTGATCGTGGTCGACGCCGTCCTCATCGTCGACGCGCCCCTGCCCCCGGTCCTGGTGCGGCGCACGGAGGCGCCCGGGGCTCGCTACGAGGCCGCGGCCACCGGCGTGACCGGGGCCGAGGTCTCCATCCGCTACGGAGACGCTCTCTTCGAGTACCTCGCCGACCCGGCCATGGCGGGACGCTACCTGCCGCCCGAAGACGCGCCTCGGGTCGAGCCGGGCGGCGAGTACGAGCTGCGGGTGACCAGCGGCGATGCCCCTGTCGTGAGCGCACGGACCCTTGTGCCGGCGAGGGTGCGCGTCGAGGAGCTGGTCTGGCTCGACGAGGATCTGGAGACGGAGCTGCAGCAGCTGAGACTGTTCTCCGAGATCGGCGACGGGGTCTACGACGCCGGGGAGAACCAGCTGGAGTATCCGCGGGGCCTGCTGGTCGCCCTGCTCGAGGACGCGGGCGAGACCGGGTTCTACCAGTTCGCCACGTTCAACCTGGAGAGCTACAGCCCGTACCTGCTCGACCTCGAGTGGATCGACGAGGGGGACTTCGAGCTGGACCGCCAGAACACCACCCCCCTGCTGCGGGCCGAGGACAGCTACCTCTACCTGCCCTGGGACGGCATCTACCACGCCGGGCGCTACAAGGTCAGGCTCCACGCCGTCGACCGGAACTGGTACGACCTCGTGCGAACGGACAACATCGATGCGGAGCGCAGCGCCGGCGAGGCCGGGCAGTCCTTTCAGCGGCCCCTCTTCCACGTGGAGAACGGGATCGGCCTCTTCGCCTCGGCCTCGGTCGATTCCTTCGGCTTCTTCGTCCGGCCCGGGGGCAGCCCGCCCTGCTCCGGGTGCGAGTGCTGGGACTGCGCGGTGGCGCCGCCGGAGGAGTGACGGGGGCCTCGGTGGTCGTTACGCGCCCCCCGCCAGAGGCCGCGTCTCCTCACCCGAACAGGCCCTCCCCCACCGCCCGGCCCGTCACCCCCCGGACCGCCTCCCTCAGCTGCTCCTCGACAAGCTCCGTCTCGCCCGCCGCTCCCGCACGCAGGGCCGCCCTCTCGATCGCCAGCTGCATCTGCGAGGCCCCGACTGGAAAGGCCTCCGCCAGGCCCTCCACGTCGATGGCGCCGGCCCGACGGCCGAGCCGCTGCCGCCACTGCTCGGCCCGCGTCTCCGCCCCCGCCGTGGTCACGTCCACCACCTCGTGGAGCAAGTGGTCCCAGCCTCTCAGGCCGCGGAACCTTCCGCCGCTGACGACGAACAGGACCGCCCGCGATTCCGTGCATCCGGCGAGAGTCCCCCTCACCAGCTGCCCCGCCTCGTCCTCTTTGTCGACGAGCCTTCCCAAGGGATCGGCGATGGCTACGATCTGCCCCGCCTGCGCCGCTGCCTCGATCAGCCCGAAGGGCCAGTCCTGCTCCCAACTCTCCCCTCGCGCTTCACGACCGGGTGCCTGACTCAGCTCTCCCAGACGAACTCTCAGAACGGGCCGGTCCATCTCCGCCGCCACGGCGTCGGCCGCCGCCATGGCCGCCTCGAACCCCCCGCCCTGGAACAGCAGGCGAGCTCCCCCGAATTGCGGGCTCTCCGCACCCAGCCAGGAGCCCAGAAGCCCTTCCTTCCGGACAAGGGCCCTGGCCAGGCTCCTCAGCCGCTCCCTCAGTTCCTCGCTGGCGACCAGCTCGTCCACGAGCTGCCGCGGCCGGTAGCGCCGGCCAACCCGGGGTCCCTCGCAGACCCGGTCCTCCTGCAGCTGGCAGGCGGCTTCGAGATCGGCCCGCCTCAGTGTGACCTCCCCTTCGCGCGCCAGGGCTTCGTTCACCGCCGTCTGGGCGGCGTTCTTGATGTAGCCGCCGGGCATGGGGTACTCCCGCGCCAGCCGCGCCAGATCCACGTCCGCCGCCAGGGGCGCCGAACCGAGGTGCAGCTCCCAGATCCGCCGACGGGCCGACTCCGAAGGCAGGGCGAAGGGCACCTTCACCGTGCAGCGCCTGTCGAGCTGGGACCCCAGCTCCTGCGGGTAGTTGGTGGCCATGACGACGATGCCCTCGAAGTGCTCCAATTCCCGCAGGAGGACGGGCAGCTCTCCGCTGTGCGGGGAACCCAGGTGCTCGCACTCATCGATGAAGAGGATGCCGTCCTGGAGACGGGCCTCGCGGAACAGACATTCCAGATCCTCGGCATCGAGACTGTACCTGCTCGGGTTCATCAGACTCACGAGGGGCCTTCCGGCGCGGCGGGCCAGGGCCCGCGCCAGCAGGGTCTTTCCCGTCCCCGGCGGCCCGTGCTCCAGGATCACGAGGGCGCTCCCGTAGGAGGCCGCCTCGGCCAGCCCCAGGTCCTGGCGGCGGGCACGGAACTCCTCGTAGTGGTCCACCATCCGAAGCAGCCGGCCGATCACCCCGTGCTCCATCACGACGTGCTCGACCGCCTCCGTGGTCCACTCCACCCGGCACGGACTGTCGTTCGGGTAGCGGTGCGTGTCCCCGCTCAACCACGAGACCACCCGCTGGGGCAGCCGCACCTCCACGTCCAGGATCGAAGGCTTGCCGTCGAAGGAATCCATCTGAACCAGGTGGTGGGCGATCAGAGGCGCGTCGACCCCGAACCGCGCCCGCGACTCCATGGACTCGTCGACCCCCCTGTTGCACAGCACCCTCAGCAGATCGCCGATGCACATCCCGTGGCCACCGCGGCCATCCCACTCCCCGAGCTCGAGTTGCTCGTACTGGTCCCGCAACTCGGGCGACAGGGCCATGAAGAACAGCAGCCACAGCACCTGCCCGTCGAAGTCGGTCACCCCGCAGCATCGTTCCAGGAGTCCCAGGAAGGGCACTTCCGAGGCATCGCTCCTGTCCAGCCGCGCCTCGACGACCTCCTGTTGACGCTTCAACTCCTGCTCCGAGGCCGCCATCCTTTGCCGCAACGGATCCCCCGGGGTCGGCTCCTCTGCGGCCTCACCCGACCCCTGGAGAGAAGGCCGATCCCGCTGCCGCAGTTTCCGTCGCAGTCCGGCGCACTGAAGCCGCAGGGCCACCTCCTCGTACTTCGCCTTCAGGAACTCCGCATTCTTCTCGTAGCCGCTCACCGGAAGGGGGACCACCTGCTCGCGCGCCGTCATCGCCGCACCTCCACCCCGCTGCGCCGGGCCGGCCGATCCTGCTGCACCTTGTCGGCGATCCCCACTTCCACCGCCTCCTCCGGCGTCAGCCACGTGTCCACGTTGCTCAGCAGCCGTTCGGTCACCTCCTCCTCGCTCGTCAGGTTGGAGAACGCCAGGTAGTGGTCCACGAGGCGCCGGTGGAGGAGATCCTCCTCCTTGCGCCGCGCCACCAGCTCCGAGTGGTTGCCGAAGCTCAGGGCGCTGAACCGGTGGGAGAGGACGGAGGTGCGCGGCGTCAGGACCCGGTGGCCGGGCTCGCCGGCCATGAACACGGCCAGGGCCATGGAGGCCACCATGCCGACGCCGGTGGTGTAGACCGGCAGGCGCGACCAGTCCATCAGGTCGATCACGCCGAAGCCCGCCGCGCACTCGCCGCCGCCGGAGTTGATCATCAGCTGAATCAGGTCGACCTCGTGGCCGACGTTGAACTCGATGATCTTCTCGCAGATCGACTCGGCCTTGCCGCCGTCGATGCCGCCGGAGAGGAAGATGATGCCGTGCTCGTCGAGGCCGCGGCGTTCGCTGGACTCCTTCTTGGGGGGCATGTCGCTCCTCCGGGAAATGGGTTCGTCCGCGTTTGCCGTTCTGAACCTACCCGGGGGTGCGACAGATCGTGTCGGCCTACATGAATAACGTGTCCTCGTCCTCGAAGACCGCACCGCTGTCGGTCTCGAACCTCAGCTTCATCGTGGCGAAGACGTCGCTGCCGTACTGGCTCACCTCCGATCCGCCGAGGATGATCACGTGGCCCCACACTTCCCGGCCCAGCAGCGTCTCGTACTTCTTGAAGTCCGACTTCTCCACCTCGTAGGTCTTGGTGAAGAAGACTCTGCTCTCGTTGTCATAGTCGACGAACCAGACGGTCAGGGTGCCGTCGGCCGAGGTGTAGGCGAGATCCTCGTCCTGAAGGGAGTACTGGATCTTGTACCCGCCTCCCTCCTTGGTGACGAGCACGCTCGTCATCAGGGCCGGCTTCCCGCCCGGGGCCTCCAGCTCCAGCAGTTTCGACACACCGCACGCAGCCGTCAGCGACAGCACGGCAAGGACGAGCACTCCCCTCGCAAGGGTCTTCACGCTGTCTCTCCTTCCTTGTAGGGTGGGCAGGCGATTCCTTGGGGAATCGTCCAGGCAAAGGGAAGCTGCCCCCGAGGTGCGACAGATCGCGTCGCGACCGCGGGGAGGGAAACGGGGCGACCGGGCTCCGGGCTTGGGGCCGGGCCTCTCGATGTATATTCCCGCCGCCTGCCTGGCGGCGCGGCTCCGTCGGTCTCCGGACCCTGGGGCGGCTGCAGGCACCACCCCCCTTGGCTTCAGGAGAAGAGACCGATGAGCAAGCTCCCCTTCCTGCTGTTGATCCTGACCTGCGGGGCTGCCTGGGCCCAGCCGAAGGGCCACATCGAAGGCACGGTCACCAGCGAGGACGGGGAGGTCCTGTCCGGCGCCGGCATCGCCGTTCGGGGACCCGGCCTGCCGGACGGGGCCGGAAGCGTCTCCGGCGAGGAGGGGCGGTTCCGCATCGCCCTTCCGGCGGGCACCTACGAGGTGGAGATCACCTTCGTCGGCTACAGGAGCGAGAAGCGGGAAACGGTGCGCGTGCAGGCCGGCGAGACGACGCGGGTGAACGCGGTCCTGGCGGCGGAGGTCCTCTACCTGGGGCAGGAGGTGGTCACCGCCTCGCGCCGGCAGGAGAAGATCCTGGACGCGCCGGCCTCGGTCTCCGTGGTCGACGGCGGCGATGTCCGCAACAAGCCGGCCCTGACCGTGGCCGACCACGTAAAGGACCTGCCGGCGGTGGACTTCGCCCAGACGGGACTGGCGAACAACATGGTGGTGGTGCGCGGCTTCAACAACATCTTCTCCGGTTCCCTGCTCACCCTGACGGACAACCGCATCGCGCGCGTGCCTTCGCTGCGGGTCAACGCCATGAACTTCATCCCCCTCGTCAACGAGGACGTGGAGCGGATCGAGGTCGTCCTGGGGCCCGGGTCGGCCCTGTACGGGCCCAACAGTGCCGACGGGGTCATGCACGTCATCACCCGATCCCCCCTCACCTCGCAGGGCACCAACGTCTACCTGGGGCTGGGCGAGCGCGATCTGCGCAAGACCGAGATGCGCCACGCCGGCATGGTGGGGGACGGCCTGGGCTACAAGATCTCGGCGCGGTACTACACGGGCACCGAGTGGGAGTACACCGATGCGGAGGAGGAGAAGGCGCGCAAGCAGAGGCGGGCGGAGATCGCCGCCGGCGCCGACCTGCCGCCCCTGCCGGAGCGCGACCCCCACACCCGCAACCAGAGCCTCGAGGCGCGCCTGGACTGGCGGGCCTCCGACGACCTGACGGCGATCCTGTCGGCGGGGCACAACCAGGCGAGCATCCTCGGCCTCACCGGCGTGGGGGCGTCGCAGACGATCGACTGGCAGTACAACTACACCCAGCTGCGCCTGCTCCACGGCGACTGGTTCCTCCAGGCCTTCCGCAACTGGAGCGACGCGGGCGACAGCTTCCTGCTGCGCACGGGAGTGCCCGTCGTCGACCGGTCCTCCCTGACCGTGCTCCAGGGGCAGCACACGTCCACGCTGGGCCAGCGCCAGCGCTTCACTTACGGCGTCGACGCCCTGCTGACGCGGCCCGACACGGAGAACACCATCATGGGCCGCAACGAGGACGACGACGACCTCGACGTCTTCGGCGGCTACCTGCAGAGCGAGACCTCCCTCGCCGATCCCCTGGAGCTGGTGCTGGCCCTGCGTTACGACTACCACAGCCGCCTCGCCGACCCCGAGCTGTCGCCCCGGGCCGCCCTGGTCTTCAAGCCGAGGGATGCCCAGACGCTGCGGCTGACCTACAACCGGGCCTTCAGCACACCCACGGCGAACAACCTCTACCTCGACCTGCAGACGTCCCGCGATCCCTTCGGCCTGGCCCCGGCCTTCTCGCCCCTCTTCGCCTCCCTCGGCCTCGGGGAGTTCCGGCCCATCGACGTCTGGACCCAGGGGAACTACCGGGGCGGCGAGTACGGCTTCACCTTCCGCCGGGGCGAGAATGGCCGGCCCCTGTTCCGCTCGCCCTTCGCCCCGATGGCCGGTCGGCCCGCCGACCAGTACCTGCCCCTGGACGACCCGCTGTTCACCAATGTCATGTGGGGGATCGGCCGGCAGTCGGTGCTCGCCCAGCTCGGCCCGGCCTTCCAGGAACTGGCCGCAGGAGCCCTGATGGCCCAGGGGATGGGGGCCGAGGAGGCCCAGGCGGCGGCCGGCCGGCTGGCGGCGGACCTGCCCGGCATCGTGCCCGAGCAGCTGCCCGGGCTGCGCAACCGGCTGGGGCGACTGAACATCGAGACCGAGCCCCTCGGCGAGGAGCCCGACCCGAACCGGGAGTCCTTCTTCTTCGTGGAGGCCGACGGCATCACGCCGGTCACCGCCCACGACGTGCCGCGCATCGAGTCCGCGATCACGCAGACCTTCGAGATCGGCTACAAGGGGGTGCTGGCCGACAGGGTGGTGGTGGCCGCGGACCTGTACCAGTCCAGGGTGGAGAACTACGTCGGCTCCGTGTCGGTGGAGACGCCCAACGTCTTCCTCGATCCCGAGAGCCTGGGCCGGGCCCTTGGCGAAGGCATCGGCCAGGCCCTCGCCGATCCGGAGAACGCCGAGCTGGCCGCGGTCCTGGCGGCCCTCGACGCGGCGCAGGAGCCGGGGTTGGTGGAAGGCAACAACAACGGCACCCCCGTGGACGAGCTGGCCGGCCTGCTCACGGCGGGGGCGGCGGCGATCCCCTACGGCACCGTCTCCCCCGAGCAGGCCTCCGATCCCTACGCCCTGGTCATGAGCTACCGCAACTTCAAGGCTGTCACCATCCGCGGGCTCGACCTTAGCCTGGCCTGGTACCCCACCGACCGGTTGAGGCTCACGGGGAGCTACTCATTCGTCGACGACAACTGGTTCGAGAACGTGAGCTACTCCCATGGCGATGGGGGGGCCGACATCGCCCTCAACGCCCCCCGGCACAAGACCAAGCTGGGCCTGGACTACGACTTCGCCGACCTGGGACTGACGATGGGGGGCCGCATGCGCTACACCGATTCCTTCCGCATGAGCTCGGGGGTGTACGCGGGCGTGGTGGATACCTACACGGTGCTGGATCTCAACCTGACGTACGATCTGCCCCTGGAGCGGGACCTGGTGCTGCAGGTCGATGCGAGCAACGTGCTGGACCGGCCCTACCAGTCCTTCGTCGGCGCCCCGGAGGTGGGACGGCTGGTCTTCGGGCAGGTGGGGCTGCGGTTCTGAGGGAGGCGGGCTACTGGCCCTCCTCCTCTCTCCTCGTCGCCATGTGCCTGGTGACGAATTCGCAGAAGCTCTTCGCCATTTCGTTGTCCACCTGCTCGAAGAACACGGTGTAGCCCTCCGCGACAAAGAACACCTTGCCCATCACAAGACCCGTGTTGTACCGAACGGAGGAGATTGCCTCATAGGGGAAGTCCTGGACGGTGAGCCCATACAACATCCCCTTGTCGACGAAGAGAAGTCGACTGTCCGTAGCCAACAGCAGGCCATTGCCCCCGCTCTCTCGCTTCGCGTAGATCGCATGCCTGATGACCTCACCCTCACCGAGAATGTGGGGTAGCTCCTTGATCTCGGAACGGCCCCAGTGGCCCTTGAATTCAGACCCGTCAAGGCCGCGAATGCCGAAGTCTGACGGCGGACGTTTGGCGGCGCAGGAGAAAGCCACGCATCCAGCCATGGCAATCAGGACGATTCTCATCTTGGATGGCTCCTCGAGAGATGGGCGGACGGTCTCGTTCCTCCGCCCGGTGGATGGGGTGGTAGGGCGCTCGCGAACGGCGCGTCCAGATCGAATCTGCTCAGGAGGTGCGACAGATCGTGTCGCAACCACGGAAGGGACACCCGTGGGCTCCGCGCTTCGGGGCCCGCCCTCACCCCGCCACCAGCACCGCCAGGTCGACCACCATTCCGTCCAGGAAGGACGCCAGCGCTACCGTCAGCAGATCCCCGTTGCGGTCCTGGATCAGGAGCGCGCCCTCGCCGACGGCGAGGACCGGCGTCTCCAGCTCCTGCGCTTCGGGGACGATCGACACCGCCGAGACCAGGAGATAGTCGAGGGGCATGTACAGGGAGAGATCCGACTCTTGATCGGTGGCTTTCAAGTAGAGGGCCCGGAAGCTCGTCGGGGTGATCCGGTCATCCTCGATGAGGATGTAACCGTCCTCGTCGTAGAGAGAGGCGGTCAGCCGCCGCTCGATGACGATCCCTTCCCCGGGCGGGCCCATCTCGCCCGGGGGGCCGGACTCGCCCCGGGGTCCCGATTCGCCCTGGGGGCCGGCTTCGCCCCGCGGACCGGCCTCCCCCGGCGGCCCCTGCGGACCCATCGGTCCCTCCGGACCCTGGCAGGCGAGAAGGACGAGGGCGGATAGCACGAACATCGAATGTAGTCTGCTGCGCATGGACACCTCCTTGTTCATGGGTTCGGAGGTGAACCTGCACAGGCGGTGCGACAGATCGCGTCGCAGGCAGCGTGGTATTCCGACCAGAACGAAGATCGGCCGGCCCAAAGGAGATTGGACCAGCCGATCCTGCGCGCCGTCCTGTCAGCCGCGGATCAGTTCTTCAGCTCGCTCTCGAGCGTCTCCAGCCAGCGATACCCGTAGGCCGGAACCTCGGGCGACGAGGTGGTGGCATCCGGGAACATGGGGAACCTCTCGACCCGAAGGCGGTAGCTGTAGTCGTGCAGGGGCTGGAAGCCGACGATCTCGCCGCGGAAGGGGGCGCCGTTGACGACCTTGCAGTACCCGGGATGGCCGTCGCCGCACTCGACCCGGTGCCGATCCACGGTGATCTCCTCCTCCACACCCGACGCTTCGGTCCTCGAGGTGATCTCACCCAGCACGTAGCGGCCGTCGGCATACTTGTCGGCCTCGAGGATGTAGTGGTTGCCGGCCTGGTACTCGAAGTTGGTGATCATCTCGTCGTAGGGCGCGCCGTCCACCACCATGCAGAAGTCGTCGCTCCGGAAGCAGATCACCCGCGCCGGCCCCACCGACAAGGTGGCGGGCGTGGATGGCGCGGGGGTCTTCTCCACCAGCTCCAGCAGGCTGTAGGCGTACTGGCCGGCGTCCTGGGGAGGTTCCCCGCCGCCCCAGGGATCGTACTTGCCGATCCGCAGGCGATAGTCGTAGCCGGGCTCGTAGTCGAAGCCCTCGATGCCGTCGTAGAAGAGCCCGCCGTCCACGATCATGCAGGACTGCAGGCCCACGCCGTAACACTTGGCCAGGGTGGGGCCGACGGTCACCTCCCGTGTCTCGAGGTATCCGCCCGGGTCGGCTGAACGGTCGCAGCCGGCCACGAGCAGGGCCGGCAGGAGGAGAGGGGTGATGTATCTGGCAGGCATGGAGATCCTCCTCGTCGCGTGCTGCGGCCGCCATCCTGGATCCCGCGGGGATCGCGGCAGGCGCCGGCGGCTCCATCTCCGAATATACCCATCAGCGGCTCAAAGGTTCCGGAATCCGATCCTGCCGCGGTGGCCGGGCTTGGCCTCGCACTCGGCGCGCAGCAGAACCAGCCACTCCCTTTCCTCGGGCATCAGGTCCACCACTTTGGTCTCCTTCCATAGGAATTCCTACGCCATCCCCGCGACAGATCACGTCGCACCCTCCTCCCCCAACCCCAGGGCCCTCCGCATCTCCCCCCGGACCGCCTCGCGCAGCTCGTCCGGCTCCAGCACCTCGGCGGCGGCTCCGAAGCCCAGGACCCAGCTCTTGATCTCGAAGAAGCCGCCGGCGCGCAGGCGCAGGACCACGCGCCCGTCGGGCAGCTCCTCCAACTGCTGGCTGGGGTGCCAGATGCGCTCGCGCACGTAGGGGGCCTGGTCCGCGGTGAAGCGGACCGCCACGTCCATGGGCTCCTCGTAGGAAATCCCGAAGGTGTCGCGAACCCGCTCATCGATGGACAGGTGATCCGGCGGCTCGAACTCCTCCTCCGTCACCTCCACCTCCTCGAAGCGCTCCACGGCCTGGGTGATGAGGTTGTCGTACCGGGCCACCCGCGAGATCACGTACAGGCCACCGCGGTGGGGCTGGAAGCGCAGGGGCTCGATCTCGTAGCGCCGCGGCTCTTCTGCATGGGGCGAGCGGTAGCTCACCCTGCAGACGCGGCGTTGCATCACGGCCTCGTTCAGGCTCTCGAGGATCTGGCGAGCATCCTCGTACGGCTTGTAGCCGCGAGCCATGGGCACGTAGTAGTCGGAGGCCCGCTCGAAGAACTGGCGCATCTCCGGAGACATGGCCCCGGTCAGCCGGCGGACGGCCGAGCGCAGATGCTCCCCGAAGGGCGTCCCCTCCAACCCCAGGCCCGCCCGCTCGGCGAGGATCAGGGCCGCCGCCTCCATGACTGAAAAGTTCAGGGGAAGCCTGGTCTCTCTGGCAAACCGGTAGTAGATGCGCTGATCATCCTGGCGCCTTTCCAGCCAGAAGCCAACGGCCTCCAGGACCTGGATGTCGCGCTGAACAGTGCGCACCGTGCAGCGGTACTCGTCAGCAAGCTCGCGTGCCGTCCTGCCATAGCGGGCGGCCTGCAGTTCCCGCAGCATGTCGAGCTGTCGTACCAGCTGTCCGCTCATGGCGATTCCCTCACCTCAGCAGCAGCATGCGCCGGTGCACCGCCCACTCCCGGGTCTCCAGCCGGTAGACATAGACACCGCTGGCCGCCTCCCGGCCGTACTCGTCACGGCCGTCCCAGGAAAGGCGGTGCTCTCCGGTCCCGGGAGCGTCGACGCGCAGCACCCGCACCACCTGACCCGAGAGGTTGTAGATGCTCAGCCACAGTTCCTCGCCCGCCAGGTCCACCGGGACCTGGAAGGGAATCACCGTTGAGGCGTTGAAGGGGTTGGGCGCGTTCTGCTGCAGCACCGGCCGCGCCGGGCCCGTCCCCTGGCGGATTTCCCAAGCCTGGTCGTCCACCACCACCACCATGGCCTGACCCAGCTGGGCGAAGAGGGCCAGCTCCTCGGGCTGGCCGGCCAGCCCTTCATAGAGCTGCCTCGGCATCTCCGGCCGGTAGGCCAGATCGATCCACAGGTCGTCCCGCAGCACGAAGTCCCGGCCCATCCAGTGAGCGGTCTCGCCCGTCTCCTCCACCGACGTCATCACCAGGTCCTCGTCTCCGCCGTCATCGCCGTCATCACTGCGTGTGGGGGAGCTGGTTGCGAGCCCATCGCCGCCACGATCGTCCCGCGGCTCGGGGTTGACCTCCACGCCCTCGTCCGGGGCAAACAGGGATGTCCGCCGCGTCACCAGGCGGTAGTCCAGCCCCAGGGCCAGGATGTCGTCCAGCAGCTCCGGCTCGGGGCCGAAGCGGGCGATCTGCTCCTCCAGGGCCAGCACCTTCTGGTAGGCCCACAGGCGGGGCAGCAGCTCCAGGGAGACGTCGGTGTCGGTGAACTCCAGCGGGTAGTCCACCAGGACGTCCTTCTCGCCCACCTGGCCGCTCACGCTCAGGGTGTATAGTCCGCCCTGCTGATAGCGGCCCACCTGGAACAGCTCCCGGCCCGCGGCCAGGGCCTCCACCCCCCGCGGGTGCACGTCGTGGATCTCCGCCGTCCCGAAGGACAGCTCGTCCACGAGCAGCACCGGGAAGGTGAACTCCTCGAACAGCACCCGAAGCGCCTCCTCGATGTCGCCCTCCTCCGACAGGAAGTGCGACTCGCCGCCGTGATCCTCGGCCAGCACGGTCAGGAAGTTCTGGTCCACGTCACCACCCACGCCGATGGTGAACAGCCGCACCCGGCCCTCCGACCACTGCCCCACCAACTCGCTCAGAGGCTCCAGCTCGATCTCGCCGATATTCGGCAGCCCGTCGGTGAGGAAGATCACGTGGTTCACCCGCCCGGCCGGGAAGGCCTGCCGCATCGCTCTTCCGAGACCCGCCTCGAAGTTGCTCACCCCCAAAGCGTCCTGCTGGTTGATGAAGGCCGCCGCCGACTCCAGGTTCGACCGGTTGGCCGGCACCGGCGCCGCGGCGAAGGCGTCGGCCCGGTGGCTGAAGACGACGATGTTGAACAGGTCCTTCTCCACCAGGTTCTCCAGCGCCGCCGTCAGCGCCCCCTTCACCGCCTCCAGTTTGCCCCGCTGCATGCTGGAGGAGATGTCGATGACGAAGGTCAGGCTGCGGGGCAGGGGATCGCCCTCGGTCAGCTCCGGCAGCGGCGGCAGCCACAGGGCGTAGTAGCCCAGGGCCTCGTCCTGCTCCGGGGCGAAGCTGAGCACCGTCGGCAGCTCCAGGTCGCCGGTGCGCTGCAGGCTGAGGGTGAAGTCCTCCCGCGGCGTCAGGTCCTCGTCGCCGTAGAACACGTTCGCCGTGTGCGCGTCGGGCCGGCCCACCTCGGTGAGCCGCGGCAGGCCCGAGGTGGTCGCCTCGAAGGCGTGCTGGCTGCGCACCCGGGCGCGCAGCACGAACAGCTCCATCTGCAGCGCCTGGTCGGTCTCCGGCGCCAGCGGGAAGGTGTAGTCGATGCGCCCGTTGCGCGCGTCCAGCAGTTGCATGTACTCGAACTCGACCCGGCGCGAACCCTGGGCCGGGAAGGGGAAGATGCTCAGCCGGAATTTGTTCGGCGTCAGTTGCTCGATCAGGGCCGGGTCGATGCGCTGACGCACGATGTCGTCGTAGACCCGCCGCGCCTCCTCCTTCTCCATGATCAGACCCTGGATGCGCTTGTCCCCGATCCACAGCACCAGGTCGGTGATGATCGCCCCCTCGGGCAGGGTGAACTCGTAGATCCCCTCCACCTCCCACTCGGCGTGGTTGGTGAAGATCTGGTCGGTGCGCGTGCGCGCCACCCGCTCGTCGATGCGCACGTCCACGGTGACCGACGTCAGCTCCAGGTGCTGACGGCCGTCGTCGCCGACGCCGGTGTACACGTAGCCGATGCCGAGGGTTGGCAGCGGGGTCAGCAGGGCGGCGGTGAGGAGGATGTGTCGGAAGTGCATGGCGGGGCTCCTTTCGCAGGAGGGGCACGGGCGGAGGTCGGGTCAGTAGGTGACCGTGACCCCCCGTGCCTCGAGGGCGGGGATCTGCTCGTTGATCGCCTGCTCGCTGAGGGGGTTGCGCTCCAAACGTATCGTATCGCCTTCACCCAGACCGGGATTGGCGACCAGGGGACCGATGTCCTGAATCTCGTTGCCCCTCAGGCTCAGCCATCTCAAGGTGGGAAGGGAGGTCAGAGGACTCACATCGACGATCTCGTTGCCGCCCAGCTCCAGGTGTTCCAGGCGAGTCAGGGAGGCCAGGGGACTCACGTCGACGATCCGGTTTGCACCCAGCCTCAGCAGATCCAGGCGGGTCAGGGTGGCCAGGGGACTCACGTCGACGATCCGGTTTCCACCCAGCCTAAGCTCCTCCAGGAGAGTCAGGGAGGCCAGAGGGCTCACGTCGACGATCTCATTGCCGTCCAGCCTCAGCAGATCCAGGCGGGTCAGGGAGGCCAGAGGGCTCACGTCGATGATCTGGTTCCAACCCGCCCCAAGCCACGTCAAGTTGGTCAGGGAGGCCAGAGGACTCACGTCGACGATCCGGTTTCCACTCACCCAGAGCCACTTCAAGTTGGTCAGGGAGGCGAGAGGGCTGACATCGACGATCCCATTGGCCCACAGCTCCAGCCACTCAAGGCGGGTCAGGGTGGCCAGGGGGCTCACGTCGATGATCCGGTTCTCACGCAGGACCAGCCATTCCAGGCGGGTCAAGGAAGCCAGGGGGCTCAACTCCGCGATCTCGTTGTTGCCAAGCCGCAGCCATCTCAGGCGGGTCAGGGAGGCCAGAGGACTCACATCGACGATCCGGTTCTCGGACAGGGACAGACCTGTCAAGTTGGTCAGCAAGACCAGGGGGCTCACGTCCACGATCTGATGCCATGTGAGATCGAGACCTGTCACGGCGGAGGCTTCCGACCAGGTAACCGGGCCCCTGGATCTGCGCAGTCTCGTCAGTACCCACTTTTCCAGGTCCGATCCCGGGACCAGAATGAAGGTGCTGGTGAGGGTGATCGTGTCCTCGAGGAAAGCAGGGCTTTCGCCAGGTGCGTAGGGACTCAAGAGCACCCTTACAGGAAGGGCGCTCACTTCTCCCAGTGACCTCCGGTACTGGTCCTGGAGGTGATCGATCAGCCGGGCGGCAGGCTCCGCGTGAGCCAGGTCGAGAGCCAGCGCGGTGTTGCTGTCGATCCATACCGCCACCCGCCCCGTACGGCCCCGCCAGCGCTCCTGCAGAAAGGCGGTCACCGCCTCCCAGTCCGTGAGCTCCTGCCCTTCCTCCTGGGCCAGGATCCCCTCGGCACCCGGCTCGACCCGCCAGTCGATGGCGGCCAGTCCCGCCGGCAGGTCCTCGGGCTCACTGCTCTTCAGCGCGAGGCGCAGGGGGTCCCCCCCAAGGCGCGCCCACACCAGGGTCTCCTGGAGCAGACCGGACGGATCGACGCAGTGAAGGGCGGCCAGGCTGTCCGGCCGGCCCTGAAACTCCACCTGGATGCCGCCCAGGGCCTGCCCGGCTTCATCCGCCAGATCCACCCACAGGCCGCGGGGAAACTCCGCAGATTCGATCAGCACCCGGCCGGTGGCATCGCTCGCCGCCTGCGCCCGGCCGGTGCTGTCCGTTCCGGCGGCGAAGGGGTACTCCGTCTGTGCTGCCGCC
>JAPOZM010000111.1 GCA_026706075.1 Gemmatimonadaceae bacterium
CGACGCGGACGTTGATCTCGTGGCGGATGGCGTGCTCCATCTCGCTCGCCTTGGCCTCGTCGCTTTCGAGAGCCTTGAGCTTCTCGTCGAACTCCGACGTGAAGAGCTGGACCTCCTTGACCAGGATCTCGATGCCGTCGGCGGCGACGGCGTCGGCGATGAGCTGCCGCACCTTCTCCCCGCAGCCGGACAGGTCGAGGCGGTCGTCCCGGTAGCGGGCGCGGGCGGTGCCCCGGATCTTGCCGAGCCAGCGCAGGTCGGCGTGATAGGCGAGGGCGCGCTGGTCGGGCAGCAGCATGTCCATCGACTGACTGAAACGGCGGAAGGCGAGGTCGAACTCGGCGCGCACGTCCTCCGGCTCCAGCACCCGCACGCAGGCATCGAGGTCGTTGGTGTCGGCCACCGACTGGAAGAACCTCATCGCCGCGGCGTGCCGGCTCTGCAGACGCGGCAGTTCGTCCGCGCTCGGGGCGAGCGCCCCCTGGATCTCGGTGGTCGAGAAGATGTCGAGCGCCTCCTGCAGCTTCGCGGACACGCCCCAGTAGTCGACGACCAGGCCGTAGGTCTTCTCGTCCCCGTACGGGCGGTTCACGCGGGCGATGGCCTGCAGCAGGGTGTGCTCCTTGAGGGGCGCGTCGAGATACATGACCTGCTCGACCGGCGCGTCGAACCCGGTGAGCAGCATGTCGCACACGACCAGCATGGCCAGGGGGGCGTCGCGGTCCCTGAACCGTTCGATGAGGCGGTCCTGTTGCTCCTTGCTCAGGTGCCAGCGCGCCAGCCGCTCCTCGTCGTTGTGTCCCGACGACATGATCAGCGCCGACTCCGGGCCGTTCAGCAGTTCCAGGGACGGAGTGGCGCGGAGTCCGCGACTTCGCTGTAGCAGGAAACTGTTCACCATCAACGATACACGCTGTCACGAGCACCGATCCTGACGACCAGAATCCGCAAACCACGATCCCGAATGTCGCAGATCACCCGGTAGTTTCCGACGCGATAGCGCCACAATCCACCGAGGGGACCTGTCAGCCCCCTACCCAAACTCCGTGGGTCTTCAAGCCCAGCCACCCTGTCGCCGAGGTACTCGACAATTCGACGAGCCATCTGTCTCCAGTCGGCGCAGCTGATCGCTGGCAGTCTCGGTGTACTCAATCGTCCAGACCAAGCGACTTCTTCACCTGGGCAGCGGAGTACACCTGCTCCCCACCGTCTCGGACGCGTTTCAGGACTTCGGCAGCGAGATAGTAGTCCTCCATGTCTTCAAGACCCCGCTCGATGATCTCGCGCAGGCAGACATCCTTGGTGCGCCCGGTTTGCTGCGCCAGGAAATCAAGCCGTTGCTCCGTGGCCGCAGGCAGTTGAATCGAAATGGCCATGTCTTGCTCTCCTCATGTAAGGGGCGGGAAACTGTCCGAGCAGCTTGGTCTCGAAGGTCCGGGTACTCAGACAACGAAATCGCCCATGCGGCGGCGAGCCTGTTGCTCCGATGCGAGGCTTTCGGTTCCCGCACCCGACTCCTCGATGGCGGCGTTCAGGTACGCCGCGACATCCTCCGGCGTCCGGAGATGCTCGCTGGCTCCATGGGCATCGAGGAGAATCTTCTGGCCAGTTCCACACGAGGACGGCACAAGCCATATGGGACCCGCGAGGGAGAACCATACCCAAGCCGGTGCGATGGGGAGGATCACGGCGATCCCCAAGCCGACCAGAATGACCGACATCTCACAGAACCCAATGGCGATGCACTTGCGTGTGGTCTTCCGCATCCTCCCACGATAGCCCCTCCGGGGATCAAGTGTATGATCGCCGTCGAGTGCCTGGGCAAGTGCGTCGGGGGAGAGACCGCGCTCGTCCATCTCCTCTCGCAGGATCTCGCCGGGATGCACTGGCGGCATTCCGTTCGTGGCAGTCATCTAACCCCCTGCCGCCACGGCTTCGCCTTCATCGGCCACCGTCAGGACTTCGGCCTCCGTGTAGCGCTTGAAGGCATCGGGGCTGGTGAAGTGGCGAAATCCGTGGTCGTTCGCGATCTGCAGGGTCTTCGGCTCTTCCCCGAGCAGAAGCGCCACCGGCTGGCTGTAGCTGTCCTGGAGCCCGTTCGGCCAGGCGAGATCGAGTATGGCGAGAGGATCTCCCGTGTCGGGGTGCGAGAGCTCGAACCCCAGATTCCCTTCGGGGAGTCCATGGCCCTGCACCCAATCGTTCAGATCCATGAGGATCGCCTCTTCCTCGGCATCTGCGATTCCACCCGGAACCGACTCGGGCTGAGGTGCGCTGACCACCGCGATCGGAGCCGTCTCGGCTGCATGCTCGGTCGCCCCGTCGTGCAGGAGTTCCCCCAGCAGGGCGTTTGTCGCCTGCGCGAGCAGACGCTGGCGCTCTTCAAGGAACTCGAGGTAGTTCTCCGTCTGCCAGAGGTCTGCGTCCATCGGTATCCACTGCGAGGCGAGCGCGCCAGGATGTCGCGCCTCGACCTCGGGAAAGTACTCGGCGGGCCGGCGGTCCCTGATCTGAAGATTCGTGTCCTTGGTCAGGAAGCAGAAATTGGCGATGGCGTTCACTTGCGACTTGGAGAAGTCGTTGCGGTAGAGCATCGCCTTGGGGAATATGTGATGAACCTCAAGTGCGTTCATCCGGCCCAGCAGCGAACTCTTCAGGGCCAGTCCCGTTCCCCAATCCCTGGCGTCGCCAACCCGCGTCAAGGCGTACAGGACAGGGTAGAACCGCGCCCCCAGGCTCCAGCCACGGAAGTGGGCGGTCTCGACGCGCAGACTGCCGTGCCAGAGCCGTAGCTGCTCGAGGAGCCGCTCGATGGCTCCGTCGGTGTCCTGGATGGCCTCGAAGTCCTGGTTGAGGATGGTCTCCGTCGAACCCGAGAACCGCCCCCACATGGCGCTCTGGAAGTACCAGTACAGGAGCCGGTCCCGCTCGGTGACGTCCTCCATATGGCCGCCCCGTCTGTCGATGTACCGGCACATCACGGGCAGCGCATACTGGCCGAAGAGGACACGATCATGATCAAGGCCGAGACGGCCGTCGATGAGGTTCAAGGCGTTGTCGACGCATCGCTCGGTCCGCTCCAGGCCATCCTGGATCGCCTCTGTCGGCTGGTCGTGAAGGTGCACGAACCGCGCCTCGCCGGTGACGATGGCGTTCACGTTCCTCAGGAGCCAATCGAGATTGAAGTCGTAGCCACTCTCTCGCCACCTCTCGAGGGTGGACTGCATCCGCTCCCGGCCTTCAGGCCAGGAACCGCAGATCTTGGCAAGCGCCAGGTCTCCGTGAGAGAGTTTTGTGCCGCCGCTGTTGACGCGATTGAAGATGTCCACCACCACATCGATCGTCTTGTCAGGACCGGTGACTTCCTCCACGTGGAGTTCGATGTCCCGGATGCCCAGGATCTGGTTCAGGCGCCCGCTGAACTCACCGATCTTGGCCGCAAACTCCGGCACCTGAGCCAGGCGAGTGTACTGTTCTCCCAATCCATCGTGTCCCCCCTGCATCAGTTCGGAGACATTGATCCAGAGGGGGTCGTCCTGCATATGTGTCGGCTGGTAGAAGCGGAATTCCTCGTGCCCCAGATGGAAGTAGAGCCCCGTAAAGGTCCTGTCGTTGCCGTCGAAGAATGCGGGCGGTTCTCCGCGGATGATCCCGTAGAGCGAGGTCACGCGCTGCTGGCCGTCCAACAGCAGCCTCACGACACCCGGCGCAAGATCCTGCTCTCCACGGTGATTCACGTCCTCCGCCGCTGTTGCCCATACAAGCAGGCTACCTACCGGATGGCGGCGGTACAGTGAATCCATCAGGCGGCGCACCTGGTCACGATTCCAGACGTACCCGCGCTGGAACTTGGGCAGCGCCATGTAACCGCTATCGATGTGGTCGAGGATGGTCGATACCTTCACTTCTGAGTCTCCTCCTGTCGGGTCGGTGTGCGCCTCTCACTGCCTATCCGGTCTTCGATCTTCCGAGCCAGGTCCCTGAAGTCCCGGTAGCACTCCTGGACTGCCGTCTGATGTCCACCAATGGCTCCGTCGGCCGGCTTCAGCTTGAACATGGGTTTGCTCGCCTCCTGGGCCAGGGGCATCAGGGAGCGGTAGTCCTTCAGGTGGGCGAGGAGGTGGGGGTCGGCTGAGTCGGCGTCAGAGCTGCAGTCATCCGCCTGCACGACGGATTGCCGATACTCCCCGGGGATCTTTTCGATCCACCGCGCGAAGGCCTTGACCGGCCTGTAGTTCCTGACCGAGTGCCGCATGATGACGTAGCCCGCCGGGTCCATCGTCCCTTGGGGAAGATCCAGCTCCAGTCCTTCGGGCTTCTTCGCACGTCGCTCTGACCACGCTTTCCGCCACTTCTTCAGGGTCGGCCCGACGTTGCGCAGTCCCTGGAGGGAGAACAGGTCGGGCGCTAGTGGAACGATCACGTGGTCGCACGCCACCAGGGAGGCCCGGTTGAGAGCCCCCAGATTGGGTCCTACGTCTACCAGAGCCAGATCGGCATCGAATCGTCCTGAAGCGCTACCGATGAGCCGGGCGAAAGCCGTCGTGACCCGGAAGGCACGTGGATCTTCATCAAGGCAGCGGGGCCACTGAAGCGAAAGCTCATCCTCCTGTCTGGAGAGGCCGAGATCGCCGGTGAGCAGCCCGATCCTATCGCTGATCTCTTCGACGTGGGGAGTGGAGGCGATGTCTCCGGTCCCTTCGAAGAGCGGCGCGATGTCGTCGTTGATCGTCTTCCTGGCAGGATCGTTGGACATCTCCTCCATCGCCTCTTCGGTCAGGAACATCCCGCTCAGATTGGCCTGGGGGTCCAGGTCGGCCGTGATGACCCTGCGGCCCTGATCGGCGAACATCCACGCCAGGTGGTAGACGAGAGAGGTCTTGCCCACTCCTCCCTTGTTGTTGAAGAATGCGACCGTCTTCACGCTCTTGCTCCGAGTGTCACGCTGATGAAGGGATCTTCTACGGCGAACTCAGGCGCCGGGTTTCCGTTGTCTCTGAGCGCCGCTCGGGCCCTCTGTATTCCCGTGCCGAACCGTTCCATGAATCCCAGGCTCTTCATCGCCTCGGCGATGGTGGGGTTGCGGTACGAGGTTACGCCCGGATCTCCCAGATTATCCCGGGTGACTTCTCCAAATGTGGGGCCCGGGTTGACGATCTGCACGCGATCGGAGAACCAGGATACTCGGACGGGCGTGTGACTGTTCTCGTAGTTGCGGTGGATGACCGCATTGCGGATCAGTTCCCTCAAGGCCACCTCGGGGTAATCCGGGAGTTCCTGGTGGCGCTCCTCGAATTCCATCCCGGTGGAGATGTGCACCTTCAGGAGTTCGTCGATCTGGCGCAACTGCTGGGTGAGGGTTCCGCGGATCTCCTTCTGGTCCTTGACGGGATCGGTCCCGTTCTCGCCGTCATAGCGCACGAACTGGATGTAGGACCCGGGAAACCAGAGGCCCGGGTCCTTGCCCAGGACCAGGATCGCCGTGACGGTGGGCGGTCCGTCGGGGGCAATGAGGCGCAGGGCGCGCATCTGTTCCAGGCGTGCTCGCTCGTTCTCCTCCAGAGCCTCTGGAGAGACGGCACTGGGGAGGTAGTCTACTTCAAACAGGCGTAGGTCGATGTCACGATCTACGGATGACCCGCCGACGCCCTGCATGTCGTAGGGCAGGTTTGCATAGCGGCGTTTCTCCGTGAGGCGCCGCTCCTCGTCCGGGGTTGCCTGTCCCCGTCTCGGTCCCGTGCGGATCCAGCAGCGTCCGTCCACCTTGACCGGGGGGTTCTCGGACGGATCCACCCGAATGACCGCAGTCTCGCGGTCCCCCAGCCTTCTCTTCGCCACGTACATGGTGGGGAAAGGGAGGGTTCTCCCGTCCTTGGACAATCCTCCCAAGGTCTGAAGCAGCTGGTCGTCTATCGTCAGATCGCTACAGGTTCCGTCGTCATTCAGGCCGATGAATATGAAGCCGGGAGCACGGTGGTTCGGCAGATCGTTGGCGAAGGCGCAGATCGCCTCCCGAATTTTGTCCAGGTCGCGGGCGGCAGCCGTGAACTCGACCCGGTCGCTCTCTCCGCCAGCGATGAGAGCGCTATGCTCTCGGTCGTCAGGCATCGGGCTTGCCCCTGGAGGCTCCCGCTGGAGGGCGTCCGTTGGCGCTGAAAAGTTCGACCGGTGGACGGTCGGGAAACCTGGCGATGAGCGACAGGCTGCCGCCCATGGCCTCCACCGTCTTGCGCAGGGTCGAGAGCAGCAGATCGCTTCGCTGCTCGAGCCGGGAGATGCCGTCCTGCGAGATGCCCAGCTCGTTCGCGAGGTGAGCCTGGGTGAGCCGCCGGGCCTTGCGCAACTCGCGCAGGCTCATCTCCTCGGCAATCAGTTCGGCCGCCCGATCCTCGACCTTGCGGCGACGGGCGGGATCGAGCCGCGCGATCTTCTCTTCCACCTTCAGGGGCATCACGAACCTCCTTCGTCTGGCGGCCGGGCGAATATGTCCTCGGCAACATATGCCGTCAAGGCATGTTGTGGCCTCGGGGCTGGAGGGCTGCCGGCAGCCCTCCGCCCTTGCCGGAAACCCCTCTGCCCATTCATTCAGACCGATCCCAGCCCTGCAAGGAGAGGAGAAGCCATGAAGCGTCTGACAGCAGCAACCATCCTAACCCTGGCCGCCCTGTGGCCCGCCGCCCATCCCGCCTCGGCCCAGGACTCGGAGATCACGGCGGCCGACGTGGTGGACCGGGAAAGCCTGAGGGACTTTGTCCACGCGGCGATTGTGTACGCCGACGAGGCCACGACCCTGGCCGAGTACCTGGCGATCCTGGAAGAGTTCAGAGTCGAGGGACGCTGGAAACACGAATCGGTCTACATCTACATCGGGGTTCCTGATGGCACCATCATCTTTCACGCAGCGAATGCGGATATCGAGGGCGTGAACCTGTGGGACTTCGAGGACTCCAACGGGGTCAAGTACACCCAGGAACTCGTCGCCGCGGCGGCCGAGGGTGGCGGCTTCGTCGAGTATCTCTTCGACAATCCCGCGATTGAGGGGGACGAGGAGACGGGCTCGCCCAAGGTGGGTTACGCCGCCCCTTACTCCGCCTTTGGCCAGGATGTCGTCGTGGGCTCCGGCTTCTATCCGGAGACCCCGGCCACGGCGGTGACGGCAGAGTCCTGGGGCCGGCTCAAGGGCCGCCTGTAGACAGCGGCGAAGCCTGGCCCCACTGGCCGGCAAAGACAAACTCGGCCAGGGCCTTGCGGCTGCGCGGCCTCACCTCTCCCTCGCGGTAGCGCTCGGGCAGACCAGCCGGGTCGCCGAGGTAGCCCAGGGCGATCGCCGCGGCGGGCTCGAAATGCGCCGGGATCGCAAAGACCTGCTGCGCCTTCTCCACGTCGAAGCCGGCCATCTGGTGCATGTACAATCCCAGATCGAGCGCCTGCAGGGCCATCTGCGCCACGGCCTGGCCCACGTCGTAGAAGGCGTGGCGGTTGGGGTCTCCGTCAACGTCGACCAGCTGGGCCACGGCCAGCATGAGCACCGGGGCCTTGCCGGCCCAGCTGGCGTTTCCGCGCGATAGGCAGCCCAGGAGTCGGTCGAACGACTCGGTCTCCACTCTCGGAGCGACGATGAAGTGCCAGGGCTGTTCGTTGTAGGAGGAAGGCGCCCAGCGAGCCGCTTCGAGCAGAGCGACCAGTCTGGCCGGCTCCACCGGGCGGTCGGCAAAGGCACGGGGGCTCCAGCGCTGGCTCAGCAGGGGGTGGATGGGTCGGGAAGTCCGGGCGGTCTTGTCCATTGGAGTGATCCCAGGTGGAGGGAGGAAGGGGCGCCCCTCAAGCAGGCTTGCGCGCCGTCACCTTGAAGCTGGCCGTATCGGCGTACGCGTCCTTCTCGGAGTCGCCCCGGAACTCGATTCCCTCGCCGGTGACGGCGATCTCCTCGAAACCGGCGCGGCGCAGGCGGTCGACGTAGACCTCGCGGTGCTCCGCTCCCGCGGCGCAGGCGACCCAGTCCTCCGCGTCGGCGCCGGCTGGCGGGCGTTCGGGCGTGAGGGCCAGCACGTCGGACAGGTGGATGCGTCCGCCGGGGGCCAGGACTCGGAAGCTCTCGCTGAACACGGCGTCCTTGTCGGGCGACAGGCAGATCACGCAGTTGGAGATGATGACGTCGAAGGAATCTCCGGGCAGGGGCATCGACTCCATCTGACCGTGGACGAACTCGACGTTGGTGAAGCCGTGGGCGGCCTGGTTCTTGCGGGCCAGCTCCAGCATCTCGGGGGTCATGTCCAGCCCCGTGACCCGCCCGGTCTCGCCGACCTGGCGCGCCGCCAGGAAGCAGTCGAGGCCGCCGCCGGAGCCGAGGTCGAGGACCCTCTCCCCGGGCCGCAGTCCGGCCAGGGCCGTCGGGTTGCCGCAGCCGGCGGAGGCGGCCAGCGCCTCGGTGGGCAGGCCCTCCGTCTCGCCCTGGGTGTAGAGCCGCCTGGCGGTGGCCAGGGTCTCCGGCTCGCAGCAGGACGAGGCGGCCGAGTCGCAGCAGTCGGAGGCGGCCGGCTCGCAGCAATCACCGGCGCCGTCCTTGGCGGCGACCCGCCGGGCGTGGGCTCCGTACCGTGCCCTGACCTGATCCCGTATTCCGTCCTGTCCGGTGGTCATGTGCTCGTCTCCTTTTCCGAGGAAAGGGCCAGGGCAACGCAATCCTGCACGGCTGGCAACATCCGTTCCCAGACCCGTGCGGCGGACTGGAATGCCTCTTCCCCTGCCGGCGTCAACCAGCAGATGCGCCGGCGTCGGCCCTGGTGTTCCTCCGTGCGGCTCTTCAGGTAGCCGCCGTCCTGGAGCTCCCTCAGGGTTGAGTAGACCATGGCTTCGGTCGGTTCGCAGCACCCCTGACACGCTTCCTTGATGGCCTGGTTGACGGCATAACCGTGGAGCGGACCCTTGGCCAGCTCGGAGAGGAGCTGGAACCGGCAGAGGCTCTTCTTCACCAGGTTCTCCCAGTACTCCTCGCTGTTCATGTCAGACATCCCCCGCTCCCATACTCAAGGGTGCATACTAAACGAGATTGAGTATACAGGGAGCCGGGGAGCTGTCAAGTCCCGCTTACGAGAGCGACCAGCCTGGCCGGCTGCTGCAGGCCAGGGGCCGCCCAGCGGTGCGGATTCACTACCTTATGCCCTCCACCCCAGGTACAGGCCCGGGCACCGAGAGCATTGCGCGGGCCGGTTCAAGGAGCACCAGTTGTCAGACGAATCGAAGCAAGACCAGGGCATCCCGGGCGACGGTCTGAGCATGCCTCCCGAAGAGATGCTCGAACTGGCGGAGACGACGGCCCGGCTCATCGTGGAGCGGATCGAGAGCCTGCCCCGGGAGAGCGCCTGGGAGGGGGACTTCCGGCAGGAGCTGGAGGCCCAACTGGCGGAGGACCCGCCCGAGAGCGGCCGTCCCGCGGCCGAGGTCCTGGAGCGCGCCGCCCGGCAGATCCTGCCGGTCGCGGCGCGGATCGACCACCCCCGGTTCTTCGGGTTCATCCCCTCGTCGACCACCTGGCCGGGAGTGCTGGCCGATTTCATGGTGGCCGGGTACCAGGTCAACCAGTGCACCTGGCTGACCTCGAGCGGTCCGAGCCAGCTCGAGCTGGTCGTCCTCGACTGGGTCCGGGACTGGCTCGGCTATCCGGAGACCGCGGGCGGGCTGTTCACCAGCGGGGGCTCGGCGGCCAGCCTCGACGCCTTCGTCGCGGCCCGGGAAGAGGCCGGCCACCCCGAGCGGGCGACCGTGTACATGAGCGACCAGAGCCACAGCGCCCACGTCCGCGCCGCCCGGATCGTCGGCGTTCGCCCGGAGTGCGTCCGCATGGTTCCGACCGACGGGCACTATCGCCTGGACATGGCGGCGCTGGCGGGCACCGTCGCCGACGACCGCGCGGCCGGATTCCATCCCATCGCGATCTGCGCCAACGCCGGGGCGGCCAGCACCGGGTCGATCGACCCCCTCGAAGCGATGGCCGACTTCTGCGAGGCCGAAGGGATCTGGCTGCACGTGGACGCCGCGTACGGGGGCTTCGCGATCGTCACGGAGGAGGGCCAGGGGCTGCTGCGCGGGATCGAGCGCGCCGATTCGATCGGGCTGGACGCCCACAAGTGGCTCTTCCAGCCCTACGAGGCGGGCATCCTCATGGTGAAGGACCTGCGCACGCTGGAGCGGGCTTTCGCGGTCAAGCACGACGTCCTTCAGGACACCGTGTGGGGCGCCAATCACCCGAACTTCTCGGACCGCGGCCTGCAACTGAGCCGCTCGGTCCGCGCCCTGAAGGTCTGGGTGTCGATCCAGACCTTCGGGATGGCCGCCTTCCGGAGCGCCGT
>JAPOZM010000009.1 GCA_026706075.1 Gemmatimonadaceae bacterium
CATGATACAACGACTTACGCAAAAGTACAAGTCTGAATCCTTAACGGAGCACTAGCCGACGGGCGATGTCCATAAGGGTGACCCGCTGTTTTCTCATGTCCTCCTCTTCTCGGGGGCGCGAGTCGCCGCCTCTCCCCTAAATGGACGGTGCGCCAATCTGGGACAGGCCCCCTGGCCGTCCCTCTGACGGAGTCCAAACCTAGGTCGGAGTGCGGAGCATGAGAAGGAAGGGCACCAAAGAAACGCCTTAGAGTGGCAGGAGGTGCTCCTGTGTGCACCAGCATCGGTCCTCCGTCTTCCCCTTGATGTGGGCGCCAACATTGTGTAGTGTTGTCGCCAACATTCCATCGAGGGCTCACTCTCAATCCGGGACGGGGAGAGGAAGAGTAAACGGGGAGAAGTCGGATGTTTCACGAACTCTCATCTTGAACCCCCCGAAAACTGAGAAAGGTGAACAGTGGAACGACAAGATCAGATCAACTGGGAAGCCGCCGAGCAATTCGGCGAATTGAAACGCGTCGACTTCTCTCTTCAAGAGGCAGGACAAGAACATCCGCGAGTTACTCTGGAGAGTCAGGGGGGAAGTCAATGCCGTCTCCATCCATTCCGAGCTTCTCGATCAGGTCCAGTTGTCTCTTGACATCTCCGAATAGCAAACGTCCACTCACTACGAGCTTCTTGGAACACTCTCTCGATCTCACAAAGTCAGGGATCAAATTTCAACCTGACCCACGACCAACCCGCGGAGGTTGAAGATGCGCACCGCTTGTATTGCCCTGATCGCCCTCGCCCTGATCGCTTGCGAGGGACCCATGGGTCCGGCCGGCCCGCCCGGGGAGCCCGGCCGAGACGGAGCTCCCGGCCGAGACGGAGCCGACGGAGCCCCCGGCCGAGACGGAGCCGACGGAGCCCCCGGCCGAGACGGAGCCCCCGGGGAGCGCGGAGCCCCCGGCATCAGCAACCGCGCCGAGTTCTCGCTGATCGAGTTCGATCTCGTAAGCGACCGATGGCAAAGCGCGGTCGGCCGGTTCGTGATCTACGACGACCGCATCACCCCGGAGGCCCTGATCGGGGTGTACGTCCGGCTCCGCTACACCGATACTGAGGACCCCTATTACGTCACCTTCGAGGCATGGGTCGAGGACGTGTATTTCACCAACGAAGCCGCCTTGTACAGCTACCGGCGGCCCTACTTTTTCGTCGATGCCGGAAGCCTTCAAGTCGTCGACGCTCAACAGCTCCTACTCGGCGAAACCCTCGCCGTCTTGGTGACGGGCTCCGACGGTTCGACGTGAAGGCGCGAAGGCTCCCCGATGGCGGTGGCAAGGGACTGCGAGGCTCGGTCCCTATGTCACCACAACATCTTGGGGGTCCCCCACTCTCAACCCGCTCGTGGAGGACCGGCCAAGCGTATTGATATTTAGGTGTCCAGGCCATCTTCCTGATTGAGGCTGAGCAGAAGGACATGCAACAAGCGTCGCGTGCGCTCGTTCAACATCGGCGCCAGGGCTTCGTATTTCGCCCGCAGGGTGCTTTCCGCGTCCGCGCATCAAGGATAACACCCTCCCATCAAGAAGAACTATAAGAACAGCATTTGTTTTCGCGCAGTGCCTAACTGCGCAAATCTGGGTGTCCCTTGACACCGAAGGAGGATCTGCAATGGTGAGAATGCAGCAGCAACTCAATCGGTACCACCGACAGGTCGGGATCACGCACGTAGATTCTGAGAAGAGCTATTCCGCGAGATTCCGAGATTTCCGGTGCAGCGATAAGGTCGGATGTAAAGAGGCTTGCCAGAAAGCCTTCAAAGGCCAGACAGGCTTCGAATTCTCTCCCCCTGTCGAGGCTCCCGAAGTAAGCCAGAATTACGAGAACCGGGAGTACGACAGTGAGATGATTCCACGTATCGTGGTGATCTCTCTATCGGTCCCTAAGCCGACCGATAACGATGAAGAAGGCGAGTTGCAGGAGAGCATCGAGCCTCGTTCCCATTGGATGGAAACACTAGCGATGGTGCGCAGTATGATTCATCCATCGTTCGTCACCTCAAAGGAATTGGCCAAGCCAATCGTCACCTGGGAGGATGAGGAGAGTAGCATGCTCAAGCAGCTCTTCGTCCATGTCAGAACAGGAAAGTGCTGCTCCAATGCCAATGGCGGTGGACAGGAGCCATACGAGGTGTACGAGACCTGCGGCGGGTTTCTCGAAAAAGAAATGAAGATCCTTCAGCCCGATGTGATCGTTACTCAGGGGAATCCAGCTCATTGGGAAACGGAGGAGCATGTGCTTGAGGAAGGTGCCGTGGAAGCAGAGGTTGAAAAGGTCAAGTGTGTCGACTTTCCCATCGCACGTCTCGTCAGTCTAAAGGGAGAGAGCAGGCCGGTATACTGGTTGAGGTCGTACTTCCCATCTGCACGGAACTGGCCAAGCTACCTCTTACATGCTGGTCCGTCTGAGAATGATGAGCCTGGGGCAAGGAGGAAGAACTTCACGCTCTACGGTCGAGAAATCAAGAGGCTCTTCGACTCGTCGGTACTCGGGCCTACGTCCTGAACTGAGGCTCATCCGGGATTACTGTGGGTAGCCCCTACATGTTGTGGTCGCGGATGAAGATCCCTGGCCAAACTGATCAGAGGTTGGCCTCCCCAGTTCTTGGCGAATATAGGAGAACAGGCGATGCTCGATGCGGTTCAACTTGCTCGTGCCCGGAGGATAGTGACAGACCGTGATCGTCGGGCCCGTGCGGTCGGCGAAGCGCTGCAAGTCCCATCTACCACAGCCGCAGTCTCCGCCGACTCGCGCACGCGCAGATCGGACGCCACTGAAAGGCGTAGTTGGCGGAGGGGTGGGCTCGAAGGAAGCCGCGGCAGGCTTGGAGGAGGGTCCTGGCGCGACTGTCGGGGCGTCTCCTGAGCACCCCTCCCAGGCCAGGATCCCGGCCAAGAGGGCGAAGGGAGCGAGCCACCGCGGCGGCTCACCCCCGGCACGCGCACCTCAATCCCGGAGAGGATCCTCCCGGAGCCAGGTGACCCAGCTCATGATCTCCTCCTGGCGGCCGGACATCTCGACCTCGACGAGGGACGGTCCGGCCGCGGCCAGGGAGCGCTCCAGGGCGGGGCGGAACTCCCCGAGGTCGCGGACCCTCTCGGCGTGGATCCCGAAGGAGCGGGCGAAGGCGACGAAGTCGGGGTTGGTCAGCTCCGTGTCGATGGTGCGGCCCTCGCAGTCGCGCAACTGGGAGCCCTTGATCGCGGTCAGGGCCGAGTCGTTGACGACGACGACGGTCACGTCGATCCCGTAGCGCACGGCGGTGGCCAGCTCGAAGCTGCCCATGAGGAAGCCGCCGTCGCCGGAGAAGCAGACCACGGGCCGGTCGGGCCGCGCCAGCCGGGCCCCGAGGGCGGCGGGGAAGGCGTGGCCCAGGGAGACGCCGATGCAGGGGTAGAGGAAGGTCTCGGGGTCGCGGACGGGATACTCGGCGAAGGCCGAGTAGCCGATGCCGTGGACGTCCACGGAGAGGATGCCGTCGTCTGGCAGGAGCTCGCGGATCTCGGGCAGCAGCGGCAGGGGCGGCTGCGCCGCGAACCGCCGGCGCCAGCCCTCCAGCAGCGGCATCCACTCGCCGCCGCCCCCGGGCACCTGTTCGCACAGGCTCTCCAGGCTGAGGCGCAGGTCCCCGGCGATCCCGACATCACAGTCGTACTCGCGGCCGATCTCGGAGGCCTCGGGATCGAGCTGGATCAGGGGCCGAGGGAAGCGGCACTCCCACTGGCTCGTGTCGATGGAGGTGAAGCGGCAGCCCACGGCGAGGGTGCAGTCGGCGGCCTCAACCGCCTGCCGCGCCAGGTAGCCGCGGATGTCCAGCAGGGCCAGCTCGTGGTCCTCGGCCAGGGCGCCCTTGCCGCGGCGGGTCACCGCCACCGGCGCCCGGAGCCTCTCGGCCAGGGCCCGCAGCGGCTCCCGGGCTCCTCCCGTGATCACGGCGTTGCCGGCCAGGATCAGGGGCCGCGAGGCGGCGCCCAGCCTCCGGGCCGCCTCGGCCAGCAGCGCCTCGTCGGGGGTCCCGGCGGCGAGGGAGGGCACCCGGTCCGGGACCTCCAATCCGTCGGCCGGTCCGGTGATCGCGTCCTGGGGGAACTCCAGCATCGCCGGCCCCGGCCGCGGCGCCCGCAGGACGCGGAAGGCCTCCTCCACGACGCGCGGGATGTCGGCGGCGGTGCGGGCGATGGCCCGGTAGCGGGTGATCGGCTCGAAGAAGGCCATCTGGTCGAGGCCGTGGAACAGCTTGGCGGGATCGCGCCCGTAGTGCCGCGAGTCGTGCTGGCCGGTGATCAGGAGCACGGGCACGCAGTCGGTGTAGGCCTGCAGCAGCCCGGTGGAGGCGTTGCTGGCGCCCGGGCCGGGCACGGTGAGGGCGACGCCCACGTCGCCGCTTGCTCGGGCGTAGCCGTCGGCCATCACCGTGGCGCCGTACTCGTGGCGGATCAGGTAGTGGTCGATGGCCCCGGCGCCGCAGCGCAGCAGGGAGTCGTAGATCTGCAGGTTCTGGGTGCCGGGCATGCCGAAGAGGCAGCGCACGCCCTGGGCCTTCAGGCACTCGACGAGGAGGTCGCCGCCCCTCATGGGCCGATCAGCAGCTCCGGGGTGGCCTCGACCCCGGGGAGCAGGTTGGTGTAGCCATCGCCCCTGGAGCCGGCCCGGCCGCGCACCACGAAGACGCGGTGGGGATGGCGGGGGACATCGACCCAGGCGGTGTCGGTGCTGCAGTAGCGGACGGTGTACCCGGCGCGGCGGCGGCCGCTGCGGTTGGCGTCGCTGCCGTGGAGGATGAAGGAGTCGTGGATCGACAGGCTGCCGGCGCCCATCTGGAGGGTCGCCGCCGAGGCCTCCTGCTCCGCGGTGACGGGCACGCTCCGCCGCAGCATCTGGTCGTCGCCGGAGTCGACGGTCTCCAGCTCGCGCCAGCCGCGGTGGGAGCCGGGGATGACCTGCATGGCGCTGTTGGCGGCGTCGGCGGGATCGACGGCGAGCCACAGGGTGACGACGTCGGTGCCGTGGACGCTGGGCCAGTAGGTGTTGTCCTGGTGCCAGCCCACCTTCACGGGCGAGCCGGGCTGCTTGATGAAGACGGAGGAGTAGACCAGGATCAGGTTCGGCCCCAGGATCGACTCGACGGCGTCGAGCACCCGGGGGTGCCGGCAGAGGTCGAGCCAGCGCACGTCCCTGACGTGGGGCTCGCCGACGTAGCTGTCCCGGTCCAGGGCGCTGTCGGACGGCTGCGGCAGCGGCGTCGCCAGGGCCTGCTCCAGCATCTCCCGCAGGTCCCCGGCCTCGGCCGCGGTGAGGACGTCCGGGAAGAGGCAGTATCCCAGCTCGGCGAAGCGCGCGGGGTCGGTGTTCAGGTGGTTGGTGGACATCTCTTGGTCTCGGGGTCAGCCTCGCCGGAGCGCTGCCGGCCGGCTGCGCAAGTGTAGGACCCGGCCGCGTCCGGGGACAACGCCGGCCGACCCAAGCTCGCCCGCCCGTGCGGCGGCCACCACCGCGGGGCGAGGTGAGGGCGCCCCGGGCGGAGCCCAACGCGCCGGCCAGGTCCCGCCCGGCCTGGGGCCGGCCCGGCGGCGCAGACCCCGCACAGCTTGCGGCGTCCGAGGCCCGGGCGCAGACCTGCGCGGCTTGCAGCGCCGGCGGACAGCGCCCGCCGGACCTGCTCTCCGGCTTGCGGCGCCCGCCTCCGGGGCCTCAGGTTTGCCCGTATGGACCTCATCGCCCCCTCCCACACCGTCGAGGTGCCCGGCTGGGTCACCTACCCCGAGGAGGACTGGCAGACGGTCACCCCGGAGCAGGCCGGCCTCGACCCGGAGGGGTTCGCCCGCTGGCTGGCCGGGCTCGACGTGCGCGGCGCCCGCTTCGGGGGCGAGGACCACGGCGGCGACCGCTACGGCGCCGTCCTGACCCGCGGCGGCTGCCTCGTGCACGCCTGGGGGGACCGCCACTACCGGCACCAGACGGCCTCGGTCGGCAAGGCCCTCGCCTGGGCGGTCCTGGGCGCGGCGGCGGCCGAAGGGCTCCTCGACCCGGACGAGCCGATCCACCGGACCTGGACCGGCGAGGGCGAGCTCTCCCATCCGCACAAGTACCTGACCGCAGGCCACCACGAGCGGTTGACCTGGCGCCACCTCGTGGGCCGGCGGGACGAGAGCGTGCACTGGGGCGGGTTCCCCTTCGAGATCGGCATCCGCTGGCGCCAGAAGCGCACCGGCCTGGAGGAGGCCGACGCCGTCCCCGGCGTGCCCGGGTGGGCCCGCTGGACCGGCGACCCCTTCCACGACTGCTACTCCCACGCCGAGCCGGGCACGGTCGGCCTCTACAGCAGCGCCGGCTTCTGGCGCCTGGGGCAGGCCCTGACCGCGGCCTGGGGCCGCGACCTGAAGGACGTGGTGCAGGAGCGGCTCTTCGACGCCATCGGCATCCCCGCCGGGCGCTGGGACTGGCTGCCGGGAGGCGAGGTCAAGGACCGGCGGTTCCTCTATCCGACGATCCCCGACAGCTACACCTACCTCGACCCGCCGTACGAGATCGGCGGCCAGGTCGTCCGCAGCGGACCGGGCTGGGTCGTGATCAGCGCCTCCGACCTGGCCCGCTTCGGGCACCTCAACGCCACCCGCGGCCTCTGGAAGGGCGAGCGGATCATCGACGCCGACTGGCTGCGCGGGCACAGCGGCGGCAACCGCAGCGGCGCCAGCGGCGAGAGCGGGCACTTCACCGCCCTGGGGGTGGTCACCACCGAGGGGCTGCCCGAGCACCGGCACGCCGTCGAGACCGCCAGCATCCTGCCCGGCGACCTCTTCACCGGGCCCGTCAGGCCTCCGGCGCGGTCCTGAACTCCTCGAGGAAGGCCTCGTCGAAGTCGAGACCGAGGCCGGGCCGCTCGGTCATCTTTACCTCTCCATCGGTCACCGCGAAAGGCGGGTCGTAGAGCCGCGACCAGATCTGGTAGGGCTCGGTGTGGGGGCAGGCGGGGATGATCAGGCCGTTGGGCACGGCCGCCACGAGGTGGCAGTTGATCTCGGGGAAGCTGGCGCCGTGGGGGGCGACGTGGGCGTGGTGCGACTCGGCCACGGCGGCGATCCGCATGAGCCCCGTGAACCCGCCCCCGATGAGGATGTCGCTCTGGGCCACCTGCAGCCCTCCCTCGACGATGAGGCGGCGGATGCCGTAGATCGTGCCCTCCCCCTCGCCGCCGGCCAGCAGGGCGGGGCCAGCCGCCTCGCGCACCATGCGCAGGTGCCCGGGCTCGTCGTCGCCGCGGACCGGCTCCTCGATCCAGTAGAGGTCGTACGGGGCGAAGGCCCGGGCCATGCGCGCCGCCAGGTGCCCGTCCCACAGGCGGCGCCCGTCGATCATCAGGCGGCGGTCCGGGCCCAGGGCCTGCCGGGAGGCCTCGACCTTGGCCAGGGCGACCTCCGGCTCCGGGCCGGTGAGGTGGAACTTGACGGCCCGGTACCCCAGGCCGGCGTGCTTGGCCACCAGCTCCCCCACCTCGGCGGCGTCGGCCTCGGCATAGCCGATGCCGTCGGCGTAGGCCGGCACGCGGGAGCGGCAGCCGCCGAGGAGGCGCCACACGGGCTCGCCGCAGGCCTTGCCGTAGAGGTCCCACAGGGCCACGTCGAGGGCCCCGATGCTGCTCATGGCGGCGCGCCCCGGGCCGCCGGGTCCCCAGGCCGCGTCGTACATCCTCTGCCAGAGCCGCGCCGTGCAACGCGGGTCCTCGCCCACCAGCAGGGGCGCCAGGTGCCGCTCGATCAGCTCGCGGCTGCCGCCCCGGCCGATGCCGATGAGGCCGCCGCCGGCGTGGACGCGGTGCACGGTCCAGGCGCGGGTGGCGCCGCTGCCGGGCGGCCCCCAGGGCAGCTCCAGCTCGATCGTCTCGATCCTCTCGATGCGCATGGTTCCCTCCTTCGGCCGGGCTAACCGTCCCCGGCGGGCGCCGGGTCGATCTGCCGGTGGAAGAGCTTCTCCCCCTCCCGGATGGTCATGATCACCACGCTCTTGGAGGGGTGGCGGCGGTCGTCGTACCCGGAGATCCGCGTGGCTCCCGCGTAGTCCTCGGTGGCCGCCAGCTGAGCCCGGATCGCCTCCGGGTCGAGGCGGCCGGCGCGCTCCACGGCCTGCGCCAGCAGCCGCACGGCGTCGTAGCTCACGGCGTCGCCGCCGGTGGGCGGGATCCCGTACCGGGAGCGGTAGGCGTCGACGAAGGCGCGGGCGCCCGGCTCGTCCGAATCGGGCGAGAAGTGGGTGCTGAAGAAGCTGCCCTCCAGCTCGGCCGCCGGGTGGGCCAGCAGGTTCGGGTTGTCCCAGGCGTCGGCTCCCAGGAACCGCACGGGCTCACCCGCCGCGTCGACCAACGGCAGGGCCCGCGCCTGCCGCGTCACGAGGGCGATCTCCTCCACGAACCCGGAGACGAAGACAGCTCCGGGCTCCGTCTCGGCCAGGCGGCCCAGGGCCTCGGTGAAGTCGGTCTCCCCGCGGTCGAAGAACACCTCCGCCGCCACCGTCCCGCCGGAACCGCGGAACCCGGAGACGAAGAACTCGGAGATCCCCTCCGTGTAGACCTCGCCGCGCATGGTCAGGACCGCGACGCGGTCCAGGCCCAGATCCTCGCGGGCGAAGCGGGCCATGACGCCCCCCTGGAAGAGATCGGTGAAGGCCGCCATGAAGACGTAGCCGCCGGCCCGGGTCACCTCCGGGTTCGTGGCGGAGGTCGTGATCATCGGCAGGCCGTGGCGCTGGGCCGTCTCGGCCACGACCACCGCGTGGGAGGACCGGTTGGGCCCGACGAGGGCGATCACCCCGTCGTCGAGGATCATCTCCCCCGCGGCCTGCACGGAGGCCGCGGGCTCCTCGATCCCCGACCGGGCGACGAGCTCCACGGTCTGGCCGAGCAGGCCCCCGGCCTCGTTGATCTCGTCCACGGCGATGCCGGCGGCATCCACGTAGCTGGCCCGGTCTCCCGCGGCGAGAAAGCCGATCCTGACGGCGCTCTCCGGTCCGGCCGCGTCGCGGCCCCGGTCACAGCCCGGCAGGGTGGCCGCCGGGAGGAGGAGAGCGGTGATCCACAGCATGGTCTGCATCCGGATCCTCCTGAAGGTGACCGAAAGATACGGCGGGGCCGGGTTCGGTACGCGGCGATCCTTGACCATCGCAGGGGCAGCCCCTTTCGTGGTACGAAGGTTGCTCGCCCCGCTCCATCCTTCCCCCTGGAGGCCCTGATGACCCCCGGCCATCGCAAGTTCCTCATCTTCGCCGCCGCCCTGGTCGTGTCCTGGATCGTGGGCGTCAACGTGCCGGCCACCTGGACCGTGGAGCAGGTGGCCCTGGACGTCCAGACCGACGCCGAAGGCCGCCTCTACTACATCTTCAAGAAGCAGCCCGCCTACTTCGAGGCCGTTCCTCTCGCGCAGGCCGTGCTCAACCCCGCCCGGGTCGATGGCTCGAGGGAGGAGCCCGCGGTCAGGGAGGAGTTCGTCTCCGTCGAGACCTTGGTGGGGGGTGAGGCCCGGACCCTCTACTACCAGCACGTGGCCAAGCACCACTGGGGCTTCTGGTCCCTGCTGCCGGCCGTGGTCGCCGTGCTCCTGTGCTGGCTCACCCGGGAGCCGGTCCCCTCCCTGCTGGGGGGCATCGTCGCCGGTGCCCTGCTGCTGACCCGCTACGACTTCACGGGTGACGTGCTCATCCCCTCCCTGGCCTCGACCAACGCGGCCGGCGTGCTGCTGCTATACCTGTGGCTCCTGGGCGGCCTGATGGGCATCTGGTCGCGCACCGGGGCGGCCCAGGCCTTCGCCGAGTTCATGACGGTGCGCTTCGTCCGAGGCCCCCGCAGCGCCAAGCTCGTGTCATGGATGCTCGGGGTCGTCTTCTTCCAGGGCGGAACGGTGAGCACCGTCCTCGTGGGAACCACGGTCAAGCCGATCGCCGACAAGGAGAAGGTCAGCCACGAGGAGCTGGCCTACATCGTCGACTCCACCGCCTCTCCCATCGCCTCCCAGCTCGCCTTCAACGCCTGGCCCGGGTACATCCAGGCCTTCATCTTCGTCTCCGGCGTCAGCTTCCTGGCCACCGAGGCCGACCGGCTCAGCTTCTTCTTCGGCAGCGTTCCCTTCTGCTTCTACGCCATCTTCGCGGTCCTGGGGACGTTCCTCCTCAGCATCGAGAAGCCCTACTTCCTCGGCGGGCGGCTGAGGGCCGCCATGGAACGCTCCCGGGCGACGGGGCAGCTCGACGCCGAGGGGGCCGCCCCCCTGAGCGCCAAGGAGCTGCAGGGGAGCAACGTTCCGGAGGGCTACAAGCCGCACATCCTGGAGTTCTTCCTGCCCCTGGGCTCGCTCATCGCCATCGCCGTGGGCACCTTCCTCGCCAGCGGCTCGCCGAACGTGCAGTGGGCCTTCGGCTTCGCCCTGCTGCTGGCCGCGGGCATGGCCCTGGCCAAGGGCATGTCCCTGAAGGACGTGGTCTCCGGCTTCCACGACGGCCTCAAGGGCGTGGTGCTCGGATCGGTCATTCTGCTCCTCGCCATCACCATCGGCGGCATCAGCAAGGAGACGGGGGGCGGCGTCTTCCTCGTCGAGCAGCTCGGACAGGCGATCCCCTACTTCCTCCTGCCCGTCCTGCTGCAGGTCATCACCATCGTCATCGCCTTCTCCACGGGCACGAGCTGGGGCACCTACGCCGTCGCCTTCCCCCTGGCCATGCCCCTGGCCTGGGCCGTGGCCGGCGCCCACGGCCTGGCCCACCCCGAGCTGTTCATGACCCTCTGCTTCGCCGCGGTCATGGACGGCAGCGTCTACGGCGACCAGTGCTCGCCGATCTCCGACACCACCGTGCTCAGCTCGATGTGCACGGGCTGCGACCTGATGGACCACGTCAAGACGCAGATCCCCCAGGCTTCGATGGCCGCCGTCCTCGCGGCCGTCTGCTGGACCGTGGTCGCCTTCTTCACCGCCTGACCGCGGAGGAGCATCGGCCGTCCATGAGCCGGGCCCTGGATCTCGAGCGCCCGGCGCGGGACTGTGACGTCCTGGCGCCGGACGGCTCGGAGATCCGGCTGTTGGCCCGCGGCCGCCGCGGCAGCATGGTCCACTGCACCCTGAACCCCGGGCAGGTCTCGCTGCCCGTGGCCCACCGCTCCGTCGAGGAGCTGTGGTACGTCCTGGAGGGCGCCGGCCAGGTCTGGCGCCGCCTCGGCGGGGAGGAGCGGATCGTCGACCTCTCCCCGGGGACCAGCCTGTCGATCCCCGCGGGCGCCCACTTCCAGTTCCGGACCGTGGGCGAGCGGCCGCTGCGGATCGCCATCGTCACCATGCCGCCCTGGCCGGGGGCGGAGGAGGCCTACCCGGTGGAGGGATGCTGGCCGGCGGGTTCCTCCGGTCCGGCTGGCGCGGGTTCGTCGAGCCCTGGCGGGTAGGTCACCCCCGGGCGCGGCCGGGCCTCCCGCGACATAGTAGATGAGGTAGATCTCCTGGCGCGTCAGCATGGCGCGAAGGCCCGGGAGGTCACGGCCCGGGGATCTCGGAGTCTCCAATGGAACAGGCGGTCGAGCAGTACGAGCGGGACGGCTACTGCATCGCGGACGAGCAGGTTGCGCCGGACGATGTGCTGGCAAAGGCGCTGCGGGGGATGGCGGCGGTGCGCGACGGCTCCTTCGACACGGGGCTGCCGCCGACCGCCCATCCCGGGTATGATCCGGCGGTGTTGTGCAAGATCGACAATCCCCACCGGTCGGATACGGGGCTGCATGGCCTGGTGACCTGCCCGCAGGTGGGACGCCAGGTCGCGGCGATGACGGGCTCGCGGCGGGTGCAGGTGTGGGCGAGCCAGCTGCTGATCAAGCCGCCGGGGTCGGAGGCCGCGGGGCACGTCGGCTGGCACCAGGACCGGCAGTACTGGCGCATGTGGCAGACGGACGAGGGGCTGTTCACGGCGTGGATCGCCCTGAGCGAGGTGGGGCCGGCGTCGGGACCGATGCTCTTCGTCCGCGGGTCCCACCGCTGGGGTTTCCTGGACCGGGGGAACTTCTTCGCCAAGGACCAGCACAAGCTGCGCGAGGAGATCGCCGTGCCCGCGGGCGAGAGCTGGGAAGAGGTGCCGGCGTTGCTGCCCCTGGGCGGGCTCAGCGTCCACCACTGTCTGACCTACCACGGCTCCAACGCCAATCTCTCGGACTCGGCGCGCTGGAGCCTGGCCGTGCACCTGCGGGACGAGCGGGCCTTGCCGGTGCCCGGCGATCAAGGCTACTACACCGCCCATCTGGACGACCCCCGGATCTGCCCGGTGATGTACGAAGCCTGAGAGGCAATCGGGGCGCCCGATCCCACGCCGGGGCCCCGCGACCTGGAAGCCTAGCCCGTCCCGAGAAGCAGGTAGTCGATCGGCTCGTCCGTGAAGACGGCGTTGTGGTCCAGGGCGCAGTCCGGGAAGGCGGACTCGCAGCCCCGGGCGAAGGTCACGGTGCGGCTGCGGTGGAACCAGCGGATGTTGTGGATCATGGCGATCATGTGGCGCGGGCGGTCGGACCGGTTGGGCACGCCCCGGTGCCAGAGCCGCATGTCCCGGATCAGGACGCTGCCCTTGCGGGCGTTGCCGCGGACCGGGGGCACCACGGCCCGGCGGGCGGCTTCCGTCTCGGCGTCGGGGACGGACCCCACGTCCGTGATCAGATGCGTGCCGGGCCACAGCTCGACACTGCCGTTCTCCTCGCTCGTATCGTGGGGCGATACGTTGACCACCACCTGCGCCGCCGGGTGAGCCTGCTCGAGCCCGGGCCAGAGGTGATCGGAATCGCGGTGCAGCGGCTGGGTGCCGCTGCCGGGACAGTTGCTGTTGCCGCTGTAGAAGTTGTTGAAGAAACCGTCGCCGAGCAGGGCGTGGCTCACCTGCATCACGAAGGGGTTGGCCACGATGTCGCGGTGGACGAAGGGCGCGAAGGGCGGGGCCCCCTGCTGCAGATGACCGGGAAGACCCCCGGCGCCGCCCCACCGTTCGGCGGCGATGAGCCGCTGGGAGTCCTGGTCCATCCGTTCCCGCAGCGGGTCGAGATGGTCGGGGGCGATGATCTCCTCGAGGACCACGAACCCGTCGTCCCGGATCGCGGCCACCGCCCGGTCGAGGTGCGCCGCCGACAGGGCTTCCGCCGAGCGTTCCCGGGCGCTCGGTGCTATCTCCATGAGTGCCTGATTCCTCTTCAGTGCAGCGGGTAGCTTACGGTCCGCCCCTCGCGATGGGCGCGGTAGGCGCCTTCCATCAGCTCGGTGAGCTGAAGGCCCTCGGCGAGGCCGTAGTCGATGGGGCCCTCCCGGGTGATGGCGTTGATCCACTGCGTTACCGGATGCAGCAGCGGTTGGGGCAAGCTCTCCGGCTCCACCCAGTCGTCGCTTCCGGACCACTTCGGGGCCTGAAGGCGCGTCTTCCCATCCGGCCCGCCGGTGACGTAGGTGCCCTCGGTGCCGTTGATCTCCAGGTAGAACACCCCTCCATGCTGCACGAAGCTGGTCTCGTTGATGGCGATCGCCTGATTCTCGAAGGTGATCACCGACAGGGTATTGTCCTCCACCGCACGCCCCGTGATGTGGTTGAAGGCGGAGGCGATCTGCCGAGGTTCGCCCAGCAGCCAGCGCGCGATGTACATGCCGTGGGCCCCCAGGTCGATCATCGCTCCGCCGCCGCAGGCGACGGGATCGTAGAAGTGGGGCGGCAGCCAGCCGGCGACGGAGCCGCCGTGGGCGACCCGGATGCGGACCAGGGTGATCTGTCCCAGGTGCCCGCCCGCGACCAGCTGTCCGGCCAGCTGGACCTCGGGCAACCCGCGCCGGGGGAAGGAGATGCAGAACCTGACGCCGGCCCGGGTCACCGCGTCGGCGATCGCCCGGCACTCCCGGACCGTGGCGGCCATGACTTTCTCGGTGAAGATGTGCTTGCCGGCCTGCGCGGCCTTGATCATCACCTCGGGGTGCATGTTGGTCGGCGCATCGACGGCCACCGCGTCGATGTCGTCCCGCGCCAGCAGGCGATCCAGGTCGGCTTCGAAATCGACCCCGAGGTCGCCGGCCCAACCCTGGCCGCGGTCGGGCTCTTCGTCCCAGACGGCGACGACCTGCGCCTGCTCTTCGTCATTGACGCGCGTGGCATACTCGTCGGCATGCACGTGCCAGCGGCTCAACATGGCTACCCTGACCATTCCCCCTCCCTCGTGTCGATGGCGAATCCGGCCGTGCATTATACTCTCGCGCCCGAAGCCGGACCATGATCACCCACCGATGGAAAGGACAGCATGACCCCCACCGACCTTGCGCAACACATCGTAGAGACGCCCCTGTGCGATACCCACGAGCATCTGCGCAGGGAACCCGACTGGGTCGACGACGGACCGGACATTCTCCGCGATCTGTTCGAGAACTACGCGCCGGCCGATCTGCGCAGCGCCGGGGCCCCGGAGGAGGCGATGGCCCGGCTGATGGACGCGTCGGACCCGGACATCGAAGGCCGCTTCGAGGGCATCCGGCCGGCCTGGGAAGCGGCGCAGTTCACGGGATACGGCGAGGCCGTGCGCCTCATCGCGAGCGAGATCTACGGCCTGCCGGAGCTGACGGGGGCGGGTCTGGCCGGCGCCCAGCAGACCCTGAACGGGCTGCGCCAGCCGGGCCAGCGCCTTCACCTGCTGCGAGACCGCGCCAACCTCGACCACGTGCAGGTGGACGACTTCCGCTGGCTCTGCGAGCCCGACGCCTCCGGGCCGGAGTTCTTCCTGTACGACCTCTCGTGGGCGAACTTCTGCTCGGGGACGATCGACTTCGGGGCCGTGGCGGCCGAGACGGGGGTGACGGTGACGGACCTGGCGTCGCTGCGGCGGGGAATGGAGGGCCTCTTCGACAAGCACGGGCCCTGCGCCATCGCGGTGAAGGCCCAGCACGCCTACAACCGGACCCTGCTTTGGGAGGAACGCAGCGACGCCGACGCCGCCCGCGCCCTGGAAGCGGCGCTGAAGCCGGACCCGGAGAAGGGGCTGGATGAGGCCACCCGTCTCTGTCTGGGCGACTGGTGCTGGGCCCGGGGCGTGGAGCTGGCCGTCGAGCACGACCTGCCCTTCAAGCTGCACACCGGCTACTACGCGGGCAACGACCGGATGCCGGTGGACCGGATCCCGGCCGGCAACCTGTGCCGCCTGCTGGCGCAGTACCCGGACGCCCGCTTCGTGCTGATGCACATCTCCTACCCGTACTGCGACGAGCTGGTGGCCCTGGCCAAGCACTACCGCAACGTCTGGGTCGACCTGTGCTGGGCCTGGGCGATCGATCCCTTCAGCTCCTGCGACTTCGTGCGCCGCTTCCTGCACGCGGCGCCGGTGAACAAGCTCTTCGGCTTCGGCGGCGACACCGGCTGGCCGACGAGCTCGGCGGCGTACGCGATCCAGGCGCGGCGGTGGCTGACGCGGGCCCTGGAGGCGGAGGTCCGGGACGGCCTGTTGACGGAAGCCCAGGCGATGGGGGTGGCGACCCGCGTGATGCAGGAGAACCAGCGGGCCTGCTTCGACCTGGAGGGCACCCGGTCGGCGATCCACGAGGCGATGGCAGGGAGCTCAGCATGAAGATCGTCGACGGGCACATCCCCCTGCCGCGGGCGCCCGGTCTCGGCGTCACCCTCGACGAGGAGACGGCGCGCCGGGCGGCGCGGGAGGACCTGTGGTTCTTCGACGGGGAGGGCGGCGGGTAGGCTACCAAGTCCTCTGCTTCAGCAGGTCCTGTATGGCCTCCCGCGGGACCGGCAGCTCGTCCATGTGGTCCTCCAGCCACTCGGAGAAGTCCGCCTCCATGGCGTCGGTCCATCGGTCGTCGACCTGCCCGGGCGTGTACTTCCCTTCCCGCAGCCGCTGCTGGCCGAACATGTCCCTGAGACGGACCAGCTCGGAGGTCTGCACCAGGTATTCGGCGAGGTGGGGCGGGATGAAGACGACCCCCTCGCGCTTGCCGAGCACCACGTCCCCCGGCATGACCGTGGCCTGTCCGATGCGGATGATGGTGTTGACGCCGGTGAGCATGATCGTCGGCGAGGCATAGGAGGGATGCCAGCCCCGGACGAAGCAGGGGAAGTCGGGCATCTCCTCGATCCCTTCCAGGTCGCGCACCGAGCCGTCGAAGACCACGCCGTTACCCGAGTTGGCGAAGATCGCCGTCGCCAGGTTGTCGCCGATGATGGGGCCCTGGTCGACCTTGCCGAACATGTCGGCCACGTAGACGTCACCCGGCACCAGCATGTCGATGGGCCAGGAGATCTGGTCGCCGATGCAGCCGTGGTCGGCCCCCCTGGCGTCCATGACCGCGCGCACGGCGGGTCTCCGGGGCATGTACATCGCCGTGAGGGCCCGGCCCACCAGCGTCTGGCCGGGATGCGTCTGCTGCCATCCCCCCTCGTACTGGTGCCCGTACCCGGCGCCGCCCGTCACGCCCCAGGCCTGGGTGATGGTCACGCCCTTCATCCGCTCGAGGATCGCGTCCGGCACCCTCGGACGGCCATCGGCAAAGCGCTCGCCCTGCCAGTCGGGGGTGTACTCGATGAGCTCTTCGGGGGTCAGGTTGAGGGGGCAGAATCGATCGGGCATTCAGCCCAGGTCCAGACTGAAGTCCGCGGGGTCGAGACCGCTCTCCTCGGCCAGTCCCCGCAGGCTGATCAGGACGTCCTCGGGCATGGCGATCCCCTCGGCCAGGGCCCGCTCCCGATGGTTCCACTCGATCTCGCCCGGCAGAAAGATGGTCCCCCCTCTGGCCGGAGAAGCGCCCTTGATCTCCTTGCACATGGCGTCCATGCGGGCGTGGAACTCCTGCAGCGGCATCATGGCGCCCACGTCGATGGCGACGAAGGCGTGACCCTGGTTCGAGGGCTCGTCCGTGTCGGCCACCCAGCTGTGAACGCCGCTCATCATCGCCGCTCCGCTGAGGGTGGCCGTCAACATCTCCACCAGCACGGCCAGGCCGTACCCCTTGTGGCCGGCCATGGGCAACTGCGCCCCCTTCTCGGGAAACCCGGTGGGATCGGTCGTGGGGACGCCTTCATCGTCCACCAGCCAGGTGTCGGGAATGCTGCGCCCCTCGTTCCTGGCGGCGAAGATCTTGGTGGCCGCCACGGCGCTGGTGGCGATGTCGAGCATGACGGTGCGGCCAGTGCCGGTGGGTGCGGCGTAGGCGATCGGATTGGTCCCCAGGACCCGGCTCTTGCCGCCCGGCACGGTCATGCACGGTTCCACGTTGCACATGGAGAGACCGATCATGTCGTTCTCGGCGATCATGTTGGCGTAGAACCCGGCGGCGCCGTAGTGGCTGCTGCCCCGGATGCCGATGTAGCACATGCCGCTCTGGCGGGCCTTGGCAAGGGCCAGCTCGACGGCGCGGCAGGAGATGGCCGGCGGCATGCCGTCGCAGGCGTCGATGATCGCCCAGGACGGCCCTTCGGCGACGACCTTCTCTCTTGCTGTCGCCACCAGGCGGCCCCGCCGCGCATTCTGCATCAGGCCGCGGATCTGGCGGGTGCCGTGGGTGAAGGTTCCCCAGGTGTCGGTGGTGACGAAGACGTGGGCGCTGAGCTCGGCGTCTTCCTGGTCGAGACCGGCTTTGACCATGGCGGCGGTGCAGAAAGCCTTCAGGTCGTCCGGCTGGATGGTTGGGCGAGAAGACTCGGTCAATCGATCGGCTCCCTTTTGTTGGATGTCGGATGTGGTTCGCGCCTATGCATAAAGAGATTCCTCCTCGCCCAGTCAAGGCGGTGCCTTCCGTGGTCTCTCGCGGGGCGGCCGTTCCCTTGACCGCCCTCCGAAGGGGCCCTTTCATGCCCTGCGCCGACGCCCAGCCGGCCATCGTAGTCAGGAGACACGAAGATCATGAGTGGTAGTACGGGGGTGGAGCAGTACGTCACGATGGAAGAGTACCTCGAGGGCCGGCGCTGCATCATCACCGGCTCCGGCGGGACGATCGGCAGACTCCTTGCATCCTACATCGCCTCGCGCGGCGGGACTCCCATCATGGTGGATGTGGTGCCGCAAGAGGAGACCGAGGAGGCCGTTGCAGCCTACGGCGGCGAGTACAGCTCACATCGCGTCGACCTCGGCGACGTGGCCCGGATCAGGTCCTTCTACGCCGAGATCGCCGAGCGTTACGACAGCCTCGATCTGCTCATCAACAACGCCGGGCTCCTCAGCGAAGTGAAGCTCCTCGACATGACCGAGGACGACTGGGACCGAGTCCTCGATGTGAATGCGAGAGGCGCGGCCTTCATGAGCCAGGGCGCCGTCGGTCTGATGCAGCATGGCAGCGGCGACCGGCAGATCATCAATATCGTGTCCCTGGCCGCACTGGTGGGGGGGTTGTACGTGGGGGCGCCCTATGTCTGCAGCAAGGCGGCCCTGCTCGGTCTCAGCCGCAACTACGCGGTGCAGGCCGGCAAGGAGTTCGGTATCCGCGTCAACTCCATCAGTCCGGTCATCGTCAGCGGCCAGATGATCTCCAACACGCCCCGCGAAGCGATCGACGGGGTCAAGAGCCTGATGAAGGTGTGGAACCAGGAGGTCCCTCCCGTGCACCTGCTCTACGTCTTCGAGATGCTGTGCAGAACGCCGTCGATGACGGGCAAGAACATCGTCCTCGACGGCGGCATTCTGCTGGAGTAGGCATAGATTGCCATGACCGCTCTCCACGCCCCCGACCTGAGCGCCGCCGAGCTCGAGCGGTTTCGCCAGGAGGGCTACGTGCGCCTCGGCCACGTGGCTCCCCGGGATGAGATCGACGACCTCTGCCGGCGCATCGACCAGATCATGCTCGGCGAGGTGCGCTACGACGACATGCTCATGCAGCTGTGCCCTTCGGCGGGTCATCCCGAGCTTTCGCGGCAGAGCCGGGAGTTCAAGGGCTCCTCCCTCAAGTACCGAAAGATCCAGGATCTGGAGCAGGATCCCCTGTTTCTGGATTACATCCAGAAGCCGCTCTTCCGCGACCTGACCACCAGCATCGTCGCGCCGGAGGTCTCGGTCTTCCGCGCCATGTTCTTCAACAAGCCCGCCGAGCAGGGCGTCATGATCAACTGGCACCAGGACGGCGCCGGCGGCTGGCAGCTGAGCATTCCCCCCAAGGTCACGGTGTGGACCGCCCTCGACGACACGTGCGTTGCCAACGGCTGCCTGCAGATCATCCCCGGCTCGCACCACACCATGATCCCCGAGAAGGGCGACCAGCTCTCGGCGGAGGAGCGCGCCCTGCACGCCCCGGACGAGAAGCGGCTGTACCTGGAAATGGAAAAGGGCGAGGTGGTGCTCCTGCACAACTGGACCTTGCACCGCTCGGAGACGAACAGCACCGATCGGCCGCGCCGCGCCTTCAGCGTCTGCTACATCGACGCGGCCACCCGCCAGAAGACCACGGGCCGCGCCTATCCGCGCGTCTTCCCGGACTACCAGCCCATTACAGATAGTTGATGAAGGCGACCTTGTGCTCGGTGAAGAACTCGATCCCGGTGTCGCCCGCTTCGGGGATCCCGTGCCCGGAAGCCTTCACTCCTCCGAATGAGAGCTGGGGCTCGCGGTAGGCCGTCATCATGTTGACGTGGGTCAGGCCCACGTCGGTCTCTTCCAGAAAACGGAAAGCCCGCCGGATGTCCCGCGTGAAGATCGACGACGCCAGCCCGAACTCCACGCCATTGGCGATCTCCAGGGCTTCGGAGAAGTCCTCTGCCACCATCAGGCACAACACGGGGCCGAAGATCTCCTCCTGGGCGATTCGCATCTGCGGCTGAACGTCGGTAAAGACCGTCGGCGCGATGAAGCAGCCCCTGTCGAGTCCGTCAGCGGTCAGGCGCCCGCCTCCGTGGGCGAGGCAGGCCCCTTCCGCCTGGCCGATCTCGATGTAGCCCTCGATCGTCTCGAGCTGGTCCGTGCCGCACACCGGACCCATGTCCACCCCGTCCTCGGTCCCGCGTCCCACGCGGATTCCCCTGACGCGCTCCAGCACCTTGTCGGTGAAGGCCGCGGCGACCTCCCGCTCGGCGATGGCGCGGCTCGTGGAGGTGCACCACTGTCCGGCGCAGGCGTAGGCCGCCTTGACGACGGCATCGGCGGCCATGTCGAGGTCGGCGTCCGCCAGGATCACCGCGGGGTTCTTGCCGCCCATCTCCAGTTGCGTGCGGATCGGCCCCCGGGCGGCGCGCTGTTGAATGCTCCGGCCCACCTGGGTCGAGCCGGTAAAGGAGATCGACTGCACCAGGGGATGGCTGATCATCGTCTCTCCGACGGTGCTCCCCCCGCCGCAGACGAAATTCAGCACCCCCGGAGGCAGTCCCGCCTCGGCGAAGAGATCGACGAAGGCCCGCCCGGCTCCGGGTGTCAGGCTCGCCGGCTTGAAGACGATGGTGTTGCCGCTGACCAGCGCCGGCGTGCACTTGCGGCCCGGCACGTTGAAGGGAAAGTTCCAGGGGCTGATGATCGACGCCACCCCGAGGGGCCGCCGCACGCTGTAGGCGAACACCCCGGCTTGCGCCGATGGCGCGGTCTGGCCGCACATGGAGATCCCCCGGGCGATCTGGAACTCCATCTCGCGCACCGCCGACGCCACCTCGGTGCGCGCTTCGTCGAGGGTCTTGCCGTTCTCCGCGGTGAGGACCGCGGCGATCTCCTCGGCCCGCCCTTTCAGTACCGCCACGGCCCTCGACAGGTGCTCCGCCCGCTGGTACACGCCCATCTCCGCCCATGCCGGAAAGGCCGCGTGCGCCGCTTCGATGGCCTGCTCGGCGTCGGCGCAGGTGCTCTGGGGCCACTCCCCGGTCACCTGCTCCAGGTCGGCCGGGTTGCGCTGGGCAAAGCTCTTTCCGTCCGAGGCGCCGAGCGACTGGCCGCCGATGTAGTTTCCAGGTCTCATGAGGAGCTCCCGTCAGGAAGTGATTCGCTGGTTGCCTTGCGGCCCGGGCCACGGAGGCTGCCGTCATCGAGCCCGGACATGCACGCTGCCCCCGGGTGGTGGTATCTTGGGCCGGCCCGGAATCAAGGAGGTTCCGGCTCGCCGCCGCCAATCCGCCGCGAAGGGTGGACGCCATCCGAGTCGCGGTGCACGGCGAGTGAAGGCAAGACAGCGGCAGCCACAAGGATCGAGTCCCGTGCGCCGACCCTTGGCGGCCCTGGGCGCCGCGGCGACAGCGGCCGCGTTGTGCCTGGCTCCGTCCGCGGGCGGGACCGATCAGCCCGCGCCTCTTCCCCCGGTCGAGTACGTCGATGTGGCCGCGGAGGCCGGGGTCGACTTCCGGCACGTCACCGGCGCCAGCGGCCGGCGGTACTTCCCGGAGACGATGGGCTCCGGGGTCGGCTTCGTCGACTTCGACGGCGACCAGGACCTGGACATCTACTTCGTCAACGGCGCCCCGTTCCCGGGCTACACGGGCCCCCCGAATCCAGTCAATGCGCTCTTCCGCAACGACGGCGGCCGCTTCGTGGAAGCGGCGGCCAGAGCCGGCGTGGACGACCCGGGCCACGGCATGGGGTGCGCCTTCGCCGACTACGACAACGACGGCGACGCCGACCTCTACCTGACCAACTACGGCGCCAACGTCATGTATCGAAACGAGGGCGATGGGAGGTACCGCGAGGTCCCCGGCCAGGCCGGGGCGGCGGATACCGCCTGGAGCACGGGCAGCACCTTCTTCGACTACGACAACGACGGCGACCTCGACCTCTACGTGGCCAACTACGTCCGCTACGACCTGGCCTACGTGGAGGGGGACCTCGAAGCCTACCTGCCCGCCTCCCGGAGCGCCCCGGAAGAAGGCATCGAGGCCTACCCCCATCCGCGCAACTTCGCCGGCGCCGAGGACCACCTGTTCCGCAACGAGGGCGGCGGCCGTTTCCGCACCGTTACCCGGCTGGCCGGGCTGGTGGACACGTCGGCCGCGGCCGGCCGGGGGCTGGGCGTGGTGGCCACCGACTACGACAGCGACGGCTGGAGCGACCTCTACGTGGCCAACGACGCCGTGCCCAACTTCCTCTACCACAACGAGGGCGGCGGCCGTTTCGCCGAGGTCGGCGGCGTGGCCGGCGTGGCCTACGGCGAGGACGGCCAGGAGGAAGCGGGGATGGGGGTCGACGCCGCCGACTACGACAACGACGGCCGCCCGGACCTGGTGGTCACCAATTTCGAGAACGAGCCCAACAGCCTCTACCGGAACCGGGGCGCCGGGTTCTTCCCCCACGCCTCCTTTCCCGCGGGTGTCGGACTGGCCAGCCTGCGCTGGCTGTCCTTCGGCGTCGCCTTCGTCGACTACGACAACGACGGCTACCAGGACCTGTTCGCGGCCAACGGCCACGTCCTCGACAACGCCTCCGCCTTCCACAAGTCCAGCAGCTACGGCCAGCCGAACCAGCTGCTGCGGAACCTGGGGCCCGACGCCGCCGGCCGCTACCGCTTCCGGGACGTCTCGCCGCGGGCGGGGGAGGCCCTGACCCGGGCGCGGGTCAGCCGCGGCTGCGCCGTGGGCGACTACGACGACGACGGCGACACCGACATCGTGGTCAGCAACAGCGGGCAGCCGGCGGCCCTGCTGCGCAACGAGGGCGGCGACTCTCGTCACTGGCTCACCATCGCCGCCCGGGGCCGGGCCGGCAACCGCGACGCCATCGGCGCCCGGATCGAGGTGTGGGCGGGGGACCTCTACCAGGTGAAGGAGGTCCGGGGCAGCTTCAGCTACCTGTCGCAACGGGACCTGCGGGTGAGCTTCGGGCTGGGTTCCCGGACGCGGGTCGACTCGCTGCGCATCCACTGGCCCGGCGGCGGCGTCGAGCGCCTGGCCGATCTGCAGCTCGATCGCTTCGTCACGCTGGTCGAGGGCCGGGTGGGACACCCCGACCCGGCTCCCGGCCCTTGAGAGGTCATACAGGAGGAACACACATGGCAGTCACCCTGGAAGCCCGCGAGTCCGTCCGGACGCCACCGAAGTGGGCCGTCCTGCAGCGCCAGCTCTTCGACGCCATCGAGGACGCCGCGCCGCGGGCCCTCGAGAGGTACACCCATCCGGACGGGCGACTGCTCTGGCCCCCGAGCCCCGACTTCCAGAGCATCGACGCCCTGGACGACTGCTACGAGAGCTTCCACAACTGGCCCCTCTTCTACCTGCTCGGCGGCAGCGACCGGTTCCTGGCCGACGGCCAGCGGCAGTTCGACGCCATCAACGAGCAGATGAGCCAACACGGCACGGGACACGGCTACCCCATGGTGGTGAATGAGTACCAGCCGGGCTACGACTGGTTCCACCAGGGCGAGGGCAACTACCTGTTCTACATGCTGTGCATGGCCGATCCGGCCAACGGCGCCAACATCGAGCGGGCCCGGCGCTTCGCCGGGCTGTTCCTCGGCGAGGACCCGGAGGCGCCCAACTACGACCCGGAGCACCGGATCATCCGCTGCGCCAGAAACGGCAGCAAGGGGCCGGCCTGGTGGGCCTTCGAGGAGGGTCCCCACTGGCCCTACGAGGGCTACAACCTGCCGTTCTACGACGTGCCGGGATGCACCGATCACGAGGCCGTCCGAGCCGATCCCGAGCTGGGCGAGCGGCTGGGCCGGGCCATGCGCGACCGCATGGGCCGCGGCGACGCCGTGGTCAACCTCCTGGCCACCACCCTGGCGGCCAACGCCTTCCTGCTGACGGGGGACGGGAAGTACCGCGACTGGGTCCTGGAGTACACCGAGGCCTGGATGGAGCGCGCCGACGCCAACGGCGGCATCGTGCCCGACAACGTCGGCCTCTCCGGGGTCGTTGGCGAGCACATCGACGGCAAGTGGTACGGGTCGATGTACGGCTGGGCCTGGCCCCACGGCTGGCACAGCGTCGGGCAGGCCGTGGGGGCGGCGGCCCAGAACTGCGCCCTGCTGACGCGCCGGCTGGAGTACATGGAGTTTGCGCGGTCGCAGATCGACGCCCTCATCTCCCGCGGGATCGAGCGCGACGACCAGCTCTACGTGCCCCACAAGTACGACGATCCCGGGCTCGTCGACTACAAGCCGGGGGAGTGGATGTGGTACCCCATCCGCAAGGAGGACGGCACCGCCCTGCAGCAGGACGGCTGGTTCGAGTTCATGCCCATGTACCCGTCCGACATCGCCCACCTGTGGTGCATGTCGATGGACCGGTCCGATTCAGGGCGGTTCGAGCGTACCCGCAAGCGCTCGGGCGATCCCTTCGACGTCAGCTCGTGGCACCACACCAAGGACCAGGGCGGGCACGACTGGGGCTGGATGGCGTACCTGCACGGCGGGTTCCCCGAGTATCCCGAGCGGATCCTGCAGCACAACCTCGACCAGGTGCAGGCGCGCCTCGACTTCATGGCCCAGGACGAGCAGGACCCCGCCACCTACAACGACGCCTACTTCCAGCAGCGGAATCCGGTCACCTGCGAAGGCCTGGTGCAGCTCACCATGGGCGCCCCCCTGCCGCACTACAACGGGGGTCTGCTGGTCACGAGACTGCGCCACTTCGACATGCAGCGCCGCCGGCCGGGGCTGCCGCCCGACGTGGCCGCCCTGGTCTCGGGGCTGAGCGGCGACGGGGCCGAGCTGACCCTGGTGAACCTGAGCACCACGGAGCGCCGCGAGGTGCTGATCCAGGCGGGGGGCATGGGGGAGCACGAGTTCACCGAGGTCGAGGTCGACGGGGCGGATCAGCGCGTTCCGGTGAACGGCAAGACGCTCGCGCTGGCCCTGCCGCCGCGCACGCGGACCCGGCTCGGGCTGGGCATGAGGCGCTTCGTCCACGAGCCGGGCTATGCCCCGCCGTGGTGAAGGCCGATAGCGCTATGGTCCCGCCGCCCACTCCTCGTACGCGCTCCGCACCGCTTCGCGATCGACGAAGGGCCGGTAGAGGAGCCGCGACCGGTAGCGGCAGGTCCGGCCGACCTCCGGGGCGCGGATCACGTACTGCCAGTCCCAGGCCGGGCTGTGGGGGTCCGGCCGTCCGCGCTCGTCCCGGATGAAGTTCCACAGGGCGAAGCGGACCGGCGCCTCCTGGTCGAACATCATGGCGTAGACCATCCCGCCCTCCGTCAGACCGTAGTAGAACGGCAGCAGGAAGCGCTTCCGGGGATCCTCGACGATGTTGAGGGTTTGCGCCCCTTCCTCGCAGGGGAGGGGATCGACCGAGGCGTGGGCGACGGTGCCGGTCTCGAAGCCGTCGGCGAGATCCTCGCCGAAGCGGACCCAGCCCTCCTCCCCGTCGCAGGTCCCGTAGAAGTGGATCGCCCGGCCGCGGGTGCGGTTCATGTAGCTGGCCCACATGAAGGCGACGTACCCGAGGGGGGCGCAGCTCTCGTCGGTCAGGCGGGCGGTGAACTCCATGTCGACCCAGTCCGGCCCGAGGCGGTAGCGCATCTCGCTCTCGATCCCCCAGGAGGAGTCGGCGGCCGGGTGGAGGACCGAGGCCTCGCCGGGGGAGTGGGAGAGGAGGAGGCAGCGGTCCCTCCGGGGGGTGAACATCGAGCGGTCGGCGTCGGCGGCGGCGCCGTTCATGACGTGCTCGAAGTTGAGGCCGACGGCGTCGTCCCGGAAGAGGTTGTGGTCGGGGCGGCTCCGATGGCACAGGGGGGTGAAGCCGCTCCCCTGGCGGTCGGCGTTCGCCTCGTTGTCGAGGAGGAGGCCCCGGAAGGAGCCGCCCCTCAGTTCGATCGTCTCGGCCATTTCGCTTCGGGCCCCGGCGCGGTCAGGGGGTTCCAGGTCGGAGCACGGGTTGCTCGTCACCCTCCGCGACACGCGCCATTCCTATACTACAGCTACTACATCGAGCCGGCCCCAGGGCGCGCATCCATCCGCGGGCGCGCGGCGATCTCCCGTGGCGGCCCGGGCGGCAACGGCCGCGCCGCACGGTCAACCCCAGTGATTCAACGGATGACTCCGCCTCCGACGTGCGCGGTTCGGCTTCGCCGCACCGCCGTGGCCCTGACGACGCTCTGCCTGGCCTGTCAGGCACCCGAACCGCCGCCGGACCCGGAGGGCGCCCGGCTCCGCGCCCTCGGCAACACCTTGTTCCGCCAGGCCCGGTACCGCGACGCCCTGGCCGCCTATCAGCAGGCGTTGGCCCTGGACCCACACTCGGCGCGGGCCCACCACGATCTTGCCACGGCCTACATGAAGCTGGGCCGCAGGGATTCGGCCGAGACCTTGTATATCACCGCCCTTCGCCTGGATTCCACCTTCGTTCGCGCCTACCACAATCTGGCCGTGGCCTACGGGGAGGAGGGACGCCATCCGGAAGGGGTGGCCCTGCTGGAGGAGGCCGTACGCATCGATCCGGGGGCGGCGGCCTCCTACCGGCTTCTGGCCGGCCTGCACCAGGAGCAGGGGGCGTGGGACCGGGCCGAGGCGGCCCTGGTGCGGGCCGTGGAAGCCGACTCGGCCGATGCCGGGGCGTTGTCGAGCCTGGGGCGGCTCCTGCGGCTGCAGGGGCGCATGGCGGAATCCGAGGAGATGTTGAGGCTCGCCGTCCGGTTCGCTCCCGCCAACAGGGAAGCCCACCGGGAGCTCGGGGTGCTCTACACCTACGCGGAACGCTACGACGAGGCCGAGGGCATGCTGCGCCGGGCCCTCGAGATCGACCCGGGCTGGCCCGAGGCGTACCACAGCCTGGCCGGACTCCACTCCGCCCGCGGACGCGTGGAGGAGGCGCGGATCCTGCTGGACCGCTTTGCCGAGTTGAACCGGCGGGCCTCCCGGGTGCGGGCCCTGGAGAAGCGGGTGAATCAGGCCGTCGGCGGCCTGGACTCCTACCTGGCGGCGGGGCGCTCCTACGGCGCCCTCGGCCGCTGGCAGGAGGCCGCCGGAATGTACCGGGCCGTCCTGGAGCGCGAGCCCGGGCATGTGGGGGCCCTGGCGGGGTTGAGCCATGCCCGCCTGAACCAGGGCAACGTGGACGAGGCGGTGACCCTGGCCCGTCGGGTGATCTCCCTGGCCCCCGGTCGGCGCGAGGCCTGCGAGGCGCACTACACCATCGGCTACGCCGCCGTGCGGAACCAGCGCCTGGACCGGGCGCGGCAGGCCTTCGAGCGGGCCCTTGAGGTGGACACCACCTTTGCCAAGGCGCACCACGCTCTGGGCAACGTGGCCATGCTCCAGGGGCGGCCGGCCGAGGCCGAGGGGTCCTACAGGGCCGCCAGCCGCCACCGGCCGGACTGGGCCGATCCCCCCCTGAGCCTGGGACAGCTCTACCTCCGCCGGGGGGACCATGACCAGGCGATCGGGATGCTGCAGACCGCACTCCGGCTGGACTCGACCAACGCCAGGGCCTACCTCGCCCTGGGAGACGCCTGGGAGGCGCTCGGGAAGGCGGAAGCGGCCGGGAATGCCTACCGATCGGCGGCGGCCCGATGGCAGGGCGATGCGCACCAGCTCGCGGCGGTCGAGGCGCGCCTGGCGCGGCTTGCCAGATAGCGAGCGAGGCCGGTCTTTTTTCTTGATGTGACGCCAGGGACAGCCGTACCCTATCGGGATAGCCACGGGGTCGCGATTCTACCCGAAGTCAAGTCGCGATTCTGCCGAGAATCTCAACCGATTCCCGCGGTCGCAGAGAGCCTGGGGCCGGGGAGTCAGCCTCATGGAGGATCTGCAGCAATGAAGAGGATCTCTCTCGCCCTCTGCCTGACCGCGGGCCTCGCCGTTTCGGCCCAGGCTCACGTACCGGAGGGCCAGGTCCTGCTCGCCTTCCAGTTCCCGGCGGGTGCGGAGCCCACCCTGGACGGGGATCTGTCCGAGTGGGCCGTCGTCCCCTCGGACTACTGGATCGGGCCGGAGCTCTACACGGCCCCGGACGGATCGCAGTGGACGGACCTGTCCGATCTGAACAGCAAGGTCATCGTCGGATACAGCGCCAGCACCGACCGTCTCTACATACACCACGAGTACTTCGACGACTTCCGCAAACGGGACTTCGCCAATCTCCCGCCGGTGGCGGGCTTGTTCGGTGACGAGCAGAACCTGCCCGACACCTTCGAGATACAGGTCGACGGCGACCACGGCGGCGAGGACTCCTGGTTCGACCCGGCGGAACAGCCGGAGAACGGCTCGCGCTGGGCCCAGAATATCCACTTCCGCATCCCGGATCTGGATCCTTCCGCGGAGAACGTGAACGATGAGAAGACGGCGTGGGCCTGGTACTGGCAGAGCCAGGCTACGTGGACCGGCAACCTGCCGTGGGCGACAAGCGGTTATACGTCGGATGCCGTCGAGCCCAACTCCCCCGACGTCAACGGCCAGGCAGAGTGGATGTTCACGGTGTGGGACAACCTGCAGTGGGACGACCCGGACGCCAGTGTGGTGCACGACATGGTTGAAGGCCAGATCATCGGTATGAACTGGCAGATCTCCGACTACGACGCCCTCGATGAGAACTCGAGGGAGGACTGGCTCCTGAATGGCCAGGCGACCATATGGCAGACCTCGTCGGTAGCCACCGACTTCCTGCTGGCTCCGGTGGAGGATGTCGACTTCGGCACCGCCGTCGAGGCCAGGAGTTGGGGCCGCGTCAAGGCTGCCTTCACCGAGTAGGTCAGCCGGCGGCGGGCAGGTATCGCTGCCAGCGAACAGGCTCCATGGCACGAAGGAAGGGGGGATGTGACTTCACACATCCCCCCTTCCCTGAATCAGCCCCGCGGTGCAGGCCGGGTCTGTGCCGCACACGACAAGAGGGTGACATCTTGCCAGCAGGGCGATGGGCCGGCCTGCTCTTGTTCCAGTTGGCGGCCGCGGGGATGTGGGGCCCCGCGGAGGCGGTGACGATCTACCGACTGGGAGGCGAGGACTACGCCACCTTTCCCCTGCCTCCCGAGGTGGCCGACGGCCGCGCCGGGTTCGAGCAGTTGAGCTGGACCGGCGTGGACCCCGCCAGGGCCGGCGTCTCCGACAACGTGAACCTGCATGGAGCGCTGGTCCCTTTCTGCCACGGCCGCGACGAGAACATCCTGGCCGCGGCGGCGGAGCGGGGCGGCTTCCTGAGGACCGAGCGTTACACGGGCTATGGCCACGATCCGGATCTGGACGTGGTCGCGGATGGGGACTTCACCACCTTCGTCCTGAGGCATATCGAGTCGGTGGAGTACAGTCCGGCTTCCGGCACCCACGGCCTGACCATGTACTTCGACCTGGGCGGCCTCTTCCCGGTGAACCGGGTGCGGGTGTCGCCGCGTCCCGGCTCATCGAACTACATCGAGCACATCGCTATCGCCGCCGGCAGCGGCGAACCCCACGGGGGGACGCCGAACCGGTCCCACCTGGAATTCCACAGAAAGCTCGTCCGGGAAACGCCGTTTGACTTCGACCTGGTGGCGGAGATCACGCAGAACAAGAGCCCGGTGGTGGAGATCCCCCTGGACCGGACGCCGGTGCGGCAGCTGGCGCTGTGGGTGGACCCGTTTCAGCGGGAGCCGTGGGAGATCGCCGAGGTGGAGGTCTTCGCCGAGGGGTACGTGCCGTTCGCCGGCTATACCTCGAACACCATTCCCCTGGGCGCCCCCTCCAGCCTGGGGAGGGTGCGCTGGTCGGGCCGGCAGGACGAGTCGGCCCGGGTATCGATCCGCAGCCGGGGCGGCGACGACCCGGACCCCTCCCGGTACTGGCGGCGGACCTTCCGGTCCGACGAGGAGGTGCCGTACGGCGCCGACGGATCGCCGCTGACCCGGGCGCAATACAACAAGCTGGAGGGGAAGGAGAAAGGCCGCATCACCCACGACGCCGCAAACTGGGAACTGTGGTCGGCGCCGTATCCCTTCGGCGACAGCCTGGGGGTGGCGATGGTGGCGCCGAGACCCCGCACCTTCGTGCAGTTCTCGATCGACTTCGCCAGCGACTTCCTCGACGGCGGGCAGGTCAACTACCTGGAGTTCGCGGTATCGTCGCCGCCGGCGGCGACGGACCTGGTGGGGGAGGTCGATCCCTGGCGCGCCGAGGCCTCGGAGCCGACGGAGTTCACCTGCGCCGTGCGGCCGACCCTGTCGCTGCAGGACCGGGGATTCGACAGCCTGGAGCTACGGTTCCAGGGCGGCCGGGTGGAGGAGGTGACCGGGGTCGAGGCGGCGGGAGCGGCCGTGGTCTTCACCGAGGTGGACAGCCTGCGCACCGACGACCGGGTGGTCGTGAGCTTCCCCCGGCTGGGAGTGAACCAGAGCGGCGAGCTGCTGCAGGTGAAGCTTCGCGGCGAGGCCTACCGCTACGCGGCGACCTTCCAGGTCCGGGTCTTCGACAGCGAGGCTCCGGAGGAGGTCTGGCAGCCGGTAAGGGCCGGCGACGCCACCGACGCGCTGGACGGCAACCGTCTGTCGGTGCAAACGCCGGCCCTGGGGGCGTCGACGGTGGGGGGGCTGCAGGTCGAGCCGGCCGCCTTCACCCCCAACGGGGACGGGATCAACGACGAGGCGGCGATCCGCTACGACCTGCTGAAGCTGACCGAGGACCGGCGGGTGCAGGTGAGGGTGTGGGATCTGGCGGGCCGGCTGGTGCGGGACCTGTATGAGGGCCGGGACCGTTCGGGGCGCTACGTCCAGCCCTGGGACGGCCGCGACAGCAGCGGCCGGCGGGTGCCGCCGGGACTCTATCTGTGCCGGGTCGTCGTCGACCGGGAAGGGGGCCGCGACGGCGAGACCCGCCTGATCGCGGTGGCGTATTGAGGCGCGGCCGAATGAACGGCCGGATCGGCGCGGCGCTGGCTGTCGGGGTCCTCTGGGGCGGTGCGGCCTGGGGCCAGGCGTACATGCTCCGCGGCAACCAGATCGTGGTGGAGGGCCGCCACCTGAAGAGCTGGGAGTACCCCGTGGGCACGGTCGAGTTCCCGGCCCCGGCGGGCGCGGCCCGGCCGCACTTCGTGGCCAGGGACATCGACGCCGCCGGGGACATCGTCGAGCACCTGCGGCGGCATCCGCCCCAGGGAGTCGAGGCCAAGGACGTCGGCTTCCTGCACGCCGTGAGGGCCGGCACCAATGCCGCCGGGGTCGCCAACCTCGTCGACGGGAACCCGGCTACGTACTGGCAGCCCGACCCGGACCAGCCGCTGCGCGACTGGTGGTTCGAGCTGGATCTGGGCCGGGTCGTCTCCGCGACCCGCATCCTCCTGACCTTCGTGGACGAGGATCTCGGAGATCCCTTTCTGCAGTACACCCTCCTGACCTCGGACGGCGAGCGTCCCGAGCAGGGCCTGCGGGACGTCAGGAGCTTCGTCGTCGCCTACGCGTCCCCGGGCGCGAACAAGAGCCGGCGCAGCTTCGATATCGAGGTGAAGCCTTCGGGAGACTCCCGGGATCCCGAGTGGCGGGGAGACGAGATCCGCTACGTCCAGCTCGTGGTGACCGAGAGCGACTCGGTCCGCGGCGCCGAGGTATCCCGCGCGGTCTACGACGCCCTGGACCCGGCCCGCCGGGGGACGGTGGACTACTACAAGAAGGTGGCCGACGGCAGCATCCGGGTCGAGCGGGAGGTCTACGAGGCGATCGACCCCCGATTGCGCGGCGAGGTCCGCTACTTCCGCCGCGAGCGCCCTCGTCTGGCGGGGATGGAAGTGCGGACGGTCGGCGAGAACATCGCCCTGGGGTTGACGGCCCGCCGGGGGGTGGCGCTGAAGATCGAGACCGATACCACCGCGGTCACCGGCCTGGTGGATGGCCTGTACGAAACGACGGTCGTGACCACGGTCCGCACCCCCGCCCTGCGCTTCTTCTACTTCGACCTCGGCGCCTGGTACTGGGTGGATCGAGTGCAGATGTTCTTCCAGAACAAGGGCTTTCAGGGGCCGATCACCGAGTACGAAATCAGGACCTCGGACGGGAGCCTGAGGCCCGACGGAACCCTGGCCTGGGCCAGCCAGGCCCTCGGGGGCCGGGACGGCATGGACTACCACGCCAAGGCGTTCGCGCCCACGGTCGCCCGCTACATCAGCATTCCCTATGCCGGCGGCATGGCGGGAGGCCAGGCGGACACGCGGGAGATGCAGTTCTACGGTGAGGGATACCAGCCCCGTGTCTGGCTCACGTCCCCCCTGATCGCGCTGGACGGCGCCCGGACGCTGAGCTCGATCGAGTGGGAGGGAGAGACCCCTCCCGGGACCTCCATCGCGCTGCGCAGCCGGACCGGCAACCAGCTCGTCGACGTCCTCCGATATCTCCGGCAGGACGGCAGCGAGATAACGGAGGAGCAGTACGACAAGCTGAACAAGTTCGCGAAGAAGGAGATCGAGATCGTGACCGAGCAGGTGGCCGGGAGTGACTGGAGCGACTGGAGCGAGGAATACCGAGCCTCGGGGGCCCCCGTCACGTCGCCGAGCCCCCGGGAGTACCTCATGCTCCAGGCCTGGCTGACCACCGACCATCCGCACCGGGCGGCCTCCCTGCGGTCGATGCGACTGAACTTCCTCGATCCCCTGGCCCGGCAGGCCCGGGGCGAGCTCGAGCCGGCCCTGGTATCCGGGCTGGGCGTCACCGACACCCTGTCCCTCTTCCTCAAGGCCGACTTCCTGCACAACGGCCCGGGGATGGACCAGATCCGCCTCTACGCCTCCGGCGTGGACCTGGACTTCCAGCTCCTCCGCATGGGCCGGGAGTCGCAGTGGGACTCCGGTCCGGCGGCCGAGCTGGGGCCGTCCGGCGTGGAGCTGGTTCCGGCCGGTCCGGACTCCCTGTGGGTGCGCCTGGATTCGGCGGTGGGGCCCGAGGTCGACCTGATCGAAGTGCGGTTCACCGCGACCCTGTTCCGCCCCGGAGCCATCGTGCAGGCGGAACTGGGAACTTCGTCCGAGGCCGATCGATGGCAACGGGTGGACCCCGGCGACGCGACGGCCCTGGCCTCGAGTCAGGGCATGATGTTGCGGGGGCCCCTGGAAGCCGGGCGGGTGATCGGCCCGTTGAGGATCAGCGCTCCGGTCCTGACCCCGAACGGGGACGGGATCAACGACGAGACCCGGTTCGAGTTCCCGGTGCTCCGGCTCGGGGGGCAGCGCGCCGTGAGGACCCGCCTCTACGATCTGGGCGGCCGCCTCGTACGGGAGTGGCAGGAGCGGCGTCCCCTCGTGAGCGGATCCTACGAGGTCCGCTGGTCCGGCGACGACCGGAGCGGCCGGCTGGTGCCTCCCGGGATCTATCTGCTGGAGATCGAGGTCGATGCGGACGCGGAAGTGTCGGGCCGCAGGGCCCACCGCCTGGTCCATGTAGCGTATTGAGCTGTCGAGCGGGAATGCAGCGGATCAGCCTCAGCCTGGCCATGGCCGCGGCACTCTGCCTGGGGCCCCGCGATCTGGCCGCCGAGAGCCGGACCCTGGGCGGCGCCGGCGATCGACCCTGGAACGGCGGCGGCGGAGAGATCCCGGCCGCGGTGCAGACCAGCGTCGACGGGGCCGCGGTCACCAACACTCCGGGCGATGTGGTGGACTTCGACTTTCCGGGCAGACCGGGCTGGATCTTCCCCGAGAGAGCCGACTCCACGAGGAATATCGCCGCCGGGGCCACCCTGGCCTCGCCGAACATCCTGACGGAGGGCATCGCCGAGGAGCTGCTCCTGATGGTGGACGGCGATCTCGAGACCGCTTTCACCCAGAAGGGCGAACCAGGGGGGCCGCAGGTCCTCGCCTTCGGGGCCATGTTCGACGTCGACCTGGGGGCGCGCTTCGGGGTGAACCGGGTCCAGTTCTTTCCGAGGAACGCTCCGGGATTCGAGGCCCCCGGCTTTCCCTTCCAGAACGACTATCTGCGCGCCTACGAGCTGCTGGTCAACGACGGCAGCGAGAACTCCAGGGACGAGTCCGGGCGGCCGGTGCTGACCACCTTCAAGCTGGAACTGCAGAACGATCGGCCCGTGGTCGACCTGCGGATTCCCCCCCAGTACCTGCGCTTTTTGCGGCTGAAGTCGCAGACGGTCGTCGGCTTCGAGATCGCCGAGTTTCGGGTATTCGGGGCGGGGTTCGTGCCGGAGGCCCGATACATCTCCAGCGTGTTCGATCTGGGGACCCGCTGGGGGGTGTGGGGGAAGATCCGGTGGATCGAGGAAACCCTGGGCCCCGAAGGGCTGGCCCAGGCCCGCATCACGACGCGGGCGGGGCATGACGATACGCCCCTGGAGTTCACCCGCCCCGGTCCCGATTCGGAGGACATCCCCTGGCAGCAGGGAGCGGTGGCGATCACGGCCGAGGGGGAGGAGATCGCCCTGGACGATCTCGAGCCGCTCGAAGCCCTGCGGGCCTACCGCGCGCTGCCCCTGGCGGAGAAGAACCGGGTGGCCCTGAGCCTGGAGGAGTATCTCGGCCTGAAGCCGCGGGGCGAGATCCGGGACGATCCGGACGCCTGGACCCCGTGGTCGGCTCCGTATGGGCCGGAAGGCACCCGCGGCATCACGGCGGAGAATATCGATGACGAGCACCTCGGGGCGGTCATCACCACCCCGGGCCCACGGCGCTATTTCCAGGTCCGGGTGGAGCTGTTGAGCCGGGACCTGGAGGCAGCCACCGGCATCGGGCAGCTGGCCTTCACGGTGCACCCCCCGGCGGCGGAGCGGATCGTCGGAGAGATCTACCCGCGCCGGGCCGGGCTGGCCGTTGCCGAGACGTTCACCTACGCGGCCATGCCCACCCGCATCCGGCCGGGGCGGGACAGCGGTTTCGACACCTTCGAGATCGCCACGCCGGTCCGCGTCGAGGCGATCGAGACGGTGCAGGTCCGCTTCCATGACGGCCGCGTCGAGGCGGCGGACTTCTCGGGTCGGGATCTGGGCCCGTCGGCGTTGCCCACCGATCCGGCCGCCGACTTCGGCATCGAGTTGGTGGAGGAACGGCGGTTCCGGGTACGCTTCCCGGCCATCACGAGGAGCGACCTCGAGGCCGGGGAGACCTCCGTCCTGACGATCCGGTTCCGCTGCCGCGTCCTCCGCTACGGGACGACCTTTCCCGGTTGGGCCGGCCGCACCGGGAGCGGAAGCACCGGCCAGAAGATCCTCGCCGGAAACGCCGCCCACCTCGGTCCCGGGGACCCCGCTTTTCCTCCCCTGGGCACGGCGGACCCGAGGGTCCTCTCGGTGGACGTTCCCCTCGCGGGCGGCGGCGTCCTGATCAACGCCCGGGTGTCGCCGCGGCCCTTCAGCCCCAACGGCGACGGGGTCAACGACGGAACCCGCGTCTCCTACGACCTGTCCCGCGTCATCGGTCCCGTGGCCGTGGAGGTGAGGATCCTCGACCTGGCGGGGCTCGTCGTTCGCCGCCTCTTCACCGGCGAGCAGGAAGGCGGGCACTGGTCGATCCCCTGGGATGGAACCGACGGCGGCGGCGCCCCGGTGCCGCCCGGGATCTACCTGGCTCACGTAGCGGTGAACAGCGCGGCCAGCGTCGAGACGGCGGCCACCGTCGTCGAAGTGGCATACTGAGAGGAGGTCGACGTTGACGACCGGCAGGACGGCGGGGGTGCTGAATCTCGTGGTGCTCATCGCCACGATGCAGGCGTCCGATCTGTTCGGTCAGGCCGGCCGGCGCCTCGGAGAGCGGCGGGGGGGAGAGATCACCTACGAACCCAGGGGCCCCGGAGTCATCTTCGACGCCCTGGACCCGGCCCTCAGGAAATGGTACGTGCCGCAGGAGCTCTACGAGCTGTACGGCTGGCAGCAGTGGCAGTACTCCAACTACGCCCGCACACCGTACCAGCGGTACGTGGGCACCGACCGCGAGGGCGACCCCTTCTACGATCTCTACGGCAACTACCTGACCCGGGGCTGGCTGATCTGGGACTGGAACCAGAGCCAGCCCGGCCAGTTCGGTTCCTCCCTCTACAAGGATCCCAGGTTCGCCGGCTGGTTCAGCAGCGTTCTCGTGAGTTCGGACTCCAGGGGCCAGTTCCACTACGCCATTACAGCCGGGAACCAGATCCGAACGGCGTTGACGCCGCTCACCTTCTCCAAGCCGATCTTCAACGGCCTGCAGATGGACCTGGCCACGGACAAGTACCGCGGCACCCTTCTGTTCTCGCGGATCAGCTCTCCGGTGGCGAGCACCACGTCCTCGAGGGAGCCCATGACGGTGACCAACGCCACCAACCTGATGGGGGGGCGGGTCGTGGCCGAGGTCGGGGACTTCGTGCAGGTGGGAGCGACCCTGGTGAACGCCCACAACTCCCAGACCTTCGAGGACGCCTTCGAGCGGAACCCGCTCAAGGGCGCCCTGGCCGCCAACCAGGGAGCGGTCCCGGTTCGCGGCCTGGCCCTGGTTCTGAGCGACGATTCACCGGAAGACGGCGTCGCCGGCGCCGCCCTGTTCTCGCACGAGATCGTCGTGACCACGGAGGACCCGGCCACCGGGCGCCGGCAGGAGATCCGCCAGCGGGCGATGACGACCGATCCGGCCCGGTGGCCCGTGGTCAGCGGCGGGTTCCACCACGAGGGTTTCCAGAGCGCCGACGGGGACGAGAAGATCGTCATCAGCTACGACCTCAACGACATCTCCTACACCGGTCCGCGTCCGGGTACGATCACGAGGATCACCTTCGAGCTGGTGGTGGCCAACGACTACCGCATCCAGGTCTGGTCCGACCGTCAGACCGGACTGCGACCCACGCCCAACCTGCCGCTCAGCGGCGAAGATATCGACGAGCTGGCGCCGGCCCTCTTCGAAGTGGCACGGGCCGCGGGCAATGTCTCGGACAACTCCAACCAGACCCGGCTGGTCTTCGAGTACGGCCTGCCCACGGCGAACATGGTCTACGGGTTCACCGTGGACGTGAAGGAGGTGATGGGCTTCGATGCCTACGCCGAGCTGGCCGTCAACCGGTCCTGGCACCAGTTCCCCAACCCCGGCCTGGCCCAGGCGGACCGCGCCCTGTCGGACCATTCCAGGGATGGGGAGGCATGGATGGTCAACGTGTCGAGGGTGGCCTGGCCGTTCTTCGCCTTCGGCGAGGCCTTCAGCCTGGATCCCGACTACTCCACCACGGCGTACCTCGTGGACGGCGAAGGGGACGTCCTCTACGACCATACGACCCGGCACCTCTACGAGTTCGTCGACGACAACGACGACCAGGACCGGTTCCCCGACTGGAGCCGGTGGCAGCAGGGCTCCGGCGATGCCAACGTCTTCCCGGGATGGGACGAGAACAACGACTTCGTGTCGGACTTCAATCAGAACGACAGCAACATCCTGTCGAACCGCATCCCCGACTACGAGGAGCCCTTCTTCCGCTACCACTCGGACCGGCCCGAGTTCCTCTTCGGCATCGACCTGAACAACAACCACTGGGTCGACCGTTTCGAGAACGACGATCTGGCCGACTACCCCTACAGGAGGGACCAGCGGGGGTACAACGTCTACGGCGGCCTCTTCGCGACCCCCGGCATCAAGGCCACCCTCGGGCGCATGCGGGTCGCCGCCCTCTCTTCCGACCGCAGGAACCACACCACGTACGGACTGGTCACCGTCACCCACGACGATCCGCGCTTCGGCAGGATCCGGATCTACGACATGCTCAAGCGGACCCGGGACACCATACCCGACGACCGCCGGGAGATGACTCCCTACCTCGGTCTCGCCACGGGCAATCTGATCAACATCGAGGATCAGCTCCCGGCGCGCGATACCTGGGTCAACTCGGCCTACCTGGAGCTGAGCTACCGCCCCCTGGGCGGCCTGAAGACGCTTGCCAGGCTGAAGTACGACCTGTACGCCCAGCAGGGAGACGCTCACGAACGGGGGGTCGGGCCGGTGCTCGAGGACCGCACCCATTTCTTCGGGATCATCAACAAGGCGGACTACACCTGGCGCGCCCGCAGCCTGGAGGTCCAGCCCAGGATCAAGAGCGAGTACCTGAACCAGACGCCCTTCATCCTGGACGGAGACGAGCGCCGGGAGTGGACGGGCACGGGCATCCTGCTGCTGCGGCATCCCATGTTGGGCGCCTCCTCCCTGGAGGCGGGGCTGGAGTACCACCGCGTCGCGGACCTGATGCTGAACGAGAAGGAGGCCCTTGCCGCCAACCGGGTGGGGGCCACGGGCGACTCCCGCAGCCTGGTGCTGGCCGCCCAGTGGTCCACCGTCGGCGAGTACCAGGGATATACGCTGATCACCCGGTTCGGCATCATGTACACCCGGGTCTGGGACGAGTTCATCACCGCCGGCGGCCTGGGAGCCTCGGTGAAGGAGGACCGTGGCCGCGAACTGAGCACCACCTTCATCACCATGAACGCCGGACTGTGATGCCCGAGCCTCCCGAAGGGCGCACGGTGCGGCCCGGGCAGGCCGCGGGCCACTCGCGGACCCTCGTCCTGGCCGCCCTCGCGGTGGCCCTGGGCGCCGGGCCCGGCGCCGCCCGGGACTACGGCAACCGCCTCGGCCTCCGCGAGGGCGGCCGGGTGAGCTACTACCCGTCGGCTCCCAGCATCGACGCGCAGACCTTCGATCCTTCCCTGAAGAAGTGGTACAGGCCTCAGCAGATCGCCAACCAGTACCGCTGGCGCTGGGAGGAGACCAACTACGCCGTCCAACGCTACCTGCGTTACCTGGCCACCGATCAGGAGGGCGACCACCAGTACGATCTCTACGGCAGGCTGCTCACCCGCGGCTGGCTGATCTACGACTGGCAGCAGAGCCGTCCCCGCACGTCGGAAGGAAACCTGCTCCACAAGACCGGGGAGTACAAGGACCTTCTCGGTTCCCTCGTGGTCGCTTCCGACGCCAAGGGGCAGCACCATTTCCGGGTGACCGTGGGCGACGAGATCCGCACGACCCTGACGCCCATGACCTTCCGGAAGACGGCCTTCAACGGGGTCCAGTTCGACTACATGTCGGATCGCGGCTCGGCTACGGCCCTCATGTCCCGAGTCAACATCCCGCTGGTGGAGCCGAGGGCCAGCTTCGTCGACGAGTTCACCACCCTCGTCGGCCTCCGGACCGTCTGGAACGCAGCCGACTTCGTCCGGGTCGGGGGGACCTTCGTGAACGCCCACAACGGGCGGAGCTCGACCCGGCCCTTCGACGGCAGTCCCTACACCGGGCGGCTGAGCTCCCACCAGGCGGGCGCCCGCATCAACCGGATCACGGTGCAGATCACCGACGACTCCCCGGGAGACGGGGGGGCAGGTCCCGCCCTCTTCGCCCACGACATCGAGATCACCACGCGGATCGGGGAGCTGGACACGGTGCTGGTGGGCAGCCGGACCGGGTTCCGCCCGAGGGTTTCGGGAGGGGTCGCCAAGGACGGTTTCCTGGCAGCCGAAGGCGCCGGCGACCTGGGGCGGATCCGGCTGGAATACGTCCTCGCCGATCCGGACCCGGCCGTCGGCGACGATCTGGAGGCGGCGGTGCCCCTGGCCGACGTGGTGAACAACATCCGCCAGGTCCGCTTCCGGATGGTCCTGAGCAACGACTACAAGGTGGAGGTCACCTCCGACCAGCAGACCGACAACGCCCTCTTCGAGCCGCGTCCGGTCTTCCGGACCCTGGCGCGGGCGCCGGGGAACGTGAAGGACCACTCCAACCTGGGCTCCGTGGTCTTCGACTACGGACTGCCCACGGCCACCCAGGTCCTCGGCTTCACGGTGGAGGCCGACGATCTGGCCGGGTTCCGGCTCTACGGCGAGTTCAACGTGAACCACCGGTACCGCAAGTACCCCGACGTGAGCCGCACCACCCACACCACCTCGTCCGGCATCGGGGGCCATCCCTACGCCGAAGGGTGGATGGTCAACGTGGCCAGGGTGCTCTACCCGTACTACCTCTTCGGCGAGGCCTTCGGCATGGACGCCCAGTACTCGACCTCCATGCGGTTTCTGGACACGGCGGGCCGCGTCGACTACTCGGACACCCCCCGGGCCAGGTCCCGCTACCTCTACGACCTGGTGGACGACAACGACGACAACGACCGCAAGAACGACCAGAAGCGCATCTTCGACGACGGCCGCACGGGAGGGGAGCGGGGCCTGGGCGTCGTGCGCGGGTTCGAGGGCTACGCGGACGAGGCGGTCTTTCCCGGCCTCGACGAGAACAACGACTTCATCTCCGATTTCAACCAGAACGACACCCGGGAGCGGCCCAACGACATCCCCGACTACGCCGAGCCCTTCCTGCGCTACAGCGTGGACCGGCCCGAGTATCTCTTCGCCATGGACATGAACAACAACGGCTGGGGAGACCGTTTCGAGAACGACGACGAGCCCGACTACCCGTACAAGCGGGACCGCCGCGGATACAACGTGTACGGCGGAGCGTGGATCCTGCCGGGGGCCAAGGTCACCGCGGGCCACCAGCGGGTGCGCCGCCCCTCGACGGGCGAGACGAACGTGACCAGCTATGCCCTTCTCGCCTTCGAGCGCAGCTGGCCCGGCGTGGGCGAGCTGACGGTCTACAACATGCTGAAGCGGGTCGAGGACGACATCCCGGACGACCTCTTCCAGTGGTTGCACGGGAGGTTCAGGGTCGCGGGCATGACCCCGGTGCCGGACCCGCTGGCCGTGCCGGACACCTGGGTCAACAAGCTTTCCCTCGGCTTCGAGCGCCTCGGGAACACCGGCATCAACTCCGAGAGCAGGCTGATCCACGAGGTGCTGCGGCAGCGGCGGGAGCTCACCGTGGACCGGGGGGGCCGGAGGATCCCGAGGAGCACCCGGCGCCTCGGTCTGATCAACAAGCTGGACTGGCTCCGTCCCCTGGGCCACGGCATCCAGCTCCGTCCGCGCTTCAAGCACGAGCTGTTCCTGGACGATACCCCCTTCAACACGGAGTGGCTCCTGAACGACCGGGTCTTCGAGCGCCGGGAGTGGGCCGGCATGGCCTCGCTGCGGCTGGACATCCCGGTCCTGAGCCACAGCACCGTGATCCTCGGCCTGGAGCAGGTCGTCTTCCGCGACTTCGCCCAGCGGGAGGTCGCCTTCGACGAGGACCCCGTGGCGGGCCTGAATCCGGGCGATGCCACGGGGGACTTCGATGAGCTGTCCCTCGCCTTGCAGCTGGCCAATGCGAGCACCTACATGGGATACAGACTGATGGCCACCCTCGGGATTCGTGTGGACAGACGGAAGAGCGACACCTTCGCCGCCAGGGACCGTTCGGATACCAGCGGTCTCTCCTTCTTCACCGTCTACGCAGGACTGAGGGAATGATGAGAGCAGCCGGACCGGTGCTGATCCTTGCCGTGGGGGCGGTCCTTCCGGGTTGCGGGGAAGACCCCCGCGGCCCGGTGCTGGCCGAGGTGGGGGACTCCCGCATCCACGCATCCGAGCTGCGCCGCTACGAAGAGCGCCTGGCCGAGAGCCTGAGGTCCAGGGAGGCCGGCATCGAAGGCCGGCGGCAGCATCTGCAGGCCCTGATCGACAAGGAGATCCTCATTCGGGAGGCGGCCGCGCGGGGATGGGACCGCGACCGCGGCATGCGCCGCAGGCTGGAGCGCGAGTGGACCCGGCGGCTGGTGCAGGAGTTCCTGGCCCGGGAGGTGGACGCCAGGATCACCCTCGAGGAGCAGGAGGTCCGGGACCACTACCTGAAGAGCGGACGAGACCGGGCGGTCAGGTGTGGCAGGATCGATGTGGGGAGCAGGGAAGAGGCCGAGGAGATCGTGCGCCTCCTCGAGGAAGGCGCCGATTTCGGGGAGCTGGCGAGGCAACGCTCGATCCACGCTCCGACGGCGGCGCAGGGGGGCCTGTACACCGGGTTCGTCACCGGGGACCAGATGCCACTGCCCGTCATGCGGGAGAAGGTCTATCCCCTCGAGAAGGGTGAGATCTCCGAACCGCTGCCCCTCCCGGGCGGCTCCTACGGCGTGTTCAAGGTCGTGGAGGAGGTGACCGTTCCCCTCGAACGGGTGCGGCGTCTGGTGGAAGCCGAGCTCCACCGGGAGAAGGCCCGCGTCCGGTCCGTGGAGCTGGGCCGGGAACTGCGGGAGGCCCTGGACGCGCGTCCCCGGGAGGACGGTTTCGAGCTTCTCGCCGCGCGCCTGGAGAGCGGGGAAAGCTCCTTCTCCGAGGCGGACCTCGGCTCGGTGCTCTACGAGTTCGACGGCGGCGCCATCACCGTGGGGGAGCTCGTCGACTCGGCCCGCGAGAACTACCGCGAGCACTCCGGAGACGTGCGGGAGCAGGTGCGGTGGTTCGCGGAGTCCGTCCTGGTGCCCCGCGCGCTGATCGTGCAGGCGGCCCTCGATGCCGGCATCGACCGCGAGCCGAAGATGGCCGCCTGGCGCCGGGCCAGAGAGCACGAGCGCCTGTTGGCGGTCATCCGGAAGGAGGTGACCCACGACGTCTCCGTGGCCGAGGCCGAGGCCCGGCGCTTCCATCACGAGAATCCGCGGCTCTTCCTCCCCCAGGAGAATCTGACGCTGGACGAAGTCCTGGTGGCGACACGCGAGGAGGCGGTTGCCCTCCGCCGCCGGATCGAGGGCGGCGAGGACCTGCGGCTCCTGGCCCTGGAGCACACCCTGCGGCACCAGGCCGTTCCGGACAGCGGGAGATTCCACCTCCATGAGTACGAGAGAGAAGCGCACGAGGCCCTGTTCGAAGCCGCGCGGGAAGCCGCGCCGGGCGACCTGGTGGGTCCCGTCGAGGTGGAGACGCCGGCCGGCCGGTTCGGGTCCCCCCCCGGGACGGCGTCAGGAGACCGCTTCCATTCCGTGTTCCGGGTCGTCGAGTCGACCCTCGGCGCCGGGCCCAGGCCCTTCGCCGAGGTCGAGACCCGAGCCCGGGCGATGGTCCTGCGCCGCAAGCGCGATGCGGCCTTCTACCGGTTTCTGACCGAGGTGCGGCAACGGCACGAGCCCCAGGTCAGGATCCACGAACAGAACCTGAGAGCACTGGCACGACAGGAGGGCAGCTGAGGCGCCGTGCGGCCCGGGGGCTGATGCGACGGCTGATCGTCTGGCTGACGCTGCCGGTGCTGGGCGCCGCCGTCCGGGCCGACGCGGACGGCATCCGCGCCACGGTGGAGTTCATGGCCTCCGTCGGCTCCCGGGTCAGCGGCTACCCGGGCAGCGACCTGGCCGCCGACTACGTGGCCGACGCCTTCGCCGCCGCCGGCGTCCAGGAGATCGCCGTCGAGGAGTACCCGATCACCGTGCCCCTCGACCGCGGCGGCGAGCTCACCCTCACCGCCTCGGGCGAGCGCTTCCGCCTCCACGGCCTGTGGCCCAACCACGTGCGGACGCCCACGGTGCCGCCTTCCGGGCTCTCCGGGCCTCTGATCTACGGCGGGGAAGGGCACCTGTCCGAATACGCGGGCCTCGAGCTCGCCGGCAGCATCGTCCTCCTCGAGTTCAACACCGGCAACCGCTGGCTGGAGGCCGCCTCCCTCGGGGCCCGCGCCATCCTGTTCATCGAGCCGCAGGCCACCTCCGGGCGCGAGGCGGGGGCCAAGTTCGTCTCCGTCCCCCTCGACATACCCAGGCTCTGGATCGACGCCGCCGCCGGCGCCCGCCTGAGGGCGCTGGCGGAGGACGGACCGCTCGAGGCGCGACTGGGGAGCCGCATGGACTGGGTCTCGCGGAAGGGCCGCAACGTCTGGGGGGTGATCCCCGGTCACCACCCAGACCTCGGGGGGGAGACGATCGTCGTCCAGGCCTACTACGACGGCATCTCCATCGTCCCGGCCCTGGCTCCCTCCGCCGAGACCGCCGGCGGCATCGCCGCGCTGCTGGAGCTGGCCCGGCATCTCCAGCGCCACCCGCCGGCGCGGACCGTCGTCCTGGTGGCGGCCGGAGCCCACTTCCTCGCCCAGCGGGGGATCGTCGACTTCCTCGACCGCCATGCCCGCACCCACGAGGACTACGCCGGGCTCATGGACAAGCCCCTGGACCCGGCCCTCTTCATCGGCCTGGACCTGACCAGCGGCAGCGACCGCATCGGCATCTGGAACAACACCGACCGCTACGACATCAAGCGGTTCTACGTCCCCTTCGGCCGCGCCTTCACCGCCTACGCCGAGGAGGCGGCGCCGCGCCTGGGGCGCAGGGCCGAGCGCGCCCTGGTCAACGGCATCAGCCCTCTCAAGGGCCTCGACTGGTCGACCTACGTGCCGGGGGGAGTCACCGTGGACGGGCAGGTGGCGATGGCCGCCGGACTCGTGGCCCTCTCCTTCGTCACCATCGGCGACGGCCGCTTCGTCGTCGACACGCCCCTGGACCGGCCGCAGCGGGTCGACTACGGCAACCTGTCCCGGCAGAGCGCCTTCCTCAACCAGATCCTGACCCGGGCCTTCGACGATCCCCGGCTGCTGGCCGACCTGGAGGACTTCGGCCCCGTCCTCGAGGACGAGCTGCGCACCTTCCGGGTCGACGTGCGCGCCTTCCCGCGCCGCAGCCAGGTGCCCGACCGGATCGTCGAGGGGGCGATCGTCGCCCTCGGCGCCGGCGCCGGGCGGCGGGCCGGGCCGGGCTTCAAGCCCCACAAGGGGGTGCGCGCTTTCCGCTTCCACCTGGCCGACGGCAACGGCAGCGCCGTGATCCCCGGGCTGCCCCTCGGGGCCGTGCCGGTGAGCGCCTACGTCCTCGACCCCGGGACCGGCGACGTCGTCTACGCCCCGGACAGCGGCGAGCGCGCCCGGAGACACCACGGCAAGAAGCTGGCCCAGGCGATCCGCTTCGCCGGCGAGCACAAGACCCTCGTCGTCTTCCCCTGCGCGTCGCGGCCCTTCTACGGCCTCGTCGACCCTCGATCCCTCACGGCCGTCGGGCAGATCCGGGTCGAGAACCACACGGGCGTGGCACCGAAGGAGTACGGCCTGGCGAAAGGGGAAGGCGTTCTGGAGCCGGTGGCGGTGGCCTTCGCCGCGGCCGACGACAGCCTCGTCTACCTCATGTCGGACAGCATGATTCTCACCAACAGCCGCACCGATCCGCGCGGCACCGGCTACGTGGTCGGCCGGGACCCTCTCGAGCGCACCGACTACCTGGCGGTGCGGGACATGTGGCGGATCAACGACGAGCGCCTGGCGGCGATGCGCCGCCACGCCATCGAGAATCCGCGGCTGGCGGCGCTTCACACCTGGGGCCGCGAGCTGATCGACCAGGCCGGGGCCGCGGCCGAGAGGCGGGAGTGGGACGCCTTCATGGCCGCGGTGCGCGCCGCCCGGGGGGTCACCTCGCGGGCCTACCCGGACGTGACGGCCACTTTGAACGACGTCATCAAGGGGCTCGTGTTCTTCCTCGCCCTGGTGCTGCCGGCCGCCTTCTTCGGCGAGCGCCTGGTCTTCGCCGCCGCCGACATCCGCTGGCAGCTGGCCGGGTTCGCCCTGATCCTGGCGATCGTCTGGGCGGCGATCTCCCAGGTGCATCCGGCCTTCGACATCGCCCATCCGGCCATCATCCTCCTGGCCTTCGCCATCATGGCCATGGCCGTCTTCGTCTTCGCCATGATCTTCTCGCGCTTCAACCACTACGTGGAGGAGTTCCAGGCCCGCGCCTCCCGGATGCACCGGGCCGACATCAACCGCGTCAGCGCCTCCTACGCCGCCTTCATGCTGGGGATCTCCAACATGCGGCGCCGCAAGCTGCGCACGACTCTGACCCTGGCGACGTTGACCCTGCTCACCTTCACGGTCCTCTCCTTCACCTCCTTCCGGCAACAGCTCGCCTTCCTCGCCTTCCCCACCGCCCACGAGGCCCGCTACGAGGGCGTCCTGGTCCGCCACCCCGGCTGGAAGGAGCTGTCGCCCCCGACCCTGGACTACGTCCGCTCCCACTTCTCCCCCCATGGCGCCGTGAGCCCGCGCAACTGGCTGGTAGCCGAGGCTGGGAAGCCGAAGAGCTACATCGAGATCCAGGGGAAGGCGGGCACCACCCGCGCCGGCGGCCTGCTGGGACTGTCGCCCCGGGAGACCCGGGTCACCGGCATCGACGAGGCCCTGGTGGCCGGCGGTTTCTTCGAAAGGGACAACGAGAGCACGTGCCTCCTTCCCGGGAGAATGGCCGAGGCCCTCGGCATCGGCGCGGAGGACGTGGGCCGGGCCGCCGTTCGCGTCTTCGGTCAGGACCTGGTGGTCCGCGGCATCTTCGACGCCGGCCGGCTGGAGGCCATCCGCGATCTCGACGCCGAACCGCTCACCCCGGCCGATTTCCAGAGCGGCGATGTGCAGCTGCCCGGAGGCCGGGAGAGGGTCTCCATGGAGATCGAGGAAGAAGCGGGTCCGGACCGGATCCAGCCGTTCCTCCACATGGCGGCCGACAACGTCCTGATCCTGCCCTACGACGCCGTGTGGGCGGCCGGCGGCACCCTGCGCTCCGTCGGCGTCCGCTTCGACGAGGATGTCGACGGCCGGCCCCTGCTGGAGGGCTTCCTGACGCGGGTGGCCGCAACCCTCTTCGCCAGCCTCCGCGACCCCGGGACGGGCGAGCTCAGGGTCTCCTCCTACACGTCCGTGGGCCTGACGGCGGTGGAAGGACTCGCGGCGCTGCTCGTGCCGATCGTCATCGCCGCCCTCATCGTTCTCAACACCATGCTGGGCGCCGTGTACGAGCGTCTCCGGGAGATCGGCGTCTACTCCTCCGTGGGGCTGGCGCCGATGCACATCGCCCTGCTCTTCGTGGCCGAGGCGTGTGTCTACGCCGTCCTCGGCGTCACCCTCGGCTACCTCCTGGGCCAGGGGTCGGCCAGGCTGCTGCTGACCCTCGACCTCGTGCGGGGCATGGACCTGAACTACTCGTCCACGGCGGCGGTCTCGGCGGCCCTCATGGTCATGGCCCTGGTGCTGCTGTCGACCCTCTACCCGGCGCGAGTCGCCGCCGCCAGGGCGGTGCCGGATACGGTGCGGCGCTGGGTGCCCCCCGACCCGGAGGGCGACCGCTGGGAGTTCGACTTCCCCTTTGCCGTGGGGACGGGCGAGGTCCGGGGGCTGAGCGGGTTCCTGGCCGGCTGGTTCGGGGCCTGCAACGAGGATTCCGTCGGCCAGTTCTACGCCGAGAAGGTGCGCCTCGTGCCCGGCGGGGAGGCCGGGACCCCCCGCTACTCCCTGCAGATGCTGACCTGGCTGGCCCCCTTCGACAAGGGGGTGAGCCAGTACCTGCAGCTCGACTTCGTGCCCTCCCCGGTGGCCACCATCTACCAGGTGGAGGTCTTCATCGAGCGGATCAGCGGCGAGACGGCGTCGTGGCGGCGGCTCAACCAGGGCTTCATGAACGCCCTGCGGAAGCAGTTCCTGCTGTGGCACACCTTCACGGAGGAGGCCAGGGCCCATCACCGGAAGGCGGCCGAGGGGATGCTGGCGGAGAGCGCCGCCCCGGCCGGCGGGGCCGACCTCGCGTGAGCAAGACCGTCCCCCGGATCTACCGCCGGCACCTGCGGTCGCGCTCCGAGCCCCTCCTCGAATCGCGCCACCGCCTGACGTGGCGGGGGTTCTTCGTGGGGAGCTTCCTGAGCTTCTTCCTGGCTATCGGGGCCCCGTACAGCAACATGGTCATCAAGGGCGCCTACGTGTCCGCCGACATCAGCACCCCGGGGGCGATCTTCGTCTTCGTCGTGCTCATCGGCCTCCTCAACCTCGCCTTCAAGGCAGCGGCGCGCAGCAAGGGGGCGGCCCTCGCCTTCGCCGCCGCCCTGGGGGCTGCCTGGCTCTCCGCCTACCGGCCCCCGGGCGATGTCGACGTGCATTCGCCCGGATTCATCTTCTCCACTTTCGCCCTGATCTGCGCCTTCGCCAACGTGCCGCTGGCCTGGTCCGGCCGCAGCCTGGCCCTCAACCGGGCCGACCTGATCATGGTCTATGCCATGCTGGCCATGGTCTCGGCCGTGTGCACCATGGGCCTGACCGAGCTGATCCTGCCTTCTCTCACCGCCGTCTTCTACTACGCCTCGCCGGAGAACCAGTGGCGGGAGAAGCTCTTCCCCCACTTCCCCGAGAGGAACATCCTGGTCGACGACGGCGCCGGGAACGCCCTGTTCTTCGAGGGCCTCTCCCGGCCCGGCCAGAGCATCCCCTACGGCGCCTGGGTCGAGCCGTTGGCGTGGTGGGCGGTCTTCCTGCTGGCCCTCTACGTCTGCATGATCTCGATCGCCGTGATCCTGCGGCGCCAGTGGATGGAGCGGGAGCGGCTGAGCTATCCCATCGCCCAGGCCGGTCTGGCCATGATCCGCGGCGAGGACGAGAGAGGGCTGGTGAACGGCTTCTTCAAGCGCCCCTCGGTGTGGATGGGCATGGCCATCCCGCTGGTCGCCGGCAGCATCAGGGCCATGTCGAACTACAACTCCTCCATACCCATGGTGCTGATGCGCCTGCCCATACCCTACGCGTCCGGCAAGGTCGACTTCGCCCTCACCGGGTTTGCCTACCTCATCGACACGAGGATATCGGGCAGCCTGTGGGTGTTCTACCTGCTCGGCAGGATGCAGAAGAGCCTGCTGGCCACCGCCGGGATCAAGTCGGAGCAAGTCCTCGAGGGCGTGTACGACGCCCCCCTGGTCGGCTACGAGGGGCTGGGGGCCCTGCTGGTCCTGGTGGCGGTGGTGTTGTGGACGGCCCGCGACCATCTGAAGGCGGTCTGGCTCAAGGCCTGGGGCCGGGCGCCCCACGTCGACGACCGGGACGAGATCCTCTCCTACCGCGGGGCCGTGACCGGCGCCCTCGGGGGGATCGCGGTCATGACCGCGTGGCTGTGGATCATGGGCACACCGCTGTGGGTCTCCTTCTTCTTCGTCGTCCTGGCCATGGCGATCTTCATCGGCATCACCCGGATCATCGCCGAGGCCGGGCTGGCGACCCTGCGGACGCCCGTCAACGCCCCGGACTTCGTCATCCTGGGTCTCGGATCCTCCCTCGTCGGTCCCACGGGCGTGTTCAACCTGTCCATGGCCTATATCTGGGCCAACCAGGCGGTCCGCTGCTTCGCCATGGCGACCTGCACGAACGCCCTCAAGCTGATCGAGGAGATGGATTCGCGCAGCCGGCGGCTGGTCTTCGCGGCCCTCATCCTGGCCCTTCTGATCGGAACGCTGGGCTCGTTCTGGATGATCTTCCACGTCGCCTACCGCTACGGCGGGGTCAACCTCGACATCTGGTTCTTCAACCTGGGACCGGCCAAGATCTACGACCACGCCGTGCGCAACCTGGAGCCCGCCGGCGTCTACTGGCCGGGCATGGGCTTCCTCTTCGGCGGCGGCGGCATCATGGCCCTGCTGTACCTGGCCCGCCAGCGCCTGCCGTGGTGGCCTCTGCACCCGATCGGCTTCCCCATCGCCGCCGTGGACCTGATGTACCACACCATCACCAGCGTCTTCATCGCCTGGCTCATCAAGGTCATCGTCCTCCGTTACGGAGGCGTCAACCTCTACCGCCGCACCCAGGGGGTGTTCCTGGGCATGATCGCCGGCCAGATGCTGACCATGGGTCTCTGGCTCATCATCGACTACTTCACCGGGAAGACCAACAACTGGGTCTTCGCCTGGGTGTGAGGACAGGGCGGCCGGCGGGGAGACTGTCCGCTGGAACCTGCTCTTGGACCTGCCATCGAACCGCGCCTCGTGGCGCACCTGACCAACCAACCCGGGAGATCGCCCATGTACCTCAAGCACATGCGTCCTTACCAGCTGAAGGCGGCCGTGGCCGCCAACCAGCCGCTGCTTGTGCCCGCCGGCTGTATCGAGACCCACGGTCCGCACATGGCCATCGGCCATGACACGATCATCGTCGAGGAGATCTGCGCCCGCATCGCCGAGCGCGTCGACGCCGTCGTCGCGCCTTCCTTCGACTACGGGCCCACGATGTACGCCCTGGGCGGGCCGGCGGACGGCACCATCGACCCCGACTACGAAGGCTTCCACCGCCTCGTCAAATCCGTGTTGCGCAACTTCCTCGAGATGGGGTTCAAGCGGGTCGTGGTCATCATCATGCACCAGGGAATGGGGGGCCCCCTGGCCCAGTCGTTCTCGAAGGCCGCCTCGGAGCTTTCCGGGGAGCGGGTGCTCGAGCGATACCCGCGCGGCTGGTGGGCGGACCCGGCCCTGCGCGACAGGTGGGCCGACTTCGGGAGCGTCCAGGTCGAGCCGATGATCCTGCCGGAAGCGTCGCCTCCGGCCGGCGGCGACCACGCCGGCTACAACGAGACGTCCTTCCTCATCGCCACCCGTCCCGAGCTCGTCGAGCAGGACCGTCTCGACGGCGACGCTCCCTGGTACTGCGGCGTCGAGGGCGAGGAGCGGACGAGCTGGAGCGCCAACGGCGAGCATGGACAGGCGATGGTCGACGCCGTCGTCGACGCCTGGGTCTCCCGCCTCGGTTAGAGGGCGCCGGCGAGCCGGCCGAGGGGCAGGGTTCCGCGAAACCCCACGGATCACCTCTTCGCGGTGGGACGGAGACTGACGATCTGATCGGCGCGGAAGGGGCCGTAGGATTCCTGGTGGCCGTCCGGCCAGGTCACGCGCACCTCGCGGACCTCGTCCTGACGGCCCAGTCCGAAGTGCACGCGAGGATCGTTGGCGGCGCAGTAGCTGGATGCGACCCGCACCGATCTGGTCACCGTGCGGTCGCCGAGGGTCACCGCCACGCGGGCCTGGTGGGCGATCCCTCCATCGGCGTCCTCCACGCGGAACATGATCCAGTGTTCCCGCGGCGCGATGTTGTGGAGCACCCAGGGCCGGTGATCGCGGTTGACGATCACGATATCCACGCCGCCGTCGTTGTCGAGGTCGCCGAAGGCCGCCGCCCGGCTGGTGGCGACCAGGGCCGCCACCGTCCCGCCCGGCGGACCGAAAGGCTCGAAGCGGCCGGAGGGCCCGCCCGCCAGAAGCAGGTCGGCCTCGGCATAGGGATCGGCGTGCGCTGTCCGCCCCGTCTTCGGCCGGGTGACGCGGCCGTTCGCTTCGAAGAGATCCAGCCAGCCATCGTTGTCGAAGTCGTACAGACCGACGCCGAAGCGGGTCGCCCTGCGCGTGATCGCGCCCAGGCCGACCCGCGGGGTGTCGTCCATGAACCAGGAACCTTCGTTGCGGTAGAAGGAGTCGGACTGGGTCTCGAGATTCACCACGAGCAGGTCGGAGTCGCCGTCGTCGTCGATGTCCGCCGCGGCAACGCCCATGCCCGCCTTGGCCTGCCCGCTGGCGTCGATGGCAGCGCCGGATTCCACGGCGACGTCGCGGAAGGTGCCGTCACCGTTGTTTCGCCAGAGCTGGTTGGGCAGTTGATCGTTGGCGACGAAGATGTCGATCGATCCGTCGTTGTCGTAGTCGTCGCAGACCACCCCGAGGCCATTCCCGAAAGCCGTGCGCATCCCCGCTTTGGCGGAGATGTCGAGGAATCGCCCGTCCCCCTGGTTCTCGTAGAGCACATCGGCCGCGGGCGCCCGATAGCTGTTCGGACTGCAGTAGTCCGGCATGCCGCTCTCCCTGCACTGCAGCTCGTCATCGGGCGACCAGAGGATGTAGTTGGCCACGTAGAGATCGAGATCGCCGTCGCGGTCGGTATCGACGAAGGCGCAGCTCGTCCCCCACCCGTGGTGAGCGACGTTGGCGCGGCGGCTCACGTCCTCGAAGGCCTGGCCGCCGCGATTGCGCAGGAGAGCGTTGGGACCAACGTTCGTGACGTAGAGATCGGTGAGACCGTCATCGTCGAAGTCGCCGGTGGTCACCCCCATCCCATACCCGCGATCGCCGGCGCCGCTGCCTTCCGTCACGTCCTCGAACCCGCCGGCAGCGTCGCTTCGAAACAGTCGATTGCCGGGCTGCTCCGGATCGCCGGCGCCGATCCGGCCGCTTTGCACGAGATAGATGTCGAGGTCCCCGTCGTTCTCGAGATCGAAGACCGCCGCGCCGCCTCCCATGATCTCGGGGAAATACATGGCATCGGAGGCGCCGCTCACATGCGTGAACGACACGCCCCGCTGCTCGGCAACGTCCCGGAACCACGCATCCCCGACGGTTCCCGCGGATTCATCCGCGGCAGGCGTTCCGGTCGAGCCGTCACATCCCGCGCAGAGGAAGGGCAGCACGAATGCGTACCGGAGGGCGCCCCGCGAGCGTATTCTGCGCGGATCAGTCATTCCCGTTCCCGCTCGACTCGATACGCAATCCCCGGAGCCGCGCGGCGGCATGCTCCCAGAGTCTGCCATGATCCTGGCGCAGATGGCGGGCTTCCTCCAACAGTGCGCCGGCTTCTCTCACTCGCTTCCGGTCCATGGCGATCATCGCCAGTCCGATGCGCGGGGACCCGGCCTGGCGATCCAGCTCGCACACCCGCCGGAAGAGCTCTTCCGCCCCATCGGTGCGCCCCTGCCGGTAGAGCAGAAGCCCGGCCTGGGTGAGAACCGAGGAGTCCCGGCTGTCCACTTCGTAGGCGTGCAGGAAGGCATCGATGGCCTCGTCGAACCGGCGCATGGCCTGGGAGGCTCGTCCCACGAGGGCCCACGCATCCCCGGATTCCGGGCGGGCCCGCGTTGCGGCCCGGGCATGGCCGTAGGCGGAACGCAGGGCCTCCGCGTCGGCGGGCCCCCCGGCGAGCAGCATGTCGGCGCGATTCAGGTTCGTCCAGTAGTCATCCGGCGCGAGCCGGTACGCTTCGTCGAGAGCGGCGGCGGACTCCCTGGCCCGCCCCTGGTTCCGGTAACAGGTTGCCAGCGCAATCAGGATCCGCGTGTTCCCGGGTTCGGCGCGGCGAGCGCGCTCGAGCAGATTCGCCGCCTGCGCGTACTCTCCCCGGCTCATGTGCCTGCGGGCGGCCCTCCTGAGCAGCCTCACACCCGTCTGATGGGCCGTGACCGCATCGCTCCAGGGGTCGCGCCACTGCGGTCGAACCTCGCCTCCCGGCCCCGCCTCGAGAACGCTCACCTCCTCCCCCCGCTGCCGGCGGATGCCCAGGTCGAGGTGCTTGGCGTAGCCGGGATTCGAACCGTTGAGCAGATCGTGCTCGACAAGCAGCCTCGAGGCCCGCTCGGGCTCGCGGGCGCGCATCGCGTGAAGCACCAGTCCGAACAGAGCCGCTTCGTTGCCGGGATCTCCTTCGACCACCTCGCGGAAATGGTCCGCAGCCTCCTCCATTCTTCCGTCATCGAGGAGCCACAGACCGAGCTGGGCGCGGGCCGGAGGGTAGGAGGGATCGAGCTCGACGGCCCGCCGTGCCGACTCGATCGCCGCCCCGAGGTCTCCACTGCGTTCCTCCACGTGGGCGATCCGGTACCGGACCCGGGCATCGTGGGGGCGGGCCTCCGCCACCTCGCCGTAGCACGCCATGGCGAGGCCGAGCATGCCGTTTGCCTCGTAGACCATGCCGAGGGTCATTCGGCGGCTCTCGTCACCTCGCTGGCGACGGGCGGATGCGAGCGCCTCGCGGACGGCTTCGGCGACGATGGGGTCCATCCGGTCGAGACCGGACGGCTCGGGCACCGGCGGACCGACGAACCGGTCGAAGGCCCACGACGCGGCGATCACCGCGATCAGCAGTGCCGCAAGCCAACCGGTTCGGCGCAGCGTTGCCCGCATCGGGATTCGGCATGTCTCCGGGGAAGTGACTCGCGGCAACCAGTGCGGACGGAATGATAAGGATAGAGGGTGCTCCCGTGGCCCGGCGCCGCCGGGTGGCCCGTTACCCTTTATCTTTGACCGACCGCTGACAATGTCGCCCGCAGCCGCTCTCCGTTCCGCCGCCATCGCGGCCGCTCTCGCCGCCATCGCATCCGGTTGCAGTGATGGAGGACCGGGGGCGTACGGCGAGCCGGTGGACGAGGCCGCCGCCATCCCCCTGAAGGACCTGATGGCGGATCTCTCCGCCAACCGCGAGGAGCTCGTCACCGTCTCGGGCACCATCGGCACGGTCTGCCGATCGGCCGGCTGCTGGTTCACCCTGCGCGATCTCACGGGGGAGGAGCCGGTGGAAATCCTTGTGGATCTGAAGGGGGGAGCGGCCTTCACCGTCCCCGCGGGAGTCGAGGGGAAGAGGGCCGTCCTCGCGGGTCGGCTCGTGGGAGAGCGGCCGGACCTCGGCATTCGCGCCGTGGGACTCGTGGTGAGGTAGGGGACGACCATGGGCCTTGCCCGACGGCTGCGGATGATCGCCTCCTGGGCCTTCCAGGCCCTGGCCTTCCACAGGACCCGGACCCTCCTCACCATCGCCGCGGTAGGGCTGGCCACGGCGCTGGTTGCCAGCATTCTCGGCTTCCAGGCCGGCTACCGGCAATCCCTCGATCACAACATCGACTCCATGGGGTACCAGATTCTCGTGACGGGGAAGGGATGCCCTCACGAGGCGGCGACCCTGATCCTGCGGGGGGGGTCCATACCGATGTACATCCGCGAGGAGGTGTTCCGCCACATCGTGGAGCAGCCCGAGGTGAAGGACGCGACGCGGTTCTTCATGCAGGCCGTTCCCGACCGCGGCGGCAGCTCCCACCAGCTCCATGTCGGAATCGACGAGAGCTTTCTGGCGCTGAAACCCGGCGTCGGGTTCCAGCGGGGGGAGTGGTTCAGCGGCGCCCTGGCCGACGAGGCCATCCTCGGGTTCAACGTGGCCGAGTACCTCCGCCTCGGAATCGGGGATACCATCGGGGTGAAGGGCCGGAGCTTCAGCGTCCGGGGGATCCTCGACAAGCTCGGGACCCAGGACGATGGAACGGTCTTCCTGCCCCTCGAGGTGAGCCAGGATCTGTTCGAGCGGCGGGACCGCCTCACCGGGATCGGAATCCGCCTGCACGACATGAGCGATGCCGGCCCCTTCATCGACCGGCTGTACGACATTCCGTCGCTGCAGGTGGTGCGCATGTCCCAGGTGCAGGGGACGATCCTCAACATCCTGAGAGGGGTGCGGGCCCTGCTGCTGGCCTTCGGGGCGGTCTGCCTCGTCGCCGCCCTCATGGGGGTGTTCAGCGTCGCCCTGATCACGGTGAACGAGCGGATTCCGGAGATGGGGGTGCTGCGGGCGCTGGGATACCCGGGCTGGACCCTCTTCCAGCTCGTCTGGGCCGAGTCCCTCTTCCTCAGCCTGGCCGGCGTGATCGTCGGGGCAGGGCTCACCCTGGCGCTGCGGGGGGCCGCCGAGTGGGCCGTGCGCTCCACCCTCACCTTCGTTCCGGCGGGAACGGTGGTGGCCGTGACCCCGGAGACCGTTCTCGGCAGCGGCGCCGCCGTCGTGGGGCTCTGTCTTGCCGCGGGCGTCTATCCGGCGCTCAAGTCCTCCCTCGTCTCTCCCCTGACCTCGACCCGGGGGGGGGCGTGACGGCGCTCCTGGGAGCGAGCGAGGTCTGGAAGGAGTTTCGCCAGCCGGGGACCATGGTGACGGCCCTCGCCGACGTGACGCTGTCCATCGAGCGGGGCGAGTTCGTCGTGGTGACGGGGGAGTCCGGGTCGGGGAAATCGACGCTGCTGTCGATTCTGGCGGGGATGGACCGGCCGACGCGCGGGGCCGTGAGGTTCGACGACGAGCCCCTCGAGTCGGCGGCCCCGGGGCGGCTCGCCCGTATCCGCCGGGAGCGCATGGGGTTCGTCTTCCAGGACTTCCGGCTGGTGCGCCATCTCACGGTGCTGGGAAACGTCCGGCTGCCGCTGTTGTTCGGCCATGGCGGCGGGGACGCCGACGAGGCGGAGCGCCTGCTCGAGCGGGTGAACATCGCCCACCGGACGCGCCACCGGCCGGACGCCCTGTCCCGCGGGGAGATGCAGCGCGCGGCCCTGGCGCGGGCGCTGGCGAACCGGCCGGACGTGCTCTTCGCCGACGAGCCCACGGCGAACCTGGACCGGCGCAACGCCGGGATCCTGTGGGAACTGATCGGGGACCTCCACCGCGGTGAGGGGTTGACGGTGGTGGCGGCCACCCACGACGTCGAGATGATCCCGAAGGAGGGACGTATCGTCCGGCTCGACGATGGCAGAATCGCGTCGGATGAGCATGGGTAGGACGATCCTCCATCGGGCCCCGTGGGCCGCGCTCGCGGTGGCCGCCGCCCTCGTTCCCGCCTGCAACCGGGGAGGAGAGGGCGGCGCGGAGTCGGAAGTGCAGCCGCAATCGAAGGCCGGGATGGAGTTCAACCGGCGCCTGCGCCTCGGCACCGAGCAGCTGCGCCGAAACCTTCCGGAATCGGCGCGCGCCGAGTTCGAGGCGTGCGCGCGGCTGCGGCCCGATGATCCGGAGTTGCTCTTTCAGCGGGCCCGGTTGCTCATGGCGACGTCGACGAAGCCGGCCGACATGGAGGCGGAGGCGGCGATCGGGATCCTGCAGAAGGTGCTCGCCCTTCGGCCGCACAGCGTGAAAGCCCATCGCCTGCTGTACGAGCTCGAAACGCGCCGCCGCAACGAGGCGGCCGCCCGCGCCCACCGGGACGCGGTCCTGGCGGCGTACGGCCAGATCGGCGAGATGGAGCTCGCCTCTTTCGCGCGCTACTACGAAGGGGGAAAGGGACCGAGTCTCCGGCTCGTGGAGGTGAGGGAGGGGGCGAAGAACTCCGCCGACCTGCGCCGGTTCCGCGAAGCGGTGCGGGGACTCTACAGAGAAGGGCACTACGCCCCGAGCAGGGCGGTCCCGGTGATCGAGGAGATCCTGGCCAGGTACCCCGATCTCGCGGCGGTGCGCCTCTACTACGCGAAGATGCTCGTCCTCGGGCAGATCCGGGTGAACTACAGCAATCGTCCCGGGCTGCGGCCCATGTCGTCAGCCCTCATCTTCGATTTGGCCCAGAGCGAGCTCGAGAAGGTGCACGACCAGATCCACCCCCGATCGCCCATGGCGCGGGACATCATCCACATGCTGAGCCGCGTGGCGATGCTCATGGCGGACTACGACGAGTCGATCGCGCTGGCCGACCTGCTCCTGGGGGATCCGCGTGTCGGGGGGGACTTCCGGCGGTTTCAGCTCGGGCGCAAGGGACTGGCCCGCCTCAAGCAGGAGCGGTATGCCGAGGCCGTCGAGCTCCTCGAGGAGTCCCTCGCCGGAGCGGGCGGGAACCTCCGCCAGGAACTGACGAACCTCTGGCTCCTTCACCTCGCCCACGAGGGACTGGCGACCCCACCCGACGAGCGGCGGGCGGCGTTTCGATTCCGCAGGGACCTGGCGCTTCCGGGGGATCCAACCCCCCTTCTGTTCGAGGACGCGGCGGCGGCGTACGGCATCGACAAGTACGACGGCCTGGGGCCGAGCGCCTGGGGCGACTACGACCGGGACGGCGACTACGATCTGTTCGTCACCGGCAGCGACAGCTACGGGGCCCTGTACCGGAACGACGGCGAGATCTTCACCGACGTCTCCCGGGAGGCGAACCTGTTTCGCGTGCAGTCCGGCTTCAGCGCCACCTGGTCGGACTACGACAACGACGGCTGGATCGATCTGCACGTCGGCCGCGACGGGTGGCACGGCCCCATGGCCAACTCGCTCTTCGCGAACAACGGGGATGGGACCTTCACCGAGACGACGGACGCCGCCGGACTCGGGGACACGGGCTCGACCTTCGTGTGCCAGTGGTCGGACTACGACAGGGACGGCGACGTCGACCTCTACATGGCCAACGGTATCACCGGGGGCGGCGACACGAACACCCTGTTCCGGAACAATTCCGACGGCACCTTCACCGACGTGACCGCGGCGGCGGGGCTCCGGGAGGCGCGCGGGACCCGGACGATCGGGAACTGCTGGGGGGACTACGACGACGACGGCTGGCCCGATCTCTTCGTGAGCGGCTACGAGACGGCGAACCGGCTCTACCGGAACAACGGGGACGGCACCTTCACGAACCGGGCCGCCGAGGCCGGCCTTCTCGACGACGAGCTTCTCACCACAGGCTACACCTGCTTCTTCTTCGACTACGACAACGATCTCGATCTCGACATCCTGCGCCCGTCGCTGGCCCCGTGGGAGGACGTGCTGCTGGGACTCTCGGACCGCTACGACGATCTGCCGGCGGAAAAGAGGACGGAGATGCTCCAGCACTGCACGAGGCTCTACCGCAACAACGGGGACGGGACGTTCACGGATGTGTCGGTGGAGGCCGGGTTCATCCATCCCAACGGCGCCATGGGGACCGGGGTGGCCGATCTGGACAATGACGGCTACCTCGACATCTACTTCGGAACGGGTGACCCGGCCATCGAGCGGATGGAGCCGGACCGCCTCTACCGCAACAACGGAGACGGGACCTTCACCGACCTCACCTTCGCGGCCGGAGTCCCCAACGTGGGCAAGGGGCACGGCAACACCTTCGTCGACATCGATCTCGACGGCGATCTCGAGATCTACGCCCCCGAGGGCGGGTTCGTCCACGGAGATCAGTTCCCGAACGCCTTCTACCTGAACCTCCAGGAGTCGGGGAACCACTGGATCCACATCGACATCGAGGGCACGAAGAGCAACCGGGACGCCCTCGACACCCGCATCCTGGTCACGGCGGGGGGGCGGACCCTCTTGCGGGAGAAGCACAACGGGGAAGGATTCGGCAGCTCCAACTCGCCGCCGGTCGAGTTCGGCCTCGGCAGGGCTGCGAAGATCGACAGGATCGAGGTCCGCTGGCCCGGGAGCGATCCCGAGGTCTTCACGGACATTCCCGTCGACCGCAGGATCTTCATCCGCGAAGGGGAAGGCCGATGGACCGGGATGTAGAGGTCCCGGTCCCTGCGTCCAGCCAGCCACCCCGGATGCGCCCGGGGCCCGCATGGGTTGAGGTCGAGTGGCTGACCAGGGAATGACGAACAGGCAACAGGCCCGGCTCGAGCGGGAGTGGGAGGAGGTCAAGGAGTACCGCGACCTGCTGCAGCCGCCCGACCGCTTCGACGAGGGCTTCACCATGCGCACGATCATCGGGGTGCTCTTCATCTCGCTGATCATGACGCCGGGAGAGATGTACCTGGGCCTGGTCACCGGCGGGGGCATCGGCGCCGCGGCCCAGTGGGTGACGGTCATCCTCTTCCTGGAGGTGGCCAAGCGCTCCTTCACCTCCCTCACGCGCCAGGAGATCTACCTGCTCGTCTACGTGGCCGGCGCGCTGGTGGTGCGCGAGGAGGGCGCCTTCCTCGACCTGCTGTGGCGGCAGTACTTCGTGCGCTCGCCCGAGGCCGAGCAGTTCGGTGTCGCCGAGGTCCTCCCCTTCTGGTGGGCGCCGGGGCCGGAGTCGGAAGCCCACGGGCTGCGCACCTTCCTCCACCCGGACTGGGCCTGGCCGATCGGCCTCCTCGTCCTCGGCACCATCGTCGGACGGGTCTCGTGGTTCACCTCCGGGTACGTCCTCTTCCGCCTCACCTCCGACCGCGAGCAGCTGCCCTTCCCGACGGCTCCCATGTCGGCCCTGGGGTCGATGGCCCTGGCCGAGGAGAGCGGCCACGAGAAGGAGACCTGGAAGTGGCCGATCTTCAGCGTCGGGGCCGTCATCGGCGTCGCCTTCGGCGTCCTCTACGTCGGCATCCCGACGCTGACGGAGGTCTTCGGCCGGAGGCAGGAGCTGATCCCCATCCCCTTCGCCGACCTCACCCCCTACTTCGGCAACTTCCTGCCCGCAGCGCCCCTGGGCGTCACCCTCCACCTGGGCCCCATCTTCGCCGGCCTGCTGATGCCCTTCTGGTCGGTCATCGGCTCCTTCGCGGGCGTCGTCGTGCACACCGCCGTGAGCCCGATCCTCCACCACCTGGGCCTGATGCCGCGGTGGGTCCTGGGCATGGACACGATCAGCACCCAGATCGCCACCGGCATCGACTTCTGGCGGGCCTTCGGGATCGGCATCACCCTGGCCGTCACCCTCATCAGCTTCTACCAGTTGTGGGCCACCCTGGGCCGCCAGAAGGACCAGATCCAGCAGTACTTCGGCGACGGCGGGACGACCCATCCGGCCACGTGCCGGCACGACGGGTGCAACCAGCCGTCGGAGGTGCGGGGGTACTGCATCCGGCACCTGGGCCGGGGCGACTTCCACATCTGGGCCTGCATCGCCCTCTTCAGCCTCTCCGCCATCTACCCCATCGTCCTCGCCAAGACCCTCTTCCCCACCCTCGTCGGCGTCGGCCTGCTGGTCACCTTCTGCCTCATCGCCTTCGTGTACGCGCCGATCATGTCCTTCGTCAGCGCCCGCCTCGACGGCCTCATCGGGCGCGAGGTGTCGATCCCCTACATCAACGAGGCGATCATCTTCCTCACCGGGTACCGGGGCGTCGACGTCTGGTTCGTGCCCTTCCCGACCCGCAACTTCGGCGGCCACGCCGAGGGCTTCCGCGTCGTCGAGCTGGTGGGCATGCGGTTCACCAGCCTGCTCAAGGCCGAGCTCTTCATGCTGCCCATCGTCTTCGGCGTCAGCCTGATGTACTGGACCTTCCTGTGGCGGCTGGCGCCGATTCCCTCGGAGAGCTACCCCTACGCCCAGCGCATGTGGCCGCTGCGGGCCTTCGATCAGGCCCTGTTCCTGTCGAGCACCATGTACAGCAAGACGTGGCGGGCCGGCGAGCTCCTCGAGGACGATCTCCTCGGCCACGGCGAGGTCGCCTGGAGCCCGAGCAATCTGCAGGACGGCCACTGGTGGTACTGGCGGGCGCGCGCCACCCGCGAGCACCACGTCCCCGACGAGCTCAGGCGGGAGTACGGCCCGTGGTCGGAGACCCGCTGCTTCTACACCGACTTCAAGGGCGGCCACCCGCCCCGCGCCGGTCCGGACCTGCAGGCCCTCGAAGGGCCGCGTCCCCAGGCCGGGGCCGACGACACCGCCCCCGGCCCGGGGCGGGCCTCCCCGGGTCCCGACCCGCCCCCGGCGCCGGCGCTGGTGTGGCCGCCCCACGGGGCCGTGCTCCAGGGCACCGAGGCGATGAACCCGAACCTGCGCGCCCGGCTGGCGCTGGCGCCGGCGGACTCGGTCGAGTTCCACCTCGAGATCGACCTGCGGCCAAGCTTCGACGGCACCTTCCTGCAGAAGTCGTCGGACGTTCCCATGATGTACGAGGTGCTGTGGGAGGACGTGAAGTACACGGGAGACGGCAAGGACGACGACGGCGACGGCCTCATCGACGAGGAGGTCAGGAACGGGAGCGATGACGACGGCGACGGCCTGGTGGACGAGGACATCCACCACCCCCTGGGCGGCAAGAAGTGGAAGATCATCCTCATAGGCGCCGGCTTCGGGCTGACGGCCTACTTCACCCTGGCCGCCTTCGGCGTTCCCATCTTCCTGATCTGGGGGTACGTGCAGAGCGTCAACGGGATCCCCCACGCGCTGCTGCCGCAGACCATCGGCGCCCTGCTGGGCCGCTACTACTTCTGGAAGCGCTACGGCAAGCAGCAGTGGCGGCGCTACGCCATGGTGCTCAGCGTCGGCTTCGGCGTCGGCATGGCCCTGGTCGGCATGTTCTGCGCCGCCCTGGCGATGATCAGCAAGGCCGTCTCCACCCTCACCCACTGAGACAGCCCCGCGTGAAGAGGGAAATCGCGCCGATCTACCGCCAGTACCTGAAGTCGCGCTCCGAGCCCCTCCTCGAGTCGCGCCACCGCCTGACGTGGCGGGGGTTCTTCGTGGGGAGCTTCCTGAGCTTCTTCCTCGCCGTCAGCGCTCCCTACGGCAACATGGTCATCAAGGGCGCCTACCTGGCCGCCGACATCAGCACCCCGGGAGCGATCTTCATCTTCGTCGTGCTCATCGGGCTCCTCAACCTCGCCTTCAAGCTGGCGGCGCGCGGCAAGAGGGCGGCCCTCGCCCTGGCCCTCGCCCTTGCGGGCGCGTGGCTCCACGTCTACTGGCCCCTGAGCGATGTCGATGTCCATTCGCCGGGGATGATCTTCTCCACCTTCGCGGTGATATGCGGCCTCGGCAACGTCCCCCTGGCGTGGTCCGGCCGCAGCCTGGCCCTCAACCGGGCGGAACTCATCATGGTCTATGCCATGCTGGCCATGGTCTCGGCCGTGTGCACCATGGGTCTGTCCGAGCTCATCCTGCCCACCCTCACAGCCATCTTCTACTACGCCTCGCCCGAGAACATGTGGCGGGAGAAGCTCTTTCCCCACTTCCCCGAGCACGGCATCCTGGTGGACGACGGCGCCGGGAACGCCCTGTTCTACGAGGGCCTCTCCCGGCCCGGCCAGAGCATCCCCTACGGCGCCTGGGCGGAGCCGCTCATGTGGTGGGCCGTCTTCCTGCTGGCCCTGTACGCCTGCATGATCTCCATCGCCGTGATCCTGCGGCGCCAGTGGATGGAGCGGGAGCGGCTGAGCTATCCCA
>JAPOZM010000008.1 GCA_026706075.1 Gemmatimonadaceae bacterium
AGAAGTGGCGGAACATGCCGTCGCCGAAGCGCGGCGCCCGCCCCTCCTCCACCATGGCCGCCGCGTGACCCCACGACCAGCACATGGGGAAGTCGGAGTCGTACACGTCGAACTCGACCTCACCCAGAAGCTCCGCCCAGGCGCCGACGGCGGCCGGGTCGGAGAGGCCCTCGCGGGTGGCCCAGGCCTCGGCGAACTCGCGGACGCTGCGGCCGCCCGGGTTCCAGGCGTACTCGGCCAGGGCGGAGACGGAGAAGCCGCTGGTCTCGCGGGTCAGGTTCCCCCAGGCCATCATGCCGTAGGCGCCGGCGTACCCCCGCCGCGCCAGCTGCTCGACGAAGTCCCGCACCCGCTGGGCCGAGAACTGGGGCACCTTGAACTCCGGCGTGTCGACGTTGCCGTAGGCCTGGAGCGGCACGTCGTAGCTGGCGATCCAGCGGCCGGCGGCGGCGGCGGCGTCGAGGCAGGGGTTGGCGAAGCGGTCCCGGGGCAGGTGGCGCCAGCGCTCCATGGCGGTGGCGCAGGCGCGCTCGAAGCGGACCTCCTCCGGCATTTCCGCCAGGACGCGCTCGTCCTGCTCGTGGGTGGTGGTGGAGGAGAAGATGCGGATCACCAGAGCCGGGTAGTCCCGGCGGGCGCGCTCCCAGGCGGCGACGAAGGCGCGGGTCTCCAGCACGAACTGGCCCACGGGGGTGCAGCGCTCGCACTGGCACTGGCAGGGGCGCTCGCTCAGCCAGCAGCCGATCTCGCGGGCCCCCTGCTCGCAGATGGAGAGCATCCACCCGGTCAGCAGGTCGACGAGGACCGGCTGCGAGGCGCAGGGCGCCCGGTGCTGGTTGCCGAGCTTGTGGGCGAAGTAGCGCCCCGCCAGGGCGGCGTCCCCCCGGCCGGCCAGCTCCGGGTAGGCGCGGAAGATACCGGTGTCGTGGAGGAAGTTCAGGTGCGTGATCATGGGGACGTAGGCGAACCCCCGCCGCCGCGCCCGCACCATGAGGTCGGCGTCGATCTCCGCCGAGACCGGCCGGCCGCGCTCGACCCGGCCCAGGCCGGTGCCGGCCATCTTCCCGTAGTTGAGCTTGAGGCCGGCCATCCACGGGACCCAGCTCTGCTCGTCGGGGAAGTTCCAGACGCCGCGCTCCTCGATCTCCGGCCAGTCGACGATCTCGGCGAGGGGAACCTCGAGCGAGTCGGCCCCGGCCGACGCTTCGAGCAGCTGGGCCAGGGTGACGGCGCCGTAGAGGGCCCCCACGCTCGAGCCCCCGGCGATGACGATCTCGGCCTCCGAGGGGCAGGTGATCACGTACGCCTGCCCGGGATGCCGGGCTTCGGCCAGACGGTCCTCGTCCACGGCGTCGAGGTCGCCGACGCGGCCGAGGGTGATCGTCAGCCGCGGCCCCTCCTCGCAGCGGTGGCCCACTGCCTCGGTGAGGAGAGCGACCGCCTCCTCCAGGACCTCGTCGGCGGGTCCGGCGGCGGCCACCCGGACCGCCTTGCGAGAGCAGGTCACGGATCGCGGGATCTTCACCTGCCGGGGCAGGGGCAACAGGTAGCGGAGCCAGTCCGATTCGGTCACGGGGGGCCTTTCGTCGGGAATGGTTGAGGGAGTGGGGCGTCCGTCCAGGCCGCGAGGCCCCGCGGGCGCCGGTCCCGAGCGCGAAGAACCAAGGGCCGCGCCGCCGGGGGATTCAAGGGAGAGGGCCGGTGATTGAAGATCCCATCCCCCCGGCGTACACTTGCCCGCCACCCGAAGCGGAAGAAGCGGATGCTCACTCCCGAACAGATCCAGCGGTTCCACGAGGACGGCTTTCTGAACAGCGGACCCGTCCTGCGGGATGGCGAGGTCGCCGCCATCACCGAGGGCCTGGAGGAGATCCTGGAGATCGGCCCCGACGGCTTCGCCGACGGGCAGCCGCGGCCGGTGCTGTTCCACGACATGAAGTCCCGCGGCGGCGGCGTAAGCCCTTCGCCGGTGTGGCAGATCGTCAACATCTGGGAGGCCCATCCGGCCTTCGAGCGGCTGATCTACCATCCCTTCGTCGTCAAGGCGGTGAGCCAGCTCACCGGCCAGCGGGACCTGCAGGTGTGGCACGACCAGATCCAGTACAAGCCGGCGTCGGCGGGGGGCCCGACCAACTGGCACCAGGACGCGCCCCTGTGGCCGATCATCAAGCCCATGACCCCGGTCTCGGCGTGGATCCCCATGGACGACGCCGACGAGGAGAACGGCTGCATGTGGATGGTCCCCGGCAGCCACCGGTGGGGGAACCAGATCGAGTTCCTCCGCACCCAGCGCCACCTGGAAGACCTGGCCGACTTCTCGGCCATCGAAGGCTTCGAGCCGCCCGACGGTACCGACGTGGCGCAGGTGAGGCCGCGGGCCTGGCCGGTGCGGCGGGGGGAGATCTCCTTCCACCACTCCCTGACTTGGCACGGCTCTCCCCACAACACCTCGGGGAGGCCGCGGCGGGCGATCGCCATCCACTACATGACCGGCGAGGCCCGCTACGACGCCAGCGGCAACCACGTGATGAAGCAGTTCGTCGAGCTGCCGGACGGCGCTCCCATGGCCGGGGCGGGACCCCATTTCCCGGTCGTATGCCGCTCCGGCCGACCGGTCGGCGCGCCGGAGCCCCTCGGCTCCACCGCCGGCTGACCCACACCGAGAGAGCAAAGGAGAGAGACCGATGGACGAGGTACGGATCGGCGTCGCCGGCATCGGCGGCATGGGGGGGAATCACTGCGAGTACCTGTCGAAGGGGGCGGTCCCGTCGGGGCGCCTGACGGCGGTGGCCGACGCCAGCCCCGAGCGGCTCGCGTGGGCCGAGAGCTCCCTGGGCGGCGTGAAGCGCTTCGACACCCCGGAGGCGATGATCGGGTCGGGCGAGATCGACGCCGTGCTCATCGCCACCCCCCACTACCTGCACCCGCCCATCGCCGTGGCCGCCTTCGAGGCCGGTCTGCACGTCATGTCCGAGAAGCCCGCGGGGGTCTACACCCGCCAGGTGAAACAGATGAACGCCGCCGCCGAGAGGTCGGGGAAGGTCTTCGCCCTGATGCTCAACCAGCGGGCCCGCGGCCAGTCCCGGAAACTGCACGAGCTGGTCGCCTCCGGCGAGCTGGGCGAGATCCAGCGCACCAACTACATCATCACCGACTGGTTCCGCGCCCAGAGCTACTACGACTCGGGCGGCTGGCGGGCCACCTGGGCCGGCGAGGGCGGCGGCGTGCTCGCCAACCAGTGCCCCCACAACCTCGATCTGTGGCAGTGGGTCTGCGGCATGCCCTCGCGCATGCGCGCCTTCTGCTACTTCGGCAAGCACCACGAGATCGAGGTGGAGGACGACGTGACCGCCTTCGTCGAGTACCCCAACGGCGCCACCGGCGTCTTCGTCACCGGCACCGGCGACGCCCCGGGCACCAACCGCCTGGAGATCACCGGCGACCGGGGCAAGATCGTCGCCGAGAACGGCGGCATCGTCTTCCACCGCACCGAGCAGTCGGTGAGCCGCTTCCTCAAGGAGTACCCCGGCGGCTTCGGCAGCCCCGACGTGTGGACCTGCGAGGTGCCGTCGGCCCGCGGCGACGGCGAGCACCGGACGATCACGGCCAACTGGGTGCAGTCGATCCTCGACGGCGGCGAGACCGAGCTGCTGGCCCCCGGCCTCGACGGCATCCACAGCGTCGAGCTGTTCAACGCAATGCTCCTCTCCACCTGGACCGACAGCTGGGTCGACATCCCCGTCGACGCCGATCTCTACTACGACGAGCTGCAGGAGCGGGTGGCCACGTCCAAGGTCAAGGAGGGGCCGGGCCGGACCATGGACGTGAAGGACTCGTTCTAGAAGGGGAGGCGATGGGCGACCTGCGCCTGCATCTGCGCCGCCAGCGGCTGACCCTCGACGAGGGCGGCCACCGCGTGTGGCGCACGGTCACCGAGGAGGCGTCGTGGCCGGCTGCGGCCACGGCCCTGCTGCTGTGCGACGTCTGGGACAGCCACTGGTGCCGAGGCGCCCGGGAGCGCATGGAGCCGCTGGTGCCGCGCATGAACGAGACGGTGCGGGTGGCCCGCGAGGCCGGGGTGCAGATCGTCCACGCGCCCTCGGGCACGATGGACCACTACGCGGACCATCCGGCCCGCCTCCGGGCCCTGGAGGCGGAGCCGGCCGATCCCCCGGAGGGCCTGCCGGAGGCGGCGCGGGACCCCGAATCCCTCGTGGGGCGGCTCTTCGCCCCCGGCGGGGAGGCGGCCGAGTACGATCCGCCCCTGCCGGTGGACGCCGCCGACAACGGCACCACCACCGCCGAGAACGACTCCTACAAGGCCTGGACGAGCCAGCACCCCGGCATCGAGATCGACCCGGGGCGGGATCTGATCTCCGACGACGGCCGCCTGGTCTACGCCTGCCTGCAGGCCCGGGGCGTGACCCGCATGCTGATCCTCGGCGTGCACACCAACATGTGCGTCCTCCACCGCAGCTTCGGGATCAAGCAGATGACGAAGTGGGGGGTGGAGACGGCCCTGATCCGCGACCTCACCGATACCATGTACAGCCCGGCGCGGCCGCCCTACGTCGACCACGACGAGGGCACCCGGCTGGTGGTGGGGTACGCGGAGAAGTTCTGGTGCTGGAGCGTCGACAGCGCCGACGTGCTCGCCGGCCCGGCGGGCTGATCCGAGACGCCTGACAGGAGCCGGCGACCTCAGGCCCCCTACTCGGCCCCTCCCAGGCGGTACCCGACCTTGGACTCTTTGAAGATGCAGGTGGGGTTCCGGGCTTGGTCTCCCAGCTTTCGGCGGGTGCTCACGGTCGAGCGCAACGTCCTCCGGTCGGCGGAAGGCGGCAGGCCCCAGACCTGCTGCTGCAGGTCTTCGTAGGTCACCAGCGTTTCCAGATCGATGGCCAGCTCCACCAACACCCGGTACTCAGTGTCCGTCAACGGCACCCGCCGTCCGGCCAAGGTCACCCTTCTTCGGGCGTAGTCGACCGTCAACTTTCCGACGACGGGCGGTGCCGTGGGCCGCCCCCGCGTCGAAGGCCCGGGCGATCCTTCGTCCTGGTCGTGAGCGGACAGGAAGATGACGGGCCTGGGAGGCGAACATGACCAGGGTCTCCTCGTCCTCCTGAGTGAACGCCTGCCGGCTCCCTGGCCTGGCTCAACCGGGTCAGGCGCTCCCGAAGGCCTCGCTGTAACATTCCATGCTTGTCCGCCTCAGGAGAGGATGAGATGAACCAGGTTGGGATCTGGCTTCCAAGAGAATCTTCAGAACAGGCCCCTTTCCAGTAAAATACCCACAACAAGGGGGCTTATTCCCATCGACTTCCCACTTGGAAGGGAGTACACTCAGGGGACTGCGTCCACATCGACCAGCCACCCCCTCCGGCGCATGGCTGCTTGGCCGACTTCTTGGGCAGGGACCCCCGGGGGCTCGAAGCCCCGCGGCGCCATTCCAATCTCTCAAGGAAGGATCAAAGGCCAATGAGCGCTCGCGGATGGCGGTTCCTGGCGGCCGTGTTTCTGGTATCGAGCGTCCTCTGGGCCGGCGCTCAGGTGGGGTTCGTCCCCATCGGGGCCGGGTTTCCCGGGATGCAAGGGGCAAGAGTCCCACCGACAGAGGTGGAGGAGCGCGCGTGGGGCGAAGGCGCCGGGGCTGCCGCCTCGGGAGAGGTCGCGCCGGCCGGTGGACCCGGCCCGGCGACCCTGGCCGCCGATCCCGGCGACCGGCAGGTGGAGCGGACCGGGACGGAGGCGGCGCCCAACGGGGCCGAGGTGCAGGTGTACCGGTACCGCTACCGCACCGCGTCGGGATGGACGGGCCGCGACTGGCACAGGGTCGCCGGCCAGGGCGCCGCCCGGGACACGACGCTGACGGGTCTGAGCAACGGCACCCTCTACACCTTCGAGGTGCGGGCCAATACCGGGAGGGCTGCAGCGAGCCCGACACGGAGACCGCCAACCCGGTGAACCAGGCCCCGACGTGCAGCGGGCCGGAGACGGTCTCGGGGCCGGAGCGCACCCGGCGGGTAGGCACCTGCACCTGCTCGGATCCGGACCCCGGGGGACGCGGTCTCCTGGTCGCTGGGGGACACCGACGCGGGCCAGGGTGTCGTGGTGGGCGTGCTCGACGGGGACTTCAAGGACTTCAGCACCGACTCGAAGACGATCAGGAGTCGTCTCCAACAGGCCAGGTGATGATGGCAGATCGGGCGCAGATGATGCGCAACATCGGGGTGTTTCTCGCCTTGGGAGTGTCCCTGACGAGCCTGACGGCCGGTTTGGCGCAGGACAACCCTTCTCCAGACGTGGTGACGGTGCCCGACGCCGCCCTGCGGACGGTGCTGGAAGACCGCCTCGGCCTGGCGGAAGGGGCTCCGATCACGGCCGCCGCGCTGGCGGAGTTGACCAAACTGGAGGCGAGGGACCGGGGCATCGTCGACCTGACCGGGTTGGAGCATGCCACCGGGCTGACGCTGCTGGACGTGGGGCCGGGGGCCGTCACGAGGGATCCCTGGACCAACAGCAATGACGTTTCCGACCTCTCGCCGCTGTCGGGTCTGACCGCACTGACTTGGCTGGACCTGGCGGGCAACTCGGTGGAGGACGTGACCCCGCTGTCCGGCCTGACCCGCCTGGCCGTGCTGATCGTGGAAGTCAACAAGATCCAGGATATGAGGTCGCTGTCGGGCCTGACTAAGCTCCGGGAGCTGTATATGGCGTACAACCTTATCCCGTCCTTGGAGTTGGGCCAATGGTTGCCGCGGATGGAGTGGCCGGGAGCGGTGATTTACCCCCTGTTCTCGGGTTCTGCCCTGTGGCCGACGCTGGATGGGTCCCTAAACCGACTTGTCATGAGTTACAAGGAGGCGCTCCGATGGGGCCGGACGACGGACGAGATCGATCCAAGTCGCTGTTTCTCGCGAATCCCGATCTCCGATGACTGGGACGAGTCGAAGCCGGCTTTCTACGCCTGGGACCCGTCGAAGCCACCCCATTCAGTCCCCGTGCGCATCCGTCTGTTGCAGACGGAAGAGAGCATCGACATAGAGAACAGCATCGACAAGGTCATCCGTTTCCTGGAGGACCACTGTATCACCAGAGTGCGCATCGGCCGACCCAGCAGCGAAGACGCCGACTGGGTGCGCACTACCGTCTACGCCTGTGTGCCGGTGCCGCTGCTGGTGCCCTTGTCCGAACTGCCCTCCGTAGCTCGGGTCAGGCGACCGACACAGGGGGACTTTCCACAAACCTCTACTGGAAGCGAAAACGGTGATTCCGGTGTGGGTGGCCAGGACGGGTGTGGTTCCGACCTTCCTGGCACCGGAGTGGAAGGGTCGTCCTGGGGCGCGATCAAGAGTCTTTTCCGGTAGGGCGGGGAGCAGCTGTCCTTGAGAATCCACAACATGCATCCGAAGAGGAAGACCATGCATTGCTTTGCGATTCTGTTGGCCCTCGGGCTGACCTGGACGGGCCTGCCGGCCGGGTGGGCGCAGGACGACCCTGCAGACGAAGTCACCGTCCCGGACGCCGCCCTGCGGGCGGTGCTGGAGGACAGCCTCGGCCTGTCGTCGGGCGACCCGATCACCGAGGCCTCCCTGGCGGAGCTGACCACCTTGGAAGCACCGGACGCGGGCATCGTCGACCTGACCGGGCTGGAGTATGCCACCGGGCTGACCCGGCTGGACCTGGGGCCGGGGGCCATCACGAGAGACCCCTGGACCAACACCAACGCCATCTCCGACCTGTCGCCGCTGTCAGGTTTGGCCGCTCTCACCTGGCTGGACCTGGCGGGCAACTCGATCGAGGACGTGACGCCGCTGGCCCGCCTGAGCGAGCTGAGGTGGCTGAACCTGGAAGTCAACTATATCTCGGATTTCTCGACGTTGTCCGGCCTGAGAAAGCTCAGGGATCTGTTTGTCGCTTTCAACCCGATTCTGTACGAGTGGCCCTTGCCGGAGGATCGCATGGCGCGGGTGGCAGGAACAACCTATCTGATTTTCTCCGGGCGCTGGATTCTCCCCCGTGTCCGACTGAATCCCAAGCTGTCCGAGGGTTGCGAAAACGTAGTCCACGAATACAAGAACGCGCTCCGCTTGGGCTGGGTGACGGACCGGGTGGATCTGGAGGCGCCCTGCGTCACCGCCCTCGGCAGTTTCCCTGCCTGGGACCTCTCGAAGCCGGCCCCGGCGCTCTCCTTGGAGATCTATGTAGACCCGGGTCCGCAGGAGAACGTCGACGTGGTCGTCGGTTGGCTCGAGGACCACGGCATCACGGACTTTGTCATCCACGAGCCCAGGCGCAGATACCCCGATTCCCCCTGGGTCTCGCCTTGCTTGCCCCTGCCGCTGGTGGAGCCCTTGTCCGAACTGCCCAGCGTCGCCCTGATCTATTGGTCTCCGTACTTCTACCCCGTTCCCTCCTCCCTCGGAGGGGTGTCTTGGGGCGCAATCAAGCACCGTTCCCCATAGGCCGGACCCCGTCTACTCCCTCACCCACTCTGATGAAGAATGAAGATGATGAATCAGCATACGACGACCATGCTCGCTTTCTGGATTGCCGTGACCCTTGGGCTGACCTTGACAGGCTTGGCGCCGGGGTGGGCGCAACCTGAATCCCAGGACGAGGTGACGGTCCCGGACGCCTCTCTTCGTGCGGTGATGGAGGACAGCCTCGGCCTGTCGTCGGGCGACCCGATCCCCGCGGCCTCCCTGGCGGAGCTGACCACCTTGGAAGCACCGGACGCGGGCATCGTCGACCTGACCGGGCTGGAGTATGCCACCGGGCTGACCCGGCTGGACCTGGGGCCGGGGGCCATCACGAGAGACCCCTGGACCAACACCAACGGAGACCCCTGGACCAACACCAACGCCGTCTCCGACCTGTCGCCGCTGTCGGGCCTGACCGGCCTCACCTGGCTGGACCTGGCGGGCAACTCGGTGGAGGACGTGACGCCCCTGTCGGGCCTGGTCAACCTGAGGTCGCTGAACGTGGAAGTAAACAGGATCTCGGACCTGAGGTCGCTGTCGGGCCTGACCAGGCTCAGGGAGTTGCATATGGGGTACAATCTCATCCCGACGTTGGAGTTGGACGATTGGCTGCCGCGGACGGGAACGGGAACGCTGTGGATCTATCCCATTTTCGCGGGTCCCAACCTGTGGCCGAAGCTGGATAGTTCCTTGAACGGTCTTGTCTATAGCTACAAGGAGGCGCTCCGGTGGGGCCGGACGACGGACGAAATCGATCCAGGTCGCTGCGTCTCGCGATTTCCGACTTCCGACGACTGGGACCCGTCGAAGCCGGACTTCTACGTCTGGGACCCGTCGAAGCCACCCCATTCAGTCCCCGTGCGCATTCTGTTGGGCACGGAAGAGAGCAGCATCGACATGGAGAGCAGCATCGACATGGTCGTCCGTTTCCTGGAGGACCACTGTATCACTAGAGTGCGCATCGGCCGACCCAGCAGCGAAGACGCCGACCGGGGGGTGCGCACTGCAGTATATGTCTGCCTGCCCATCCCGCTGCTGGTGCCCGTGTCCGAACTGCCCTCCGTGGCTCGGGTCTGGACGATACAGGAGTCGGTTCCTGCCACGTCAACTGGAAGCGAAAGCGGTGATTCCGGTGCGGGTGGCCAGGACGGGTGTGGTTCCGACCTTCC
>JAPOZM010000119.1 GCA_026706075.1 Gemmatimonadaceae bacterium
TGAGCTTCAACGCCGAGCCCTACTTCACCTTCACCGAGGGCATGCTGCGCCTCGACCCCGAGGCCTGGTCGCTGCGCTGGTACCGGCAGATCGTCGAGGAGGACGTCTGGCGGCGGGCCCTGGCCAACAGCCTGATCATCGGCGTCGCCGCCACTGCCCTGGCCACCACCCTGGGGACGCTGGCCGCCCTCGGGCTGTCGAGCGCCTTCATGCCCGCCCGGCGCCTGGCCATGGGGCTGCTGATCTCGCCCATGGTCACGCCGGTGATCATCGCCGCGGCCGGCATGTTCTTCTTCTACTCGGGCCTCGGTCTGTCCCAGACCCACCTGGGGCTGATCCTGGCCCACGCCGCCCTGGGCACCCCCTTCGTGGTGATCACGGTGACCGCCACCCTGTCGGCCTTCGACAACAACCTGACGCGCGCCTCCGCCAGCCTCGGCGCCGGACCGCTGCGCACCTTCCGCCGCGTGCAGCTTCCCCTGATCGCCCCCGGGGTCATCTCGGGGGCCCTCTTCGCCTTCGCCACCTCCTTCGACGAGGTGGTGGCCGTGCTCTTCATGGCCGGCGTCGAGCAGCGCACCATCCCCCGCCAGATGTGGGCCGGCATCCGCGAGCAGATCAGCCCCGCCATCCTGGCGGTGGCGACCTTCCTCATCCTCTTCGCGGTGCTGCTGCTGTTTGCGGTGGAATGGCTGCGGCGGCGGTCGGCCGCGAGCGCGGCGGCCGCCTGAGGGGCGGATCCCGGGGGCCTGACGGACTGCCGCCCGGGCGGCGGCGGTCCCCTTCCTCTCTCAGTCGTCGAGCAGGCTCCGGGCGACCTCACGCGCCTCGTCGAGGGTCTCGACGACTCGCTCCCCGGGCACGTCCCGCAGGACGTCGAGGGTGCTCAGGGTCTGCTCCACCGAGCCCGAGAGACCCATGACGATGCACTCCGTCTCTTCCTTGCCGGCCACGTCGATCAGTTGCCGGATCAGCATGGCGGCGCTGTCGTCGAGGTAGGTGGCTCCCGAGAAGTCGAAGATCACCACCTCGTGTTCCTTGATGTCGCCGCCGATGACGCCCACCAGCTTGGTGGACGAGGCGACGGTGAAGCTCCCCCGCAGGGCCACCAGGCCGGCCCGGGCGGCAAAGGGGTCGACGTCCTCTCCTTCCTGCTCGAGGAAGGTCTGGTCCATCAGCGGCACGGAGACGACGCTGTCGAGCTCCAGGCTCTCGAGCTGGCGGGCGTTGGCCATGCCCGCGGCGATCAGGCCGATGGCCACGGCGGTCACCAGGTCGACGAAGACCGTCAGGCCCAGGGTGATCCCCATGACCAGGAGGTGCTCGCGCCGGATGCGGTGGATGCGCCTGAGCATGCGCCAGTCGATGATGTCCCAGCCGACCTTCATCAGGATGCCGGCGAGGGCGGCGTGGGGGATCGGCTCGACGAAGCGGCCGAGGCCCAGCAGCAGCGCCAGCAGGAGCAGGGCCCGCAGGGCGCCGGATACCTGGGTCTGTCCGCCGGCGCGGATGTTGGTCACCGTGCCCATGGTGGCGCCGGCCCCAGGCACGCCCCCGAAGAGCCCGGAGACCATGTTGCCGATGCCCTGGCCCACCAGCTCCCGGTTGGCGTTGTGGCGGGTGCCGGTCAGCGAGTCGGCCACCAGGGAGGTGAGGAGGCTGTCGATCGAGCCGAGGAGGGCGAGGATGAGGGCCGGCTCGATGGCGCGCGCCAGGAAGGCGGCGGAAGGCAGGGAGAACTGCAGGCTCGGCAGGTCGGTCGGCACCGGTCCGATGACGGGCGCCTCGTTCAGCCAGAGCACGCCCACGAAGGTGCCGGCGAGAAGGGCGACCAGGAGGGGGGGCATGTACCTGGCGAGGCGGGAGGGCCAGAGCACGGCCGCGGCGAGGGTGACGGCGGCGATGGCGAAGGCGCCGAAGTCGACGCCGGCCACCGCCTCGGGCAGGGCGGCCACGGCGCCCATCGGTCCGCCCGGAGCCGTGGGCGCCCCGAGGAAGGGCATCGCCTGGATCAGGAGGATGATGATGCCGATGCCGGACATGAAGCCGGAGATGACCACGTACGGCGTGTAGGCCACGAACCGGCCCACCTTCGACAGCCCCAGGAGCACCTGCAGCAGGCCCGCCAGGACGACGATCGTCAGGGCCTCGGGGAGGGTCTCGGCGCGGCTGGTGACGATCACCGCCATGGCCACGGCCATGGGCCCCGTGGGGCCGGAGATCTGGGAGCGGGTGCCGCCGAAGATCGAGGCGAAGAAGCCGACGGCGATGGCCCCGTAGAGGCCGGCCGCCGCCCCCATGCCCGAGGCGACGCCGAAGGCCAGGGCCACGGGCAGGCCCACCACCATGGAGGTGACCCCGCCGAAGAGATCCCCGCGGAGGGTCTGGAGGTTGTAGTTCATGTCGCTGGACCTCCCTGGCTGCCGGGCGGCTCTCGCGTCAGGCCGGGAGCCGGGTCCAGGCGGTCACGTGGGGGGGCAGGCGCAGGGGCCGCTTCGAGGCCACCACCTCCCGCCGGACGCGCTCGGCCAGGGTATCCACGTCGACCTCGTCGGCCGTCGCCATGCCGAACTGCTCCAGCAGCGGGACCAGGCTGCGGAAACTGTTGGCGATGAAGGAGTAGCCCGCCCAGTCCTCGGGGCCGCCCACGGGGGACTCGAAGTGCATGTACGGCTCGGGCAGTCCCGCGTCGACGTAAGTGCGGTAGAGGTCGAAGCCCATGTCGATATGCGGCCCCGAGCGCTCGAAGACGCCCAGGCCCCAGTCGACGAGCTGGTTCATCAGGGGCGTGTCGTCGTGATACGTCTTGCGGTAGGGGCTGAAATCGACCTCCTGGAAGGCGACGATCCCCCCCGGCCGCAGCCGGCCCGACAGCTGCCGGAGGGCGTCGGCGGGATCGGCCATGTACATCAGGACCAGGCGGCCGATGAGGGCGTCGAAGTCCTCCCCGAGATCGAGGGTGCGGGCGTCTCCGGCGACGAACTCGACGTTGGCGAGCCCGGCTTCCCCGGCCCGGGCCGCGGCCGTCTCGAGGATCTCCGGGTTCACGTCGACGCCGACCACCGACCCTTCGGGGCCGACCAGCTCGGCGGCGGTCATGGCCACGTCGCCGGTGCCGCTGCCGATGTCGAGGACCCGCATGCCGCTCTCCAGGCCCGCCATGTTCAGCATCCGCCGCGTCACCGCGTCGTAGAGCTGCGACTGCTGGATCAGGCGATCCTCCTCCTCCTTGCTGCGGCCCATCGTGTACTGGGCGTCACCCTTCGTCGCGCTCACTCGCTCCTCCTCCGCTGGGACATATGCCTGCAACCGGCGCCGCCTCAGCGGCTCCCGTGCATGTCCATCCGCTGCCGGTCCTCGCGGCTCATGAACGGCTCATGGGCCTCCAGGAACTCCGCCAGGGTCTGTTCCACCGTCGACGCCGACGTGTCGAGGACGATCCGCCGCCGGATCAGGGACGCCTCGAACTCCTCCTCGAAGCGCGCCAGCACGTGCTCCACGTCCGGCTCGCGCACGATCGGGTGGGTGTGGGGGGCCTCCTCCATGCGCCGCCGGATCACCTCCGGGCCGGCCTTCAGCAGCACCAGCACCGTGCCCGGCGCCCTGGCCAGCATCTCGCTCTCGAAGCGCCGCGCCATCTCCGTCCGCTGGCCCTCGGGACTGCGTTTGGGAGCCTTGGAGTCCGGGCCCCCGTACCCGTAGTAGAGGGGCGCGTAGACCGCCTCCTCGATGACGAACCCCATCAGGTTGTGGTCGCCGTGGGAGTAGAAGCCGTCGCCCAGGTGGTAGGTCAGGGAGTAGCGCTGGAACATCTCCAGGAACTGGGGATGCACGGCCAGCACCGACTCCCGGGCCTCCGGGGTGAGCTCGCTGGAGGGCACGCTGAAGTGATCGTGGAAGTGGCTGGTGCCGCCCAGGGCCTCATCGGCCCAGTTGATCACCTCTCCGGCGAGGGTGGACTTGCCGGCGTATTCGCATCCCACGAAGACGAGGTTCATCGGTCACCTTGACGGGGCAGAAGAGGCCCGGCTAACGTGTGGGCCGGGCGCAATATAGCCGATGAACACCCCCCCGCCATCCTACCGCCGCACCCAGTTCGGCCGGGTCATCGCGGCAAGTTGCCTCCCCGGCCTGGTGCCGGTCGTCGTCCTGGTGTGGTACATCCGGACCCCGGAGGTCAACTGGGTGGCGGCGGCGATCGCGGGGGTCCTGGTGCTGGTGCTCCTCCTCTTCGGCAGCCTGACGGTGGAGGTCTCCGGCGGGCACGTGAGGATCCGCTTCGGCATCGGCCTGATCCACAAGCGCTGGCCCCTCGACGGGATCGAGGCCTGCCGGCCGGTGAGGAACACCTGGCTCTACGGCTGGGGCATCCGCAAGATCCCCGGAGGCTGGCTCTACAACGTCTCGGGTCTGGACGCGGTCGAGTTGAAGCTGAAGGGCGGGAAGACGGTCCGCATCGGCACGGACGAGCCGCAGGCGCTGGCCGCCGCCCTCGAGAAGGAACTGTCGGCCCGGACGCCGGAAGACCCGCAGGCCTGAGCCAGGTCAGCCACCGCCCTCGAAGCGGCGGCGGCGCCCCCCCGAGCAGCCGCTTCACCCGCCGCGGGTCCCCCGCGGACCGTCTGGCTCCGGCTCCGGCAGCAGGTAGAGCCTCCATCCTTCCCCCCCCCGCTCGGTGACCACAGCCCGGTCGGGGTCGCAGGAGCCCGCCGGCGTGGGCACCGTGAACCAACCCGGCAGCCGTGCGCACATCCTCACCTCGCCGCGGGCCTCCAGCTCCGCGAACCCCTGCCCGCACGTGGAAGCCGCCAACAGAGGATCTCCCTCCTCCACCTGGCTCACCTCGTAGCAGCCGTCCTTCCGCTCGTACCGGATCCCCCCGGCCAGCGTCGCGGTCAGGCCCTTGCGGAGCGCCGCCCCCGCCGCGGCTGCGAACTCGTGGGGGTGGGCTAGGGCCTCCCGGGGGTCGGGCGCCGCCCGGAAGACTTCCAGCAGGGTGCGGCGGGTCACCCGGAGCGGCGGCGAGGCTCGCTCCAGGAGATCGGCCATGATCTCCAGGAGGTTGGCGAGACCGGCGCCGGCGTCGGCGACGCTCGGCGCCGTAGCCCCTTCGGGATCCGCTACGGCCTGAGCCGCGCCCTCAGCCTGCGCCTCGAAGGCGCCGGAGCCCTTCACCTCGATTCGCGCCCGGCCGACGGTCAGCCCCGGCCGCGAGAGGGGGCGGCCCTCCAGCTCGCGGAGGGCCCCGGCCACGAGCCGGTCCGTGTCGATTCTCAGGGCGAAGCGGGTCCGGGCCTGGACGCGCTCCCAGAGCCGCCGGAACTCCGGGCTCAGCTCGCCGTCCCGCCCGCCCGCAGGCCGCGAGCCCGCCCGCCGCGGCGCCGGCGGCAGGATCCCGGCGCCGTATTCCTCTTCCAGACGGCGGCGCTGCTCCTCGCCGAGGGCGCCCAGGGGCCGGCCGCAGCGGCTCTCGATCTCCCCGCGGTACTCCTCGGCGATCTCCCTCTGCAGGCCGGCGGCGTAGCGACGGTAGCTCTCGTTGGCCACCACCGTGAGGACGTTGATCTCGCCGTCGTGCACCCGGCGGCCCTCCTGGTCGACGCACAGCCGCATGCCCCTCCCCACCTCCTGGCGCTTCCGCACCTCCGAGACCGACTGGTTGAGGGTGCAGATCTGGAAGACGTTGGGGTTGTCCCAGCCCTCGCGCAGGGCCGAGTGAGAGAACAGGAAGGCCACCTGCCTGCGGCGCCGGGTCTCCCCGTCGTCCGCAGCGTCCGGGAAGCAGAGCAGGGCCTCCTTGTCCCTCATGATCAGCTCGTAGGCGGCCGCGTCCTCGGCGCTCTCGCCGGAGACCGAGTCCAGCCACTCCACGGCGCCGCCCCGCCGCCGCCGGCAGGCGAAATACCCGGCCTGCACCGCGTCCGGCTCCAGGTCCCGCCACTCCGGCCAGCCCCCCTTGAGGGCGTCGAAGGCCTCGTCGAAGAGCCGCCGGATCAGCGCGTCCGGCCCCGCGTAGTTGGCGACCCGGTCGATGAAGAACAGGGAGAGGACCTTGACGCCGGCGGCCCTCAGGCGGGCCTGCTTGCGGAGGTGCTCGTCCACGGTGAGGCGGATCTGCTCGCGGAAGAGCGCCTCCCGGTCCGGGCCGTGCTCCTCGCCCGCGCGCAGCTCCACGCCGTTGGCGAAGCGGACTACGCCGCGGCCGGCGTCGATCCCGTCCACGTCGAAGCCGCGGTACTCGCGGCGGCCGGTCTTGTCGGCGAGGCGATCGCCGGCGCGCACGGTGACCGTGCTCTCCCGCGGCGCACCTCCGGCGGAGAGCTTGCGCACCGCCAGCCGCGCCGAGACGCTGCGCCGGCCGCTCTTCACGCCGGCCAGGCGCAGGTGCGGCCCCCCGGCGTCCCCCTCGCGGGCCACGGAGGCGACCTCGATACGCTTCACCAGACCCTGGCGGTAGGCGTCGAAGGGAGTCAGGCGGCAGACGAGGTTGTAGGGCCGCCGGTGGGTGGCGCTGTAGCGCAGGGCCAGCAGCGGGTCGAGGGAGGCCAGGGCCGCGCGGCTCTTCGGGCTCTCCATGTTCTGCGGTTCGTCGAGGACCAGGACCGGCCGGACGGCCTGGATGTACTCGATCGGCGCCCGCCCCTGGAGGCGGTCGGTGCTCCGCCGGATGACGTTGGCCGCCTTGTTGAAGGCATCGATCGTCATCACCAGGACCTCCACGCTCTCCGAGAGGGCGAACTGGCTCACCTGGGAGCGGCTCGAGGCGACGTACCCGGCATGGCGCAGGATGGTGTTGCCGTAGAGGCGGGCGAAGTGGTCCCGGGTGACCCCCAGGGTCTTGAGCACCCCCTCGCGGATGGCCACCGAGGGCACGACGATGATGAACTTGCGCAGGCGGTAGCGGTGGAACAGCTCCATGAGGGTGCGCAGGTAGACGTAGGTCTTGCCCGTGCCCGTCTCCATCTCCACGGAAAAGTTCGGGAAGCGGACGGTGCGCTTGCCCCCCGGAGCGTCGATCTCCTCCTCGAGGAGGCGCAGCCCGTCGTCGGGGCGGATACCCTTGTCCGCCTGCACCCGCCGCAGGTTGGCCAGCAGCCGCCGCTCGTCGAGGTCGAGCCGGTTGGCCACGGCGGGCAGGTCCCCGGGACCCAGGCCCACCGCCGCCTCCAGCGGGGGCTGTCCTTGCAGCAGGCCGGCCACGGCCTCGACGGCCCGCGCCTGGAAGGGCTGGTGGGCGTCGAACCGCAGCTTCACGGGATCAGAGGGTCTTGAGGCGGCAGGTCATGGCTGCGTTGGCCGCCGCCTCGTCGGTGAGGGCCGCGTCGCGGCAGACGAGCAGGTCGTCGCGGCCGAGCCCGAGGGACCGCAGGCTCTCCGCCTTCACCTCGCTGTCCAGGCAGAGGTGGAAGGACTGGTCCCGCTCCTCGTCGGTGAGGCGGTAGACGGTGTTCTCCCCGGTCCCGTCGAGGCGGGTGACCCGGCCGTCGAGGCCGAAGCCCTCCTTCAGCGCCACCTCGAAGAGCACGTCCATCGGCTGCCAGCCGTCGACCAGGGGGTCGACGAACCGCTCCAGGGCGCTCTCGTACTCCTCCGGGTCGCCCGTCTCCCTGGCGGGCCAGCTGCGGAAGCTGCTCTCCGCGAGTCGGAACAGCCGGAAGCCGGGGTCCTCCGCCTCGCCGCCGGCGGGAGGGCCGCCTTTCTCCCGCAGCCGCGCCATGCCGCGGCGCAGGCGCTCGGCGCAGATCTCGGCGATGGTGCCCAGTCCCTCCGCCTTCGCCGCCGACTTCTGGCCCGTCGGCTCGGGCAGCTGCACCAGGACCCACCGCCGCCGGCCGCCGTCCTCGCGGTTCAGCTCCATCACCGCCTGCCCGGTGGTCCCCGAGCCGGCGAAGAAGTCGAGGACGATGTCCTCCGGCCCGGTGGCGATGGCGCACAGGTGCTTGACAAGCCGCACCGGCTTGGCGCGTTCCAGGACCTCGGCCCCGAAGAGGGCGGTGAGGTCCGTCTTGCCGGTGCGCGTGCGCCCGAAGCGCCGGTCCACCAGCAGGCTGCGCGGCCTCGAGCCCTCCTTCTCGTAGTTGCGGGTGTACACGTGGGGCCACCGGAAGACCAGCTCGCCGCGGCGCTCCTCCACCCTCTTCCGGGACCAGCGCCAGCGCGCCACCTTGCGCCGGGGGTCGGCGTGGGGCACACGGTAGGTCCTGCCGTCGGGCCCCTCGATGGGGAAGTCCAGGCTCTCCTGGTATCCGAGGCTCGGCTTGTCCAGCCGGTCGAGGCTGTAGCGCCGGCCCTCCTCGTCGGTCCGGTTGTAGCGCGTCGCCGCGGTGGCCCCCCGGTCCGGGAAGAGGGCCGCCGGCCGCGACCGGGCGTAGGCGAGGATGTACTCGTGATCGACGACGATCTCCTTCGCGTCCGACCCGCCCCCGGACTTCTTCTTCCAGATCAGGTCGGCCACGAGGTTCTCCTCGCCGAAGATCTCGTTCAGGAGCAGCTGCAGGTTGTGGCGCTCGTGCTCGTCGATGGAGACGAAGATGATCCCGTCGTCGCGCAGCAGCTGGCGGGCGAGGAACAGCCGCGGGTACATCATGCTCAACCAGGCCGAGTGGAAGCGGCCGGAGGTCTCGGGGTTGCTGGTGAGCAGGTTTCCCTGCTGGTCGCTCTGCCCGGTGAGCTGCAGATAGGGGCCCAGGGGGTCGGCGTAGTCGTCGGGGTAGACGAACTCGCCGCCGGTGTTGTACGGCGGGTCGATGTAGATCATCTTCACCCGCCCGGCGCAGGCCTTGTAGAGGAGCTTGAGGGCCTCGAGGTTGTCGCCCTCGATGAGGAGGTTGCGCGCCGTCTCGAAGCCGACCGACGCCTCCGGCGCCGGCGCCAGGGAGGCGCGCGTCGGCACCCGCAGCAGCCGGATCGCCTCGCCCTTGCCGGCCCAGGTGAAGGCGTAGCGCTCGGGGCCTGCTTCCACTGCCTCGCCCAGCGCCTCCCGCAGCCGTTCGAGGTCGAGGCGGCCTTCGCGGAAGGCCTCGGGGAAGAGCGCCCTCAGGGACTCGAGCCGCTCCTGGGCCGGCGGGGTCGACTGGCGGCGCACCCTTTCCGGCCGGCCGCCGGGAGACACTAGATGTACCCGGTGGAACCGTCGGGCCGGATGGGGCAGGTGCGCTGCCAGTGGATGTACTGGTCGCCGCTGACGGCCTCCTCGTTCACCTCCACGCCGAGGCCGGGGCGGTCCGGGCGCAGCTCGAGGTACCCGTCCTTCGGCAGGTAGGGCTCGTCGACCCAGTCGTTCCAGCCGCTCTCGGTGGGCAGGAGGTACTCCAGGATCTTGAAGTTGTGGCTGGAGGCCGCGAAGTGGACGTTCACCGCCGTGGCCAGCGGCCCCATGGGGTTGTGGGGCGCCACGCTCACGTAGTGGGCCTCGGCGATGGCGGCGATCTTGCGCATCTCCAGCAGGCCCCCGCAGATGCAGATGTCGGGCTGGATGATGTCGGCGGCGTTGGCGGCGATCAGGTCGAGGAACTCGAAGCGCCCGTAGAGGCTCTCGCCGGTGGCCAGGGGCACCCGCATCTGCTCGCGCAGGCGCTTCCACTGGGGGATGTGCTCGGGCCGCAGGGGCTCCTCGTAGAACAGGGGGTCGTACGGCGCCAGGGCGTCGGCCAGCTGCAGGGCCCGCACGGGCTCGAAGATCTTGGCGTGGGGGTCGAAGGCGAACTCCCAGTCCTCGGGGGTGTTGACGCGGATCTCCTCGAAGTAGGCGGCCGCCGTCGAGCAGACGCGGCCCCAGCGGCTGGCGTCCGGCGGCAGCTGGTAGGGGCTGGTCTTGAAGGCGGTGAAGCCGTGCTCCTCGTTCAGCCTGTGGGCCTGCTCGGCCGCCTCCTTGCCGTCGCGCCCGCCGATGCCGCGGTAGACCCGCACCCGGTCGCGCACCGACCCGCCGAGGAGCATGTAGACCGGCAGTCCCGCCGCCTTGCCGGAGATGTCCCACAAGGCGTGGTCGAGGGCCGAGATCGCCGGCAGGCCCACACCCCCGGGGGGGAAGCGGAACTCCTGCATCAGCTTCATCATGATGTACTCGATGCGCCGCGGGTCCTCGCCGCCGATCAGCTCGAAGAGGTAGTCGGCCACCGGCTTCACGGAGAGGTCGGGTCCGGTCGAGTAGGCCTCGCCCCACCCGTAGAGGCCCTCGTCGGTCTCGACCTTGATCAGGGCGCGGGGGCGGTTGCCGAAGCGGGCGACGAAGGTCTTGATGGCGGTGATCTTCACGTGGATTCTCCAGTCGGTCAGGCGAAGAAGGTCGGATAGGCGCCGCCCTCCGCCTCGCGGCGGATCAGCAGCACCAGCTCCATGGTGTGGTAGTCGCCCCACATGCACGACTCGCCGCAGGGGATCCGGCGGCCCCGGGGCACGTGGTCCCAGCCGTTGGGACGGTGGTAGATGGCGTGCAGGGTGATCCCCTGGTGCCGGCTCGAGGCCGCCAGGTAGGGCTCCTGCAGCAGGGCCGCGGCGATCGTGAAGGCGGCGGATCGGTAGCGGTTGCCGCGCCGGCTGGACCCCTTCTTCAGCAGGTAGTTGCCGAGGCGCAGGTAGCCCTGGGCGCAGATCGCGGCGGCCGAGGCGTCGAGGGGTTCCACGTCGTTGAAGGGGTCGGAGGGCTGGTGGGCGTAGTCCCCGAAGGCGGCGACGCCCGGGGCGCCCGTGTCCCAGAAGGGGACGCCGTCGGCGAAGCTGTGGTCGATGTGGAACTCCGCCGCCGCCAGGGCCGCCTTCTCCATCGCCGCCACGAGGTCCCGCTTCTTCACCCCGAAGGGCTGCAGCTGCGCCGGCCGCACGGTGCGGAAGAACTCCAGCAGCTCGGCGTAGCCGCACAGGATCCACGAGAGGCCGCGGGTCCAGGTGGTGAACGGCGAGTACCCCTGCTGGGTGCTGGCGCAGCGGTACTGGCCGTCGTTGGTGTTGAAGATCGACTCGTGGGCGACGCGGCCGCTCACGTCCCAGGCGTCGCGGCCCTCCCCGTAGTAGACGTTGAAGCGGGCCGTGGTCAGGGCGTGCTCCACGGCCCGGCCGAGGAGGTTGACGGGGCGGTCCCCCTCGCCCATGAGCACGTGGCCCAGACGGTCGGCGAGACAGAGGATGCGCAGGGTGCGGATCGTGTCGGAGAACAGGGAGTGGGGGCCGTTGAAGGAGTGGATGAAGCCGGTGCCGGCAGCCGTGGGCGTCCAGCGCGCCGCCTGCACGGCGCCGGAGAGCTTGACGGCCAGCTCGTAGAGTTGCAGCTCCCGCGGGTCGTGGGAAACGCGGCCCTCGAGCATCAGCCGCCGCAGGTTGCCGTAGGTGGAGAGGTTGTTGAAGCCGTGGTCGTGGACGCCCACGTGGGAGACATGGGGCGCCATGCGCTCTACCGTGCGATTGCGGCCGAGCTCGAGGAAGCGCCTGTCGCCGGTCATGTCGAACTGCAGCAGGGCGCATCCGTACTGGAAGCCCTGGGTCCACTCCGTCCACCCGCGGGTGGTGTAGCGGCCGGCCTGCGTGTACACCGGGGCGCCGGCGGCCGGGTCCCAGCTGCGCTCGATGGAGAGGATCTTGCGGCCGCTGCACTCCAGGAAGCGGTCGGTGGCCGCGGTCAGGCTCTCGGGGGTGATGTCCGCGTCGATTCGCATGCTGCGAAGAATAGCCGCGGAGACCGCCCCCCGCACGTCATCCCCGGGAGCCCGCCCGCCGCTTGACACCCGCCGCGCGCCGGGTGTGGTTTGCGCCCATGGATCGCCGCGACTTCCTCAAGGCCGCCTCCGCCGCCGGACTCGCCCTCGGCGCCGGCCCCGCCTGGTCCGGCCCCGGCCGCGTGCCCCGCCGGCCCCTGGGCGCCACCGGCGTCTCGGTGTCCGTCGTCGGCCTCGGCGGCATCACCGTGAGCGGCCGCGGCGAGGCCGAGGCCCGCGGCATGGTGGACCGCGCCTTCGAGCGCGGCATCGACTACGTCGACGTGGCCCCCACCTACGGCGACGCCGAGCAGCTCCTGGGCGCCGCCCTCGAACCTCACCGCGAGCGCTGCTTCCTGGCCGGCAAGACCAACAAGCGCACGGCGGCGGAGGCCGGTCCCGAGCTGGCCTCCTCCCTGGACCGTCTCCGCACCGATCGCCTCGACCTCTACCAGCTCCACGCCCTGCGCAGCCGCGAGGACGTGGAGACCGCCTTCGGCGCCGGCGGCGCCATCGAGACCCTGCGGCAGGCCCGCGAGGCCGGCACCGTGCGTTTCCTCGGGTTCTCGGCCCACAGCGTCGAGGCCGCGCTGGCGGCGATGGACCGCTTCGCCTTCGACACCATCCTGTTCCCCGTGAACCGCGCCCTGTGGTCCGCCGGCTTCGGCCCCCAGGTCGTGGCCCGGGCCGTGGACCAGGGCGTCGGCGTCCTCGCCCTCAAGAGCCTGGCCCGGGGCCGCTGGCCCGCGGGCGTGGAGCGCTCCCGGCCTACCTGGTACGAGCCCCATGCCGATCCGGGGCAGATCCGCCGCGCCGCCGCCTTCACCCTCTCCCGGGGCGCCGCCTCGCTGCTGCCGCCGGGCGACCCCGAGCTGTTCTGGCCCGCCGTCGACGCCTGCACCGCCCCGGCCGAGGCGACGCCCTCGGCCGCGGAGGAAGACCGGCCCGAGGCCGGCGCCGGCGATCCCCTGTTCCGCTACCCGGCCTGGTCCTGAGGGGACTCGCGATGAACGGCGCCGATGCCCTCGTGGCGGCCCTGCAGGCCCACGGCGTGACCTGGATCTCCACCCTCTGCGGCCACGGCCTCAACGAGATCTTCGGCGCCTGCGGGCGCGCCGGCCTGCGGGTGGTGGACACCCGCAACGAGCAAACCGCGGCCTACGCCGCCGAGGCCTGGGGGCGGCTGAGCGGCGGCGTCGGCGTCTGCGCCGTCAGCTCCGGGGTGGCCCACGCCAACGCCCTCACGGGAGTGGTGAACGCCCACTTCGACGGCTCCCCCATGCTGCTGGTCACCGGCTCCGGGCCCCTGAGCACGGCGGGCCAGGGGCACTTCCAGGACTTCGACCAGGTGGCGATGGCGCGGCCGGTGTGCAAGTACGCCCGCGCCCTGGACCGCGCCGACCGCGTGCCCGAAATCGTCCACGAAGCCCTGGCCGCGGCCGTTTCGGGACGGCCGGGGCCGGTGCACCTCACCTTTCCCATGGACGTGCAGACGGAGGCCCTCTCCGAAGCTCCGTCAACGGCGCTCGCCCCCGTGGAGGACCGCCTGCCGTCGCCGGCGCCGGAGGCCGTGCGCCGGGCGGCGCAGCTGCTGGCCGAGAGCCGGCGGCCCCTGATCGTCGCCGGCAGCGGCGTGTTCTACGGCGGCGCCGGCCGCGACGTGGCCGACTTCGCCGCGGCCTGGGCCGTCCCCTGCGTGGTGCCGATCTGGGACCGCGGCTCGGTGGCCGAGGCGCGGCCCGAGTACCTCGGCGTCGTCGGCGCCGCCAGCGGCGGCCCCGCGCTGCTGCAGGACGCCGACCTCGTCCTCATGCTGGGGGCGGCCGCCGACTACCGCGTGGGCTACCTCCAGTCGCCGGCCCTGCGGGCCGATGCCGCCGTGATCCGCGTCGACGTCGACCCCGAGCGGCTGCACCACATGGACCGCGCCGACCTGTCGGTCCTGGCCGGTCCCGCCCCCTTCCTCGAGGCCCTGGGGGACGCCTGCGCCGCCGCCGGGACCCCCGGCTTCGAGGAGTGGCTGGCCGAGACGCGCCGCCGACGGGACGAGTTCGACTCCTCGGTGCGCGCGAACCCCGCCGCCGGCGCCCTGCGCGACTCGGGGCTCACCGGCCTGGAGGTCTGCGAGGCCGTGGCCGCGGAGGCGCCGGAGGAGGCCGTCCTCATCGCCGACGGCGGCAACATCGGCCAGTGGTTCCACCAGACCCTCGGCAGCCGCCGCTACCCCGGCACCTGGCTCACCTGCGGCGCCAGCGGCGTCGTCGGCTACGGCGTCGGCGCCGCCATGGGGGCGCGCCTCGGGTTCCCCCGCCGGCCGGTGGTCCTGCTCTCCGGCGACGGCGCCGCCACCTTCAACCTAACCGACCTGGAGTGCGCCGCCCGGCAGGACCTGCCCTTCGTCATGATCGTCGCCGACGACGAGGCCTGGGGGATCACCCTCTCCGGGGACCTGCGCGCCTATGGCGAGCCCCGGAGCAGCGGCCTCGGGCCCTTCGACTTCGCCGCCGCGGCCGAGGCCTGCGGTGCCCTGGGGGCCCGCGTCGAGGAGACGGACCATCTGCGCGAGGCCCTGCGCCAGGGCCTCCGGGAGTCGCGGCCGGTGGTGCTGCACGTACCCATCCGCGGAGGCCTGCCCGCATGACACGGACGACCCATCCCGATCTGGAGAGCTACCGTCTCGACCTGTTCGTCGACGAGGACGAGGTCCTGCGCAGCGTCATGCCCGAGGCCACGGCGGCCGGGGTCCCCGGGATCTCGGTGAGCGCCGACGCCGGCAAGGTGCTGCACCTGCTGGCCCGCGCCGTGAACGCCCGCCGCATCCTCGAGTTCGGGGCTCTGGCCGGGTACTCGGGCATCTGGCTGGCCCGGGCCCTGCCCCCCGGCGGCCGGCTGATCAGCCTCGAGGTGGAGGAGAAGCACGCCGACCTGACCCGGCGCAACTTCGAGCGCGCCGGCGTCGCCGACCGCGCCGAGGTCCGTCTCGGGCCGGCCCTGGAGACGATGGCCTCAGTCGAGCCGGAAGGGCCCTTCGACCTCGCCTTCATCGACGCCGACAAGGAGAACTACCCCGGCTACCTGGACTTCTCCCTGCGGCACGTGCGCGACGGCGGGCTCATCATCGCCGACAACGCCAACGGCCACGGCCACGCCCACGAGGTGCTGGAGCCCGGCGACGGCCGCCGCGGCATCCAGACCTACAACCGCCGGGTCGCCGAGGACCCGCGGCTGGTGTCGCACATCCTCCCCGTGGGGGGGTGGCTGGCGGTATCGGTGGTCGGCCGGCGGGAGGGCTGAAGGCCGGGGCGGGTCCCTCAGTACAGGATGCGGTAGAGGCGCTGGGGGTAATCGGCCACAGCGGGGTGCTGGCGCCCCAGCAGGTGGAAGACGGAGACCATGGCGTCCTTGGCGGCCCCGTCCCGGAAGTTGCGGTCCTTCTCCACCACGGCGAACCACTCCCGCAGGGCGGTGTCGTAGTCGCTGGCGGCGGCGGCGCAGCAGCCCACGAGGTAGCGGGCCTCCACGTCGTCCGGATCTGCGAGCAGGCGCTCGGCACAGGCCCGGGCGCCGCCGGCGCCCTCACAGGCGGCGCTCAGCTCCAGGTGGTGCAGCAGCGCCCGCCCCTGCTCCCACTCGGGGGTCCCCTGCTCGATGCGGTCCACGAGACTGCGGACGGCTTCTTCGCCGGCGTCCTGCAGAAGGCGGACGCGGGCCATGCCCAGCAGGCCGGGGCCGCTGGTCTCGTCCTCGCGCAGGACCTCGGAGAACAGGTGCTCGGCGGAGGCCACGTCGCCCAGCTCGAGCTGCTGGCGGGCGGCGTCGGCCAGGTCCCCCATCTCCTCGGTCGGCGTCGGCGGCGCGTCGGGTACGTGGCGGCGCAGGATCTCCTCCACCTGCTCCCGGGGCAGGGCGCCGGTGAACTCGTCGGCCAGCTGCCCGTTCTTGACGATCTTGACCGCCGGGATGCTCTGCACCCGGAAGGCCATGGCCAGATCCTGGTTGGCGTCGATGTCGACCTTGGCCAGCACCACGTTCGGTCCCATGGCGGTGACCGCGTCCTCCAGGATCGGTCCCAGGGTCTTGCAGGGCCCGCACCACTCGGCCCAGAAGTCGACGACCACGACCTTGTCCCGCGATCCCTGAAGGACGACCTGCTCGAAGTTGGTGGCGTCGACCTCGACGACGCTGCCGCCGGAGGGCTGGATCTCCATGCTGTGCTCCTTCGTTTCCGCTGGATCTACTGGGCCCGGCCGCGCCCCGCCACGGGCCACTCGTCGACCACCTGCCCGTCCTTCAGGACGAAGAGCCGGTCGTGGAGGTTGGTGGTCATGCCGCCGTGGAGGGGGATCCAGGAGAGGATCTGGCCGACGGTGAATCTATGGCCGGAAGGGGTGGTGTCCACGTGGCCGTGCTCCACCGACATCCCCTTGAGGTGGACCTCGGGATGCTCGAGGCAGTAGCCGTGGGGGATGGGCGGATAGCTGGTGAAAGCCTTCATCCCGGCGTCGACGATCGCCTGCCCCGGGACGGAGGTGGAGACCACGGTGGTCACCAGGCGCAGGGGGCAGCGCGATGGGTCGAGGTCCTCCCGGCGGCCGACGCGGGTCATGCCCTCCCAGGCGTAGGAGCCGATGCGGGTCTCGGTGCAGCCGATCGCCTTGGAGACCTCCTCGCTGCCGGTGCCGCCGCCGCTGATCATGTGCAGCGGCAGGCCGGCGCCGTCGACCAGCCGCCGGACCTCGTCGAGGAAGGGGCGGGCTCCCTCGCGGCTGGGGTAGGTCATGACGCCGAGGAACTCGGTCCCCGGCAGGCTGTCGATGAGCCGGGCCAGCTCCAGCGTCGCCTCGGGCGACTGCACCCCCACGCGGCCGCCGCCGGTGTCCATCTCGACGATCACCCTCACCGTGCAGCCGGCCGCGGCGGCGGCGGCCGAGATGCCCTCCACGGTAGCCGCGGAGTCGGCGGCCACGGTCAGGGTGGTGCGCCCCGACTTCACCAGCTCCGTCAGCCGCCGCATCTTGGGGGCGCCGACGATGTTGTAGGGGATCAGGATGTCCTCGATGCCGCCCTCGGCCATCGCCTCGGCCTCGCCCAGCTTCTGGGCCACGATGCCGACGGCGCCGGCGTCGATCTGCCTGCGGGCGACGGCCGGGGTCTTGTGGGTCTTGGTGTGCACCCGCAGGTCGATCTCCAGGGCGTCACAGGCGGCCTGGAGCTGCTCGATGTTGCGGTCGAGGATGTCGAGGTCGACGCACAGGGCGGGCGTGTCCAGCTCGGTGTAGTGCACGGTCAGCTCCTCAGCTCCTTGAAGAATTCTAGATAGCGGGACGAGGCCGTGTCCCAGGTGTACTCGCGGCGGCAGTAGCGCCGGGCCTCCTCGCCGGCGGTGCGGCGTTCCTCCGGAGTCAGATCGTAGAAGGCTTGCACCGCGGCGGCAAAGGCCGGGTAGTCGCCCGCCGGCGCCAGCCACCCCCCCTCGCGCACCGCTTCCACCAGGGCGTCCACGGCGAAAGCGACCACCGGCGTACCGAAGTACATCGCCTCCAGGGGCGCGATGCCGAAGCCCTCCACGTCCCCCTCGGTGGCGACGTTGGGCATGAGGAACAGGTCGCAGTGCCTCCGCAGCATGGAGCAGGTGTCGTCGTCGAGGACGCCGAGGAGGAGCACCCGGCCGGGGTCCTCGAGGCGTTCGCGGGCCTCGCGCACGAGGCCGGCGTCGGGTCCGTCGCCGACGACGAGGAGGCGCACGTCGGCGCCCAGCAGCGGCATCCCGTGCTCGACGAACCGGGCCAGGCCCTTGCGCGGCACCATGCGGCCCACGTTGAGCAGCAGCCGGTCGCGGCCGAAGGCGACGCCGTGCTCGGCCTCGAAGCCGCGGCGCAGCTCCTCGTCACGCTCCGGCGGCGGCTCCACCGGCTCGGCGCCGAGGTGGATCAGGCGCATGCGCTTCGGGGGCGCGCCCCAGGCCTCGGCGGCGATGCGCCCGGAGTTCCGGCTGTACACGGCGATGCCGTGGCAGCGCAGGGTCCCGGCCCGCATCAGGGCCCGCGCCCAGCGGTTGGGAAAGGTCATCTCCAGTCCGTTGAGGGTGCAGCAGAAGCGGGCCCGGCCGCGCAGCGGCGCCAGGGTCCAGGCGAGGGAGGCGGCGACGCCGTCGCCGAAGTAGACCAGGTCCACCCGCCGGGCCAGCAGCGCCAGGGCCGCCCGCAGCCACGCCCAGGGAAGGAACCAGGCCAGGTGCAGGACCGAGTCGCGCCCCAGGGTCACCCGGATCACCGGCAGGCGCTGGCTCAGGTAGGTGTATAGCTTGAAGGCGTGGGTCTGGAGCCCGCCGAGGGAGGGCGGGTAGCGGCGGGCGACGAACAGGATCCGCATGGTGGGAGAGAAGGCTCCGGTGCGGCGGGCGGCGGGGGCCACTAAGTTCACTCCTTTCGTCGCTCCCGGAAAGAAAGAAGCTCCATGGAGGCCAGGGCATTCGCGGCGGAGTTGACGGGGACCTTCACCCTCGTCTTCATCGGCGCCGGCGCGGTGGCAGTGGGTGTGGGCGGCCTTCTGGGCGCCGCCCTCGCCCACGGGCTCGTCGTCCTCGCCTTCAGCTTCGTCTGGGGCCGCGGCGCCCCCCACATCAATCCCGCCGTCACCTTCGGGCTCTTCGCCGCCGGGGCGGTGAGGGCGGTTCACCTGCCCGCCTACTGGCTCGCCCAGGGGGCGGGCGGCATCGTCGCCGCCTTCGCCCTCAAGCTGACCGTGGGCGGCTTCACCGACTCCCTGGGCGCCACCGTCCCGGCCCCGGGGGTCAGCCCGGGGCAGACCCTCGTCCTGGAGGCGATCCTCACCTTCATGCTCGTCACCGCCATCCTCGTCACCGCCGTGAGCGGCCGCGGGGGCAACCTGGGGCTTGCCGCCATCGGCCTCACCCTGATCTTCTGCATCCTCATGGGCGGGCCCCTCACCGGCGCCTCCCTGAACCCGGCCCGCACCCTGGGGCCGGGCCTGTTCACCGGCACCCTGGACGTGTTCTGGATCTACCTGGTGGGTACGTTCCTCGGGGCCGCCCTCGCCGGAAGCCTCTACCGCGGTCTGCCGAAGGGAGAGCACACTTGAGAGTCGCCGTCGCCGGCTTCGCCCACGAGTCGAACACCTTCTCCGTCCAGCCCACCCGCCTCGAGGACTTCGGAATCCTCACCGGCGGGGAGGTCCTGGCCCGGCACGCCGACACCTACCACGAGATCGCCGGCTACCTGGCCGCCGCCGTCGACCTGGACATGGAGCTCTGCCCCATCCTCTCGGCCTCGGCCACGCCCGCCGGGCCGGTCGCCCGCGACGCCTTCGAGGAGATCTGCGGCCGCATCCTGGCCGGCCTCGCGGACCTGGGCCGCGTCGACGGCGTCCTCCTCGCCCTCCACGGCGCCATGGTCGCCGAGGAGCACCCCCACGGCGACGCCGAGATCGTGCGCCGCGTGCGGGAGCAGGTCGGTCCGCGGATGCCCCTCGTCGTCACCCACGACTACCACGCCAACGTGCCGCCCTCCCTGGTGGAGGCGGCCGACGCCCTGGTGATCTACAAGACCAACCCCCACGTCGATCAGCGCGAGCGCGGCTGCGAGGCGGCGTCGATCCTGGCTCGCACCGTCCGTGGGGAGGTGAAGCCGGCCATGGCCCTGGCCCGGCCGCGGCTGGTGCTCAACATCTGCTTCCACAACACCAGCCTGCCGCCCGTCCAGCCGCTGATCGCCCGCGCCGTGGAGTTGGAGCAGCGGGAGGGGATCCTCTCCTGCTCCGTCGCCGGCGGGTATCAGTACGCCGACGTGGAGTTCATGGGCCCATCGGTGGTCGTCGTCGCCGACGGCGACCTGGAGCTCGCGCGCGCCGAGGCGGAGGCCCTGTCAGCGGCCATGTGGGAGGCCCGCGATCAGATGATCCCGGATCTGCCCGGCCCGGCCGAGGCGGTGCGCCAGGCCATGGCCAGCGGCGAGCACCCGGTGACCCTCCTCGACGTGGGCGACAACATCGGCGGCGGATCGACGGGGGACTCGACCCTGATCCTGGAGCAGCTCCTGCGTCAGAGCGCCGCCGGCTGGGTGGTGACCCTGTGGGACCCGGAGGCGGTCCGGGCCTGCGCCGCCGCAGGCATCGGCGCCGAGGTGGAGCTCGACGCGGGCGGCAGGACCGACGACATGCACGGGGCGCCGCAGCGCGTGAGGGGAACGGTGCGCACCCTCTCCGACGGCCGCTACGAGGAGCGCGAGCGCCGCCACGGCGGCGGCCGCCTCCACAACCAGGGCCTCACCGCGGTCCTGCGCGTGCCCTGCGGCCAGGGGGAGGGCCTGCTCGTCCTCAACAGCCGCCGCCAGCCGCCCATGAGCATCCACCAGATCACCTGCGCCGGCATCGCGCCGGAGCAGCAGAAGATCCTGGTCGCCAAGGGGGCCGTCGCCCCCCGGGCCGCGTACGAGCCGGTCTCGCCGAAGCTGATCGAGGTCGACTCGGGCGGCGCCTGCTGGATCGGCCGGGGCCCGGGTGACTACCGGCGCGCCGACCGCGGCAAATTCGAATGGAACCAGTAACCGACAACGAGAGGACAGGAGGAACGACATGAGCTTGCGAATCGGCATCGTCGGCGCCGGGGCCAACACCCGGGAGCGGCACATCCCCGGGTTCCAGGAGATCGACGGCGTGGAGGTGGTGGCCGTCTGCAACCGCTCCCGCGAGTCGGGGCAGCGGGCGGCCGACGACTTCGGCATCCCCACGGTCTACGACGACTGGAAGGAGCTGGTCCACGCCCCCGGCGTGGACGCCGTCTGCATCGGCACCTGGCCCTACCTGCACTGCGACATCACCCTCGAGGGCCTGGCCGCCGGCAAGCACGTCCTCACCGAGGCGCGCATGGCCATGAACCTCGCCGAGGCGCGGCGCATGCTGGACGCGGCCCGGGCCTCCGACAAGGTCACCATGATCGTGCCGGCCCCCATCAACCTGGAGACCGAGCCGACCCTGCTCGACATGGTCGCCGCCGGCGCCTTCGGCGACTGGCTGGAGGTCCACGTCACCGCTCTGACCGGCGGCTGGAACCCCGGCGCCCCCCTGCACTGGCGCCAGCGGCGCGACCTGTCGGGCAACAACATCATGGCCATGGGCATCCTCAACGAGACGGTGCGGCGCTACGTGGGCCACGACCGCACGGTCATGGCCCACGCCCACATCTTCACCGGCGAGCGCACCGACGCCGAGAGCGGCACGGCGAGGGCCGTGGACGTGCCCGACAGCCTCGGCATCCTCTCCGAGCTGGAGAGCGGCGCCACCGCCGTCTACCACGTGAGCAGCGTTGCCGCCCACGGCTCCATGTCCTTCGAGATGCACGGCACCAAGGGGTCCATCCGGCTCGAGGGCGACAAGGCCCTCGTGGCCCGGGACGACAGCGGCTGGCAGGAGCTGGTGGTGGCGCCCGAGAAGCAGTGGGGCTGGAACGTGGAGGCCGACTTCGTCGACGCCGTCCGCGACGGCCGCCCGGTGACCCACACCAACTTCGAGGACGGCCTGAAGTACATGGCCTTCACCGAGGCCGTGCAGGTCAGCCTGCGGGAGGGCCGGAAGGTGGAGCTGGGGGAGCTGTAGGCGAAGTAGACCGACGCTCTCAGTCCGGGAGGAGAGAAAGCAGTTCGTCCCGCAGGACTACCCTCAGCACGGACAGGATGCTCTCTCGGTCCCGGTTCTGCTCGTACGCGCAGCGGGCCACCTCGGTCTTCCACTCCTCGCTCAGACGAGTCTGGACATAGGTCTCGCAGAACTCGTCCACCTGAAACGCCTGTTTGCCCAGGACTTCGGGAAGGAGATCCGACGCGGTTTCCGTGGCCCAGGATCGTGCATCGAGACGCCGGGAGATCTCTTCTCCGAACTCGGTCAGCCGGAGCGGGCTGACCTGCTCGACAGCCGGAGGTGGCAGGCGGCCCAGGATCTTCTTGACATCTTCGCGGATCTCTCGAATGGTGTCCTTGATGGCGCTGACGGAGTCATCGGTGCGTCCCTTCCATTCCCCCAGCTTCCAGATGGCCCCAATCCCCGCAATGCCGCCGACTACACAGACCAGTGGGTTGCTCCATTCCATCGTGCTCTCCTCGCGTCCCGTGTGAAGGTAGTGCCGCCGAATCTGGCGTGCAGGGACACAAGCAAGAAGGGGGCCAAATGCCTATGGGACACCTGATCCCGGCTCACGGGTCCCAAAGTCACGGGCCACGCACGCCGTTGCAGAGCACGTCGAAGAGGTCGTAGTTGCGCAGCTCGCCGCGCTCCAGGGCCTCGGCCGTCTCGCCCCGTAACGGCCGGTTGACCACGAAGGGCACCGCCGCTTCGTGCAGGCCGCCGTGGGAGCGCAGCCCCTCCGAGACGTGGGACAGGTCGTGCCACTCCGGGGTGCGCCCGAGGACGGTGCCGCGATCGGCCAGGACCACCAGGTCGCCGATGCGGTCGGGCGGCAGCTCGTAGAGGCCGGCCGCCTCCTCCCGGGGGTGGACGGCCTCGACCCCCGGCACCTCTCCCAGCACCCGCGCCGCCCGCTCCAGGCCTTCAGGCTCGACGTAGACAGTGGCGTACGAGCCCAGGGCGCCGTGGTGGACCACGTAGGGATCGGTGATCGGCAGGATCACCTGCGCCCCGGCCACGCCTTCCTCCTTCAGAAGGCTCTCCAGGTATTCCACCTTCGGCGAGCCGTCGCGCCGGGTCTTGGCGTTCATGCCGTGATCGGCGGTGACGGCGACCACGGCGCCGGCGCGGTGCAGGCGCCCCAGGACGGCGTCCAGCCGCGCGTGGAAGGCGATCGCCTCCGGCTCTTCCGGGGCGAAGCGGTGCTGCACGTAGTCGGTGGTCGACAGGTAGGTCACGAGGGGGCCGCCTCGCTCCAGGAGGCAGGCGCCGGCCTCGAGGCAGTATACGCTCGCCTCGGGGTCGTAGATCCCGGGCGCCGGGCGCCCCACCAGGCCCGCCCCGTCGTCGCCGGCCTTCTCCACCGAGAGGCGGAAGCAGCGGCCGGGCAGCCCCTCCGACAGGAAGGCGAGGAGCTTGTCCTTGGCGGTCACCACCGCCACCTCGACGCCCGCCCCCGCGAAGCCGGCCAGCACGGTGGGGCACCGCAGCCAGCGGGGGTCGTTCATCATGACCTCCTCGCCCGAGTCCCGGTCGTAGTAGTAGTTGCCGGGGATCCCGTGCACCGCCGGGGGCGCGCCGGTGGCGATGGAGGCGTTGTTGGGGTTCGTGAAGGAGGGGACCACCGTCCGCGCCGTCCCCCGCGCCCCGTCGGAGGCGAGGCGGGCCAGCTCGGGCATGACGCCGGCCGCCGCCTCCAGGTAGGCGGGGTCGCAGCCGTCGATGCAGACGCCAACCACCGGCTGGCGCGGCACCTCGTAGGAGCGGCCGTTGACGGTGACCCGGACGGCCCCGGTCAACCCTCCATCCCCGGGGCGACGGCGACCCGCAGCCAGCGCCGCTGCCGGCTCAGGGCCAGGCCCTCCTCCAGCTCGCTCAGCGGCAGGGTGGGGCCCAGGAGATCCTCGAAGGGGTAGCGCCCCACCGTGCGCCGGAGGAACTCGATCCCCTCCTGCAGGTGGCGGGGCGAGTAGTTGTGGACCCCGCGGATGGTCAGGCACTTGAAGACGATCCGCTCCCCCGTGATCCCCGCCAGGTCGGAGTCGGGGTGGACCATGCCGACCAGCACGTAGGTGCCGCCCGTGCGCACCAGGTCCAGGCCCGCGGCCACGGCTGGGGTCTCTCCCGACATCTCCAGGACCGCGTCGACGCCGTCGGGCGCCAGCTCGAGCACCCGCTCCCGCCGCTCCCCGGGATCTGAGGCCGGGTCCAGCCCGACCGCTCCGAAGCGGGCGGCCAGGTCCCGCCGCTCGGGGAGGGGATCGCTGCACAGCACGCGCAGGCCGCGCTCGTTCAGCAGGGCACAGGCGTAGATCCCGAGGAGGCCAGCCCCCTGCACGAGGGCCGACGCCGCCCCCTCCGGGACCTGCTCCACCGAGTTGACGGCGGTGGACAGGGCGCAGTTGGCGGTCGACGCCACCCCGTCGGGAATCTCCTCCGGCACCGGCACCGCCGCCGTTCCGGGCCGCAGCAGCAGGTGCGTGGCGTAGGCGCCGTTGAGGCCGCAGCCGTCGTCGAGGTCGGCGTGGCCGTACTTGAACAGGTGCAGGCACTTCTCCGGCAGGTGGTGGCCCAGGCAGAACCGGCACTGGCCGCAGCTGTCGGCGATCGACCAGCTCACGCGCTCGCCCACCTCCAGGCCGCCGCGCTCGCTGGCCGCCACCCGGCCCACCCCCTCGTGGCCGAGCACCGCCGGCGTCGGCTGCCGCCGCCGGCCCCCGGTGGTGTGCAGGTCGGAGCCGCAGATCGTCGCCAGGTCGACCGCCAGCAGGGCCTCTCCTGGCCGCAGGCTCGACGGCAGGCGGATGCGCTCGTAGCGCAGGGGCTGGCCCGGGCCGGCGAAGACCTGGGCGAAGGCGTGGTCCGTCACGGACGGCTCTCGCGGTAGTAGGCCTCGAGGGTGTCCTGGGGCTCGAACCCGAGGAGCCGGCGGGCCTTGGCGTTGGAGTACTTCCCGTGGGGCAGATCGGCCATGACGAAGAACACCTCGTTGCGGGACGGCAGCCGGGCGGTGTCGACCTCCAGGCCGCAGCGGATCGCCCGCGCCGCGTCGGCGAAGGTGACCGAGAAGGGGTTGATGTCCCCCCGGCCGCCGCGTTCGGGATCGGCCGGATCGGCGGCGGGGAAGGAGAGGAAGAGCATGCACATGACGTGGATCGGGTGGTTGTCGCTGAAGATGCGGCAGATCTCCTGGCCCGCGGCCTTGCTGATGGCGTAGAGGTTGGTGCCGGAGTGGGCGGGCACCTCCTCGACGATGCCGAAGTCGAAGGTGTGGTAGGGCTCGCCGGTGACGGTGAAGTGAGGCCCGGTGTTGATGAAGCGGTCGTGGCCGAGGTCGACGGCGGTGCGCACGGCGTTGTACGTGCCCAGGGTGTTGACGTCCCAGGCGATCTTGCGGTGGGGCCGCAGCACCGAGCAGTTGACGATGGCGTCGCAGCCCCGGGCGGCGCGCCTCACCTGGCGCAGGTCGGCCACGTCGACGTGCATCGTCTCGTGGGGGGACCGCTCGGGCAGCTTGATGTCCGTGATCCGCAGGTCGTAGCCGCCGCCCTCCAGCTCCTTCACCACCCACGGTCCCAGAAAGCCGTTGCCGCCGAGGAGGCAGACCTTCATCGCGCCCTCCGCCGGGGCCGGAAGGCCGGGTAGCTTGCGGAGCGGAAGCGGGCGCCCTCGAACTCCCCCTGCACGTGGAGCACACGGTAGCCGACGGGGTGTCCCGACTCCACGGCGGCGGCCACGGCGTCGCCCGCCTCGGCGGGATACACGCCCATGGGATCCCGCTCCCCGCCTGTCCACTCCTCCACCAGGTGCCCGAGGCGCATCACGGTGAGGCCGATCTGCTTCGTCTGGGCGAACTCGCGGGCCACGAACTCCCCGAGGCCGGGGGCCATCACCTCCGGCTCGGTGGTCGGCCGCGGCCTCCACTCCGGCGTGACCCGCAGGCCCTCGTCGTAGGCGGCGAACAGATCCAGCGTGCTCACGTAGACGCAGTGCTCGACGCCGGCCGCCGACGCCGCCGTGAGCAGGTTGTAGGTGCAGCGGGTGCAGGCGTCGATCCACTCGGCGGCCTCGGCCCCGGCGCCCGGGGGGGCCGGGACGTGCACCACCGCCTTCATCCCCTGCACCAGCTCGTCCGTGGCGCGCGTGTGGCCGAGACGGGACTGCGCGAACTCGAGGTCGGTCCGCAGGCGCCGCCGGTCGGTCAGCCGCAGGCGGTGCCGCCGCCGCCGCAGCTCGGCGGTGACGGCGCGCCCGAGAGCGCTACCGGCGCCGGTGACGAGGACTCTCATGGGAGGGCGGCCCTCAGCACAGGCCCGCCTCGCGGAAGGCCTTGTCCAGGGTGCGGTAGGTGAAATCGGCGGCGGCGAGCGGGTCGTACCCGGGGCGCCGCTGCACCATCATGCTCACCTCGGCGGTGATGTAGCCCCGGTACCCGGCGCCCTCCATCGCCCGCAGGTAGGCGGCGAAGTCGAAGGGCCCCTCGCCGGGGATCAGGAACTCGTGGGCCGGCGAGCGGCCGCGCTGGTCCTTGACGTGGGTGTGGACGGAGTGCGGAGCCAGGGCGGCCACCGTCCGGTCCGTGGGCAGGCCGAGGACCTCGAAGTGGCTGATGTCGAAGTTGAGCTTGAGGAACTCCGAGTCGACCTGCTGCAGGAGCCAGACCGTCCGCTCGGGCGTGTCGAGGGCGGAGCCCACGTGCGGCTCGAGGGCGATGACGACGCCGGCCGCGGCCCCGTACTCCACCAGCTGTCCCACCCGCTCGACGATGAAGTCGCGCCGCGGCTCCCAGTCGTCCGGGCGGCCGCCGAGGGTCGTGTCCAGTGCGGGGGGCGGGCCCCCGTCCGGCGCCCACCCGGCGCACAGGTCGACGGCCCCGGTGAGGCGGCGCCAGTTCTCGTCGTGCTCGGCGCCCTCGGCCAGCAGCGAGCGGTGGCCGGCGACCGCCGGCATGTCGAGGCCGTGGTCGTCGAAGAGGTCGCGGATCCGCCGCCGCTCCCCTTCGTCGAGCGTGTCCAGCTCCGTGGACCAGCCGGGGATGACGGTGGGCTCGACACCCGTGAAGCCGAGGCCGGCGAGGTGCCCGAGGGCGTCGTCGATCGCCACCTCGGGCATGCCCCACGTGGAGTAGCCGATCTGCACGGATGCCGGCTCTACAGGATCTGCTGCTCGAAGTTGGAGGGCACCATGTCGTGGACGTCGGAGTCGCGCAGGGCCGAGGGCGACTGCATCTCCAGGACCGCCTTCTCGTGCAGCTCGTCCATGGTTCGGCAGCCGGCGGTGGCCAGGGTGGAGCGCAGGATCTGCATCACCAGGGGCAGCTTCTCGAAGATCGAGCCGAGATGAGGCACGTACCCGGTGATCCCCTCCTCGAAGAACAGGTCTTTCAACTGCGCGTAGCGCCGGTGGTTGCGGGCCTTGGCGCTGCCCTCCATCCAGTACTCCTTGACGATCTCGCCGGCGGCGTTGCGCATGAGGTTTCCCGCCGACTCGGTGTAGCGGGCGAAGAAGTTGCCCAGCATGAGGGCGTCGGCCCCCAGGGCCAGGGCGACCGACATCTCCGCGGGCCCCGCCATGCCGCCGTCGGCGATGAGGGGCAGGTATTCGCCCGTGGCGTCGGCGTGGCGGTCGCGGGCCGGGCAGACGCCGAGCAGGGCCGATCCCTGGCCGCGGCCGGTGGCCTTCACCTCCTGGGTGGTGCATCCCGAGGCGATGCCCATCCCGACCTTGACCGCGTCGGCGCCGGTCTCGGCGAGGAACTCGAAGCCGCGGGAGGTGACCACGTTTCCGGCCACCACCGGCACGCCGCAGGTCGACTTGATCCACTCCACCATCTGCCGCTGGTAGTGGGTGTGGCCGTCGGAGGCGTCGACGACGATGACGTCGACCTCGTGCTCCACCAGGCACTGGACGCGCTCGCGGTCCTCGGGGTGGGTGGAGACCGCCGCCCCCACGAGCAGGCGCTTCTGGGCGTCGATCGACTCGTTGGGGTGCTGCAGGTGCTTGTCGAGGTCCTTCTTGAAGACCGCCGTCTGCAGGATGCCGCCGGCGTCGACGATGGGCAGGAAGCCGCGGCCGAACTTGATCATCAGCTGGTTGGCTTCCTTGAGGTCGGAGATGTCGACGCCGTACTGCACGTCGGTGCGCATGCGCTCCTCGACGGTGAGGGCGTGGTCGCGCCGGACGTCGAAGTCCTTGTCGGTGATCACCCCCAGAAGCCTGGCGTGGAACTCGCCCGTGTCGGTCACCGGAAAGGTGGAGTAGCCGGTCTCCTCCATGATGCGGATCACGTCGGCGATCGTCTGGCGCGGCGAGAGGGTGGTGATGCTGGTCTGGAAGCCGGCCTTGAAGCGCTTCACGCGGCCGATCTTCTCGGACTGCTCCTCGATCGTCTGGCTCACCGGCAGAATGCCGATGCCCCCGAGCTGGGCGATGGCGATCGCCATCTCGGTGCCTGTCACCGCCTGCATGGCGGCGCTCAGGAAGGGCGTGTGCAGTCGCAGGAAGCCGTCGCCGCTGCGGCACAGGCGGGTGGTGAGATCGACGTTGAGGGCGTTGCCGTCGGGGGGCGTGTACCCCGGCAGGATGCGGAATTCGCGAAGGCTGTGAGACGGGCGATCGAGAACCTTGCTCATGGCTGAGGCGTCCTTCGGCGCGGGGCCGTCGAATATAGAGAAAGAGGGCGCAAATGGGGAGGAAGGCGTACCTTGGAGTGCTTCGTTCAGAGCCGAAACAGGAGGAGTGACATGCCCTATTACATCCGCAACCGCCCCTCCCGCGACGACGTCGCCGTGCCCGGTTTCCTGGTGAGCTGCGTGCTCATGCTGATCGTGGGCGCGGTCCTGGGCATGCTGCTGGCGCCGCAGCGGGGCGAGGTCACCCGCCGCCGCATCCTGCGCCGCGCCGGCGAGGCCCGCGACGGCGTCATCGAGAAGGTCGAGGACCTGATGGTCCACCGCAGCGAGGAAGAGGTCGGCGCCGATGAAGAAGCCGCTAGCTGACGGACTGCGGGCCCGCCTCGCCGGCGTCGCCGAGCGGGGCCGCGCCCTCGGGCAGGTCCTGCGGGCGCGCGCCGACGTGGCCGCCTCCCGCCGCCGGCTGCGCGCCTCCCTGCGCGAGCTCGGCGAGGAGGTCTACGGCCGCCTCGGGGAGGGCGCCCTGGAGGGCGACCACCGTCTCCTGCTCCTCAAGGAGCGGATCGACGGCCTCCACGACGAGGTCCGCCGCCGCGAGGAGGAGCTGCGTGTCGCCATGCACTCTCCCCGCCCGGCGGCCAGGGACTCCGCCGCGGCCGCCGCCGACGGCAGCCCGGAGCGCGCCGGGTGATCCGCTTCCTCCTCGGCGTCATCGCCGGCCTGGTGGTGGGGATCCTGCTCTTCGCCCCCTCCGTCCTGGAGGACCTGCCCGGCGACTGAGGGCCCCGCGGGTCAGCCGGCCGCCGCCCGTCCGTAGTCGAGGCGGCACAGCCGCGCGTAGATGCCGTTGCGCGCGAGCAGTTCCTCGTGGCGCCCCCGCTCCCGCACCTGCCCCCGGTGCAGCACCAGGATCTGGTCGGCGCTGCGGATCGTCGACAGGCGGTGGGCGATGACCACCGACGTGCGGTCGTGCATCAGCCGCTCCACCCCCTCCTGGATCAGCTGCTCGGTCTCGGTGTCGATGCTCGACGTGGCCTCGTCGAGCACGAGAATCGCCGGGTCGAAGGCCAGGCAGCGGGCGAAGGAGAGCAGCTGGCGCTGCCCCGCCGACAGGCTCGAGCCGCCCTCGGCCACCGGCTGCCCGTAGCCCCGCGGCAGCCGCTCGATGAAGGCATCCGCCTTGACGTAGCGGGCGATGCGCCGCACCCGCTCCGGCGGGATCGCCCCGTCCCCCAGGCGGATGTTGCTCTCGATGTCCCCCGAGAACAGAAAGACGTCCTGTTGCACGATGCCGATGCGGCGCCGCAGGGCGTTCACCTCCCACTCCCGCACGTCGAGTCCGTCGACCCTCACCGCCCCCTCCTGCACGTCGTAGAACCGGCACAGGAGGTTGACCACCGTCGTCTTGCCCGACCCGGTGGCGCCCACGAGGGCCAGGCTGTGGCCGGCGGGCACGGCGAAGGAGACGTCCCGCAGGATCCAGTCCTCCGAGCCCTCGTCGTACTTGAAGCGCACGCTCTCGAACTCGATCGCCGGCGTATCGGCCTCGGCCTTGGGGAGGCCGCCGCCGCCGGCCGGCTCGGGCCGCGTGTCCAGCAGCAGGAAGATGCGCTCCGAGGAAGCCATGGCGCTTTGCAGCAGCGCGTAGCGGTCGGAGATGTCCATGATGGGCCGGAAGAACCTCCGGATGTACTGGAGGAAGGCGACCAGCACCCCCGGCTCGATCCGCTCCTGTAGCACCGAGCCGGTGCCGTACCACAGGATCAGGGCCGTGCCCACCGTGGAGACCCACTCGGTGAAGGGGAAGAAGATGGCGTAGTAGAGGATCTCCCGGTCCTCGGCGCGGCGGTAGGGCAGGTGCTCGCCGTCGAAGTCGCGGCGGTTGCGCCGCTGGCGGTTGAAGAGTTGCACCACCTCCATGCCGGTGATGTTCTCCTGCAGGTAGGAGTTGAGCCGCGCCAGCCGCAGCCGCAGCTCGCGGTAGGCGCCCATCGCCTTGCCCTGCAGGTAGAAGGTGGCCGCCGCCACCACCGGGATGACGATGCACGAGACCAGGGTCAGGCGCAGGTCCATGTAGGCCATGAAGCCGAGGATCGCCGCCAGCGTCGCCAGGTCGATGAAGACCGAGACCACGCCCTCGGTGAAGAACTCGTTGAGGGCCTCCACGTCGTTGGTGGTGCGCGTCATCGTGCGGCCGATCGGCGTGCGGTCGAAGTAGCGCATCGGCAGCCGCTGGAGGTGGACGAAGATCCGGCGCCGCAGGTCGCGCATGACCAGCTGCCCCGTCATCTCCGTGACCCGCGTCTGGCCGTACTGGGCGGCGTACTGGACGGCGAGGGAGCCGAAGTAGAGGGCGACGATCACGTAGAGGCCCTCCAGGTCCCCCTTCAGCATGTAGTCGTCGACCCCGATCTGCGTCAGCCACGGCCCGAGCTGGCTGGAGGCCGCGGCGGCGACGATCAGGACCAGGGCGGCGGCGACGCGCAGCTTGTAGGGTCCCAGGCAGGCCACCAGGCGCACCGCCAGGCGCAGGTTGAAGGGCCGCTCCTGGATCTCCTCTTCCCGGGAGAGGGGGGCCGGGCTCACAACTGCTCCAGCTCGGCGGCCAGCCGCTGGCGGCGGGCCAGCTCGGCGTAGAACCCGGCGCCGGCGGCCAGCTCCTCGTGGGTGCCGCTCTCGGAGATTCGGCCCTCGTCGAGGACGACGATGCGGTCGGCGTCCCTCAGGGTGGAGATGCGGTGGGCGATGAGGATCGTCGTGCGCCCGGCCATGATCCCCCGCAGGTGGCCGAGGATCGTCTCCTCCGTGTGCGTGTCCACCGCGGAGAGGGAGTCGTCGAGGATCAGGACCCGCGGCCTCGCCAGCAGCGCCCGGGCCAGGGTGGTGCGCTGCTTCTGCCCCCCCGAGAGGGTGATGCCGCGCTCGCCGACGACGGTGTCGAAGCCGTCGTCGAAGGCCTCCACGTCCTCGCGCAGGCCCGCCTCCCCGGCGGCGGCGCGGATCTGGTCCTCGCCGGCCTCCTCCACGGCGTAGCCCACGTTGGCCCCCACCGTGTCCGAGAACAGGAACGGCGTCTGCGCCACGTAGCCCATCGCCTCGCGCAGCTCGTCGAGAGGCCACTCGGCCAGCGGCACCCCGTCGAGCAGGACCCGCCCCTCCGTCGGCTCGATCAGCCTCGGGATCAGCCGCGCCAGGGTCGTCTTGCCCGAGCCCACGCGGCCGACGATGCCGAGGGTCGAGCCCGCGGGCACGGTGAGGTCGATCCCCCGCAGCGCCGGCAGCCCGTCATAGGCGAAGCTCACGCCCTCGAAGCACAGCTCTCCGCGCACTCGCGAGGACGTCCGCCGCCGCACCTCGGACTGCCCGGCGCGGGCGCGCACCCCGCCGGGGCCGGGTCCGGCCTCCGGTCCGCCCGCCTCGGGAGCGGCGGGATCGCGGATCGCCGGCTCCACCGCCAGGACCTCGTTGATGCGGCGGATGGCGACCAGGGCGCGCTGGAATCGGTCGACGATCCAGCCCATGTGGGAGATGGGGCGGATCAGCATGGTGAGGTAGGCGTTGATGGCGACGAACTCGCCCACCGTCAGGACCCCGGAGGTCACCGCCCGCCCCCCCAGCCACAGGTTCATCCCCAGGCTCAGGGAGGCGATCAGAAAGGCGAGGGGGCGGTACACGGCGCGCGTCCGGATCAGCCGCTGGTTGCGGTCCAGGTACTGCTGGTTGAGCCCCTCGAAGGCGCGCGCCTGGGCGCCGCCCTGGTCGAAGGCCTTCACCAGGCGGATCCCCGTGAGGTTCTCCTGGACGAAGTTGCTCATGTGGCCGAAGAAGTCCTGGATCGCCCGGAAGCGGGAGTGCACCAGGGAGGCCATGCGGATGATGAACAGGCTCATGAGCGGCACCGGGACCAGCACCAGCAGGGTCAGCTCCCAGTCGATGCGGCACATCATGACGATGGTGAACAGGAAGATCAGCACCGTCTCCACCACGCCCCGCAGCCCGTACACGAAGAACAGGCGGATCTGCTGGAGGTCGTTCGTGGCCCGCGCCATCAGGTCGCCCGTGCGGTGCCCCTGGTAGAAGGACAGGGGCTGGCGCAGCAGGTGGGCGAAGTAGGCGGTGCGGATGTCGAACTCGATCCAGGTGGCGGCCACCCCGAGGAGGCGGCGCATGGCGAAGGCTCCGGCGGCGACCAGGAGGGAGAGGCCGAGGATGCGCGCCACGTGCTCCTCGATCAGGCCCGGGATGTCCGCCGCGGGCGGCAGGGCCAGATCGTCGAAGGCGGCGCCGATCTCGAGGGGGATGCGGGAGTTGGCCGCCTGGGAGAGGAAGATCGCCGCCATGCCCAGGGCCATGCGCAGGCGGTACGGCCGGGTATAGGGGGTGAAGGGTCCGAGCATCGGGCTCAGGGCCGGCCGGCGATCTCCGGGAAGCGCTCCAGCAGCAGCGGGCGGATGGCGCCCAGGGCCCGGCCCCGGTGGCTGATCGCCCCCTTCTCGTCGGCGCTCAGCTCGGCCATGCCGCGGCCGGCCTCCGCGGCGAAGAACACGGGATCGTACCCGAAGCCGCCGCGGCCCACCGGCGCCTCGAGGATCCGCCCCTCGCAGACGCCCTCCGCCGTGGCCAGCCTCCCGTCGGGGGCCGCCGCCGCCAGGCAGCAGCGGAAGCGGGCGCCGCGCTCTTCGGGGGGGACGCCGTCCAGCGCCCCCAGCAGCAGCCGGCAGCGGCCGCCGTCGTCGAGGCCCTCGCCGCCGTAGCGGGCCGAGAGCACCCCGGGGGCGCCGCCGAGGGCGTCCACCTCGAGGCCGGAGTCGTCGGCTAGGCTCACGAGGCCGGAGGCCTCGGCCCAGGCCCGCGCTTTGAGCAGGGCGTTGTCGTGGAAGGTGGAGCCCGTCTCCGCCACCAGGAGGTCCGCCAAGCCGCGCTCAGCCGGCGAGACCGTCCGGATGCCCCTCAGCAGCCGGCCGAACTCGGCGAGCTTGCCGGGGTTGCCCGTGGCGATGAGCACCACGGCGGGACTAGCGCCCCTCGGTCTCTTCCTCGAGGGCGTCCAGCTCCTGCAGCTTGTGGTTGCAGTAGTCGCGCTGGCGGCTGTCCTTGGAGGCCTCCCCGTACCACCTGCGGGCCGAGTCGATCTCGCCGAGATCGGCGTGGGCGTCGGCGAGGACGACCATGGCGGCGTAGAAGTCCTTGCGCTGGCGCAGGGCCGCCCTGGCCGCCTGGACCGCCTGGCGGGACTGCCCGGTCCCGAAGTAGGCCTCCGCCAGCCGGAAGTGCGCCTCGGCCTTCTTCGCATCGACCTCGACCGCCTTCTTGAGCGCCGTCACCGCCGAGTCGTAGCGCTGCAGGTGGTTGAGGGTGGTCCCGAGCATCACCAGGCCCTCGGCGTACTCCGGGTCGACGGCGACCGCCTTCTCCAGGGTCTTCACCGCGCCCTCCAGGTCCTGGGAGGCGAGGCGCACCCGCGCCAGCCCGGAATAGGCCTGCACGATGGAGCCGTCCACGGCGATCGCCTTCTGGAACATCTCCGCCGCCTGGCGAGACTCGCCGCGCTGGCGGTGGATGCGTCCGAGGGAGACGTAGGGCCACGGGTAGGAGGGGTAGACCGCGATCGCCTGCCGCAGGGCGGGAACGGCCGCGTCGGGCTGGCGCAGGCTCAGGTGGCACTGGCCAATCGTGTAGTAGGTCTGCGCCCGGTGCCGGCGGTGCCGGATCCCGAGCTCCCGCGCCGTCTCCAACGAGTCGATCCAGGCCGGCCGAGGTTCGCCTTCACGGAGGAGGCGCAGCGGGCCTGAGAAGGCCGCATCGAGGGAGTCGAGCCAGGCGTCGCTCGGTCGGTTCCGAAGGGACAGCTCCAGATGGTGGATCGCCTCTCCGAAGCGCCGCTGCTGGCGGGAGACCAACCCGCCTCTGTAGTAGAAGTCGGCCAGACCCACGGCATAGCTCTGGTAGCGGGAGGCCCTCAGCGAGTCGATCCAGCTCCGGTGGTGCATTCCGCCCATCATGCCCCGGTAGTTCGAGAGCGGATTGAAGGCCTGGGGCTGCAGCGCCTTGCGCAGCGAATCCACATAGGAGCGGGCGGCCCTGTCCGGCGGCTTCTGCAGGCCGTGGCGCAGGGCCGCCCGCAAGGCGTCGGCCGCCTTGATGTAGTTGCCGAGGAACCCGTGGGCCCGGCTCAGGGCGTAGAGCGCCACGTCGTACGTGGAGTCGATGGCCGCCGCCGCCTCGAGCTCGATGGCGGCGTTGCGGAAGTCCCTCTTCATCAGAAGGCCGTAGCCGGCGCGGTAGCGCTCGACCGCCTCGTCCGGTTGGGCGGAGGCCTCGGCCGCCCACGTGAGGGCGGCGATCCCCAAGGCTCCGGCGAGGACACGGGCCCGGGTACGGGTGAATCTGCTCAAGGTCATTTTCGGGCGGTTCCGTGCTCTGAAGCTTACCGGCGGCTCCGGCGGTTGTCAAAGCGCCAAAGGGCCCCGTACGTTCCCCGGGGATGCGCTGGTACGAACTCGATCCCTCCTACTGGCTCTACTACGCCGCCGACTGGTGCCGCGACGAGCTGCCGGGCACGCGCACCGGCGCCGTGGGCATCGGCTTCTTCGAGCTCTGCGCGGAGCTGTGGCCCTGGGTGCTGGGCGGCGCCGCTCTGAGCGCCCTCGCCTCCCACTACCTGCCCCGCACCCGCCTCGGGGAGTTGCTCTCCCGCCACCGCCGCGGCTCCGTCGTCGGCGCCTCCCTCATCGGCCTCGTCTCCCCCTTGTGCACCTTCGCCGCCATCCCCGTCGCCTCCCGGGTCATGGGGGCCGGGTGCCCGGCGCCGCCCATGATGGCCTTCCTCTTCGCCTCGCCGCTGATGAACCCGGCCCTCTTCACCTACACCCTGGGCGCCCTCGGCCTCGAGATGGCCGTGGCCCGCACCGTCACCGCCCTCGGCATCGGCCTGGTCGCCGGCTTCGGCACCGCCGCCCTGCAGAGCCGCGGGTGGCTCGCCGATCTCGGCACCGCCCCCTTCGCCGTGGCCGGCGGCTCCGGCCCGGCCGCCGCCGCGCCCGCCCCCGGCCTCTGCCGGCGCTTCGGCCGTGACCTCTCCTTCATCACCCGGTGGTTCGCCCTCGGCATCTTCCTGGCCGCCCTCGTCTCCACCTTCCTCACGCCCGAGATGATCCGCGCCGTCCTCGGCGCCGGAAATCGCTGGTCGGTGCCGGCCGCCGTCGCCCTCGGCGTTCCCCTCTATGCCTGCGGCGGCGCCGCCATCCCCATCGTCGAGACCATGGTGCGCATGGGCATGGCCCCCGGCGCCGCCCTGGCCTTCTTCATCGCCGGCCCGGCCACCAAGCTCCACACCGTGGGCACCCTCGGCGCCGTCTTCGGCCGCCGCGTCCTCGCCTGGTACCTGCTGGTCATGGTCCTGGGCGCCCTCCTGTGCGGATCCCTCTACCCATTCGACGCGCCGCTGAAAACGCCTCCCTACGGCGAGCTGCCGCCGGCGCGGTTCTGAGCCGCCGTCGCCCGGGGACCGCCGCGGCCCTCCTGTGGCTGGCGGCGGCGTCCGCCTCCGCGCCTCTGCCTGCCGGCGCCTTTCCCTACGCCCTGGAGTGGAACCGCCTGGCCGGGGACCCGCCGCCGTCCGCGGTGATCGAGGCCGGCGGCCTGGCCCTCTTCGCCGAGGCCGGCGGCGCCGTCAAGGCGGTCCGTCTCGAGGGGGGGCTGCGCCGCTGGCGGACCCGTCCCGGCGGACCGGTGGGAGCGGCCCTGGCCGCCTCCGGCCCGCGGCTGCTCTTCGCCGACCGCCGGGGCCTGGCCGGGGCCCTGGACCTGGAGAGCGGGCAGTCTCTGTGGACCGTCCAGCTTCGCGGCCGGGGTCCCGCCCGGCTGGCCGTCCACGCGGGGCTGGCCGTGGTCCACGGCGGCGACGGGGTGGTCCACGCCCTCGACGTCGAGAGCGGCGGCGAGCGCTGGCGCCTGCGCACCGGCCTGCGGCCCCTCTCCGACCCGGTCCTCCTGGACGGGAGGCTGCTCGTGCCGGCCGCCGGCCGGCTGTTGGCAGTGGACCCCCTCACCGGCCGTCGCCTGGCCTCGCGGCCGGTGGAGGGGATCCGCCTCCTCGCCGCCGGGCCGGAAGCGGTCTTCGCCTCCGGGGGCGGCTCGGTGCGCGCCTTCGACGGCGGCCTGGAACCGCTGTGGACCCGCTGGCTCGGAACCGGCCTGGCCGCGGCTCCGCTCCTGCTGGGCGGGCAGCTCTGGTGCGCCGGCGCCAACGGCTTCCTCTACGCCCTCGACCCCCGCCGGGGGGAGCCGCGCTGGTCCCTGGACCTGCAGGGGGAGCCCACGGGCGCCCCGGTCCCCGCCGCCCCGGGGGGGGTCGTGGCCACCGCCGGGGGGGAGCTGGTCGGCGTCGAGGCCGGCGGGCGGGTGCTGTGGCGGCAGAGGCTCGCCGCCGGACCTGCCGTGGTCGCCGCCGGCCGGGACCGCCTCTACGCCGCCGGCGACGGCCGCCTCCACGCCTTCGCCCCGGCGCCGCTGCGGGGGGCCCCGGGCGACACCCTCTGGTGGGAGGCCCGCGCCGGCGGCCGCAAGACCGGCTACGGCTGGCGGCTCTGGCGCGAGGACGGCGACTCGTTGCGGCTCTCGGAGTACGCCGTCGGCTGGCGTCACGGCTTCGTGGAGCTGCGCGCCGAGAGCGTCCTGGGCGCCCGGGACCTGTCCGTGCGCCGGGTGAGCCGCACGCGCACCGACGCCAGCCAGGAGCTGCGCACCGCGGTCACCGCCACGGCGGCCGGTCTGCTCTTCGAGCGCCGTCTCGGCCCCGGGTCGGAACGCTGGACGGTCCCGGACCCCGGCGGCGTCACCTTGGCCGCCGCGGTTCCCCGCCTGCTGGCCCGCCGGCCCCTGCGCCCCGGCCGGAGGGACACGATGCTGGTCCTGGACCCCGACAGCGGCGTCCTGCGCCCCGCGTTCACCCGCGCCGGCACCACCGCCGCGGGCGAGACCCCGGTGACCCTGCGCTTCGGACCTGCGGTCTCGCCGCCGCCGCCCGCGGCCGGGGACCTGCCCCCCGATCTGCTGCCGGAGCTGGAGGTCCGGCTGTGGCTGGACCAGGCCGGCCGCGAGGTCCGCGCCCGGGCGCCGGCCCTGGGCACGGAGGAGCGCCGCGTCGACGCCGGGCAGGCCCTGGGCTGGAGCCGGCCCGAGCCGCGAGAGCCGCTGCGCCTCGACCGCGAGACGCCGCGCCCGGGCCGGCTCGACAGCATCCGCATCGGCCTGCCCGCCGCCCTGGGGGACCCGAGGCGGCTCTTCGTCCTCGACGGGCGGCAGGGCCTCTCGGCGGATTCGGCGGGACCGGTCCTGACCGTGCGCCGGGAGACCCTGCCCGCGGAGGGGGTCACCGTGTCCGAGGTCGCCTCCCGGCCGGATGTCGCCCCGTACCGCGCCCCCTCCCTCTACATCCAGTCCGGGGCGCCGGCGATCCGCGAGCTGGCCGCCCGGCTGGTGCCCGACCCCGGGGTGGACAGCCGCGACGCCGCCCGGGTCCTCCACGACTGGGTCCACGACCACATGGAGCCGGCCGACACCGACGTCCGCTTCAAGACCTCCCTCGAGGTGCTGGAGGACCTGCGCGGGACCTGCTCGGAGTACACCGTCCTCTTCGCGGCGCTGAGCCGCGCCGCCGGCATCCCCGCCCGCGTCAGCGTCGGCTTCGCCCTCTCGGCCGCGGGCGAGCTGGTGCTCCACATCTGGCCCCAGGTCTTCCTCGGCCGCTGGGTCGAGGTCGATCCCTCGTGGAACGCCTTCCCCGTGGAGGCGGCCCACGTCAAGACCGGTCAGGGGCTGATGCACCCCGCCCACCTGGAGCGGCTCAACCCGCCCCTGGAGCTGATCTCCGCCGGCGCCGCCGAAGGGTTGCGGCTGGTCCGCTTCGACGCCGCCGGCCAGCCCCCCTGCCTCGCCCTGGCCGAGAGCCTGCACACGGCGGCGCTCGAGGCGGAACGCAACTTCGAGGACGAGGCCGCCCAGGCGGCGCGCTACCAGCTCGCCGCCCTGCCCCTCAACCGCCGCAGCGCCGCGGCTCTCACCGCCATCGCCGGCTTTCACCTCGACCGCGGCCGGCTCGAAGAGGCGGCCTGGGCCCTCGACCGCCTGCAGAGTCTCGACCCCGCCGCGGCCGACGCCGTCCTCTACCACCGGGCGCGGCTCCACGAGGAGCGCGGCGACCCCGCCGGCGCCCGCCGGCTGCTGGAGGAGCTGGCCGCCGCCTTCCCGGAGTCCGACCTGGCCGACGACGCCCTCGCCCGCCTGGCGGCGCTGATCGCCGACGCCGAGGGCTGCCGCCGCGCCCGGCCCCTCTACCAGCGGCTGGTCGAGTCCTACTCCGGCTCCGGATGGGCCTCGGTGGCGGCCTCGGCCCTGCGCCGCTGCGCCGAGCGCGAGGCCCTGCTGAACGCGCCTCCGCCGGATCCGGCCCGCGTGGACTCTGTTCGCAACCGGGGTTATCGTTGATCAAATGATCCGGAAGCGTCGGATTCTCCTCGGTTGTACGGCGGGGGCCGCGAGCTTGGCAGGCCTGGCGGCCGCTCTCGCGGGGCTGTCCTGCGGCAAGCCCGACCCCGAGCCGCAGATCCAGCTCCTGCGCAGCCTCCAGGCCGACGTCCGCGAGAAGGCCGCGGGCAAGCTCCTCCTCTACGGCGACCGCGTCGTGCCCCGCCTCATCCAGGAGACCAACTCCTCGTACAAGCGGGTCCGCTTCGAGGTCGCCCGCCTCCTCGGCCGAATGCGCGACCCCCGGGCCACCGACGCCCTCATCCGCCTCCTCGACGACGACTCCTTCAACGTCGCCGCGTACGCCGCCTGGGGCCTGGGGGAGATGAAGGCGAAGAAGGCCCTGCCGTCGCTCCTGCGGTTCACGGAGACGCCCTCCAAGGCCCTCCGCAAGCCGGTGGTGCAGTCCCTCGGCCCCTGCTACGACGACACCCTCCACGCCGCCCTCGACGACTCCGTGCGCCGCGTGATCGAGCGCGCCTTCCACGACCCCGTCCCCGACATCCGCATCGCCGCCCTCGGCAGCGCCCGCCACCTCGGGTACGAGGGCATGCTGCACGGCCTGATCCGCCTCGCCCGCGACCGGGAGGCTAAGGTGCGCCACGTCGCCGTCCAGACCCTCGGCCAGGCCGCCGTCGGCCGCGCCCCCCGCTCGCCCGGACCGCTGGCCGGCGCCGACCGCGCCGCCGTCGAGGAGGCCCTCGTCACGGCCCTGGGGGACTCCTACCAGAGCATCCGCACCAAGGCGGTCCGTGCCCTGGAGCAGATGGGCCCGCCGCCGTCGGCCGCCCCGGGCCTGCGCCGCCTCGCCGAGAGCGGCACCGAAGAGGACCGCCGCGAGGCCGGCCGCGCTCTCGACAACCTCGCCGCCGGAGCCGCGCCGCCGCCGCCGGGCGCGCAGGTCTCCGGATGACGGAGTCCGCCCCCGGCCTGCGCATCGGCTTTCCCTCCGGCAGCCTGCAGCAGGCGACGGTCCGGCTCTTCGAGCGCGCCGGCTACCGCATCGACCTGCCCTCCCGCTCCTACGAGCCCGAGGTCGACGACCCCGAGCTCTCGGGGCTGATGTTCCGCGCCCAGGAGATCGCCGACTACGTCGAGCGCGGCGTCGTCGACGTGGGCATCACCGGCCACGACCTCGTCATGGAGTGCGACGCCGACGTCCACGAGATCGGCGAGCTGCGCTACGGCAAGTCCTCCTCCCGGGCCCTGCGCTGGGTCATCGCCGTGCCGGAGGACTCCTCCGTCCGCTCCCTGGAGGACCTGCGCGGCAAGCGTATCGCCACCGAGCTGCCGGGCGTCACCCGCCGCTTCCTCGCCGGCCGCGCCATCGAAGCCGAGATCGACTTCTCCTGGGGCACGACCGAGGTCAAGGCCGGCATCCCGGGGGTGGCCGACGCCATCGTCGACATCACCGAGACCGGCTCCTCCCTGCGCGCCAACCGCCTGCGAATACTTGAGGTGATGCTGGAGACCACGACCCGCTTCATCGCCAACCACGCTTCCTGGAGCGACGGCTGGAAGCGGCGCAAGGCCGAGAACCTCTTCACCCTCCTCGTCGGCGCCCTGGAGGCGGAGTCCAAGGTGGGCCTGAAGATGAACGTCCCCCGCGACCGCCTCGACGAGGTCATGCAGAACCTGCCCGCCCTGCACGCGCCCACCGTCTCCGGCCAGGCCGACGACGCCTGGGTGGCGGTGGAGATCATCGCCGACGAGACCGTCGTCCGCGACCTGATCCCGCGGCTCAAGCGCTGCGGCGCCGAGGGCATCATCGAGTACCCCCTCAACAAGGTCGTCTACTAGGGGCCGCGGACCATGCTCGACCTCGTCCACTACACCTCCGGCGGCCCCCTGGAGGGCCGCCTCGCCGAGGTCCTCGGCCGGCGCGGCGCCATCCCCGCCGCCATCGAAGAGACCGCCGCCGCCATCGTGGCCGCAGTGCGAGACCGCGGCGACGAGGCTGTCGCCGAGTACACCGTCCGCTTCGACGGCGTCCGCCTCACGCCGGGCCGTTTCCGCGTGCCCCAGAAGGCCCTGCAAGACGCCCTGAACTCCGCCGATCCCGCCCTCATGGGCGCCATCGAGCGCGCCGCCGCCAACATCCGCTCCTTCCACGAGGCCCAGAAGGCCGACACCTGGTTCCGCGACGACGGCGACGGCGTCGTCCTCGGCCGGCGCATCACGCCCCTGCGCCGCGTGGGCATCTGCGTCCCCGGCGGCGAGGCGCCGCTCATCTCCAGCCTCCTCATGGCCGCCGTCCCCGCCCGGGTCGCCGGCGTCGACGAGATCTGCGTCGTCACCCCGCCCCGGCCCTCGGGCCTGCCCCACCCCGGACTGCTGGCCGCCGCCGGCTTCCTCGGCCTCGACGAGGTCTACGCCATCGGCGGCGCCCAGGCGGTGGCGGCCCTGGCCCACGGCACCGGCACCGTCCCCGCCGTCGACAAGATCGTCGGCCCCGGCGGCCCCTACACCGTCGCCGCCAAGCGCCAGGTCTACGGCATCGTCGGCATCGAGATGGTCCCCGGCCCGTCGGAGATCGCCGTGCTGGCCGACGACACCGCATCTCCCGCCTTCATCGCCGCCGACCTGCTCTCCCAGGCCGAGCACGGTTCCGGCTTCGAGGCGGCGGTGTGCATCACCACATCCGAAGAGCTGGCCCGTGCCGTGCGGGACGAGGTCGACCGCCAGTTGGCGGACCTGCCCCGCGCCGAGGCCGCCGGCCGCGCCCTGTCGCGCTACGGCGTCGCCGTCGTCGTCCCCGACCTTCAGACCGGCGTCGAGCTGGTGAACCGCCTCGCTCCCGAGCACCTGGAGCTGCTCGTCGCCGAACCCCGGGAGTGGCTCGAGCGCGTCCGCAACGCCGGCGCCGTCTTCCTCGGCGAGGCATCCACCGAGCCGGTGGGCGACTACTACGCCGGCACCAACCACGTCCTGCCCACCAACGGCGCCGCCCGGTTCTCCTCCTCCCTCGGCCTCGCCGACTTCGTCAAGGCCAGCAGCGTCGTCGAGTACACCCCGGGGCGCCTGCGCGCCGCCGCCGCCGATATCACCCGCCTGGCGCGCGCCGAAGGCCTGGAGGCCCACGCCCGCGCCGTCGAGGTCCGGCTCAGAGCGTGGGGCGAGGAGGGCCTGCCGTGAGCGCCGACCGCCGCGCCCGCGTCGAGCGCCGCACCTCCGAGACCGAGATCGACCTCACCCTCGTCCTCGACGGCTCCGGCCGCTGCGAGGCCAGCACCGGCGTCGGCTTCTTCGACCACATGCTCCACGCCTTCACCCGCCACGGCCTCTTCGACCTCGTCCTCACCTGCCGGGGGGATCTCGACGTCGACGCCCACCACAGCGTCGAGGACGTGGGCATCTGCCTGGGCCAGGCCCTGGGCGAGGCCCTCGGCGACAAGGCGGGCATCCAGCGCTTCGGCCACGCCTACGTCCCCATGGACGACGCCCTCGCCCGGGCCGTGGTCGACCTCTCCGGACGCTCCTACCTGGCCGTCAACGCCGCCTTCCGCGACGGCTCGGTGGGCGGCCTGCCCGTGGCCCTCGTCCCCGAGTTCCTGCGCGCCTTCGTCGACCACGGGCGCCTGAACCTGCACGTCGACCTGCTCCGCGGGGCCGACGACCACCACGGCATCGAGGCGATCTTCAAGGCCCTGGGCCGCGCCCTCGACATGGCCACCCTGCGCTCCGACCGGGTCTCCGGCGTGCCCTCCACCAAGGGCACCCTGTAGTCCCGGCTGTTCATTGCGGCAAGGAAGCCCCGCAAGGCACACCATGGGCAAGCAGGACCGCAGGCGCGACCATCGCCGCAAGGCGGACCCCCGGCCAGAGGCTGAGTCCGCCGCGCCCGCCCCCGCCGCCCCCGCCCTCCGGCGGTACATCTCCCGCCCCTGGTTCGCCCCCGCCCTCTTCGCGCTGGTGGCCCTCGTCTACTTCTGGGAGTTCCCTCTCAGCGGCAAGGTCGTCTTCGGCCACGACGTAGGGCTCGACTTCCACCGCGGCAAGGCGCCGGTGGCGGAAAAGCTGCGCGACCTCGTGCCCCCGGCCTGGTCGCCCTTCATGGGCGGCTACCCCGCCTCCGAGGAGATCCGCCACAAGTTCTTCCCCACCTACCTCATCGAGCTCTTCACCACCCACCAGCGCGCCGTCGGCTGGCGCTACATCCTCGTCGTCTTCGCCGCCGGCTGGGGCATGTTCCTCTACCTGCGGCAGGTCGGCGTCCATCGCTGGGCCGCGCTGTGGGGCGGTCTCGCCTTCCTCTCGGCGCCCACCTTCCTCAGCTTTCCGTACGCCGGCCACTACGCCAAGATGTCGGTCATCGCCCTCTTTCCCTTCCTCCTCCTCTGCGTCGAGCGCGGCATGGACGGGGGCCGGCAGGCCCTCGGCTCGTGGGCCGCCCTCGCCGTCCTCGTCGCCATCGGCATCTTCACCCCCCACCTGCAGATGATGCAGTACGCCCTCCTGGGCACGGGCGCCTATTCCATCTATAAGCTCGTCCACCTGCGCCTGCGGGGTCTGACCTTGCCCCGCCTGGCGGAGCGCGCCGGCCTCTTCGCCGCCGCCGCCGCCGTCGGCCTCGGCCTCGCCGCCGAGGGCGTCTATCCGCCCTACCTGCACGTCAAGACCGAGTCCAAGCGTGCCGCCGTCCACGACGGCACCGGACGCACGCCGGAGGAGCAGCTCGCCCACGCCCGCAGCTGGTCCCTCCACCCGGAGGAGATCGCCTCCCTCGTCGTCCCGGAGTTCGGCGGCTTCGACGATCCCACCGACCAGGGGAACCGCTACTGGGGCCGCAACCCCATGAAGCTCAACTCCGAGTATTTCGGCATCCTCGTCCTCCTCCTCGCCCTCGCCGCGGTCCCCGGCGCCCGGGCCAGCCCCCTCGTGCTCTTCCTCGGCCTCCTCTTCGCCGCCGCCGCCGCCTTCACCCTCGGCGGCCACACCCCGGTCCACTGGATCGCCTACCACCTCCTGCCCGGCGGCAAGGAGCTGCGCACCATCGGCATGGCCGCCTTCCTCTTCGCCTTTGCCGCCGTCGCCCTCGCCGCCCTTGGCCTCGGCCGGGTCCTGCGCCCGGAAGGCGACGCGCCCATCCTCTCACGCCGCATCCTCGTCGCCGGCGCCGTCCTTACCGGCCTCTGCCTCGTCATCGCCCTGGCGCCGCGCCCGGTCACCGAGGCATGGACCGCCCTCCTCTGGGCCGACGCCCCGGAGTTCCGCCGCCGCGCCATGACCGCCGCCGCCCCCTGGCTCGCCCGCGGGGGACTCATCGGCGCCGGCGTATGCGCCGCCGGCACCGCCCTCCTCCTGCTCCATCTGCGCCACCGCGTCGGCGCCGGCCTCCTCGTCCTCGGCCTCTGCGCCCTCACCGTGGCCGACACCTGGCGCATCGACCGCCTGTTCCTCAAGTACGAGGACCCCGCCCGCCACGCCGACTACCGCCAGGCCAACCCCGACGTGCGCGCCTTCCTCGAGCGCCAGCCCGGCCGCTTCCGCCTCTTTCCCGTGCCCGGCCACGCCTTCCTCAAGAGCGCGCGCTACCACCTCGACGGCGCCGACGTGGCCACCGGCTTCGCCGACTTCACTCTGCGCCGTTACGACCGTCTGCTCAAGGAGCTGGAGCCCGTCGAGAGCGTGCTGCGCGCCCGCCACGCCGAGGGCCGCGAGGTGCGCTGGACCGACGGCCAGATCCTCGGCGCCGCCCGTCCGATCCTCGATCTCATGGGCGCCCGCTTCCTCGTCACGCCACGCGCCGTCGAGCTGCGCGCCGAGGGTTTCCCCGAGGTCTTCGCCGGCCGTGAGCTGCGCCTCTACGCCAACGAGACGGCCCTGCCGCGATTCCGCCTGGCGCCCCACGCCGAGGTCCTTCCCGGCGAGGCGGAGGTCCTGACCGCCCTGCGCGAGGGGCGCTACGACCTGCGCCGCACCGTATTGCTGGAGGAGCCGCCGCCCATCGACCTGCCCGGCCCTGAAGCCGATCTGAGCGGCGATCACGTGACCGAGGAGCTCTACGACTACCGCGAGGGCGTGGTGCGCCTCATCGTATCCGCCGGGGGGCCGCGCCTGCTCGTGATCGCCGACAACCACCACCCCCACTGGAGCGCCCTCGTCGACGGCCGTCCGGCCCCCTTGTTGCGCGCCGACTACGTCTGGAAGGCGGTCCCCGTGCCGGGCGGCGACAACGTGGTGGAGCTGCTCTACCGCTCGCCCCCCGTGGCCCGGGCCCGCGCCGTCGGCGCCGCCAGCGCCGTCATCGTCCTGGCCGGGGCGGTCATGGCCCTGCGCCGGCACCGGTTCCGAAGCGGGGTTGGGGGTTGAACCCGGGGCCGATGTACCCTACCTTTGAAACTCTTGGGCCGGTACCCCTGCCAGACCAAGAATTCGCTTGACACCCCATAGGAGCCGGTGATATTATGGAGCGAATACTCACTGAATCCCCGCACTACGTCAGAACTTTTCTGCAGAAACCAGGACAGGGACCGGGCTCCCTGAGGAGGAAGAAGATGCAGCGCAGGAATTACGCAGCCCTTTTCGCCGCGCTGGTGATCGGCTTCGGGGCCATCGACGCCCACGCGGCGGAGGTGCGCAGCGTGACCATCACCTCGCCCGACTCGGGAGCCACCCTCGGCATCGACGGCACCTTCCAGGTGAGGGCGGTGGTCCGGGACTTCACGCCCAACGACCAGGACGGCGTGGTCATCGCCCTGATCATGGGAGGCGCGGTCCTGGGCGACGACGCCACGGGCGGCGGCAAGGTCAAGGAGTCCCCCGAGACGCGAGTGCCCGTCGAACCGACTGTAGCTGACCTCAACGGCGGTCTGGGCCTGACCGGCGACGCTGCGTTGGCGAGGCAGGAAGCCGCTGATGTCGCCGGGAGCGGAATCGTTGCCGTTCGGATCCAGAAGTCTAACGGCAATACCGACTCGACGCGTTACTTCGGCGGCGACGCCACCTCGGTCTCGGTCGACGCCAACGTCGCCGAGGTCACCTACATCTGGAACGGCAAGATCCACCAGACCAGCGGCACCTTCGGTGGTATCAGTGCCGTGGCGGTGGCCGTTGACGATTCGGATGGCGGCACCACCGTCGCTGTCACGCCTGGCACCGGCGGCAGGTCCCCGACCGGCAAGGGCAACGTGCTCTTCGCCATCGACGCCGATCGTCCTCCGGTCCTTGCGGACTTGATCCTCGTCGGGGGAGACGGCATCGGGGGCGACGTGGTCACGGCCCTGCTGAACCGCCGGGTTGAAACCCCGCCCAACACCGCCAACGATTCAAGAGCCGACATCGCCGGCATCGGGAATGTCTTGGAGTTCGATGTCAAGGTGGGAGCGGACAACATGTCGCTGATCCTCGACAAGGGCCATACCGTCGAGATCGATGTCGTCAATGTGACGGATGGCACCACCTCGCCGCCCACCGTCGGCGACAAGAAGAAGACCTACTCCGTCGCCCTCGAGACCAACCGGCTCGACACCCTCACCTTCAGGCAGGCCATCGCCGAGGGCGACTTCGGCGATCTCATGGGTGAGAACGAGCAAGTCCAGACGTTGAACGCGGCGCCCGTAGCCAGAAACGCGGCGATCGCCTACCTCATCGACGAGTGGGGCAACCGCAGCGGCACCACCCCCTCCGGGGGCCCGGAGGGTGCGCGGGAGAGCCTGGCGTTTCTCATCGACGCCAAGAAGCCGGTCATCGACGGCGTCGGCGGCAAAGACGTCGGTGCCGGTGACACCCTCGAGGTCGCGAGCCCCGACACGGTTACTGACGGCACCCTGAACTCGGGCACCTCCAACGACGGCAATCCCATCCAGTACCGCCTGTGGGCCGCGGAGAAGTACAAGGATCTGGACATCGACCTCGGCGGCACGGTCCTCAAGCTCAAGAACGAGGGCACGATGGTTCGCAGGTGGGGACTGGACGATGGTGGGAATGTTGTCGAGACGGTGAGTGGTCCCGGCGCTGACGGTGTCCTCGGCACCGGCGGGGACGATGTCCCCACGGCGGCGGACACGATCGTCGCCTTCTCGGACAACGATCCCGCGCTGAGCGATCCGAACAAGATCCGCCTCATCTTCGATGTCGGAGCCGGGGACCGGGTCAGCTCCATCCAGACGACACCGGACCTGACCAACCTTACCTCTCACGACACCACCGGCGTCGGCGTCCTCAAGACCGGCGTCAAGCTGGTCAAGGTCACCGGCACCGACTTCGCCGGCAACAAGGGTCCGGCCGCCGAGCGCGCCGATGTCTATGTCGACGTCGACGATCTCGCCTTCAACGGTCTGTTCCCGACCGAGGCCGACATCACCACGATCGAGGAGACCAGCACCGCCGACGTCAGGTTCACCCTCAGCGAGCACGCCGACAGCGTCCGCATCATCTACCAGTATGTCAGCGGACGGGACAGGCCCGGACAGAAGATCAGGGATCTGGCCGGCGGCGAGCTCCTGGACCTGGAGGAGCAGGTCATCCCTCACGGCGAGTTCATCAACTCCGCGCGGGGTGACACCGGTCTGGTCGACGACACCAAGTACAACTTGTCGCTCATCGGCGCCGATCTCGCCGGGAACTACAAGGTCACCGACGCTGGCGACATGACCTACGACACCAACTACGTGGTGCCGAAGATCACCTACTTCAGCGTCTCCTCGAATCCGCCCGGAGGCACGAGGACCGACGACAAGGGCAAGCTCGCGGGTAGCGGGCAGGTGGCCGCCCACAAGGATCCCCAGTTCACCGTCACGGTGAACGCGTGGAACAAGGACAAGGTGGCCGCCCTCGCCTACGGCAAGGTCAACTACAACAACGATGCAGTGGTGACCGTCTCCGGCGGTTCCGGCGACGGCCTGACCCTCTCCGGCAAGGGCGTGGTCACCGAGGGCATGCCCGTCGGTGTGGCCCGGCTCACGAGCGATGCCTGGGGCGTCGGCAGGATCGGGGACGTGGTCTCCTGGAAAGCCGACGTGAAGGTGAACGCCCAGAAGGCGCCGGAGACCCACACGGTCAAGGTGGAGGATCTCACCAGTGACGCCGACACTTCCTTCGTCGGCAAGCTGGACTCCTCCCTCGTCATCAAGCATGCGGCCTACAAGGAGATCGAGATCTCCGTCAATGATACGGTGTACCTCCACTCGCTGGTCGAGGTCGGTCTGAGATACATCGATGCCTTCGGCAACACGGTCCTTGACACGGACAACTATGTCGAGGTGAGCACGTCGGTCATCGGGGTCGAGTTGCCCCCGGGCGCCCTGCAGGTCAAGGACGGCGTGGCCACCTTCTCCGTCCGCAGCAACAGCCACCTCGGAGCCCTGCCGCTCACCATTCGCAACGTCACCGGCTCTGCGACCGTGGCCACCAAGACGGTGGAGGTTACCGAACAGCCGGATCCGGTCGGTGACGATGCCGGTGATGACGAGGTGCCGCCTGACCGTCAGGGACCGGACGCTCCCGACCAGTTGGTCGGAGAGGACTACAAGGGTGCCCTCGGCGAGGGCGATCAGGGTGGGTTCGTCATGCTCACCTTCGACCTCTCCGACAACCACTCCACCATCGACGGCTACCGCATCTGGCGTGACGTCACCGTCACCCAGGGAGTCGACGATGACGGTAACGTCGTCGAGTTGCCCGCGCCCACCATCAAGCCCGTAGCCTGGGGCAGCGTGGATGCCATTCCTGGCGTCGACGTGATGCGCGTCGTGGTCGCCACCCTCGACGGGGACGCCACTTTCTACGGCGTCACCGCCGAGAGCAGCGGTCTTTCCAGCGATGCCACCCGTACCGGCGGTGGCGACGACGGCATGATGGACGACGACGGTATGGACGACGACGGTATGGACGACGACGGTATGGACGACGACGGTATGTCTGACGACGACGGTATGGACGATGATGGCATGGACGACGACGGCGGCGAAGATGACGGTATGGAAGACGACGGCGCCGAAGATGACGGTATGGAGGACGACGGCATGGAGGACGACGGCGGTGAGGACACCGGCGAAGAGACCGGTACCGACACTACCGCCACGGACAACAAGCGTGCCTTCACCGTCGCCCAGTCCGTGTCCATGCCTTACGAGTTGATGGCCGAGACGATGGTCCGGAGCCGGGAGGCTGCCCGGGGCAACCTGGAAGGCCCGGTCTTCGCCACGCTGACCCCGGAGGCCCTGGCCTTCCACGAGCGCGGCGGCCTGGTTCCGAGCATGAAGTCGGTGCAGGGCGAGTTGACGGATCACATCACGCGCACCGAGGAGGCCGTGCGGGCGATCGACGACATTGCGCCCGCCCCGGTTACCTGGGTCCGTGCCTTGGACACCCCGGGTGACGCCGGTGCCAGCATCACCATCGAGTGGACGCGGTCGCTCGACGACCGCATCCTGACCTCGGTCGTGCCGCAGGCGATCGGTGAGGGCGGCAACGTCTTCACCTCCGCCGGCGTGGAGGCTTACAACGTCTCCCGCCGTATCGGCGACGGCGCCTGGCAGCTGGTGGGCGAGGCGCCGGCCGGTTCCTCCTCCTGGGAGGACCTGACCGCGGCCAACGGTGTGCGCTACTCCTACAAGGTTGAGCCCAGGGATCTCGAGCAGGTCACCGCTTCGGAGATCGAGAGGTCGGCCATGGCCATCCGCAACACCGTCGTCGATGGCGACGGCAACCGGATCGTCGGGCTCTTCGGCGCTGACAACCGCGTCGACTACGACGACTTCTTCATCTTCGCCGACCACTTCGGTCTGACCGCCGAGAGCGACCTCTACGAGGCCGCCTTCGACATCATTCCGAACGACGTCATCGATGTCGACGACTTCTTCGCCTTCGCCGAGAGCTTCGGCAAGGAGGTCGCCGGGATCGGCAAGGCGGTGCCGACGTTGGCCGGTCTGAACAGCGATGCACGCTTCTACATCGACAACGCGGCGGCCGAGCTGCCGCGCGTCGGCGAGGAGATGTCTCTGCTGGTCAGCCTGGCGGACTTCGCCGAGGTCCGGGGTTACGGGTTCACCGTCAACTTCGACAGCAGGTACCTCGAGTTCGTCGAGCCGCGCTTCGAGAGCAACCCGCTGGGTGAGGCTGGCCTGGCTCAGCCGCGGGTCATCGCCAATGCCGACGGAGAGATCCACATCGCCGCCTTCGGCGAGACCGTCAGGGAGGGCGATCTGGGCGTCACCCTGGTCTTCCGGTCCATCGAGGAGATCGAGGAGAGCCTGGTCGAGGTCATGGCCGGCGGCGTGCAGGACGGCAGCTACGGGTTGAACCGGATCACCGATCCGGTCGCGATTCGGGTCGAGACGCGTCCCGAGGTCTACGCCCTCGAGAACAACTTCCCGAACCCCTTCAACCCGGAGACCACGATCAAGTACCAGCTGCCGGACGCCAACGAGGTCACCCTCGAGGTCTTCAACATGCTCGGCCAGGTCGTGCGGACGATGGTCGACCGCGAGTTCCAGAACGCTGGCCGCTACAGTTACCAGTGGGATGCCACCAACGACAGTGGGCAGCCCTTGTCCTCCGGAATCTACTTCTACCGCGTCACCGCGGGCGGGGAGTTCCAGAGCCACAAGAAGATGCTGCTCCTGAAGTAGGAGGCAGGTTCAGTTCCGCTGTAGTTTGGAGATGGGATCCCGCCCCAGGGCGGGGTCCCATCTTCCACATTCACCCCTTTCTTTCGGACACCTAACCAGCCCGGGCCCAGGAATGCTGACTCTGCGCAAAGCAGCACCGATCGCCGTAGCCCTTTCCCTCGCCGTGGCGGGCGGGGTCTTCGCCGGGGACAACGAGAACGTGACCTTCACCCTCGTGAGCGAGATGTCCGTCTCCGATGTGGGGGCCGACGAGAGGGTGAGCCTGGAGTTTTCCGCGGAGGGTTTGGTGGGGGTAAAGCAGCTGGAGATCGTTCTGGAGGTCTCTGACGCCGCCCACTTCAATCTGAATTCCGCCAGACTCGCCCTCGGGGGCGCCTTCGAGGATGTCCAGACCTTGCAGACCCCCGGCCTCGTGGAGGAGGGGACGGACAACCAGGTGCGTCTGGCCGCCGCCGTCACCCCGCCGGATCAGGTCGATGGGGACGCTTCCCTCACCTTGTCCGTGAAGACCTCCGATAGTTTCACGGACGACACGGAGGCCTCCTTGAGCGTGGCCTTGATCTCCATCGGCCCCGACCGTGAGAACCGCGACGAATTCACGGCCGAGAGTCTCGGCCTCGCGGTGACGATCAACCCGCCCCCGCCGCCGGTGACCGAGCCCACATTGACCGCCTCCACCGCCACCGACGTGAGCGCCGACTACTCGGCCCTCGAGATGGGTTCCTCCGCCGACGGCAGTGACGGCGAGGTCGCCCTGGGTGTCTCCTTTGCCGACGCCACGGGGGCCGCCGCGGCCGGGCAGACGATCACCTTCACCGTGAGCAACGCCGGCTCGGAGACGGTCCATGTCCTGGGCGAGGGGTCCCTCGCCGGGGGCGAGAGCCTCGAGGTCAGCGTCGACACCGACGCCTCCGGGGCCGCCTCCATCACCCTCGACGCCGAGGGCGACAAGTTCGCCGGCAGCACCAGCGCCTCGATTTCGGCCGCCACCAGCGCCCCCAACACGGAGGGGGTGTCGCGGGATCTGAGTGTCGACTTCAGCGTTACCTGGGATGTTCCCGTGCCCGCCGAGCTCGCCAGCTTTGCCGGTGAGATCGTCGGCGAGGACGAGATTCTCCTGCGCTGGGGGGTCGCCGCCCAGACCAACAATCTCGGGTGGGAGGTCTACCGCAGTGTGGACGGCGAGGTCTTCGAGCGCGTGGGCGACCTGGTTCCGGGCGCCGGCACCAGCGACGAGTTCCGCACCTACGAGTTCGTCGATCTTGATCCGCCGGTTGCCGATGTGGTCTTCTACTATCTGCGGCAGATCGATCTGAACGGCGCCGTCAGTCGCTCCTCGACCATCGAGGTCGTCTTCGCCACCGGTCTGGGGGATCAGATCGTACCGCTCACCAGCGCCCTGGGGCAGAACTACCCCAACCCCTTCAACCCGGGCACCAGCATCCGCTTCGACCTCGCCGAGGGGTCCTTCGTGACCCTGCGCATCTTCGACGGTCTGGGTCAGCGGGTGCGAACCCTCACCGAGGCAGCTCTGCCCGCCGGCAGTTACGGCAAGACCTGGGACGGGCGTGATGCGCGGGGTGTGAGAGTGGCCAGCGGCGTCTACTACTACGAGCTGCGCGCCGGGTCCTTCGTCTCCATGAAGAAGATGACCCTCATACAGTAGAGAGAGTCGATGCCCGGGCCGACAATGGTCGCGGAGCACACGGCCGCCGGAACCCTCCCGGGATCCGGCGGCCTTTGTACATTAGGGACATGCCTCGTCTGAAGGTCCTGTTCTTCGCCTCCTGCCGTGAGGCCGCCGGCCTCCGGGAGACCGATGTCGTCCTCGACGGTCCCAGTACCGTGGCCGGACTCCTCGACATGCTCTGCCAGCGGCATCCGTCCCTGGGGCCTATCTCGGGGTCCCTGCAGGTGGCCGTGAACGCCGAGTACGCCCCTCGCGACGCCAGCCTGCGCGATGGCGACGAGGTCGCCCTCATCCCGCCCGTCAGCGGCGGCTCGGGCGACCTCTTTCGCATCGTCACGGAGGCGATTGCCGTGGACGCCCTGCAGGATCGGGTGCGGGCCCCGGGCGACGGAGCGGTCGTCACCTTTTCGGGGACTGTCCGCAACCGCACGGGGGATGTCGAGACCTCCTACCTGGAGTACGAAGCCTACCCGGAGATGGCCGAACGCGTCATGGCGCGTCTGGCCGAAGAGGCCCGCGAGCGCTGGCCGGTGGGCCGGATCGGCATCCTGCACCGCGTCGGCCGCCTGGAGATCGGCGAGATCTCCATTCTCGTGAGCGTCGCCGCCGGTCACCGGCGCGAGGCTTTCGAGGCCTGCCACCACCTGGTGGACCGGCTCAAAGAGGAGGTCCCCATCTGGAAGAAGGAGGTCGGCCCCGACGGCCAGTACTGGGTCGAGGGTCCGGCCGTCCGGGAGGAGCCGGCGCCATGATCCACAACTTCGGCTGGATCCGGCCCGGCCGCCTGGCCGGTTTCGGTCTTTCGGGGGAGCTGACGGCGGCCAATCTCCACACCCTCGAGAGCGCCGGCGTGGGGGCCCTGGTCTCCCTTACCGCGCAGGCCGTGTGGCCGGAGCCGCGGGGCCTGCGCTATCTGCACCTGCCGGTCCGGGACATGTCCGTGCCGGACCCCGGACAGGTCGACCGTTTCCTGGAGTTCGTCCACGCCGCCGAAGGCGACGGGCTGGCGGCCGCCGTCCACTGCCGGGCCGGGCTGGGGCGCACGGGCACCATGCTCGCCTGCTATCTCGTGGCCCGCGGGGCGCACCCCGAGGACGCCCTGGAGGAGGTTCGCCGCCGCCGTCCGGGGTCGGTGGAGACCCCCGGCCAGGAGGAGGCGGTCCGCGCCTGTGCCCGGCGGGTACGCGTTTCGAGCTGACCGCGCGCGGGGCATCATCGAGAGGGGAGGGCTTCTTGCATGGATACTGGATTCCCCACCTGCCTGAAGTGCGAGCAGGGTGTGCTGGTTCCGCTGTCCGACTACGGACGCGATGGCGCCGCGATCCACTACAAGGCCTGGGTCTGCACCTATCCGGAGTGCGGATACAACCTCCGCATCGACAACGGCGAGCTCAGCGTCGGCAAGGAGGTCCGGGAATCCTGGAAATAGCCTCCTCGCGGGCCTCCTGATGCGGCGCTGGCTCTTCGCCGACTGGGGGCTCAAGTTGGGCGCCGTCCTGCTGGGGGGCTGCCTGTGGCTCTACGCCGTCAGCGGACACCCCTTCAACCGGGAGTTCGCCATCCCCCTGAAGGTCGCTGACCCCGCCAACCCCACCGGCGGCTCCCCCATGGTCCTGGCGAGCCGGCCGCCGTCCACGGTGCGCGTGGTCGTCAAGGGAGTCGGCATGGACCTGCTGCGCACCTCCGCCTCCGACCTGGAGCTGAGCGTCGCGCCCGAGTCTCCGCAGCTGGGCACCCTCATCGTGCGCCTGAGGGAGGACCAGGTGGAGATCAACACCGAGTACGACATCGTCGTCGAGAGGGTGGTCGAGCCCCGCGAGCTGAGCCTGCAGGTCGACCGGCGCGCCGAGCGCAGCGTGCCCGTCCGCCCGAGGGTCGGCCTCCGGATCGCCGATGCCTATACCCAGGTCGGTGGGGTGCGCGTCTCCCCGGATTCCGTGCGCATGGTGGGGCCTGCCAGCCAGGTGCGGTCCGTCGATGCCATCGAGACCGATTCCCTCTACGAGGAGGACCTGCGCGCCGACATCGACCGCATGGTCGCCGTCCGGCGTCCGCCGGACACAATGATCCACCTCCCCACCGGCGAGGTGAGGGTGACCGTCGACGTGCAGGAGCTGGCCGAGTACGAGATTCCGGAAGTGCCCGTCGCCGTCCGCGGGGGCCCCGAGGGCGCCGCCGTCAGCCCCGCCCGGGTCACCGTGCGCGTCCGCGGCGGCGCCGACCTCATCGGAGCCCTGAATCCCCAGACCGATCTCGGCCTCTACGTGGAGTATGCCGCCGGCCGGCACCCCATCATGGTCCCGGGAGACCGCCTCTACGAGGTCCGCCAGATCGTCCCGGCCGAAGCCGAAGTCCTGCTGCCCCCCGACGAGTGACCCTCCTCGGCCTCGAGACCTCCTGCGACGAGACCTCCGCCGCCGTTCTGGACGACGGCGGCAGCGTCCTCTCCAACGTCGTCCTGTCCCAGCAGGATCACGCCGCCTACGGGGGGGTGGTCCCGGAACTTGCCTCCCGGGCCCACCTGCGCACCCTGCAGCCCGTCGTCGAGCAGGCCCTGCGGGAGGCGGACGCGTCCCTGGACGACCTCCAGGCGGTGGCCGTCACCTTCGGCCCCGGTCTCGTCGGCTCCCTCCTCGTGGGGGTCAACTTCGCCAAGGCCCTGGCCTGGGCCCGGGGGCTGGCACTGGTCGGCGTGCATCACCTCGAGGGCCACCTGTTCTCCGCCCGCCTCGGCGGCGACGGCCTGGAGCCCCCCTTCGCGGCCCTCCTCGTCTCCGGGGGGCACACCGAGCTGATCCACGTCCGGGCCTGGGGCGGCTACCGCTGCCTCGGCCGCACCCTCGACGACGCCGCCGGGGAGGCCTTCGACAAGGTCGCCCGGCTCCTGGGCCTGCTCTCCTCCACCTCGGCCGTGCACGGCGGGCGGGTCGTGTCCGAAGCCGCGGAGAGCGGTGACCCCGGGTCCGTCGATCTGCCCCGGGCGCGGCCGGACCGGGAGGGACTCGACTTCAGCTTCAGCGGTCTCAAGACGGCGGTCCGGCGCCGGCTGGCCGACGGCGGCGGGGCCGGGCCATCCACCGAAGACGTGGCCGCCTCCTTCCAGGAAGCGGTCGTCGACGTCCTCGTGGGCCGCACGGAAGAGGCCGTGGAGAAGACCGGCGTGGAGCGGGTCGCCCTGGTCGGCGGCGTCGCCGCGAACCGCCGTCTGCGCCGGCGGCTGCGGGAGGCCCTGGACTCGCGGGGGGCCGCCCTCTTCGTCCCCGAGCCGGTGCTGTGTACCGACAACGCCGCCATGATCGCCGCCGCCGGGCGCTTCCGTCTCCTCCACGGCGAGGGCGGCGACTTCGGGCTGGACGCCCACCCCCGTCCGCCGTTGCCCGGGCTGGAGGCGTGACCGCCCCGGGATGGTCCCTGGACGGAGTCTGGCTCTGGCTCCTGCTGGCTCCGGTCCTCGCCTGGGTGGGCCGCTGGATCTACCGCCGCACCCGGCCCTCGGTCGACCCCGTCTCCGGGCGTCTCCTCTGGATCCTGCGGGCCTCGGCCCTGGCCCTGATCCTCCTTGTGCTCGCCGAGCCGCTGCTCTCCTGGTTCGCCAGGAGCGCCCGGCGCCCGGTGGTCGTCGCCCTCCTCGACACCAGCGCCTCCATGAACGTCGTCGAGCAGGGGAGCAGCCGTCTCCACCGGGCCGTGGAGGTCCTCGGCGGCGGCCTGCGGGAGGATCTGCGCGACGCCGTGGTGCGCGGGTTCTCCGGGAGTCCCTATCCCGTCTCTCTCGACACCCTCTCCCGGGTCGCCGCCGCCGGCTGGTCCACCGACCTCTCTGCCGCCCTGGTCTCCGCCGAGGACGCCGTCCCCGGGGGCCGAACCCTGGGGGGCGTGCTGCTGATCTCGGACGGGCGCCACAATCTCGGGGAGGACCCCGCCGCCGTGGCCGCCGCCCTCGGCGTGCCCGTCCACGCTCTTGGCACCGGTTCCGCCGACCCGGCGGCGGATGTGCAGCTCCTCTCCGCCGAGGCCCCCGAAGCCGCCTTCGCGGGGCGCCCCGTCCGCCTGCGTCTCTCCCTGCGCAGCTGGGGATACCAGGGACAGGCGGCGCAGGTGAGCGTCTCCACCGAGGAGGAGGAGCTCGTCAGCTCCCGGGTCGTCCTCGGCGCCGACGGCCAGGTGCTGCCCGCCGACCTCGAGTTGCCGCCCCTGGCCGCGGGTCCGCACCTGCTCACGGTCGCCGTCGATGTCCTCGGCGGTGAGCTGACCGGGCAGAACAACCGCCGGCTCCTGTCCCTGCATCTGCGCCGGGAGCGCCTTCGCGTCCTCCTCGCCGCGGGCGGTCCCGGGGCCGAGGCCGCCTTCCTGCGGCGCGCCCTGGCGGCCGACTCCTCCCTGCAGGTGACCGCCCGCATCCGGCGGGACGACCGCTCCTTCTACGGCGGCGAGCCCCTCCCCGGGAGCCTGGAGGGCTGGGACTGCCTGGTCCTGGTCGACCCGGACGCGGATCTGGCTGGCGCTCTCGGCGGCATCGAGGGGTTCCTGCGCTCGGGGCGGGGGCTTCTGGTCCTCGCCGGGTCCCGCTTGCTGCGCGCTCCCGGGCCGCTGGAGCGCCTGCTGCCCCTCTCCTGGGACCGGCCTCCCGTCATCGAGGTCACCGGAGATCCCGTGGAGGCGGCTGCCGAGGGCCGCGGCCATCCCCTGGGCCGGTTGCTCGCGCAGACCGTCTCCGGGGATTCCTGGCGAGGCTGGCCGCCCCTGGCGGGCACCCTCCGGGAGGGCCGTCCGGGGCCCGGGTCCCGCCTGCTGCTGCGCACATCGGTGGGGGACCCGGTGCTGTTGGCCGGTTCCGTGGGGCTCGGCCGGGTGCTGGTGGCCGCCGGCACCGGCTTCTGGCGCCTGGATCTGCTCGCCGCCGGCCTCGGCGAGCAGGCGCGGAGCCTGCGCGCCTTCTGGCCCGCCGCCGTCCGCTGGCTGGCCGCCGCCTCGGCGGAGGGCCGGGTCCGCTCCTCCCCGGAGAGTCCCGTCTACCGCGCCGGCGAGCCCGCCGCGGTGGTGGCCGAGGTCTACGACGAGCTCAACCAGCCCGTCGACTCGGCCCGCGTCACCATCCGCCTGGGGCCCGGCGGCCGGGAGTCGGCCATGGAGCCCGCCGGCGCCGGCCGCTTCCGCGCCGCCTGGACCGGACTGGAGGCCGGAGGATACACCTATGAGGTCGAGGCCTCCCACGAGGGGGCCGGCCTCGGCCGCTCCGGGGGGCGCTTCGTCGTCGAGAGCCACTCGGTGGAGGCCGTGGACCTGCGCGCCGACCCCGGTCTCCTGGCCGAGATCGCCGCCGTCAGCGGCGGCGACTACCGGCCCCTGGAGGGCTGGCGGGACCTGCGCGCCCGCCTGCGCCCGCCGCCGCGGGTGGTCCCCGAGGAGCGGCGGCTGGCCGTCGAGGTCGACCAGTACCTGTGGCTGTCGCTGGCCGCCCTTTTGCTTGCGGGGGAGTGGGTGATCCGCAAGCGAGGAGGGATGCTGTGACCGCACGGGGTGCTTCAGCGCGCCGGCTCCGCCGTCCGGCCGCCGCTCTCCTGGCCGTCCTCTGGTGCCAGGCGGCGCCCGCGCAGCCGCGGGTGATTGTGAGCGAGGTCCTGGCCGATCCGGCGGGCAGCGAGCACCACGAGGAGTTCGTGGAGCTGCGCAACACCGGCGCCCAATCCGTCGACCTGGCGGGTTGGCGCCTCGGCGACGCCGACGAGCTGGACGCCCTCGTCGACGCCGGCTCCGGCACCCGCCTGGCCCCCGGGGCCTTCGCCGTCGTCGTCGACGGCAGCTATCGCGGCAACTCCGCGGCCTACGATTCGGTGCAAAGGTGGGCAGGAATCCTTACTATTGAGGACAGGTCCTTCGGCCGCGCGGGTTGGTCCAACTCCGCTCCCGAGACGGTTCTCCTGCGCGATGCCCGCGGCGCCGTGGCCGACTCTTTCACCTACGATCCCTCCGAGGGGATCGCCGGCCACTCCTGGGAGCGCCGGGGCGGGGAGCCGCCCGCCTGGCGGGTCTCCTACCTCGCCGGCGGCACCCCCGGGCGGGCCAACAGCGTCGACCAGGCAGCGGCCGCCGGCGGCCTCATCCAGATCGAGGCCCGGCCCGACCCCTTCGGCGGCCGCCTGGAGTTGCTGTGCCGCCTCCCCGCGGCGCCGGCCCTGCTGGCGGTCACGCTCTTCGATGCCGAGGGACGCCGGGTCGCGCGGCTCTCCGACTGGCGCCCCGCCGCCATCGAGACGCGCCTGGCCTGGGACGGACTCGACGCCCGCGGGAGTCCCGCCGCCCCGGGGCTGTACGTGGTCTTTGCGCAGTCGAGCGCCGGCGGCCGCATCGCCGGCGGCAAGCGGGTCGTGACCCGGCGCTGATGCACCCTGGGAGGCCCTCCCCCGGTCCTCCTTCGTTCCCCTTGCCAAAGGGTCCCGTCCATCCGGGGCGGGCAGGGCATCCACATGGCCGAACGCCCAGATCCCCTCGTGGCCAGGAACAAGGGCTACCACATCACCGGTGTGGTGCTTGTCGCGCTGGCCGCCTTCCTGGTGCTGAGCCTGGCCACCCACAGCCCCCAGGACCCGCCCAACTCGAGCCAGGCCGGCCAACCGGCCATGAACCGCGCCGGGTGGCTCGGCGCCCACGTCTCCTACGGCCTGCTCACCGCCGTCGGCCATGCCGCCTACGTCCTGCCCCTCCTCTCCGTGCTGTGGGCCTGGAACCGTTTCCGCCGCCGCCCGTGGAAACCGTACGCGGCCCGTTCCCTCGGCATCGCCGGCATCGCCCTCTTCCTCTGCGTCGGTTCCGGCCTTCTCGACTGGTCCCGGTACACCGCCTTCGCGTGGGGGGGGTGGCTCGGCACCTGGACCAGCGCCGCCGTGCTCGTCCCCTTCACCGGGCGGATCGGCTCCGCCATCCTGCTCATCGGCCTCCTCGGGGTCTCCCTGGTGCTGGCCACCGACATCGATCCCCGCCGCTGGGCGCAGGCCTGGGCCGAGTGGCGCCGCCGCCGCCGCAGCCGCCGGGCCCGGGCCCGGGCCGAAGCGGAACACGACCCCTGGGAGGAGGAGCCGTCGGAACCCCTCGAAGGGCCCGGACGTCCCCCGGCTGCCGGCGAGGAGGGGCCGGCAAGGGAGTCGCCGATGGAGGTCTCCATGGACGCGCCCCCGGAGCGCGCGGCACCTTCGCCGCCCCCGGAGGAGCCGCAGGAGCCCGAAGCGCCGGGGAGGCCCGTGGCGCTCATGGAGGAGGATCCCCTCCGGGAGGTCGTCCCTCCGGAGGACGGCGCCGCGCAGGAGCCGCCCCTCCCGGTGGTGGAGGAGCCTCCGCCTTCGCGACGTGTCCGCAACGGGTCCGCGGGCAACGGCCGTTCGCGCCCGGCACGTCCCGCCCCTCTCCCCGGGGGCGAGTCTCCGGAGTCCGGGGATTCCGCTTCCGGGGCAGCCGCTGCGAAGCCGCGCCCCCGGATCCGGCGCTACCGCCCGCCCGGGACCAGGCTGCTGGACCCGGTGCCGGCCGACCGCGGGCAGGTCGACCGCGAGACCCTGCTCGAGAATGCCCGCGTCCTCCAGGAGGCGATGGCCAACTTCGATGTCATGGG
>JAPOZM010000089.1 GCA_026706075.1 Gemmatimonadaceae bacterium
CGGGGCTCTGCTCCTTGCCGTAGCCGCCGTCGAGGTCGGTGCCGATGGCGGCGTGACCGGCGTTGCCGGCCAGCTGGCAGATGTGGTCGATGTGGTCGACCACCGTAGACAGGGTGATGCCGGTGTTGTCGGCCGCCTCGTGGTCCCACAGGGGCGAGAGCATCCAGTCGTCGAAGGCGATGCCGACGACGCCGCCGCGTTCCACCAGCGCCTTGATCTGGCGGTCGTCGAGCTGGCGGTCGTGGTCGCACAGGGCGCGGCAGCAGTTGTGGGTGGCGATGACGGGGCCGCCGAAGACCTCGAGGGCCTCCCAGAAGGCCTGCTCCGCCAGGTGGCTGACGTCGAGGATCATGCCGGCCTGGTCCAGCGCCCGGAGCATCGGCGCCCCTCTCGGGGTGAGGCCGCCGGGGGCCTGGGTGCCGTGGGAGTAGGCGCTGACGCCGTAGTGGCAGAGGCTGACGACGCGCAGACCCTCGTCCCACCACTCCCCCACCTGGTCCTCGTCGACGATGCCGTCGGCGCCCTCCATGGCGAGCACGTAGCCGAGGGTGGCCGAGGCGGGGTCCCGCTCCCACTCCCGCAGGTGGGCGTCGAGGCCGGCGGTGTCGCGGACCTGCCTGAGCACGCCCTTCGCCTCCATGAGGCGGTAGTAGGCGACCTCGCCGCGGCACTTGGCGTAGGCGATGTCCTGGGTGCGCACGCCCGAGAACCGTTGGCCCACCGAGGCCAGGCGGCAGTGGCAGGTGGCCATGAAGAGGCCGATCCGGCCGCGGCGCAGCTCGCTGAAGCTGACCACGTTGGCGCCCCGCCCCTTGCCGCCCACCCCGGCTTCGGAGGCGCGGATCGCCGCGATCGGCTGCAGCAGGTCGCGGTCCCACTCCAGGGCGTTGAAGGCGATATCGAGGTGCGAGTCGACGATCAGCATGGGCATGGTCTCCGGAATGGCGCCCTCAGTGCCCCTCCACCCCGTGGGCGGCGGCCTCCACCAGGCGCAGGGCGTAGGCCAGGCCGATCCCCACGACGAGGGCGAGGATGAGCTTGCCGCGGTCGTGGCTGTGGAAGTGGATCTCGGGCAGCAGGTCGCTCAGGGCGATGCACAGGAAGGCCCCCGCGGCGAAGGCCAGGACGTAGCCCGCGGTGGTCGCGGCGCCGAAGGGATCGAGGAGTCCCACGCCCAGAAAGCTCACCAGCGCCACCAGGGGGCAGAGCAGGGCGAACCCCACGTTGGCCGCCGACAACGCCCGCGGGCCGTACCCGGCCAACTTCATCAGGCCGACGATGGAGTAGGCGTCGAGGGGCTTGTGCAGCAGGATGGCGAGGAATACGCCCATTCCCGCCAGGATCTCTCCCCCCGCCTGCGTTGCGCCGAGCCGGACGGTGGTTCCCAGGGCGACTCCCTCGGTCACGGTGTGCACCCCCAGGCCGAAGGCGATGCCCAGCAGGCGCCGCGGATGCGTGCCGGATTCACCCTCACTCTCCTCCTCACCATGGCCGTGGCCGTGATAGTCGCCGGCCTCGTCACTGAAGTCGTGCCGGTGGAACTGGAAGATCCGCAGGAGGAAGACCATGAGGAGCATGCCGGCCATGGTCCACCCCACGGCCTTGTTCACCGCGCCGGGCCCCGGGATGTGCGCCAGGCTGTGGGGCAGGAGATGAAAGATGGCGATGGCGAGGATGAAGCCGGCCACCAGGCTCATCAGCATCTGGGTACGCAGGTGGGTCATGGTGGCCAGGGCCGACAGCCTGCCGCCGAGGATGGCGGCGGCGAAGATGCCGGCCGAGTAGACCGCCAAGGTCAGCATGGAGCTCATGGACATCTTCTCGCGGAGCCGGCCCTGGTCGCTTGGACAAGACCTGAAGTCGTGACTTGTCTTTAAGTATAGAGCAATCCCGTACCAGGAGACTCCATGCGCATCGCCACCGGCTCCTTCACCCACGAGTCGAGCACCTTCACCACCGTCGAGACCACCCGCGACTGCTTCATGCAGCGCTTCGGCTACCTGCGGGGGGCGGAGGTGATCGAGTGCTTCGACGGGACGAACTCGGCAGTGGGCGGGTTCCTCGCCGGGTGCCGGGAGCACGGCTACGAGCTGATCCCCACCATCTACGCGGGGGCCCCGCCAAGCGCCCCGGTCCCGCGCGATGTCTTCGACGAGATCCTCGGCGACATGCTCGGGCGCATCGAGGCGGCCGGCCCGGTGGACGGCGTCCTCCTCGACCTCCACGGCGCCATGGTGGCCGAGGGCATCGACGACGGCGAAGGGCACATCCTCGAAGCCGTCCGCCAACTGGTGGGAGAGATCCCCGTCATCGCCCAGTTCGACATCCACTCCAACGTCTCGCCGGCGATGGTCGAGTTCGGCGACGTGCTCATCGGCCACGAGACCTACCCGGAGATCGACCAGGAGGAACGGGGCCGGGAGTGCGCCGAGGTCATGCACCGGGTCCTGGAGCACGGCCTGCGGCCGGTGATGGCCCTGAGCCGGATCCCCCTGATGTGGGGCATGAACCAGGTCACCGCCCACCCGCCGATGCGCCAGCTCATCGAGTACCTCCACCGCATCGAGGCCCGGCCCGGGGTGATCTGCGGCTCCGTCGCCACCTGCTTCCCCCTGGCCGACATCCCCCACATGGGCGCCTCGGTCTACGTGGCGGCCGACGGCGACGCCGGGCTGGCCCAGGGCTGCGCCGACGAGCTGGCCGCCTGGATCTGGGAGCGCCGGGCCGACTGGCAGGCCCCCATGCCCTCCACCGCCGAGGCGCTGAAGGAGGCGGAGGAGGTCGGGAGATATCCCGTGGTGCTGGCGGACCGCAACGACAACACCGGCGGCGGCGCCCCCGGGGACAGCACCGGCATGCTGCGGACCTTCCTGGAGCGGAAGCTCGACCAGGCCTGCGTCCTCTACATCGTCGACCCCGAGGCCGTGGCCCTCTGCCAGCGGGCCGGCGCCGGGGCCCGCCTGAGGCTGGAGGTGGGCGCCCGGTCGACCCCCCTCCAGGGGCAGCCGGTGACGATGGACGCCGAGGTCGTCGCCCTCGGCGACGGGCACTTCCGCTACGAAGGGCCCCGCAACCGGGGGCTGGCCGGCAACATGGGCCCCTCGGCCCACATCCGCCAGGAGGGCGTCCACGTGCTGCTGGTGACCCGGCGGGAGCAGCCCTACGGCGTGGCCTTCTCCCTGACCATGGGGCTCGACCCGCGCCGGATGCGCTACGTGGGCGTCAAGTCGGCGGCCCACTTCCGCGGCGGCTTCGAGCCCTGGGCCGGATGGATCCAGGTCGTCTCCGAGCCCTGCGTGCACAGCCCCGAGGGGCTCACCTACCGCAACCTGGGCCGCAAGGTCTATCCCCTCGACGACATCTGAAGAGAACGCCATGCCCCCGCGACTCATCTTCGACGGCGACTACCCCATGGCCATCGGCGCCCTGGACATGGACCGCGACCTGACCCGCCCCATCGAGGAGGTCCGCGCCGCCGAGCCCCGGAGCCGGGGCTACCGCCGATGGCCCGACAGCGAGACCATGGCCAGCCTGCCCGAGATGCGCCGCGGGCGCATCGCCGCGGCCCTGGTCAAGGCCGTGGGCCGGGTGCAGCGCTCGGAGATCATCTGGGGGTACCGCAGCTCGGAGAACGCCTGCGCCGCCGCCCTCGGCCAGATGGCCTACTACCGCATCCTCGAGCAGCGGGGCGAGGTCCGCATCCTGCGCACGGCCGCCGACCTGCGGGACCACACCGCCGCCTGGCAGGCCGATGCCGCCGGCGACCGGCCCGTGGGCCTCGTTCTCGGCCTGGAGGGGGCCGACCCCGTGCTCTGGCCGGGACACCTGAGGGACTGGTGGGACCAGGGCCTGCGGGTGATCAGCCTCTCCCACTACGGCCCCAGCGCCTACTGCCACGGCACCGGCACCGGCACGGAGAAGGGACTTCTCCCCCCCGCCCGGGAGCTGCTCGAGGAGATGGACCGGCTCGGCTTCGTCCTCGATCTGACCCACGCCTCCGACGCCTCGGTGCGCCAGGCCCTGGAACTATTCTCCGGCCCCATCGTCGCCACCCATCAGAACTGCCGGGCCCTGGTCCCGGGGGAGCGGCAGTTCCCCGACAGCCAGCTGCGGGCGATCATCGGCCGCGGCGGCGTCATCGGCGTCTCCATGGACACCTGGATGCTCTACAGGCCCGGCGTCGACTGGGCGGACATCCCGCCCCGCCGCGAGGTCTTCGAGCGCCGCGAGGTCACCCTGCAGGACCTGGCCGACCACATCGACCACATCTGCCAGCTCGCCGGCGACGCCCGCCACGCCGGCATCGGCGGCGACACCGACGGCCAGGGGGGCCGCGAGGGCGCCCCCTGGGAGATCGACACGGTGGCCGACTACCAGAAGGTGGGCGACGTCCTGGAGGGGCGGGGCTACGGGGAGGAGGAGATCACCGGCATCCTGTACGGCAACTGGCAGCGGTTCTTCGAGGCCCACCTGCCCGGCTCCTGCTGATGAGGACAGCCGCCGTGGAGAAGACGCCCGTCGCCGTCGAGCGCGGCCAGGCACAGCTCTTCCTGGACGACGAGCGGATCGCCGAGCGCAGGAACGTGACCCGCCGGTGGCACCGGCTGCGCAAGCACCCGGCCAACCCCCTCTTCTCCCGCTCCGCCGAGGAGGTGCAGGTCTATCTCTCGGGGACGGTCCTCCACGAGCCGGAGCCCGGCGGCGGCGAGCCCCTCTTCCGCATGTGGTACTACGCCCGGTCCGAGAAGGTCCGCTGGGTCGCCTACGCCCGCAGCCGCGACGGCCTGAGCTGGGAGAAGCCGGATCTCGGAGTGCTGCCCGCCGGCCGGGGGCTGCCGGGCAACGCCGTCTTCGCCCCCCCGGGGTGGCGGCTCATCGACTTCTCCGGTCTCGTCAAGGACCCCCGCCCCGGCGCCGCCGACGGGGAGCGCTACAAGCTGATCGTCTCCGCCGATACCCGCGGCGCCGTGGAGGTCGACGAGCCCCTGGAGGGCCTGGAGGGGAAGCACTTCGTGCGCGGCACCTCCCCCGACGGCTGGCGCTGGACCTTCCACGGGGCCTTCAAGCCCGCCATGCCCACCTACCCCGACCGAGGCTGCCTCACCTGGGACCCCTTCCGCCAGGAGTTCACCCAGTTCGGCCGATCGCGCCACAGGCCGCCGGAGCTGGTGGAGCGGGGAGGTCCCAACTATGCCGGCCGCGCCGTGGGACGGGGCACGAGCGCCGACTTCGAGAGTTGGTCGGAGGAATGGCCCCACGTCATTCACGCCACCGGCGAAGACCCGGACGGCACCGAGATCTACGGCTGCTCCGCCTTCCCCGCCGGCGGCCAGTGGATCGCCCTGACCCAGATGCACCACTCCCTGCCCCACCTCGCCTTCATCGACATGGCGATCGCCCACTCGCGGGACGGCGTCGACTGGACGCGGGAGGACCACCTGGTGCTGCCCGGCGGCGACGTGGGGGACTGGGACCGCTTCAACCAGTGCACGTCCACGGCGCCCCTGCGGGTCGGCGACGAGCTGTGGGTCTACTACTGCGGCCGCTCCTTCCGCCACCGCGAGTACTTCGCCTGCCCCGAGTGGAGACCGGAGGTCCCCCGCGGCGACAGCGGTCCGAAGTACGCCAGGATCGGCCTGGCCACGATCCGCCTCGACGGCTGGTGCAGCCTGGCGGCCGGGTACGACGGCGGCGCCGTGGTCACGGGGCCGGTGGTCCTGCCCGCCGGCGGGCTGCGGGTGAATGCCAGGTCGCCGTGGGGGGCGGTGACCGTGGAGGTCCTCGACGAAGAGGGGAGCCCGATCCCCGGGGTGCCGCGGTCGGCCCCGGTCTCCGCCGACGGGGTGGACCTGAAGGTGGAATGGCCCGGCGGCGCGGTCCTGGACAGCCTGCGGGGGAGGCCGGTACGTCTGCGGTTCACCCTCGAGAACGCCCACCTCTACTCGTGGAGGATCGCATGAGGCCTGCCCGGTCAGGCGGCTGGACCCGCCTGTTGGCGGGGATCCCCATCCTCCTCGGTCTCGCCGCCGGCGCCGGCGCCCAGGGGGAGCACAAGCACACCCTCAGCGGCTACGTGGAGGACGCCTCCAGCGGCGAGAAGCTGATCGGAGCGGTGCTGCATGAGCCCGACCTGCGGCAGGGCACCACCACCAACCGCTACGGCTTCTTCAGCCTCACCCTGCCCGCCGGAGCGCTGCGGGTGGTGGTCTCCCACATCGGCTACCAGAGCGACACCCTCGCGACGCAGCTCGAAGGGGACCTGCAGCTCAACATCGCGCTGGAGCCGGAGCCCCTGGAGATGGGGGTCGTCGAGGTCGAGGCCGAGCGGCTCGAGCCGATCCAGATGGAGAGCCGCATGAGCGTCGTGCAGGTGCCGGTGCGGCAGATCAAGAGCGCCCCCGTCCTCATGGGCGAGGTCGACGTCCTCAAGACCCTGCAGCTGCTGCCCGGCGTGCAGTCCGGCGCCGAGGGCATGAGCGGCCTCTACGTGCGCGGCGGCAGCCCCGACCAGAACCTGATCCTTCTCGACGACGCCCCGGTCTACAACGTCTCCCACCTCTTCGGCTTCTTCTCGGTCTTCAACGCCGACGCCATCAAGAACGTGCAGCTCACCAAGGCCGGCTTTCCCGCCCGCTACGGCGGCCGTCTCTCGTCGGTGCTGGAGATCGACATGAAGGACGGCAACATGAAGGAGTTCGAGGCCGAGGGCTCGGTGGGGCTCATCGCCTCGCAGCTCACCGTGCAGGGGCCGTTGAGCAAGGACCGCACCTCCTTCATCGTCTCGGGGCGGCGCACCTACGCCGACCTGCTGATCCGCCCCTTCCTCCGCAGCGACGACCGCGGCGGTTACCACTTCTACGACGTCAACGCCAAGGTCAACCACATCTTCTCGCCCCGGAGCCGGGTCTACCTGAGCTGGTACGGAGGCGACGACCGCTTCTGGAGCGAGGTCCGGAACGATTACGAGATCGCTTACGAGAACAGGGATGGCTTGTACCGCGAGGAGGACGCCATCGATGCCGACTTCGGATGGGGCAACGTCACCTCCACGCTCCGTTGGAACTACCTGTTCAGCAACCGCCTCTTCGGCAACCTCACCGCCATCTACAGCCGCTACCAGCTCACCACCAGCGTCGACCGCACCACCGAGACCACCGACGAACTGCGCGAGACGGAGGCCCTGCGGCTGCGCTACCTCTCCGGCATCCGCGACTGGGGGCTGAAGCTCGATCTCGACTACATCCCCGACCCCGCCCACTACGTGCGCGCCGGGGGCAGCGCCACCCTGCACACCTACCGCCCCGGGGCGGCGCAGATCAAGTACGACCGCGTCGACGGCACCCTCGAGGACACGACCCTGACCGCCCAGATCACGGACGCCGTGGAGTACAGCCTCTACGCCGAGGACGACGTGCGGCTCACGAGCCAACTGAAGGCCAACCTCGGGCTGCACACCTCCGGCTTCCAGGTCGACGGCGAGCTCTACACGTCGCTGCAGCCGCGGCTGTCGGTGCGCTACCTGCTGCCCTCGGACTGGGCCGTGAAAGCCTCCTACGCCCGCATGCGCCAGTACATCCACCTGCTTTCCAACAGCACCGTCGGCCTGCCCACCGACCTGTGGCTGCCGGCCACCGAGCGGGTGCGCCCCCAGCGGTCGCAGCAGGTCGGCGTCGGCCTGGCCCGCCAGCTCAGGGAGCAGTACGAGTTCAGCGTCGAGGGCTACTACAAGACCATGGACGAGCTGATCGAATACCGCGAGGGGGCCAGCTTCCTCGTCGGCTTCGGCGAGAGCGAGGACTGGCAGGACAAGGTCGAGACCGGACGCGGGTGGTCGTACGGAGCCGAGTTGTTCGTCCAGAAGAAGAGGGGCCGCACCACCGGCTGGGCCGGTTACACCCTCTCCTGGACCCGGCGGCGTTTCGACGGGCTCAACGAGGGCCGGTCCTTCCCCTACCGCTACGACCGCCGCCACGACGCCTCCCTCGTCCTCTCCCACCAGGTGTCCAGGTCCCTCTCCCTCTCCCTCACCTGGGTCTACGGGACGGGGAATGCCGTGACCCTTCCCCTGGCCCGCTACCACAGCGACCCCATCGGCCCCGGCTCCCTCCGGGTGCCCCGAGGTCACCAACTGCCCCACGAGACCGTGGTCTACGCGGAGCGCAACGGCTACCGGATGTCCGCCTTCCACCACCTCGATCTCAGTCTGAACCTCGGCGGCTACGGACAGGGGGGGCGGCACGGGTTCAGCCTCGGCGTGTACAACGCCTACAACCGCAGGAACCCCTTCTTCATCTACTTCGAGGAACGCTCGAACCGGGATGCCCGATGGTTCCGGGCCAAGCAGGTGAGCCTCTTCCCCCTTCTCCCATGGATCAACTACAGGTTCAAGTATTGAACTCCACGGCCCCCGCGATGAAAAGCGCCCGGCGCCTCCTCCCGCTCCTGATCGCCCTCTCGGCGTGCGAGCAGGTGATCGAGCCCGACTTGCCCGAGCACACCCCGCGGCTGGTGGTGCACTCCCTGTTCACCTCCGACGGCGGCTGGAGCGCCCACGTGGGCCGCTCCACCGGGATTCTCCAGCGTCTGCCGCACGTCGACCGGGCGGTGGCGGATGCGGACGTCAAACTGCTGACGGGCGAGCGGGTCGTGGGCGAGTTGAGGTTCGACGAGGCGGCCCGGGTCTACGTGCTCGATGACGGCGGCCTGCGGGCAGGGGAGACCTACTCCCTCGAGGTGTCGGCCCCCGGCTTCGAGACGGTCCGGGCCACCGACACCGTGCCGCTGCCCGTGCCGACCTCGGTCCGGCCCGGGAGCCGCGGCGGCTTCTCGATCGAGCTCGAGCTCCAGGATCCTCCCGGCGAGGCGAACTACTACCAGGTCAGCCTCTACCTGGTCTTCACGGGAAGGGGGGCGACGAGGGTGGAAGGACTCCTGTCGACGAGGGACCCCTCGATCATGGCGGACAGCCGGGGCGACGACTCCCCGGTCGAAGAGGGGAGCTTCGAAGGCCCGGCGCCGTACTTCAGGGACACCCTCTTCGATGGCCAGACCCACGAGATCGAGCTGAGCTATTCCGGAGATTGGGTAGAGGGACTGGGGACGATCGTTCGGGAGGAGGGGGAGCTGGAGGGGGAGGAGCAGGACGACCCGGAGCACGCCGGTTCCACTGCCTACCTCCAGGTCCTGTACATCAGCGAGACCTACTACGAGTATCTCAAGACCGCCCGGCTCCACGGCGAGATCCGCGAGAATCCCTTCGCCGAGCCCCTGAACGTGCACGGCAACGTCGAGAACGGGTACGGCATCTTCGCCGGGTACAGCTCGCGGACCTT
>JAPOZM010000092.1 GCA_026706075.1 Gemmatimonadaceae bacterium
AGAACGCCACCGACGCGGTCTACCGCAACCACCTCAACCGCGTCAAGGAGATCCTCCCCGAGCCGGGCCGCAACCTCCGTCTGCTCTACAAGATGTTCTACTGAAGCACGAGGATCTCCCTCGCACGAAGCGGGCCCACCGGCCTACATTTGCCATCGAGGATCGGCCCCAAGAACGTCACCCGGGAGGATTCCATGCCCGCACTCACCCGCGAGCAGGTCGAGCACTTCGAAGAGCAGGGCTACGTCGTCGTCGACGACGTCATCGACCCGGAGAAGACCCTCGATCCCGTGATCGAGGAGTACGCCGGTGTCCTCGACCGGCTCGCCGACGAGCTCTACGAGCGCGGCGAGATCCCCTCGCGCTACGAGGACCTCGAGTTCGGCGACCGCTACATCCGGGTCTGCATCGAGACCGGGGCCGTCCACAGCCAGTACTTCGACTTCTCCCTGCCCTTCCAGAACGTCAGGCCCGACACCCCCTTCTGGGCCGGCCCCGCTGTCTTCCGGGCCCTCACCGACGACGACCTGCTCGACGCGGTGGAGTCCCTCATCGGCCCCGAGATCTACTCCAATCCCGTGCAGCACGTGCGCATCAAGCCTCCCGAGCGCCACCTGCCTACCAACGCCCACGGCAACGCCATCCTCGGGGCCACCCACTGGCACCAGGACCACGGCGTGGTCACCGAGGAAGCCGACGAGACCCGCATGCTCACGGTCTGGTTCTCGCTCGAGGACACCCCCATGGAGAAGGGGCCCCTCCACCTCGTGCCGGGATCGCACCGCAGCGGCCTGCTGCCCCACTGTCCCAACTACATGGGCAACGGCCCCAGGTCCGCCGGCAGCACCCAGATCCCCGAGAAGCTCTTCGAGGCCGACCGCTCGCTGCCCCTGCCCGTGGGCCCCGGAGCCGTCATCTTCATGCACAAGCAGACCGTCCACGGCTCGCTCTCCAACGTCAGCGACGAGGTCCGCTGGAGCTTCGACCTGCGCTACAACCCCACCCACGAGCCCACCGGACGCACCGCCTTCCCCGGCTTCGTCGCCCGCAGCCGCTCCAACCCGGAGACCGAGCTCCACGATCCGCAGGCCTGGCATCGCTCCTGGCTCGAGGCGCGCGCCAACATGTCGATGATCAACCAGGGCGGCAAGATCGACATCCCCTTCCGCCGCCCCCAGACCGAGCACCCCCTCTGCGCTTGATGGAGGGTCTGCGCGGTCTCCATGCCGACCCCGGCGCGCTGCTGCAGCACCTCCTTCGCTTCGACACGACGAATCCCCCGGGGCGCGAGCGCCCTTGCATCGAGTGGGCGGTCGAGCTGCTCGACGCCTACGGCATCGACTCCCGTCTCTTCGCCCTCGACCCCGAACGCCCGAACCTGGTGGCCCGCGTCCGCGGCGGCTCCGAGCCGCCGCTGCTGCTCTACGGTCACGTGGATGTCGTCACCACCACCGGCCAGCCGTGGAGCCGCGATCCCTTCGGCGGCGAATGCTCCGATGGCGTGATCTGGGGCCGCGGGTCCCTCGACATGAAGGGAGGCGACGCCATGATGATCGCCGCCTTCCTGCGCGCCGCCCACGATGGGGACGACCTGCCGGGAGACGTCATCCTCTGCCTGCTCTCCGACGAGGAGGCCGGCGCCGAGCACGGCGCCCGCTACATGGTCGAGCAGCACCCGGGGCAGTTCGCGGGGGTGCGCTTCGCCCTCGGGGAGTTCGGCGGCTACCGGGAACGGGTCCTGGGCCGGTCGTTCTATCCGATCCAGGTCTCGGAGAAGACGGTGGTCCGGCTCACCGGCCGCCTGCGCGGTCCCGGCGGCCACGGGGCCATGGTCCATCGCGGCGGCATCATGGCCCGGCTGGGCCGGGTGCTCACGGCCCTGGACCGCAACCGGCTCCCTGTGAACGTGACCCCCGCGGCGTCGGCGATGATCGAGGCCGTGGCCGCGGGCCTCCCGGAGCCGGAGGCGGCAACCGTCCTCGGCCTCCTCGACCCCGCCCGCACGGATGCCACCCTCGACGGCATGGGGCCCGAGGGCGACGCCTTCGACTGCATCCTCCACGACACCGTCAACGTGACCGTGATCGACGCCGGGGGGAAGTTCAACGTCGTCCCCAGCACCGTGGAGCTGGGCTTCGACGCCCGCATCCTTCCCGCCTCCAGCCCGGAGAAGCTCCTCGCCGACCTGAAGACGCTGGTGGGCGACGACGTCGAGTTCGACCCGCCCCAGGCATTGAGCGAGCCCATGGGGGAGCCCGACCTGGGGCTGCTGCCCCTTCTCGAGCGGGTATTGAAGGACCGCGACCCGGGAGCGCGGCCCATGCCCATGCTCATGGTGGGCGCCACCGACGGGCGCGAGTTCCGCCGCCTCGGCATCCAGACCTACGGTTTCCTCCCCCTCGACCTGCCCGAAGAGATCGAGGTCTTCCGCCTTATCCACGCCGCCGACGAACGGGTCCCGGCGAGCTGCCTCGAGTTCGGCACCCGGTGCATCCACGAAGTCCTCCGGCGCTTCGACGAGGTGGACGGCCCATGAGCCGCGCGCCGTCAGCCTCCCGGGCCGAAGGCCCCGGCATCTCGGTGAGGCCGAGGCCGCACGACAGGTCCCGCTGAGCGCGGCTTGTCAACGCGGCGAGTGCTTCTGGGGATCCTGTTGCTGGCAGGAGCCGGCTATCTCGGCCTCCGCGGCATGCGCTCCCCGGAGGGAGGCGCCTCGTCACCCGCTCCGGACGCGGCCCGAAGCCACTACGCCCTCTACTGCGCCGACTGCCACGGCGCCGACATGGACGGCGGCATGGCCAGCAGCCTGGTGGACGGCCGATGGGACTACGGCGACAGCGACGCCGCCATTCTGCGCAGCATCGCCGAAGGCATCGAGGCCGACGGCATGCCCGCCTTCGGCGCGGCCCTGACGCCGGCCAAGATCGACGCCCTCGTCGCCCTGATGCGGGCGGCAGAGGCTGAACCCGCCCCATAGAAGGGATCCTTCATGAGCTTGCTGGCGCGGCTGTCATCCTGCGCCCTGATCGCCGCGGGATGCTCCGCGACGGATGTCCCCGATGCCGCCGTCGAGTCGGAGGAGCACCGCTTCCGCGTCGAGACCTTTGCGGAGGGGTTCGGGGTGCCCTGGGGCCTCGCCTTCCTGCCCGACGGCCGGTTGCTCGTGACCGAGCAGGAGGGGCTCCTGCGCATCGTGGCGGAGGATGGCACGGTCTCGGAGCCGGTCGGCGGAGTGCCCGCCGTCTTCGCCCGGGGACAGGGCGGCCTGATGGACGTGGCCCTCCACCCGTGGTACGCGGAGCAGGGCTGGATCTACCTGAGCTACTCCGAGCCCCTGCCGGGCCCGGAGGGTTCGACCGTGGGGCACACGGTCATCGCCCGGGCCCGCTTGAGACAGAGCCATCTCGACGACCTGGAGATCCTCTACCGTGTCCCGCGGCGTTTCTACACGCGGCACTCCCACCACTTCGGCTCGCGAATCCTCTTCGACCGCGCCGGCTTCCTCTACTTCGCCATCGGCGACCGAGGCCAGCGCGACCTCGCCCAGAGCGTCGAGTGGCCCAACGGCAAGATCCACCGCCTTCTCGACGACGGCTCCGTGCCCCCGGACAACCCCTTCGCCGGGCAGGAGGGCGCCGTCGAGTCGATCTGGTCCTACGGGCACCGCAATCCGCAGGGTCTGGCCCTGCACCCCGTCTCCGGCCAGCTGTGGTCCGCCGAGCACGGCCCCAAGGGCGGCGACGAGCTCAACCACATCCGCCGCGGCCTCAACTACGGCTGGCCGGCGATCACCTACGGCATCAACTACGACGGCACGATCATCAGCGACGCGACCCATGCCGAGGGCATGGAACAGCCGGAGACGTACTGGGTGCCCTCCATCGCCGTGTGCGGCATCGACTTCTACACGGGCGACGGCTTCAGCAAGTGGCGGCACGACCTGCTGGTGACCTCTCTGCGCTTCAACCGCCTGCACCGCCTGCGGCTGCAGGGCCGCGAGGTAGTCCACGAGGAGATCGTCTACCGGGGGAAGTCGCGCGTGCGCGACGTGCAGACCGGACCCGACGGGGCCGTCTACCTGGCGGTGGAGAGGCCGGGGCGGATCCTGCGGCTGGTCAGCCTGGACTGACGGCGGGCTGCCGTGATCGGAAGGAGAGCCCCAGGTAGGAGTGGCCCTCCGCCGGCCAGTCCGGGTCGTACTCGAACCGGGACCAGCTGACCGACACGTGCCTGGCGACGAACAGGAGCGCGTCCCGGGAGGTGCCGGGGGGCGCCCTCTCCAGGTGGTGCGTCATGTACCTGAAGAGACCATCGGACCGCACGGTCTCTCCCGACGTCCTCAAGTGGACCTCCCCATCGAAGTCGTCGTACTCGCCTCGGCGGAAGGAGATCGTCTCGAGGATGGAGACCTCGAATCCCCTCTTGTCGTCGTCGGCAAGGCTTGTGACCCGGGCGCCCTCTATCTGGGGGCGGTAGGTCTCCGTCGCCAGGGTCACTTTCCCGATCGTGATTTGGAAGGCATCGGATTGCCAGTCCATGGCAAGGCTGCCCGACCATCCGTGGCGTCTGTTCGCCGGCAGAGGGTCGGGCTGCAGCGCACCGGTATAGACGATGTCAGGGCCGCGATTGTGCCAGGCGATGCCGTACCCGATGTCGAGCCGCGGCCGGAAGTGCTGACCCAGGGCGATCTCTCGTCCTGTGAACCGTTGCAGCATACCGGCCATTGGTGCCACCGCCATGAGACCGAAGTCGTGAGCTCTGACGGTCTCCCTGGTCCCGCCGAACTCCACGGAGATCCACTTGGAGGTCGCACCGACGCCCACCTCCAGGAAGGATCTCAGGGCGAGGCTGACACCAAGACTGTTGCAGGCGTCGGTGACATCGGGAACACCTGCCTCACCTCCCCCGTCACCGATGCGGTCCAGCGGACCCAAGTCCATCCTGGTGCGGTATCCGTACACCGCGGCTGCAAGGCTTGCCGGGCCCTTCCAGGAAAGGGCGGGCAGCTCGCCTTCGGCCATGGCCTGCACGTCCTGGTGGCCGTAGGTAATGCCGGCCCAGGCTGGAAGCCACTGCATCCCGCTGAGGTAGAGGCGGCTCTGAACCGTGTGCGCCGACGATGAGAGGGCCGCCGCGCCAGGATTGTAGTAGCCCGCCGGCTCGTCGGGCAGGGCGACTCCCGCCTGGCCCATCCCGTTGACCCGCACCGAGGGGGAGATCAGCAGGAACAGCGCTGCGGCATTGCTCTCGGGAGTCGCTTCAACCAGTTCGCCCTTGACCACCAGAAGAGCCATGGCCATCGCGACCGAGAGTCTGGCGACCCCTGCGCGACGGTTCACGCCGGCCCTTTGTCTCTGCATGACGAGTCCCTCCTATTCGAGATCATCCCCTTTGAACTCTCGCATGTGCCACAGGTTCCGCCCAGGTACTCACGTGCGCTCCACGTAGATCGGGCTGCTCCAGGCGCGGTGCTGGTCGACCTGGGTCACCCGCACCCAGTAGGGGCACATGCCGCTGACGGCGCGCGTGTCCCGGAAGGAAAGCTCGACCCTAGGAGGCAGGTCCGGCGGCGGCGCCGGACCTGCGATGGCGTGGCGGCTGGCCCCGCCGGCGTCCACTCTCATCTGCCGCTCCCGCACCCGGGACAGGGTGAAGTCGAAGGCGGCATGGCCGGACTCGAAGCGGCATGACGTCGACGGCCCTCCTTCGATCTGCAGGCACATGCCCATGCGGTTGCCGGCGGTGACGGTTTCGAAGCGGACCGTGCTGGCGTCGGTCTGCTCGACCCGGTCGAAAGGGGTGACCAGGGCGACGGGCTCAACGCCTGCGATGCGTCCGTCGTCGACGGTGAGCCGGCCCTTCCACGGAGCCCGCTGCTGGGGCGCGCCTCCGTGTCCCTCGGTCCCGCCCCAGAGGACGCGCAGGGCCCCGTTGGCGGCGGTACCCGCCGGCCGCCACGTCCACAGCGGCTCGGTCCCGCACAGCAGGTCGACCTGCTCGATCCCCGCCGTTCCCTCGGTCTCGATGGCCACCAGGGGACAGCCGTCCGTGGAGTATTCGCTGCCCATGGGATGGCCGTCGGCCGTGACCGCCAGCCGGATGCGGGGCCCGTCGGTGGCGTAGCACCGCCTCGCCGCCATCGCCTCCCACAGCGCCTCCCGCGTGAGGTCGGCGGCCAGGAAGGCGGTGATCCCGCCGCGGACGTTGCGGATCAGCCGGCTGCCGGGATGGTCGCACCCCGGCCGGCCGGTGACGCCGTCGGTCCCGCCGGTGATCCCCACGCGGTAGCCGCGTCTCAGGGCGTCGAGGACGAACCAGTCCGACGTCCCGTGGGTCGAGTGGATCTCGGCCAGGGTCTCGATGGCCGGCTCGTGGAAGTCCAGATTCGTGCGCCGACCGCCGGCGTGCATGTTGATGAGCACCGGCTCGTCCCGCATCGCCTCGAGGAACTCGGCCGCCGTCTCCAGGTCCGGCTCCGGGTCGGGAACGTCCTCGGTGAAGAACCGGCCCGACCGCCGCAGGCGGGGCTCGTCGCCGCGGTAGAGGACGTTGCGGTCTCCGCCCTCCGGCGTATTGGCGCTCCACTCGCACCCGAGGAAGGCGACGAACCGCCCCTCCTCGTCGGCGGCGGCCGTCTCGCGGCGGGTCCGCTCCCACAGGTCCAGGCTGACGTGGTGGTCGTTCCCCTGGTGCGAGCAGAGCTGCAGTCCGGCCACGTGGCGGGCCCAGTCGAAGTGGTGGCGGACCGAGCCGACGCCGCAGCCGATGTGGCCCTGGCCGGCGTGCAGGTCGCCCCAGAAGACGCGCAGGGCGGGGTGCTCGCGGGCGACGCGTACCGGGTTGGCCACCGCCTTCAGCCCGAAGGCGGGGAGGGCCGCCTCGATGCGGTGGATGCCGGGGCTTTCGATCCGCACGCGGGCGCGGTAGGCCGGCATCTCTCCCGCCGGCTCGCCCGAGACGCCGTGCACCCCCTCCGCCGCCACGACCTCGGGCGGCGAGCCCTCCACGAGCACGGGGTTCCCCCACTCGTCCTCGACGCGCACGGTCAGCTCCAGCTCTTCGCCGACCAGCCCGTCGGCGGGAGCCAGGGCGACCAGCCTCGCCGGGGCGCCGGCGACGATGGGGAATGCCGGAGTCGGCGGCAGCTGGATCCATCGCCGGCCGCCCTCGGGGTTGATCAGGAAGAGCATCTCGGCCTCCGGGACGATGAAGGTCGGGGCCCGCCACTCCCGGCAGACCAGTTCCACCCGGTCGCCGCGGCTCAGTTCGCCGGAGACGACCTCCACGTCGATCTGGTGGTTCCAGGGCACGAGGTCGCCCCGAAACTCGCAGGTCACCCGCAGCTCCACTCCCGGCTTCGAGCAGGACCCCTCCACGTGGTCCGGCGCCCCGGGATCGTCCGCCTGCGGCGTGGCCCAGTCGAAGGGCCACAGCCAGACGACGCGCAGGTGTCCCCCCGCCGGGACCACGGTCTTGCCGAGCTCGAACCACAGGTTCAGGTCGAGGCGCTCGCCCGCCTGCACCGGCGCCGACCGGTCGATGTGGCCGCTGCCATGCCGCCGGCGGCGGTCGCCGAGGTCGACGCCGGGGAGGTGATGGATGTGCGGGCCATCGGGGAAGCCGCTGGTCAGGAGCATGTCAGAAGGACAGCCCCAGGTAGGCGTGCCCCCTCGCCGGCCACTTGGGGTGGTAGACGAACCGTGACCAGCTGATCGACAGATGCCTGGCGAGGAACAGGAGCGCGTCCCTCGAGGAACCGGGCGGCTGGCTCTCCAGGTGGTGCGCCATGTACCTGAAGAAGCCGTCGGACCGGATGGTCTCTCCCGACGTCTCGAAGCGGACCTCGCCGTCGAAGTCGTCGCTCTTTCCTCGGCGGAAGCAGATCGTCTCGAGGATCGAGACCTCGAACCCTCTCTTGTCGTCGTCGGAAAGGCTCGTCGCCTGGACACCCTCTATCTGGGGACGGTATGTCTCCCTGGAGAGCGTCGCCTCCACGACGGCGAGCCGGAGGGAACCGGAGCGCCAGTCCATGCCGAGGCGGCCCGACCATCCGTTCCGTCTGTTCGCCGGAAGAGGATCGTCCCCCGTTACGCTGGGGGTATAGGCGAACCTTGGGCCACGATTGTGCCAGGCGATGCCGTACCCGACCTCGAGCCGGGGGAGAAGACTCGGACTCAGGGCCAACTCGACCCCGGTGAGTCGTTCCAGGATAGCGGTCAGCGGGGCTACGACCATGAGACCGACGTCGTGGGCCCTGGCTGACCCCTTGCTCCCGCCGCGATCGGACGAGACCCACTTGGAGGTCGCACCGACCCCGACCTGCACGAAGGATCTCAGGGCCAGGCTGACGCCGAGGTTGTTGGAGGTGTCCACGGCGTCGGAGGGTTCTCCCGCATTGCCCGCATCGAGGATTGTCAGTTGTCCGAGATCCATCTTCGTACGGGATCCGTACAGCGCGGCTGCAAGGCTGGTCGGACCCCACCAGGACGGGGCGGGGACCGGACGTGCGCCCGCAGCCTGCACGGCGTGGTAGGCGTAGGTCATGTCGTCGGCGAACCCTGGCAGCCACGGCATCTCGCTCAGGTAGAGGCGGCTCTGAACCGTGCGCGCCGGCGAGGACAGGGCCGCCGCCCCGGGATTGTAGTAGCCCGCCGGCTCGTCGGGCAGGGCGACCCCCGCCTGACCCATCCCGTTTACGCGCGCGGAGGGAGAGATCAGCAGGAACAGCACCGAGGCCCTGCTTTCCGGCGTCCCTTCGACCGGTCCACCCTTCGCGAGCAGGAGAGTCAGGACCAGCGCGCATGGGAGTCTGCCGGCCAACGGCAGGGAGGTCAGGCCAGCCGCTCGGCGCCGCTGCTCGATGCTGCCATGGATGCGTGGCATTCCGCGTACTCCCTCCTGGGCATTCCTGTTGAAACTCTGCCGTGTGCCGGGTTCCTGATGGGCCATGGCCTGTCAGGGTCCGCACCCGGCAGATCCTTTACCCTCCCAGCACCCCCACCAGGTCCCCCAGCGCCAGCGCCCGGATTCCCTCGGCCATGTCGAAGGTGCGGGTTCCCGCGTGGATCACGTCCAGCCGGTCCAGTCGCAGGTCCTGGCGGGCGATGTGCATGCTCCGGGTCGTGCGCGGGGCCGAGGTGAGCTTCACCTCGAAGCCGAGCCGCCGGCCGCCCCGATGGACGAGCAGATCCAGCTCCGCCCCGGCGTGGGTGGCCCAGAACCAGCAC
>JAPOZM010000082.1 GCA_026706075.1 Gemmatimonadaceae bacterium
TCCTCTACACCTCCGACCACGGCGAGCAGGTCGGCGAGCACGGCCTGTGGTGGAAGCAGACCTTCTACGAGGACTCGGTGCGGGTGCCGGCGGTCCTGTCGTGGCCCGGGCGGCTGCCCGAGGGCGAGCGCTGCGGCCGGGTGACCAGCAGCCTCGACCTCAACGCCACAATGCTCGACGCCCTGGAGTGCCCGCCCCTGCCCCACTCCCGGGGCCGCAGCCTGCTGCCGCTGCTGCGGGAGCCGGGGACGGCCGGGTGGGAGGACGTCGCCTTCAGCGAGTTCTGCCTGGACAAGGCGGGGGCCGCCGGACCCGTTGCGGGGGAGGTGGTCCAGCGGATGGTCCGCCGCGGCCCGTGGAAGCTGAACTACTACGACGGCCAGCCCTGCCAGCTCTTCCACCTGGAGGAGGACCCCCGCGAGACCCGCGACCGCGCCGCGGACCCGGCCTGCGCCGGGGTGCGGGCCGACCTGGAACGCCTGGTGCTGGACGGCTGGGACCCGGCCTGGGTGCGGGACCAGATGGCCCGGCGGCGAGAGGAGGGGCGGGTCCTGGCCGAGTGGGGGAGGCGGGTGCAGCCGCCGGACGTGTGCCGGTGGGACCTGCGGCCGGAGATGGACTACCTGGATTGAGCGGTGGCGGAAGTGCGGTCGGAAAGCCTGCCAAACAGCGTGCCAAACAAGGTGTCATATATTAGTTGCTATAGTACCGTAATTGAACTATTATCAATGAGTTGCCATAGATAAAACCCCTGTCAAAAAAGGTGTCAGAAAGGGCGCCACAAAATGGACTGGAGACGGTTCCGGTTTGAATACTCCATCCAGCTCCAGAGCCTGCCCTCCGATCTGATCGAGATCGAGGCCTACAGACAGGCGGCGCTCAACCTGGTCCTGCCTCCGCCCTGGAGGGAACAATTGGACCAGTTGAACCGTGTGCGCGCGGTCCACGGAACGACCGCCCTCGAGGGGAATCCTCTGACCGAAGCCGAGGTGCGCCTGCAGATGGAGCATCTGGAGGAGTCCTCGGAGCCGCCCGTGAACCAGTCCATGGAGCAGCGCCAGGTGCGCAACGCGGGGTTGGCGCAGGCGTGGGTCAGGGAAAGGCTCGCGCCCGGCAGCGCACCTCTCCAGCTCTCGGACATCCTCTACCTGCACCAACGTCTCACGGAGGGATCCGATGAGAAGGACAACGTCCCGGGGCGGCTGAGGACGCACCGGGTCGTCGTCGGGACTCCGGAGTTGGGCGGCGTGCATCGAGGATCCCCTCCCGAGGATCTGCCCAGGCTCATGGACGAGTTCGTGGAGTTCGTGAACTCGAAGCGCTGCCTGGATCAACACCCCGTGGTCCGGGCCCTGCTGGCCCACTTCTTCCTGGTGACCATCCATCCCTTCGGCGACGGCAACGGCAGAGTCTCCAGGCTGGTCGAGGCCGGCATCCTCTTCCAAGGGGGGTACAACGTGCTGGGGTTCTACGGACTGTCGAACTTCTTCTACCGCAACGCAGACGAGTACAAGCGGCTCCTTCAGCAGAGCCGGCGAGCTCAGCCCTTCGACCTGACCGCTTTCTTGGCCTTCGGCATCAAGGGCTTCGCGACCGAGTTGCGAGGGATCAACGATTTCATCAAGGCCAAGCTGAACCGCCTGGTCTACAGGGACACCCTGGTCAGGGCCGCGGGGCAACGATCCGGGAAGCGCCGCCGCGTCCTCAACAACCGGGAGTACGGTCTGCTCGACTTTCTTCTGAAGGAAACGGAGCCTGTCGATCCATTCTCCGACGCGCCGTCCAGGAAGATCGGACTCTCCGAACTGGTCCAGGCGCCCTACGTCCAGGCCGTCTACAAGGATGTCAAGCGCCGCACGCTCTGGCGGGAGCTGGTCCGGTTGGCGGAGATGGGCTTCATCCGTGTCTCGGCTGCCGCCGAGATCGAGGACTCGACGATCGAAATCGACTTTGACGCAATCGGCAAATACTGAGTCCAAGAGGAGGTCGCGATGACTACCCCGAACATCTTTCGCTATGCTACCAAGGAGATCTCGCAGGACGCCTTCATCTGCTGGCTCGTTGCTTGTGCCAGCCAAGCAACTGGCGACCTTCAGAAGTGTGGGTTGGCACTCGTTCGCATGCTTTTTCGGGCAGGTGCTTCGAGCGGCAAGAGCGTCCCTGTGTTGGGGAGCGACGGCAAACCCACGTCCCACGATGGTCCCTGTGATGTGGAGGACGTGAAAGAGCCCGATCGTCAGAACAGTAAAATCGATGTGTCCTTTCAGGCTCAAGTGGACGGTCAGATGGTGACTTTTGTCATCGAAGACAAGACGGGTACGAGAGATCATGATGACCAGCTGGAGAGGTACCTGGAGTCCGTCCGCACCGATGACCAAAGCGAAGACCTCATCAAGCCGGTCTACTTCAAGACCGGGTATGTGTTCAGCAATGAACGTGAGGACGTTGAAGAGAAGGGCTATTGCGTACTTGAAGCAGCAGAGATAAAGCGTTTCCTGGCTCGTCAGCCGGCGACTCGTGAGAACGAGATTCTGCGCCAGTACTCGGAGAACCTTGGCAATTTGATAAGGAGCCGGAGCAGGGCCCAGCGCAAATGGGACCTTGACCAGGACTATGTGCAGTGGGAATTCATGCTGAAGCTCCGTGCTAGACTGAATGAGACCGCCCGGAAGTGGAAACGCTCAATCCCCAAGGAACTGACCAATGTCCAAGATGATGATTGGCTCCGAGACGGCTTGGGCAGGAGTCAGAATCGGGGAGGAGGCTCGTTTACCCAGTATTGGTTCGCGCAGCACCTCTTCTGGAGGCTGGATTCCTGGAAGCCTCTGCGACTGATGATCTATCTGTCAAGCGCAAACATGAGCGTTGACGAAGGCGACGACTTGGTGCAGAAGTTCCGGGGTCTCTTCGGCGAGGCTCTTCAGATGGAGGGACTTTGCGCGGGAGATGTCCGTATGAGAAGGGGCAACGAATCCACACTCGGATCTGTTGATACGGCCAAGTTCCAGGGAATGAACGTGGACGAATTTCTCGACCGGGTGACAAGGACGCACATTAGATTCCTCAGATTGGCCGCGCGAACGAAGCACTCACCAGGGACGTGAGTGGCCAATAGGGTCCTCACGAAGAGAAGGATGACCATAGAAGTCTTCGACTACCGCCGCGACGTGCGGAACATCTTCGTCTCCTCGCAGATGCGCTCGCGGTTCCTGCGCATGGAGCCGGGGCAGCAGGCGGACCTGCACAGCCACGACCTGGGCCACGAGATCTTCCTCATCCTGCAGGGGCGGGCTCGGTTCGAGATCTCGGGAGAGGTGGCCGACCTCGGGCCCGGGCAGGCCTGCTTCGCCCTGGCCCACGAACCTCACCGGGTCAGCGTGATCGGCGGCGAGCCGATGACCATGTATCTCTCGGTCACGCCCCACGTGCAGCCCACGCACACGGGGCGCACCGAGGACGGGGGCCGACTGCCCGTCCGCTTTCAGCCGTCGTCCGCCTACGACGTGGAGGAGGACCCGGCCCCGGCGGTGGAGCTGCTGGCGGGCTTTCTCGACCTGTCGGAGGAGCTGGCTTCGGCGGCTGCCACCGCCGCCGGGGAGCAGCGCGAGGCCGGCGCCCGCCTGCGGGAGGCCCTCGCCGCCGGCGACGAGGAGGCCGCCGGCCGCCACCGCGAGGCGATGTGGCTCGGCCTGCGGGGCGTGATGGAAAAGCTCCACGAAGCCGCCGAGCAGTGGAACCGGCTCGCGCCGCGGGCGGGGAAGACGGGATGAGCGAGTCTCGCCGGCTGCGGATCGGCGTCGTCGGCTGCGGCGCCGTGGCCCAGGTGCAGCACCTGCCCAACCTCGCCTTCCTGCGCGAGGAGTTCGAGATCGCCGGCCTCTGCGACCTGTCCGAGACGCTGGCCCGCTCCGCCGCCGAGGAGTACCGCGTCCCCGCCTGGTTCACGGATCTGCGCGACCTGCTGGCCGCCGATCTCGACGCCGTCCTGCTGTGCCAGTCCGACCCCAAGGTGAGCGCCGCCCTCGCCGTCCTCGAGTCCGGCCGCCACCTGCTCATCGAGAAGCCGGTGGCCTTCGTCCCCGAGGACGTGGACCGCATGGCACAGGCCGCCGCCGACGCCGGGGTCGTAGCGCAGGCCGCGTACATGAAGCTCTACGATCCTGCCTTCCGCCTGCTGGAGGGAGAGATCGGGGCCATGGGGACGGAGCTGCGCTTCGCCCAGGTCAACCACCTGCACACCGACAACCGCCATCACCTGGCCCACTTCCGGCTTCGGGGCGCCGACGACCTGCCCGACTCGACCCGCCGGGAGGCGGTCGCCCGCCGCAACGCCGATGCCGACCGCGCCCTCGGCGACGTCCCCGGCCACGTTCGCTCCGCCTTCTTCCACCTCGCCGGCAGCATGATCCACGACCTCTACGGACTGCGCCACCTCTTCGGGCCGCCCGAGCGCGTGTCGGCCACGGAGATCTGGAGCGGCGGACTGGGGATCAGCACGATCCTCGGGTGGGACGGCGGCCTGCGCTGCGCCGCCACCTGGGTGGAGCTGGAGCGCATCCGCCACTTCCGCGAGACCCTGGAGGTCTACGGTCCGGAACGCGGCGTGATCCTCTCCTACCCGACGGGGTTCTCGCGGGGGCAGCTGAGCGAGGTGGTGATCCGCGGGGTCTCGGAGGAAGGCGAGCCCTTCGACCGCCGACCCGCTGTCGACTGGGAGAGCCCCTTCATCGCCGAGCTGCGCCACTTCCACGCCTGCGTGACCGAGGGGGAGGCCTGCCGCACACCGCTGGCGGAGGCCCGCCACGACGTGCAGTTGGTGGTGGACATCGCCCGGGCAGGTGGCTGACTCGTCCGTTCGCCCTCAGTACCTCGTATCGACCCACTCGGCGTAACGGCCGGAACACGGATGGCCGCTCTTGTCCTTGTGAGGATTGAGGGTCCTCGTCCGCTTCTTGCGGTAGAACCGCTTCCTGCAATAGCTGCATCGGTACACGTAGGTCGGTCCCCCGGAAGCTCTGATGCTGCGGCGCCTGCGGGGACGCCGCGGACGGTCAGGTTCTTGCAGCCAGCCCCTCGGGGTAGTCGGCTCGATGGCGACGGAACCCTTGGGCGTCAGTTCGACCGCCCAGCGTGGGGCAAAGGTCTGGCTGGTGACCCGCGCATCCTGAATCCGATCGACGCGGTAACTGCGGTGCTCGTCCCGATCCACATTGTGAGCGTGCAGGACGAGATTGCCGTCAAGGGTCCGGCGCAGAGAGTACGGCTCGATCCGCCGCGTCGAGCCACGATAGTCGAGTTCGACGCATAGCCGGTTTGCCGCCGCGAATCGAATGACCTCCAGGTATGACCGTACGGGGCCGGGACCGGGGAGACGCAGAGCACGTTCCCGGATCAGCTCTTCACCGGGGACGCCGGGATAGGCCGGGGAAACCGGTGGCGGGGAGCCGCCCCCAAGCCAGGTGAAGAACGCTGGCAAGGCATCCAGGAACGTCTCGACGGGAGGCAAGGCCGGCAACTGGTGCGCCAGCATCGCCTGCCAGCCACCCTCAAGGTCGGATCTGTGCGGTTCCATATCAGCCAGGACCGGAAGGTCGATGCCTCTGAATTCACACTTCTGGCGCAACACCTCCCGCAAGACCGCGGCGGCAGGCCGCGCACTGTCGTCGCGAAACAGGTTTACCACATCATACAGATCGCGGGGACGCGCCCGTTCGGCGAGCGCCCGGATCTTCTCGCCAAACGCCTCTTCATAGGCGTAGGAGTGGACGACAATGCCGTCGTCAGGAGCATCGCTATAGGGATGGAACACTGGCGAGAGAACCGCTGGAAGCACGACGCGTTCATCGGCGGTCAGGTCAAACTTGATGCGAGGCATGTTTCTACCGCGGGGCGAGACCGGGCCCTGGTAGCCGATCCGTCCCTGGCAGGAGAGCGAGCCCCGAGGGTTCTCGTAGATCTCGAACTGCTGGTAGGCCGGTGGCAACTCGATACCTGTCTCCTCGTAGATGCGCACCCCGATCTCTGCGAACACCTGCTGCAGAAACCCCGTCTCGATCTGGGCGGGATCGATGATTGTAAAGTCAAGGTCTTCCGAGAACCGGTAGGTCTCGAAGAAGCACTTCTTCAGGCAGGTCCCGCCCTTGAAGATCCAACTCTCCGCAAGCGCGTCATGGCCATGGATGCCCCAGAGAACCCAACCGATCACGTAATCCTTCTCGATCACGTGGGGATTCAGGCCAAGCGCGGCTGCGGCTTCGATGATCTCCCGCTTGTCGATCATGGGCGCCGCTCCGGCACCCAGTTCGGCGGCACCCACAGACGCCACCGTGAGACCAGCCGCGTACAGTTCAGGGCGGGATCGAGCCGGGCATTGCCCTGCGTCAGTCGCGTGCGGCAATTCTCGCGAACACCGTCGGCCTCCGCATGCCCCTCGAGCAGGAACCCGAGCCGCTTGAAGACGGCACCATTGCCGAGAGTCTCGGCATAGTCGATCAGGGTGTCGTCATTGCGGTCCTCGTGTTTCAGGTATGCCTGCAGGCAATCGGCAACATGCTGAATCCCACCGCCGCGGGCGGGATCGTCGAACATGTCGACCATGGTTCGGTGAACGTCGGAGACGAGGACTCTCGACTGCCCACGCCAGACCGGCCTGGTGCCGAAGATTGTTTGCTCGCGGATGTTATGTAGAGTGAAGTGAGCACCATGACGCACCTGGTGCTTGTCGCGCACGGGCCGGGCGGTCAAGACAACGATGTCGCGGAACAGCTGTTCGGTCAGGTCCCAGTGCCCGGCTGCTGTGCGACCGCCCACGTAAGCCGGTCCGTAGAGGGCTGGGACCAGCACCCACGGGTCGTCCAGAACCTGCGGGCTGTCGAGCAGATCCACCGGGGCGGAGACGTAGGCACCGTGGGCCACCCGGCGCAGCCAGCCCTGCCGGGTCCAGCGGGAGAGGAGTTGGGAGGCTTGCGTCCGATCGACCGACAGGATGGTCTCCACGTCGGCGGCTCGAATGACATCGCCTGAGCCCTGTATGACCGATACGAGCCGGCGTCTCCCGCGCGGTATTGGCTGTGGGTGGGCGATGGCTGCTATACTCTAACCGTAAAATTTGCTTCTTTATGGCATTTTTTAACGGCCGAATATACTTTCTTCTCTCGGTACGGTCAACCGGTGCCGACCGGTTAGCATCGGGGAACTTCGAGGGAGAGCGTCTACCCGGGGGGGGTACGAGGACGCGCCGCTGGCCCAGGAGCACCGCGACGTGCAGTTGGTGGTGGACATCGCCCGGGCGGCTAGCTGACCCCTCCGGCCTCCACGTGGGGCCGCACCTCCCGGTCCAGACGGTCAGCCAGTTCGTCTTCCGCTGCATCCAGTTCATAGTCCATCTGAAGACCCATCCAGAACTGCGACGACATGCCGAAGTAGCGGGCCAGACGCAGGGCCGTATCCGCGGAGATGCCTCGCTTGCCCAGGACGATCTCGCTGATGCGCCGGGGCGGCACTCCTATTGCGAGGGCCAGGCGGTTCTGGCTGAGGTCCATCGGCTTGAGGAACTCCTCCAGCAAGACCTCTCCCGGATGGACAGGGGCCAGCTTCTCTGCAGGCATGGGCTTTCCTGCTACCCCCGCTAACCCGCCTGCACTGCGAGGGTTGGTATCCCGGAGACGTCCACGGTGCGCTCCGCGACCGCCAGATCGTGGATTCGCTGCAGGTTCACCCAGAAGCCGGCCCCGTTACCGAAGAGCTTGCCGAAGCGAACCGCCATCTCGGCGGTGACCGGCTGCTTCTCGTTGAGGATGTCGTAGAGCGTTTGCCGGGATATCCCGAGGGCATTGGCTACAGCGGTCTTGCTGATGGACAACGCTGGGAGAATGTCCTCGCGCAGGATCTCCCCCGGATGCACCGGGTCAATGGATGGGTGTCTCTCGATCATCAGTGATAGTCCTTCATGTCCACGTTCGCGGCCCGGTAGTTCCTGAACGCCTTGCGCCGTATGCTTCCGACCGAGACCAAGATGACGGGAGGCGCGCGTTTGTCAAGTAATGCCTTACACGCTGCCTGGGCATCCCCGCCACGACCTGCGGCTCGTCGGGGACATCGCCCTCAGGGCGGTCTCTCTCCCATGGTCTTGCCCATGGCCATAGCCATCGTCGTGCAGTATGCGCAGCCCCTGGCCGCCACCGCGGACATCTCCAAGGTCGACAGCCTGGGAGTCACGGTCCGGGACTCCCTGTCCCAGGGCCTCGTGGTGTGGGCCGTCAACGCCTACTGCCCCTCCCGGAACTGCGAGGCCTCGGTGCAGCGGCTGGAGATTTTCCGGCCGGATATCCTGGAGACGGCCTTCGGCGACGAACAGGCCGGGGGGCTCGAGGAGAGACTGGAGGACCTGCACGTCCAGGTCCTGGAGGGACTTCGCGCAAGGATCGCCCGGGGAATCCTGCGGAAGTCGGATTGGCGCGGCCTGTACGAGGTCTCCCTCACCTTCCTCGATCTCAAGGTGCGGCGCCTCCACGAGCAGAACCTCGAGGAGCGGAGGGCCGTCAGGGTCGGGGTGCAGGTCATCCTGTCGACGCGCTTCGTGTTGCGAGAGGTGGAGACGGGAGACCGGCTTCACTCGGAGGTGATCGCCGCGAGGAGGGCGCGTTATTTTGGCGGTGAGCAGATCGAGTTCAGGGACTTGCTGGAAGAGACCGTCACCTCCGCCTACAAGACCCTCTCCGCGAAGTACGACAGCCTCTCCGCGTCCCCCGGCGATCGGTGAGGTACTCCATGCGGCATCGAGATCCGGGCAGGCTCCGACTTGGTCTCTCCCTTCTCCTGTCGGCGTTCCTGCACCTGCTGCTCATGGCCGTCTCGCACCTGCTCGCCCCCTCCCCCTCCCCCGGCCACCTCCCGTTCTACCGCCCTCCTCAAGCCCCGTCCGCACATCGCCTCACGGGTCGCAGGCCGGACGCCGAGTCCCCGGCCATGGAGAGAGTGGCGGGCCGATTGCCGGATCTGTCCCGCACCGTGGATGCTGTCACCTCCGCCGTCTCCGACAGTGTCGCGCCGCGCCGGGCACCGGGGGACACCTTGGCGGGACCGATCGAGGTGGGTGGGCGGCGTCTCCCTTTCGTGAGCCAGGTACCGGCAGAGGATTCGGTCGAAGTCCAGGCCCAGGACCTCGGGCCCTCCTTTCCCATGGAGGAGCGGGATGCCTATGCGCGGCTGTGGCTGCCGGACGCCGACACGACCGATGAGGACAGCGCCCCCGCCCGAAGGGCCCGCCAGATCGTCCTGGCGTGCCTTGAAGCCATGGGCGGGGTGGACCGACTCAAGGCCCTCCGCTCCATGTCCGCCGTCGTGTGGGTGCGGGCCACGAGCCGCTATCTGCCCCCGGTCGGCAGACAACCCCCCTATGTCCACAGGGTGCCCGCATATGTCCATCCCGTTGCCGTCTGGCGATTCGACCCCGGCAGCGGCCAACCCTGGGAGCGCGCGCCCTTCGTGCGGGAGGAGGTCTTCTCCAGCTATTCCTCGATGGTCCCGTACCACGAGCTCGGGGCCTTCTCGCGCTTCTTCGAGGCACGCTGGATGCTGCACACCCCTCCATGGACTCGCTCCTTTCGCGATCGCTCCGAGGGCGAGCGGTGGAACTTCGTCGAGCGGTTTCTCGGCGAGGGGATCCATCTGCGATACCTTGGCCGGGGCACCTTCGATGGCCGCCCCGTGCACTCCGTCCGTGTCGATGATCGCAAGTTCGGCCGCATCTTCGCGGCCCACTTCGATGCGGACGACGCCCTGCTCGCCGCCGTGGACGAAGAGCTGTCGGAGAGAGAAGCGGAGTGGTTCGAAAACCAGTGGGGCAATCAGAAAAAGCCGAGCCCGGCGTGGACGACCCGCTTCGAGGAGTACGAGGAGGTGCAGGGGGTCCTGTACCCCACGAAGTGGCGCCGGTCCGGGGGCGCCCCCGACATGCCTCATCCCTCGGGCGCCCCCCCCAAGCCGCCCTACTCCACCATCCTCCTGAGCGTCGCCTTCAACGGCGAGGAGCCGAGCCGGCAGCCGCCCGAGGTGGACTGAGCGGGGAGCGTCCCGCCTAGTAGGGCGCAACCCCCACGGGGCCGAAGCCCTTCACACCACACAAGACGCGCGGACTCCCGACGGCTGCCAACTTGGACAGCCCCGGCAAGGTGTAGGCGTCCGACTGGCTGGGGTCCACCCAGTATCCGACGTCGCCCATGGCGTGCAGGGTGGTGGCGCTGAAGAGGGTGTTGTCCCAGTCCTTGTAGGGGGTCATCACCTCGTCTCCGAAGATCGACTCCCGCCAATGGGTGTAGTCGGCGGCGAGGGGCACCTTCAGGCCCTCGTACTTCCATCCGCCTTCGACGTCGAAGGCGCTGCGCGCCCCCTGCCCCTTGAAGTGGGGATCACCATCGCCGACTTCCACGAGACCGAGACCGACCCATATGGAGGAATGGAAGCCGAGGGCGTGGGCGATCTCGTGCACGGCGAGGTCCTTCAGGTGGTAGATGAAGGAGTCCTTGTGGAACCGGATGATCCCCAGTACGGGGAGGTAGTTCCTGCGGACCCAGAAGGGCCCGCCGGTGGCCAGGAACGGCGCGTCGTCCGGGTGGCGCCCGACATAGAGGCGCACGTCATCGACGACCCCTTCCTGGATGACGATGTCTCCCAACCAGCCGTAGTTGGGCTCGAACCAGTCGTGATCCCTGCTGTCGAAGGGGTAGGCCCCGAAGTTGATGTCGGGGACACCCTGGGAGATGACCGTCTCCCACACCTCGGCGGCCTCCTCGATCAGGGCCCGGTGGCCGGGACTGAAGTCCGCCACGAAGACAAGCTCGATGTCGAAGGAGTCATCGGCCTGCGCCGCATCGACCACGGTGATCGAGTAGGAGGTCAGACTGTCCCCGTCCTCGGTCTCGATGAGAACGCTCGACTCTCCCGCCAGGCAGCCCGAGAGGTAGACCGTCTCTCCGTGGCCGAGGCTCCTCGTCCGGTCGTCGCGCTCGGCGGCGCAGAAGCTCCGGGACGGCGCCGAGGAGGCGGTGGAGACCTCGATGGCCAGATCGGATTGCTCGCCGGGGTTGACGATCACCCGGACCGTCGCATCCGACGAATCGCCCGCGCGGGTCTGCACCTGCAGGGTGAACGAGTGCCAGAGGGTGCCCTCCGACGTGAACCGCGTCTGCCCCGGGTCCGGTGACAGGGAAGCCCGGATCAACGGCGTGACGGGCAGCCCGATGCCCCATGGATTCTCCCCCGTGCCGCCGAAGAGAAACTCGCCGTAGTACTTGAGGTCGTCCCAGTCGTTGTCACCGTCGCGATCGATGTCCAGCAGGTCGAAGTCGTAGTACGAGGCCAGGTAGGTGAACCCCGTCAGGTAGTGCCAGAGGGCCCACATGTCCCAGAAGCTGAGGACGCCGTTGCCGTCGGCGTCGCCCAGGTGGCGCACCCTCTCTTCTTCGTCCTGGTGGACGCCGGCGGCCCTGGCGGCGGGCTCGCGGGCGGGGAGCTCCGATGGGAGGACCACGCCGCGCTCGGAGAACCAGGCGGCCAGACGGCGGTACTCTTGTGAGTCCGGGGGCGGGGCCGTGGGCGACGGGTGCGGTTCGGCGCAGGCGGTCAGGCCGGCGATGACCGCGAGTACGAGGGGCCAGGGGCGCATGAGGGCCTCCGCGAAAGTGCTTGTTGGGACGACCAGGGAGCTCCTGGAACGAAGGTAACTCCCGCCTCCAGCGCGGTCACACTTCCCGAGTCCCGGCCATGCCCGCAAATCCGATCCGGCCGCGGTGCCCGGGCTTGGCCTCGCACTCGGCGCCCAGCAACCCGGCGAGGGCCGCCGGATCCTGCAGGTGGCCGAGGATCTCGGCCTTGCTGCGAACCACCGCGAAGTCGCCCGGGGTCAAGGTGGTGAGCTCCTCGATCTCCTTTGGAGCCTCGATCCCGAAGAAGGCGCGGAACGCGGCTCCCGACTGGACCGGCGTGAGGTAGTCGAGGGCGATCTTGAAGGTGAAGCGCCGCAGGGTGGCGGAGTCGAGGTGCTCGCCGAAGTTGGTCGTGCACGCGAAGGGCAGGGGGTGACTCTCCATCCAGGTCAGCATCTCGTTGACCTGGCTCACCTCCCACGAGCGCACGGCGCCGCGGCGGTCGGCCAGCAGCGAGTCGGCCTCGTCGAAGACCAGGATCGACTCCTCGGCGCGGGCCTCGGCGAAGGCGGCGGCGATCTGCTGCTCGGTCTGTCCCACCCACATGGACATCAGGTCGGAGGCCCGCTTCTGGATCACCTGCAGGCCCAGGCGTTCGGCGAGGTAGCGGACGAAGGCGCTCTTGCCGGTGCCGGGCGGCCCCTGCAGGCACAGGGAGAAGCGCCTCTTCCCGGTCCCTTCGAGGCGCTCGGCGAGCCGCACCGGGTCTACGTCGGCCCGGATCAGCCCCGGGTCGAACCTGTCGGGCGCCCCCGGGTCCGCCGGCGGCTTCTCCCCCGAGATCACCCGGGACAGGCTGCGCACACCGCGGCGCACGGCGGTCAGGTCGCCCCCGCAGAGACTCGCCGCGGCCACGGCGCCGGCAGCCAGTCCCGGCGCCACGTCGAACTCGCGGGCCAGGGAGCCCGCGTCCTCCTCGCTGGCTTCGATGCCGTGGCGCTCCAGCTCCCGCCCCCAGATCCGCGCCCGGGTGCGGCACGGCGGCGGCCGCAGCTCCAGGGCGAAGGTCATGCGGCGCAGGACGGTGGAACAGGTCTCGCGCGCGGAGTTGGAGGTCCACAGGGTGGGCACGGGCGTGCGTTCCAGGAGGCGGTTCATGTAGACCTTGGAGCCGCGCGCCCGGAGCCTGGAAGAGCCGAAAGGCGCGAAGGGCATCCAGCGGTCCCCCGGGTCCGAGAGCAGGTCCTCCATCTCGTCGAAGAGCAGCATCGACCCGCTCCCCCCGGCCAGCAGGCGCTGGGCGAAGCGCAGCTCCTGGAGCCGCTCCTGCCGGGCGGGTTCGTCCCCCTCGTCGTCGGCCTCCCCGACGCCGTAGAGGTCGGCCCCGAGGCGGGCGGCCAGGGTCTTGCAGAACTCGGTCTTGCCCGTGCCCGGCGGTCCGTAGACCAGGACGTTCACCCCGCGGGCGCCGGAGCGCAGGGCCCCCGCGACCACCTCCTCGATGTGGTCCCGGTCCTCGGCCACGTGATCGAAGTCCGACCACTCCAGCTCTCCCGGGGCCGCCGCGTCGAGCAGCAGCCCGCGCACATCGAGGCCGTTCTCGTCGGGCAGGTGGAGCAGCCGGTGCAGCCTCCGGACCGGCTCCAGCTCGCCATCGTAGTCGACGGAGACGAGCCCCGCCTTCATCAGCGGCGCGTCCGCCGCCAGACGGGACTGGAAGGCGCCCGAGGACAGGCCCAGGAGGCCGGCCAGGTAGGGGTTCGAGACGTTGAGCGCCGGCCTGTGGCGGCGGAAACCCTCGCCATCGCCGACGGCATCGATCAGGGACTCCAGGGCCGGCTGGGCGCGGTAGCGTAACAGCAGCTCGAGGAGGGCCACGTCCTGCGGCGTCAGGTCCATCTCCCGTCCGAGAAACCGCAGCCGCTGCCCCGTTCGGTCGGGCGGGGCACCCTCGCAGGCCGAGTGCTTCGCCTCGAGGGCCTCCCTCAGGCGCCGCCATTCCGGGGCGGACAGCTTCGTCTCGCACGACAGCAGGTCGTCCTCCTGCTCCTCCCCGTCCTCCTCGAGCTCGAGAAGCTCCCCGTTCTCGCCGACCCACTCGGCGAGACTCTTCGCGCCCGGACTGGCGTGGCGCAGGCGCGAGGCGGCGTTGGAGAGGTAGAAGAACAGAAGCTGACGTTCGCAGGCGTTGAGCATGGGCATCCTCCTGGTGATGGGTTCGGGACATCTCCGTCTGGAGATGAACGTAACCAAGAGGTGCGACAGATCGCGTCGCAGGGAGGGGAGGTGCCGGTCATGATCCCGGCCCGGCCGGCGGCTACCAGGACGATCGGGCCGGGATCCTCCTATCGATCTTCATGCCGGTGTTGTCGGCGCGCGTGCATACGAGATGGCCGGGAACGGCACCATGCTCCCGCAGGGCACGGGTCAGCGCAGCCTCTACTTCACCGTCCGGGGATTCCGCGGCATCGAAGAACCCGAAGACCGCAGCCCCCGTCGATGAGAGACCGCATCCGACGATTGCCTGGGTGTCGTTGAAGGCGGACCGCACCGCGTGGAGGGGCGCCACGTCGGGACGGCTCCAGTGACATCTCTTCCAGCCGGTCTGCTGCAGGGCGTCCACCGACGAGCCGAATGCTTCGAGGTCCATCTCCAGGACGGCGGGGAGAATGCCCATCAGGATCGTGTGCGATACCGCCCGGACCTCCTCGATCGGCAGGGGGGTGCTGGCCACCATGAAGTCGAGCTCTTCCTGGCCCGACAGACCCCCGAGATGCTCGGGTACGAATACGACGATTCCCCACTCGGCCGGAAATTCGTACCGCGCCAGCAGGGGCGGCTGCCGCACCCCGGCGGCATGGCGGGACGGGGCAAAGGAGGTCTTTTGCGAGTCGAAGGAGTGGCCTCCGTCGAGGAGCAGTCCTCCCTGGAAGAAGGCATTGATCCCCACGCCTGATGTGCCCCCGCGAGTCGACACGGCTGACAACTCGGATGGCGACAGCCCCAGGTCGAATCGATGATTCAGCGCCGCCAGCATGGCCAACCTCAACTGGGTCCCCGATCCCAGTCCCTGGTGGCGCGGAATCATCTCTCGTATTGCGATCTCGATCTCCGGCGCGACGCCGAGCAACCGGCTGCAGGCCTGGAGCTTGCTCGTTGTAACACGCCGATCGATGGCGTCACCGCCACGTACGACGGTCCGCTCGTTCGGTCCGAAGTCGAAGGCGAGACCCGGCCGCTGCAGCGACAGGCCGAGGCTGCCGTCGATGCGGCCGATCTCCCCGTTCATGTCGATCAGCGTTAAGTGGAGACGTGAGGGCGTACTGATCCTGTGCGCCGGGGGCGGGGGCATCTCCGGAAAGCCGGGGACCGGGAGTTACACGCCCTCGGCGATGATCACGCTGGCGTTGGCGGACTTCCTGCGGATTTCCCTCAGCTCGGCGTACTCCGGCGAGTTCAGCCACGCTCGCGCCCGGTCGACGTCGTCGAACTCCAGGATCACCAGGCGTCCGGGCGTCCAGTCTCCGTCGGCGACCTCGGTGGCGCCGCCGCGCACCAGGTAGCGGCCGCCGTGGGCCTCGACGGTCGCCGCGATCCGCTCGCGGAACTCGGCGAAGACGGCCTCGTCCGTTATCTCGTCATTGACTACCACGTATCCTGCCATGTCGACTCCTCCTCCTGGAAGGTCCAACCGGGTTGAAAGCGATCAGCGCGTACCATCGACCTGCACGGTGACGATGTCCAGGGCGTGATACTTCCGGTGGCGCACCGAGGAAGCATAGTGCCGCAGCAGGCGGAAGGAGATCTCGCTCTCCTCCGGGACCTCGGCCTGGTCGCTCAGGTAGGCCATGCGGTCCTCGATGTTCTCCTCCTCGAAGACGGCGAGGAACTCCATCTCCACCGTGCCGCGGCCGGGGCTCGCCACCAGGATCAGCCGCGGCGCCCTGTCCGCCCCATGGCTGCCCTGCAGCTGCAGCAGGCAGGTCAGCGCCTCCTCGCCGGCGGCGCGCAGCCGCTCCGCGGAAGCGTCGTTCCAGCCAAGCCGCGAAGCGAGTCCGCGGAGGAAGGCGTCCACCTCGGGCAGGGCCGAAGGGTCCAGCCCGGCCTCCAGGCGCCGGCGCCGCGGGCTGGTGAGCTCCATGAACGAGGTCAGCAGGATCGCGGTCACGACGCCGGCGGTGACGCCGTTGCCGAGGGACGCGCCCCACGTCCCGCCCAGCAGGTCGGCGAAGATGTTCCTGCTCTCCAGGCTCACGCCGATCGCCATGGCCACGGCCACCACCATCGCCTTCTGCGGATCGAGGCCGTCCTGGAAGATCGTCCTCATGCCTTCCACGAAGAGCAGGCCCATGATCATCAGCAGGAAGGCGCCCATGGCCGGCGTGGGGATCGTCAGCAGAAGGCTCACCGCCTTGGGCAGGAAGGCCAGCCCGAGCAGCAGGCCCCCCATGACATACCCGACGCTGCGCGCCGCGACCCCCGTGAGGTTGATGAGGGAGACGCAGGAAGGGGTGTAGACGATGGTGGGCGGCGTCCCGGCCAGGCCGGAGAGCAGCATGCCCAGACCGTTGGTGTTGAGCGCGCCCTGGACCAGGCGAAAGTCGATCGCCCGCGGCCGGGTCCGGGAGACCTGCTGAATGAGCACGGCATCGCCGCTGGTCTTGACCGCGGCCACGAGACTGACGATCGCGAAGACCGGCAGCAGCGCCCAGAACCCGGCACCCGGGGCCAGGTCGAGACCCGGCCATTGGGCGACGTCCGGCAGGTTGAGCCAGGGCGCCTCGATCACCCGCCGGACGTCGTAGAGACCGAGGAGGGCGGCGGCGGCGCAGCCCGAGGCGATCCCGATGAGCGGCGCCCAGAACCGCCAGACGCCCGTGGCCCGCATGGCCAGCATCGTGGTGGCGGCCAACGTCGCCAGGGCCACAACCGGCCCCGCGGCCGGCGGCGCCCCCTCGGGCACCTCCTCGAGCCGCTCGAAGGCGATGGACATGACCGTCACCGCGATCAGCATGAGCGCCGTGCCGGAGACGACCGGGGTGATGATGCGCCGCAGCAACGGCAGCCACGCGGCCATGGCGAAGGGGATCAGCGACGACGCGACGATCAGGCTCGCCAGCATCGACAGTCCGCCCTCCTCCAGCGCCAGGACGGAGACCGCGATGAAGTGGGGCCCGGCGCCCGTCATCAGCAGGTGTCCCGCCCCCAGCCGTCCGAGACGGCTCGCCTGCAGGGCGGTGACGGCTCCGGCGATGACGAGGGCCGCAAAGACGGCCCACACGACGTAGCTGTCGCCCTGACCGCCGGCGCGGAAGGTGATGGTCACGAACAACACGGTGTTCGCCAGGGTGATCACCACGCCCTGGAGGGCGACCCCGAGCGACACGCGGGCCGGGCACGGCTGGTCCGGCTCGTAGCGGATGTGCTCGTTGAGGTTCACGACGATCGCGCACGACCGGCGCGTCGGGTCAGTTCAACGGAAGAAGAACCGCTCCGCCGTGCCGGTCATGATCTCGGCCCGGTCGGCGGCGGAGAGGAAGTCCAGGCCCTCCTCCATGAGCGCCACGCTGGCCGCGTAGGTGTGCTCGCCCAGCACCTGGTAGGGCGCGTCGCTGGCCCACATGAGGCGTTGCGGGCCGTAGGCGTCGACCACCCGCTGGATGAGGCCGGCCAAGTCGTGGTAGGGCGGCTTCTTCTCGCCCAGGGCGTAGAAGGCGGAGACCTTCACCATCACGCTCTCGAACCGCGCCATGGCGCACAGGGCCTCCACATCCTCTTCCCGGATCGGACCCCGAGCGCCGACGAGACCCAGGTGGTCGATGATGACCGGCGCCCCGGCGAACTGCTCGCAGCGCCGCGCCAGAGCTGGCAGGCCATCGGGGCCGATGAGCGGACAGATGGCCAGCCGGCGGCGGGCGGCGGCGACGAACATCCTGTCGAAGCCGGGACCGTCGCACCAGCTCGCCGGCGGGACGTTCCTCGGATAGACGCGGAAGCCGTAGACCCGCTGAGCGGCGAGGCGGGTCATCTCCTCCTCGACGGCGGGATCGTCCCAGTCGACGATGCCGATGCCGCCGAAGATGTCCGGAGCGTCGGCCATGGCCTGGAGCATGTAGCGATTGTCGGTGCCGTAGTAGCTCATCTGCACCAGCACGACGCGGTCGACGCCGGTGGGGCGGGCGTGGCCGAGGATGTCTTCCACGTGGAAGGTGGGGAGATCGGCGTCGGCTGGATCGATGCCCTCGGCGAAGGGGTAGGTCTGGTAGTCGTCAGTCCAGATGTGGACGTGGGAGTCGATATAGGACATGCGGCTTCTCTCTTCGGGGGCAGGTTCGCGCTCGGAAATCCGAATAAGTCCTGCGCCCTGAGCTCTCTGCTACTGCCCAAGGCCCTCTGGGGTGTAACCAAAGTCAGCGCGGTACAGCACTGGGTTCAGGCGTAGATGGCTCTCGACGTGCCCATGTATCCTGTAGAGCCGAGGACTCTCGGAGTAGAAGTCATATACCCGGTAGAGGCCATATCGATCCTGGGTTTCGCGGGAGAACTGAACTTCGTTCTCACTGATGTAGAATGGCTGGTATCTGCCCTGATTCGTGGTCTTTACCTCTATGAAGAGCTCTTGATCTCTCGCCAAACCGTCGTCTCCTATCTGGAACGAACGGACATCGTAGCCGAGACCGTCCCCCCTTTCTTTGCTTGTCCACTCCACCTCGTTCGCCAAGTCCTCACGTCCAGCACGGGTCAGGCAGAATCGTTCGAAGTGCAGCACGAATCGCTCGCCGGATTCGCCGAGTTTCCTGTTCTCCGCTTCCCGCAAAGAATGGTTGATGTGGCGTGCGACATACTCTCTCCTCGGTGAAGCTACGATGGGTAAGCGCTCTGGAATACTCCCATCCAGCCAATCCCAGCCACCTACCTCCAGCCGTGCTCGTCGCTCCTCCTCTGTGATTGTCAGGTTGTCTCGCAGAGCGTCTCGCAGCAGCTGCCGAACGTCGGAGTTACCCAATAACTCAAACAGCTCCTGGTCCAGGGAAACGAAGGCGACATTGTCGTCAATCTGGCTTCGCGTGGTAACAGTCGAAAGTCTGGCATAGGCCTCGCTCCGTCCTGGCTTGAGGTTGTGGTGCCAAAACCTGTCCTTGCGCAGATGAAAGTAGGGGTAAATTGCTCTGGCTCTGTCTCCTGCCGACTGCAACTCCTTGAAGCGCCTTGCAAACGCCCTGGTAAGGGCCTTGGAATACTTGATCATGTTCTCAGTGAGGGTTCCATCCTCGACAAGGTCCATCACTGCCAACAGCATCGCGACCTTGTGGGGGCTTGTGTGCCCACCCGCCCTATGCAGGTTCAACTGGGAGAAAATCGATTCGTAGTAGAGAAGAGACATCAGCCGTTCGGTGTCACAGACTAGATGGAAGGCCAAACTCTCACACGTCAGGAGGCATCTCTTTCGAGCCACTCACAAAGCTGCACGGTTGGCATCCCCCTCACCCCTTTGCCCCTTCACAAATGACACACCGCACACCCCTCGGCCAGATCGGGCGCCGGAATCTCCTCCCGCTCCGGCAACTCGGCGATCCTCAACAGCGGCCTGCCGTCGACCCAGGTGTATCCGCGATCGCCAACGCTGCTCCGCTCGTAGCCCATCGCCTTCTCGAAGAGATCCGGGTGGACCTCCTTGAGATTCTGCCACTCCCCCACCTGCTGGTAGAAGCAGAAGTAGCAGCCCGACCGGGACCGCCAGCGGTAGTAGCCGGGTATGCCGATGCCGGACTCGGTCAGTATTCGCTTGATGTCCTCCAAAGTCATCTCGGCGTCCTTGAAGGGATAGACCGGCAGGATGTTCGGCCGCTCGGAGATCACCGGGGGCTTCTTGGACTGGTAGCCCTCTCGGTCCTCGTCGCCGCGGATGCCGATGTAACTGAAGGCGTGGGTGTCGCCGACGAAGCGCTCGAAGGGCTGAATCTTCAGCACTCGGGTACACCACCTCGACCGGGGATTCGGCAGGAATCCCCCGTAGAGCTCATTCAGGTAGATGTCGAAGGGATTGCGCCCGGGCTTTCTCGCCACCTTCAGATCGTCGAGAGCGTTGAGCCGCTGCACCTCGACGCCCAGGAGAGCCTCGAGCCGCTCGAGGTACTCGTAGGTTTCGGGCAGCTCGCAACCGGTATCGCAGAACACGTACTCGGCCGGGATCTGCGGGTAGCTCTGTCGTATGTAGAGGGCGAGGGCGGTCGAGTCTTTGCCGCCTGAAATGCTGACGATGTGGCGTATGCTCTTGTCGGAGAGGCTGTCGAGCGCCTCCTGCATGCTGGCCATCGAGCGGTTACTCCGTTCTCACGTCGAGGGAGGCAGGTCGCTCTGACACGGTCTTCTTCCTACGCGGCTTGGCTACTCATTCCCTCACTCGTGTAGTGCGCTTCGAGCCAGTCGATCTCGGGCCGACGATCCACAACGAGTCTTCGTTCTCCCGCCAATCCCTGGATCTCAAGACCCATCCGTGCGTGCTCCGCCTGCACCGCCGCCTCGTACAGGTCCTCGGCCATCATGCAGAAGGCGTTGCCCGGACCGCCGCGCCGCCATGACGCCTCCTGCACCGGGGCCTGGATCGGACCGTCCTCGGCCTCACCCTGAAAGGACCTGGCCAGCGAATAGCAAAGGATGTGCGCGGGGATCGCCTTGGTCCCCCGGTGGACCTCGTAGTAGCCGCTCGTGCGGTAGTGGGAGAGCAGGCCCAGCTCGGTGAAGGGAGACTCCTGCGCCTCCTCCGGATCGACCCCCCGGTCGGGAGTGCTTCTCGAATAGCTGAGCAGGAGGCAGCTCGCGTCGCGGTCCAAGGTGCGGGGACTCGGGATCCGGCCCCGCTGCATCTGCAGGAACCGTTGCAGGCTGTCGAGGCACACGGCCTTGTCGAACCGCTGCAGCTTGAAGTTGTTGAAGAACCAGTCCCAGGTGACGGCGTGCTCCGGGCTGCTGATCAGGTTCACGTGCAGCGCCCACCAGGTGCCGATGTCGGTGAAGTAGGGGTCGCGGTCCCAGACGAGGTGACCGAGGCCTGTGAGTTCCAACATGGCTCCCTTGCGGTGCCGGCCTCCTCCGACTTGCTGGCAAAGCCCCGTCGCCTGCAGCCAGTGTCGAATCGACTTGGCCATGTTGCGGCCTACTCCGAGCCAGTCGGCGACGTGCTCGTCGCCCAGCTTCTCGGGCTCCTCGGCCACCAGCTTCAGGCCCTTGTGCAGCCACCCCTCGCGGACGGGGAAGGTCTCGTGCCCTCCGAACCTCATTCCGCCACCCCCGACAGCTCCATCCGGTCCGCCCCCTTCCCGCCGGAGAACGCCCGGATCCGGTGCACCTCCTCGGCCACGGCCGCGCAGGCGGCCTCCACTTCCTCCTCGTCGTTCAGCACGGACAGACTGAAGCGGACGCTGGCGTACGCCTCCTCCTCGGACAGCCCCATGGCCCGCAGCACGTGGGACGGCTCCGGCCGCTGGTTGGTGCACGCCGAGCTCTGCGAGCAACGGACGCCGCGCTGATCCAGGCGCGCCACCAGGGCCTCTCCGTCGACCCCGTCGAAGCGCAGGTTCGTGGTGTTGACCACACGGGCCCGGGTGTCCCCGTTCACGGTCACGCCGCCGCAGCGGTCCAGGATCTCCCTCTCGAGCCGGTCGCGCAGACTGCCAAGGCGGGTGATCGTCTCGTCAAGGGATTCCTCCCGCAGCCGGGCCGCGCACCCCATGCCCGCAATGCCGGGGACGTTCTCGGTGCCGGCGCGCAGGCCGGACTCCTGATCGCCGCCGTCCAGGAGGCCCTGGAGTACGGCGCCGGCCCTGACGTAGAGGGCGCCCACGCCCACGGGGGCATGGAACTTGTGGCCCGCGATCGACGCGTAGTCGACGGGCAGATCCTGGAGCGACACGGGCAGCTTGCCTACCGCCTGGGCCGCGTCCGTGTGGAAGGGCACCCCTGCTTCGGCGCACAACCGCCCGATCTCCTGGATCGGCTGCACGACCCCCGTCTCGCTGTTGACCCACTGGATCGAGACCAGGGCGGCCGCTTCGGCGATCGCCCTCCGCAGGTCGGCGGGATCGATGAGGCCGCTCCGCCCGACGGGGAGCAGCACGACCTCCGTGCCCTCCCCGGCTCTCCTCTCGAGGGCGGCGAGGACGGAGGAGTGCTCGACCTCGGTGGAGACGATCCTTCGGCCCGGACCGGAGAAGCTGCGGAGGACGGTGTTGTTGGCCTCGGTGGCGCCGCTGGTGAAGACGATCGAGGCGGGGTCGCAGCCGAGAAGGGAGGCCAGCGAGGAGCGGGCCTCGCGCAACTGCCCGCGGGCGCGCTCGCCGGCGGTGTGGCTGCTGGAGGGATTGCCGAAGGCGCCGAGGGCGTTAAGCACCGCCGCCCGGACCTCCGGCAGGGGCGGGGTCGTGGCGTTGTTGTCGAGATAGACCTCGGGGGGCGGGTGGCTCAAGGTCTGGTAGTTTCCCGGGGGAGAGGGGGAGGCTGCGGGCGAAACCTTACCCCCCGTCGGGGAGGGGGGCAAGTGCTCCATCTATCTGGGCAATATACTGCTCACATGTATACTGCCGCAAGGCCGGCAATCACCACGCAGGAGGACGCCCCAAAGGCGACTCAATGCCATGGTTCATGAGGTGATTGTCTATTACCCAAGAGGATACGGAGAAGCCATTGGCGACTCGATCCAAACTCTCCGGCGAATAGTCACCCCTGAGTCTGTCTTCTACAGAATGCCAAGGGCTGAGAAACTCCGCAGCGAAGGCTCGCTGCATCTTCTGGCGATAGCTGTAGGACCTCGTGGCAGGAAGCAGTGCTTCTCCGCGCATGGAAAACTGCAAGCTGTCACCCAGGAGGCGAGCGGCATCGAACCTTCTCCCGGTCTTGCTGCGGGAACGAAGAGCCAGTTTCCTGCCGCCCTTGTCCCCGAGGATCCAGGAGAATCGATCGGTCAGTTTCTGGCTGCTGATGGCACTCGGGGTCGTTCCCAAGAGTTCAGCAAGCTTGCGGTCTTCCACCCGATCGCCATTCAAGTCTGCCGCGCTGCGGACCTCCTTGGCCAAGTCAGAGCCGACCTTCCACGCGGGGGTAGTGAAGGCATGCGCACCAGAATCGCCTCCCTCGAAGCCTTCCGTGTTGACCCCTTCCATTGGGAGGTCACTGTCCCCGGCGATCCCATCCTCAATTCGAACATCGAAACCCTTCTCTTGAGTAAGAGACCTTATCTCCGAGGCGGAAATCAGGTGGTCCACTCCATCCGATCCCAAGGCAATCTCTTCTGCCGCGGTTCTACCCAACTCGCTGATCTCCCTTTGTCGGGAGATCAGATCATCAGAGTCAAGATCGTCCGGGTCCGCACCGAGCAGTGCTTCGAACTTCCTGAACCGAGAAAGCTCGCGATCTTCTCTTTCACGAGAGAGGTCTTCCCAAAGAACGGACAGGTCGGAGCCCTTTCCCTCCGTCGAATCCAGAAGCTCTCTGACAAAGCGGTCGACCTCGGCAACGAAGTCTGGGCGAGGAACCTGCACGACCTTGTCTGCCAGGTACCTGAAGATCATGGGATGTTCGTCATCAGAGGACGGCTTGGATTCCAGATAGGTAAAGACCCCGTCCGAATGAATCGTGATCCGGGGCCAGAGCCATCCTTCTCCTACGGCGAGCATGGAGTGGGCAAGATCCCATTCGTCATGGCCCGACTGACCTGACGGGTAGGGCTCCCAGTTGAGCCTCCACCAATTCCAGACCAGCCAGTAGGCCAACGGCTTCGGATCAATCAATGGGCCTTCGCGATAGATGGGTTGCCCATCCTGTCCCGCAACCAGGCCCTGAGTCAGGCAGCGGTCGTCAGCCATGATTCTCAACAACCCCACGCCGGGCTCAGAAGCCCCATAGGTGCTGATGCTGAAATCCAGACTCATCCCCAGACGTTCTTGGGAAGACCATTGATCGATCTGGAACTCACTGTTCGGCGACGAACTCCTTCCCGGAATAGCCTCCTGGCTTCCAGGAGAGACATCTGCCTCTTGTCATCGCAAGGAGACTTGTCTGGCCCCAACCCTCTGCCCTTGGTCCGATCCAGGTGTCTTGGATCCGGTATGAACAAGGAGGGCTTCATCTTCGACTGCAGATCTTCCGGGACATCGGCGGGGCGGATCAGCCGTCGGTGAGGACTCCCTCTTCTGCGTGAAGGAGACTTCACGGGGCGTATCCTATAGTAGCCAGTTGTCCCATGGCTCTCTCTCCCAAGGGAGGGCTTGGAGAGGGACGGCGGGCATGCCAACAGAGACTTCCGTGCCGGATGCTTGTGCAGGCGGATTCAAGCCGGGGGCTTCATCTGTATGAGGGCCCGCACGAGGTCCTGCAAGATGGGCTGAATCAGCCAGAGGAACGCAGTCACGATGCCGCCCAGGGTCGTGATGACGCCCCCGAGGACCCAGATCTTCAGGTGGGCGATGCCCGTCTTCAGGTGGGCCATGTCCGTCTTCACGTAGGCGATGTCCATCCTGGTTGCGCTCTCTTCGATACGCGTCTTGATCTCCCGGACATCTCCCTCGACAGCTCTCAGGCGCGCGTCCCAGGAATCGTCGCGTCCACCCTCGACCTGGGCCTGCCGGCGAAGGCTCACTTCCTGCCCTCCCACACCGCGAGCTTCTCCGCGAGGGCTATGTCGGCCGCGCCAGTGTAGCGCGAGGGCGCCACGACGATGCCTCCCTTTCCTTCCACCTCGATGCCCAGGGCACTCTCGAGCTCGGAGCAGGTCCGATGATCGCTTCGGACAAACCAGACCCCGGACTCCATCTGGTAGGACTCCTCCTGGGGGACGACCGCCCTGACCTCTTCGTCGAGGGACTCTTGCGACGGTATCACGACATAGATCGGCATGTTCTTGATCCTGACAGCCTCCTGGGCAATGGTAAAGGCCGGACCCCGCAGCGGCCAACCGCATGGCTTGCAAGTTCCATGCCATCTCGCGGCGACCGCCTTCGTCCCTACTGCCCCCGCCCAGCAAACGCCGCCCCTCCCTCCTCCTCCCGCCCGCCGCCCACCGGCCGCAGCTGCCCAGCCCCCGTCACCTCCCACCGCCGGCCGTCCCGCTCGCCGCCGGCGCCGTGGCGGCGGAACCAGTCCTCCAGCAGGACTTCCAGCTCGCGGCGGCGGACAGCGTAGCCCGCGTCGTCGACGAGATTCGCGCGTTCGTCCGGATCCTCCTTCAGGTGGTACAGCTCCGCGGGCAGCTCCTCGCCGCGGTCGACGTACTTCCAGTCCCGGGTGCGGACCATGCGCGAGGCGCCGTACTCGGCGCAGCGGCTGCCGTCGACGACGACCGCCTCGCGGCCTTCCGTGCCGCCGCCAGCGTTCGCATCCGCCCCACCCCCCAGCAATCCCGCGAAGCTGCGGCCCGAGCGGCCGCCTCCCCCGTCATCCGGCTCCGGCAGTCCCGCGTGCTCCAGCAGGGTGGGGAAGAGGTCGCAGGCGCTGAACAGGCCGGGCTCGACCGCGCCCTGGGGCACCCGTCCGGGCTGGCTCACGAGGAAGGGGACGGTCACCGAGTTCTCGTACATGTTCAGGGGGAAGGTGCCGTTGCCCTTGCCCCAGAACCCGTGGTGGCCGCAGCTGAAGCCGTTGTCGCTGGCGAAGACGACCAGGGTCCGCTCGCGAACGCCGAGGTGCTCCAGGCGGTCGAGGAGGCGCCCCACGTCGGCGTCCAGGGCGGTGACCGCGGCGAAGTAGCCTTTGAGCATCTCGCGGTTGCCGAGGCAGCTCTCGGACAGGTTGTGTCCGCGGGCCCAGTCGTGGATCGGCTCCTGGGGGCTGGAGTCGAAGGGGCAGTCGTCGTAGGAGTCGACGATCTCCCGCGGGTGGCCGGTCCAGGGCGAGTGGGGCGCCGTGTAGTGGACGCCGAGGTAGAAGGGCGCGTCGCCGCCGGCGTGGGCGTCGAGGAAGTTGAGGGCATCGTCGGTGATCAGGTTGGTCACGTAGCCGTCCTCGGTCACCAGCTGGCCGTCGCGGATCATCGGGGGGCGGTTGTAGTCGCCGCCGCCGCGCTGGTGGACGTACCAGTGCGAGAACCCGTGCTGCACGAGCTGGCTGTGGCCGAGGTGCCACTTGCCCGAGAGCCCCACCTTGTAGCCATGTGCGGCGAGGACGTCGGTGTAGGCGGTCTCGCCTTCCAGGTAGAGGGCCGCGTCGTCGCCGACGTTGCCGTTGCGGATCCAGTCGTGGACGCCGTGCTGGGACGGCATGCGGCCGGTGAGGAAGCTGGCCCGGCTCGGCGAGCAGACCGGGGAGGCGCAGAGGAAGTGCTCGAAGCGGACCCCGGTGGCGGCGATGCGGTCGAGGCCGGGGGTGCGGATCTCGTCGTTGCCGGCGCACCCCATGGCCCAGGGACCCTGGTCGTCGGTGAGGATGAAGAGGATGTTCGGCCGTTCGGTCATGGGGCGCTCCCTGGGTCCCAGGGCTCCACGGCGACGCGGGCGCCGCTGGCCGAGGACTCCCGGGCGGCGTCGGCCACGGCCTGCACCCGGTACCCGGTGACGCCGTCGCAGACCGGCTCGCGGCCCTCTCGCGCGGCGCTCACGAAGTCCTCGATCATGGGCTGATCGAAGTACGGGGCCTGCAGCGGCTCGACGGGGACCTGCTCCCGTCCCGAGGCGGTCTCCACCTCGATCGCCTCGCCGCCGTACTCCAGGCCGTCGATGACGATGCGGCCGTCGGTGCCGTCGACCTGGGCGAAGTCCCGGCGGGGGTTGGAGGTGAGGATCGTCGAGTGGACGCCGGCGGCGCCGTCGGCGAAGCGCAGGAGCAGGGCGTCGGTGTCGTCCACCGGCCAGTTGTGAAGGACGGTGTCGAGCTGGCCGCAGACCTCCACCGGCTCGCTGCCGGCGAGGTTGAGAAGCACCTCGATGCGGTGGACGGCCATCTCCATCAGGGCGCCGCCGATGCCCGGCTGGATCTGCCACGGCCCCGAGCCGAGGCCGCCGCCGCCGCTGTAGTGGGTGCGGGTGAAGACCTGGGGGCCGATCTCGCCGGCCGCCAGCCGCCGCTTCGCCTCCAGCACCTGGGGGAAGAGCCGGCGGCGGTAGGCGACGCCGAGGGCGACCCCGGCCTCGCGGCAGGCCTCCACCATGCGGCGGGCCTCATGGCGGTCGCGGGCCATCGGCTTCTCGCAGAGGACGTGCTTGCCGGCGGCCGCGGCGGCGAGGGTGTACTCGCAGTGGGTGTCGGTGGGGGTGGCCACGATGACGGCCTCCACGGCGTCGTCGGCGAGCAGGCCGGCGGCGGAGTCGTAGGCGGCGCAGCCGCCGAAGCGGGCGGCGAAGTCGCGGGCGCCGGCGGCGTCGCGGCGGCAGACGGCGGCCAGCTCGGTCTCGCGGGAGTTCAGCAGACTTGGGGCGAAGGAGCTGGCGGCGATGGAGCCGCAGCCGATGATTCCGAATCTCATGGCGGGGATCCTCCGGAGTGGTGGCCGTGCTGCGGCCGGGGTAGATGCGCTGGCTGGTGAGCCACCGTCGCCGCCGCGGCTGCAGGCGGCGGCTGCCGGCTGGCCGGGGTGCCGGCGGCGCTCATGGCCGGGGAGCTGGCCGACGGTGGCAGCGCACCGGCAGGCCTGTGGCCGGCGGCGGCTCCGCCGGGACTCGGTTTTCCCCGGGCCTCGTGACGGCCCGGCTCATGGCCGGGGAGCTTCCGGTCGGTGGGCGCGGTCCGGCCGCAGCAGGTGCGCGGGCCGGCGAGCCTCCGGTTGGGGCGGCGCTCCGGCCGGAGGCCGAGTTCCCCGGCTGGCCAGGGTGCCGGCGCCGCTCATTGGCGGGAAGCCTCCAGACGCCGGCGTCGCTCCGGCGGGCAGGTCCGCGGCCACCCGCCCGGTGCTCGCCACACTCACTCGGCCCCCGCTTCGGCCAGGCCGTCGGCCGTCCACACGAAGGCGGGGCGCCAGCCGAAGGCGGCCTCCGCCTTCACGCAGCTCATGGGCGAGCGGCGGCCCGGCAGCTCTTCCCGGACCTCTGTGGCGGCGCCGAAGAGGCGCTCCACGAGGACGGCCGTCTCCTCGCTGGCAATGGTGCTGCGGCCGGTCAGGTTGTAGACCCCCGGCTCGACGCTGTCCGCCTCGACGGCGAGGGTGCAGGCGCGGGCGGCGTCGCGCACGTCGGTGCGCGTCCACAGCAGGCCCACGCCCGAGGCGGGATCGTCCCTCAGGGGTCCGATCTGCGGGGGGATCTCCTCCGGCCGGCGGATGCCCATGAAGCGGAAGGTCACGGCCTCTAGGCCTTGGCGCTCGCAGAAGTAGGAGGCCGCCTCCTCGCCGGCGATCTTGGCCAGGGAGTAGCTGTTCTGCGGGCGCAGGGGGTGGTCCTCGTCGACGGGGACGTAGACGGGGGGACTCAGCTTGAAGCCGTAGACCTGGGCGCTGGAGGCGGTCACGACGCGGCGGATGCCGAGGTCGGCGCAGGCCCTCAGGACGTGGAAGACGCCGGCGCTGTTGGCGGTGTAGACCTCGGTGTCGGGGACGGCGCCCGACCAGGCGGCGAGGTGGACGACGGCGTCGGCGCCGGCCAGGCCGGAGTAGACGTGCCCGGCGTCGGTGAGGTCGGAGGCGAGGTGGCGGACGCCGGGATGGTCGCCGCGGCGCAGGTCGAGCCCCGTCACCTGATGGCCGCGGCCGGCGAGATCGGCCACGACCGCGGCGCCGATGCGGCCGGCGCTGCCGGTGACGGCGACTCTCACGGGGCGCGCCTCAGGCGCCGGGCATGTCCGCCGCTTCCGGCGCCGGGGTGCGCTGGCTCAGCTCCTGGTCGAGCATGAAGAGGCCGGCGTTGCTGTCGGCCACCAGCTTGAGTCTCTGCAGCAGGTCGTAGGCGACGGCCTCCTCCTCGACCTGCTCGTTGACGAACCACTGCATGAAGGCGAGGGTGGCGTGGTCCTTCTCGCCCATGGCCAGGTCGCAGAGGTGGTGGATGCGGCGGCTGTTGTCGCGCTCGCTCTCGAGGGCGGCCTCGAAGGCGCGGGTCGGGCTCTCCCACTCGCCCACCGGCTCGGCCAGGGGCAGCAGCTTCACGCGCCCCTCCCGGTCGATGATGAACTGGTAGATCTTGAGGGCGTGGGCGCGCTCCTCCTGGTACTGGATGCGCATCCAGTGGGCGAAGCCCTTGAGGTCGATCGACTCGAAGTAGGCCGACTGCGCCAGGTACTGGTAGGCCGACTGCAGCTCGGCGTTCACCTGCTCGTTGAGGGCGCGCTCCATCTCCCCGGTCAGCATCGGTTCACCTCCGCGATGGGTCCCCCGGCCGGACAGCGCCGCGGAACGTGTGGGTCGGTGCCGTCATCCCGCGCGCCGGATGCGCTGCGCGTAGTGGTCGGGCAGGTGCTCCTTGACCTGCTCCTCCAGCTCCTCGTCGGTGATGGCGCTCAGGCGGCCGTGGACCTCGTACTGGTCCATCACCCAGCGCGCCACCTTGTGGACCTTGATCTTCGACAGCCGGGCGTCGCCCTCAAGGCCGAGGTAGTCGTTGACCCACAGGGCGATGCCGTCGACGCCGGACTTGTCGGTGATCGCCACCCGCGGCGGCCGGCCGAAGAGGGCGGTGGTGTCGAAGATGTTGTAGATGCGCTCGTCGGCGCGCAGGCCGCCGGCGTGGATGCCCGCCCTCGTGGTGTTGAAGTCGCGGCCCACGAAGGGGTAGTTCGACGCGATCTCGACGCCGATGGAGCGCATGTAGTCGGCGATCTCCTGGATCATCCGCGTGTCGATGCCGCAGAGGTCGCCGCGCAGGGCGATGTACTCGATGAGCGCGCCCTCCAGCGGCGGGTTGCCGGTGCGCTCGCCGAAACCGAGGAGGGTGGTGTTGACGGCGTTGCAGCCGTAGAGCCAGGCCGTGGCGCCGTTGACGTGCACCTTGTGGAAGTCGTTGTGGCCGTGCCACTCCAGGCACTCGGGCGGCATCCCCACGTCGTGGGTCATGCGGTAGATGATCTTGGGGATCGACCGCGGCAGGGCCACCCCCGGCGAGGGGACCCCGAAGCCCATGGTGTCGCACAGGCGGATCTTCACGTGCAGGTCGGGCGGCACCTGCTCGGAGCGGCGCTTCAGCTCCGAGACGTAGGGCAGCACGAAGCCGTCGAAGTCGGCCCGCGTCAGGTCCTCCAGGTGCACCCGCGGCCGGATGCCCGCCTCCCAGGCCGCCTCGATGACCTCGATATAGTCGTCGAAGGCTTTGCGCCGGTCCTTCTTCAGCTTGTAGAAGATGTGGTAGTCCGACGACGGCGTGAGCAGCCCCGTCTCCTTGACCTCCGCCTCCTTCACCAGCCGGAAGTCGCCCTTGTCGGCGCGGATCCAGGAGGTGATCTCCGGGTAGCGGTGGCCGAGGGCGCGGCAGTCGTCCAGGGCCTTGCGGTCGTTGGCCGTGTAGAGGAAAAACTCGGTCTGGCGGATCACCCCGTTGGGCCCGCCGAGGCGGGCCAGCATGTCGTAGATGGCGACCTGCTGCTCCACCGTGTACGGGGCGCGCGCCTGCTGCCCATCGCGGAGGGTGGTGTCGGTGATCACCAGGTCCCGGGCCAGCATCTCGGCCGGGTCGAAGGTCACCACCTGCCCGTCGATCTCCTCGTGGATCGGGGCGTCGAACTCGATCTTCGGCGGCAGGGCGTAGTCGAACATCTCGTCGAGCAGGTTCGGCTCCTCCACCTCCCTCAGCTCGAACCGGCCTGTCGTGGCCACCGTCATCTCTCTCTCCTGTTGCTGATCCAGTGCTTGCTAATCCAGATGCTTGCCGATGAAGTCGATGGCGCCGCCCACGGTCTGCACGGCCAGGGCGTCGTCCTCGTCCATCTCGATCTCGAACTCCTCCTCGAACCCGGCCATGAGCTCCACCGACTGCACCGACTCGGCGCCGAGGTCGGCGGTGAAGGAGTGGGACTCCTCGATGCGGCCCTCATCCATCTTGAGCACGCTGGCGATCACTCCGTAGACCCTCTGCTTGACGTCGTCCCTGTCCATGTTCCACTACCTCGATGCGAGCTTGGACGCCGCGCCGGCGTCGATGATGAAGGTGCAGTCCGGGTGGTCCTGCAGCAGGCTGGCCGGGCAGTCCTCGGTGAAGGGGCCCTCCACCGCCGCGGCCACGGCGTCGGCCTTCTTGTCGCCCGTGGCCAGCAGCACGATGGAGCGGGCCTCGCGGATGGTGCCGATGCCGGCCGACAGGGCGCAGCGGGGCACCTCGGCGGCATCGGAGAAGAACCGGCCGTCGCTGTTGGCGTCGATCGTCTCTTGCGTGAGGCTCACCAGGCGGGTGCGCGAGTCGACGGGGCTGCCCGGCTCGTTGAAGGCGATGTGGCCGTTGCCGCCGATGCCGAGGAGCCACAGGTCGACGCCGCCGGCCGACAGGATCCTGTCCTCGAAGGAGCGGCACTCCAGCTCCGGGAACCGCGCCCGGCCGTTGAGGACGTGGGTGTTCCACGGCAGGATGTCGACGTGCCGGAAGAGGCGGTCGGTCATGAAGTGGCGGTAGCTCTGGTCGTGGTCGCCGCCGAGGCCCCAGTACTCGTCGAGGTTGAAGCTGGTGACGCCGGCGAAGCCGAGGCCCTCGTCGCGGTGCATGCGGGCCAGCTCGGCGTAGGTCGCCTCCGGGGTGGACCCGGTGGCCAGGCCGAGAACGGTCTCGGAGCGGGAACGGATGACGCCGGCCAGGGCGGCCGCCGCCTGGCGCGCCACGCCGTCCGCGTGGTCGCAGATTTCGAGCTTGATGTTGCCGGACATTGGGGAGCAGGGGGGAATAGGGTTGGGGATGGGGATCGCGGGGCACGAATGTACGGCAGGGCCGGATTCTGGTAAACCGCCGCCGCCGGCCCGCCCCGGGCGCCACCTTGACACCCCTCCGGGGGCCGCTAGGTTTGGCGCGCTCCGCCATGACCGCTCACCTCCCCCTCACCGCCGAGGCGGTCTCCGCCCTGGAGACCCGCGGCTGCACCTGCCTCGACTGGAGCCGCGTCCGCGTCTCCGCCGGCTTCGATCCCGCCCGCGTGCGCAACGTCCACTTCCAGGGCGACATCCGCCTCGGAAGCCTGGCCGGTTCGCCCGAGGTCGAGGAGGGCGTGCCGCTGACGGCCGGCCTCTCCGACGCCACCATCGTCGACTGCGAGATCGGCGACGACGTGCGGATCTCCAACGTCGGCTGCCTCGCCCGCTACCGCGTGGAGGACGGCGCCGTGGTCACCGGCGTGGGCTCCGCCGTCACGCGGCCGGGGGCCCGCTTCGGCAACGGCGTGGAGGCCAGCCCCGTCAACGAGGGCGGCGGCCGCGAGGTCACCCTCTACGCGGAGATGTCGAGCCAGTACGCCTACCTGATGGCCATGCACCGGCACGGCGAGGGCCTGGTGGAGGGCCTGCGGCGGATCGCCGAGGGCTATGCGGAGGGGGCCGCCTGCGACCGCGGGCGGATCGGCGCCGGGGCCCGGGTGGACCAGGTGGGCCGCATGATCGACGTGAACGTGGGGCCCGCCGCGCAGGTGCTCGGCGCCGAGCGGCTGGGCAACGGCACCATCCTGTCGGAGCCGGAGGCCCCGGCCCGGGTCGGCGCCGGCGTCTGCGCCGAGGACTTCATCATCGCCGAGGGCGCCGAGGTCGAGGACGGGGTGGTGCTGCACACCGCCTTCGTCGGCCAGGGGGTGCAGCTCGGCAAGCAGTTCTCGGCCGAGAACTCCCTGTTCTTCGCCAACTGCGAGGGCTTCCACGGCGAGGCCTGCTCGATCTTCGCCGGCCCCTACACCGTGACCCACCACAAGTCGACCCTGCTCATCGCCGGCATCTATTCCTTCTACAACGCCGGCTCGGGGACCAACCAGTCCAACCACATGTACAAGCTCGGGCCGGTGCACCAGGGCGTGATCCAGCGGGGCACCAAGAACGGCTCCTTCTCGTACATGCGCTGGCCCACCGTGGTCGGCCCGTTCTGCGTCATCATCGGCAAGCACCTGAACAACTTCGACATCGGCGACCTGCCCTTCTCCTACGTCACCGAGGAGGACGGCGAGTCCCTGTGCACGCCGGCGATGAACATGTTCACCGTGGGCACCGTGCGCGACGGCGACAAGTGGCCCACGCGCGACCGCCGCGAGGGCACGACAAAGCGCGACCAGATCCGCTTCGAGGTCTACAGCCCCTACACGGTGGGCAAGATGCTGCGCGGCGAGGCCCTGCTGAAGGAGCTCTACGAGGGCACCAGCCGGGAGGTGGAGCTGGTGCGCCACAAGGGCGTGGTGATCAAACGCCTGCTGCTGCGGCGCAGCGCCCGCAACTACGCCGACGGCATCGACGCCTACCTGCGCGGCCGGGTCCTCGAGCGCGCCTCGGAGGCGCGCCGGGCGGGGGATGCCGAGGCCCTGCGGCAGGTCCTGGCCTCCGGCGACGGCGTCCACAGCGCCGACTGGACCGACGTGGGGGGGCTGCTCATGCCCCGGGAGCGTCTGCGCCGCATCGAGGCCGCCGTCGCCGGCGGCGAGCTGGACTCCCCCGCGGCCCTGGACGCGGCCTTCGCCGAGGCCGCCGCCGCGTACGAGGCCGACGAGTGGGAGTGGGTGCGCGCCGTCTGGCGGGACCGCACCGGCACCTCGGCGGAGGATCTCACGCCGGCCTGCCTCGACCAGATCGAGGCCGACCACCGCAAGGCTGCCGCCTCCTTCGTGCGCCGGATCCTCGCCGACGCCGAGAAGGAGTTCGACCCCATCGCGCGCTTCGGCTACGGCCTCGAGGGCGGCGAGACCGAGCGCGACCGCGACTTCGCGGCCGTGCGCGGCGGATTCGACGACAACTCCTTCGTGCGCCAGATGCGGGACCAGCTCGACGCCGGCTGAACCCGCCCCATCCCCCGGGGCCGGACTCAGCCGGCGCGCAGGGACTTGGGCCGGTAGTGGCCGGGATCGATGTCGAGCTGCTCCAGGCGCGTGTAGAGGTACTTCCGCGACAAGCCGATGGCGTCGGCCACGTGGGTGATGACGCCGTTGTGCCGCCGCAGGGCGTGGCTCAGGAAGCGGCGGTCGAACCACTCCCGTGCCTCGCGGTAGCTCACCTCCCCCAGGTCCTCCAGGGCCTCCGCCGCCCGCCCCTGGCGCCAGGCGGACACCTCCACGGGCACGTCCGCCGCCGTCAGCCGCGCCCCCCGGGACATGACCACCATGCGCTCGAGGGTGTTCTCCAGCTCGCGGATGTTGCCGGGCCACGGGTAGTCGACCAGCAGTCTCACGGCCTCGTCGTCGATCTCCCGCGGGAACCGCGGCGGCGTTCCGGGGCGTTGCCGCCGCAGGAAGAACTCCACCAGGATGGGCACGTCCTCGCGCCGGTCCCGCAGGGGCGGCAGCTCGACGGGGATCACGTGGAGCCGGTAGAACAGGTCTTCGCGGAACCGCCCCCGGCGCACCTCGGCGGCCAGGTCGACGTTGGTGGCGGCCACCACGCGGACGTCGGCGACCATGGTGTGGTCGCCGCCGACGCGCTCGTAGCGGCGCTCCTGCAGGACCCGCAGCAGCCGCAGCTGCACGCGCGAGTCGGCGGCGCCCACCTCGTCGAGGAACATCGTCCCGCCGCGGGCCTGCTCCAGGCGGCCGGGGCGCTGCCGGACGGCCCCCGTGAAGGCGCCTTTCTCGTGGCCGAACAGCTCCGACTCGAGGACGCCCTCGGGCAGGGCGGCGCAGTTGACCTCCACGAAGGGGCCGGCCGAGCGCGGGCTGCGGTCGTGCAGGACCCGCGCCAGCACGCCCTTGCCGGTGCCGCTCTCTCCCTGGAGCAGGACCGTCGCCTCGGCGTCGGCGACGCGCAGCACCTGCACCAGGACGCTGCGCATGCCGGCGCTCTCCGACGCCAGCAGCGGATCGCCGGGCCGGCGGGGCACCGGGACGGGGTTGGCGTGGACCTTGAGCGTGGGGGTGGGGGGGCGCTCCATGGCGGGCTCTCCATCGCCGTTTCGTGTCTTGCGTGATCGTGAGGTGGTCGTGAAGCGGGAGCGCATCCGTAGCGAGTTCCGTGCCCTCGCATCTGCACGGCGGTCTCTCGGGGGGCCTGCCGACGATCCGGTACCGGGGCGATGGATACCGGTACCGGCCGTCACCCGGCGGCCGGCGCGGTTGCGGTCTCCGGGGAGGGGCGGACTGGAACGTTTGCTTGAATCCCCCTGTGGCAGGGGCATACTTCAACGCATGCCTGCCCTCGAGACCCGCGCCAGGCCTTCCTGCGGGCACCTCCTGATCGGCGCCGAATCGGGTCTGCGAGAGGTCGTCGACGCCGCCGACCGCGTCCTCGGACTCGATGTGGACGTGCTCGTCGTCGGCGAGAGCGGCACCGGCAAGGAGCTCGTGGCCCGCCTGCTTCACGAGGCCGACCCGGAGCGCAAGGCAGGTCCTTTCGTCGCCGTCAACTGCGCGGCCCTGCCGGAGTACCTCCTCGAGTCCCATCTCTTCGGCTACTGCCGCGGCGCCTTCACCGGCGCCGACGCCGACCGCCCCGGCCTGTTCCAGCAGGCGCGGGGAGGCACCCTGTTCCTCGACGAGGTGGGGGAGCTGCCGGCGGCTTCGCAGCCGAAGCTGCTGCGCGCCCTCGAGGAGCGGCGGGTCCGTCCCGTTGGCGGCGCCGAAGAGGTCCCGGTGGACGTGCGCGTCGTCTCCGCCACCAACCGCGAGCTGTCTCAGGCGATGGAGGAGGGCCGCTTCCGCGCCGACCTCTACTACCGCCTGGCCGACTACGTGATCTCCGTGCCTCCCCTGCGGGAGCGGAAGTCCGACATCCCCGACCTCGCCCGGCACTTCCTCGGCCACTTCCGGGAGCGCTTCGGGCGCCAGCACGTCCACGGTCTGAGCGAGGGCGCCGTCTCGTGGTTGAAGAGCCGCGACTGGCGGGCCAACAACGTGCGCGAGCTCAACGTCGTCATCAAGCGCGTCGTCCTCGAGTGCGACGACCCGGTGATCACACCCGAGCACCTGTGGGCGGCGTGCTCCCGCGACGACGTCCGCGGCGACCCCGCCCCCACCGAAGCCGTGGACGAGGGCCGGCGCCTGCGTCAGGCCCTGGAGCATTGCGGCGGCAACGTCGCCGCCACGGCGCGGCTCCTGGGGATGAAGCGCTCCACCCTCTACGACCGGCTGCGCCGCTGCGGCCTGCGCACCCCGCCGAGATCCGGGTGACCGCTCTGCCCGCCCCCTGGCGCCAGGCCCTCGACCGCCGGGGCCGGCTCTTCGACCTGTCGGAGTCCGATCTCTGCGCGCGGATGCTCCACGACGAGGACCCCTCCCTGCGCTGCGACCGCTACGGTCCGGTCTGCTGGTTCTCCTGGTACGGCGGCGCCTCCCCCGGGCCGGAGGACTTCGAGCGCCTCGCCGCCTTCACCGCCGCCGCCGGCGCCGTCCACTGGCACCTGCGCCACATGCCCGACCGGGGGCGGGACCCCGGGCTGCGGCGGACCCGGTCCTCCCCCGGGGCGCCGGAGACGTGGACCGCCGCCGAGGGCGGCCTGCGCTTCGAGTTGCGCGGCGGCGGCGGCCAGTCGGCCGGCCTCTACCTGGACCAGCGCCGCAACCGCGGCTGGGTGCGCGATCGCGCCCGCGGCGGCCGCGTGCTCAACCTGTTCGCCTACACCGGGGGCTTCGGGATCGCCGCCCTGGCCGGGGGCGCCGCCGAGGTCGTGCAGAACGACGTGAGCCGCGCCAACCTCGACTGGGCCCGGGCCAACGCCGCTCTCAACGGAGTGGGCCCGGCCGCCGTCGAGTACGCCGCCGTCGACGCCCGCCTGCTGGTGGAGGGATGCCGCCGCCGGGGCCGCCGCTTCGACGCCGTCATCTGCGATCCCCCCGCCTTCGCCCGGTCCCGGGGCCGCGACGCCGGCCACTGGAGCATCGAGCGCGACCTGCCGGCGGTGGTGCGCGAATGCGTGGGGCTGCTGTCCCCGGAGGGGTGGATGCTGGTCTCGTCGGGCTGCGAGAGCTGGAAGGAAGGCGCCTTCGAGGGCGCCGTGCGCCGCGGGCTCGCGGCAGGCGGCCGGATGGAGCCGGCGCCCGGGCCGGGCGAGGACTGCGGCGGCGCCCGCGGGAGTCTGCGGTCGGTGGTGGTGCGCCCGGGCTAGCGGGGCAGCGGCGGCAGGTCCCAGACGGCGCGGGCGGCGCCCCCGAAGATCCACTCGCGGTCGCAGTCGCTCAGGTCGGCGAAGTAGTCGAGCGGCACCCGCAGGGAGTTGTGGTAGCCCTCGCGCCCGCTGACGGGCGGAAAGTCGGACCCCCACATTAGCCGCTCGGGCCCGAAGGCCTCCAAGGCCAGGCGCGCCACCGGCGGGACGGGGTCCCAGGGCATCGGCCCCGTGCAGAACTCGCCGAAACCCGGCAGCTTCATCGACAGGTTCGGCCGGTCGGCGATCTCGTCCAAGCCCTTGCGGTACTCCGCGTCGGTCTCGGCGCGGCCGACGCTGGCCAGGTGCTCGATGCAGATCGACAGCTCCGGGAAGGTGTCCAGGACCTCGCGGAACGCCTGTGACAGCATCTGCTCCGGGGTGGAGACGGCGCTGACCACCAGCCCGAGCTCGTCCGCGGTGCGCCAGTGAGCCAGGGGATCGGCGCCCCGGGCGCGCGACTCGACGCCGAGGCGGATGCCGGTCAGGCCGGCCTCGGCCCAGCGCCTCATGGCGGTGCCGTCGTCCTCCGGGTCGACGATCATGGCCGCGGCGAAGCGCCCCGGGTGGCGCTGCAGGCAGTCGACGAGGTAGCTGTTGTCGCTGTTGCCGCCGTACTGGATGAGCACCGCCTGGCTCACCCCCGAGGTCTCCATGTGGTAGAGGAGGGACTCGACGGGCTCGTACTTGAGCAGGCCGGCGTGGCAGTGGGTGTCTACGATCCGCATCAGGCGATGGCCACCGGCGGGGCGCCGCTGATCTCGTCGGCGAGGCGGTGGTAGTTGAGGGCGCCCGTGGAGCGCGGCTCGTAGAGGATGATCGGCCGCCCGAAGCTCGGGGCCGCCGCCAGGCTGACGTTCCTCCGGATCTCGGTGGTGTAGACCTTCTCGTCGAAGTACGACTTGACCTCGGCGGCGACTCTCCGCGACAGCTGCAGGCGCTCATCGAACATGGTCAGCAGGACCCCCTCGATCTCCAGGGACGGGTTGAGGTAGCGCTGCACGAGCTGGATCGAGTTGAGCAGCTTGCTGAGCCCTTCGAGGGCGTAGTACTCGCACTGCACGGGGATCAGGCAGGAGTTGGCCGCGGTCATGGCGTTGAGGGTCAGCAGGCCGAGGGAGGGAGGACAGTCGACGATGACGAACTCGTAGTCCTCCCGGGTCGACTCGAGGGCCTCGGAGAGGCGTCTCTCGCGCCCCAGGATGGAGGCCATCTCGACCTCGGCGCCGGCCAGCGAGATGTGGGAGGGCACCAGGTCGAAGCCGGGGATGGCGGTGCGGAAGATCACGGCTTCGAGGGGGGCGTGGCCGAGCAGGACCTCGTACACGGAGCCCTCGATGCCGAGGGGGCCGGCGTCGCAGCCGCTGGAGGCGTTGGCCTGCGGGTCCATGTCGATCAGGAGGGTGGGATGGCCGCCTACGGCCAGGCAGGCCGACAGATTCACCGCCGTCGTCGTCTTTCCCACCCCGCCCTTCTGATTGGCGACGGCGATGATTCGGCCCATGTGCCTCGCAGCCTGTGAGCGGACGCAGGAATAGCGCGGTTCCGGGAACGAACCGCGCCGGGACACGCCCGAGAAAACGGTTGTAGAAGGTCGCTGCAGCCGTGTGGCGGGCAAGGTATGCCGCCCCCGCGGGGGGCGTCAACCTGCCCATCCGAACCCTTCGTGGCGCCCGGGCCCGGCGCGCGTACATTTGCCGCTCCGGCAGGTGATTCCACCCCCACCAGGGGACCCCCTTGACCGATCCGCGCCCGCCCTCCCCCTTCTCCGAGCTCGTGGAAACCATGGCCCGGCTGCGCTCGCCGGACGGGTGCCCCTGGGATCGGGAACAGGACCACCGGACCCTGAAACCCTACCTCCTGGAGGAGGCGTACGAGGTCCTGGAGGCGATCGACGACGGCGGCGGCGAGCTGTGCGCCGAGCTCGGGGACCTGCTGCTGCAGATCGTCTTCCACGCCCAGGTGGCCGCCGAGGACGGGCGGTTCACCATGGACGACGTCTGCCGCGCCATCCACGACAAGCTCGTGCGGCGCCACCCCCACGTCTTCGGCGACGTGCAGGTCGGCGGCGCCGGACAGGTGGCGGCCAACTGGGAGGCGATCAAGCGCGCCGAGCGGGAGGAGGGCGGGTCCCCGGCTTCCGTCCTCGACGGCGTGCCGAAGCCCCTGCCCGCCCTGCTGCGGGCCCAGCGCGTGCAGGGCAAGGCCTCGCGGGCCGGCTTCGACTGGGACCGCATCGACGAGCCCCTCGACAAGGTGGCGGAGGAGTTCGAGGAGCTGCGCGGCGAGTGGCGAGGCGGAGACGGGGGATCCGGGGCGCGGAGCCGGGTCGAGGAGGAGTTCGGCGACCTGCTCTTCGCCCTGGTCAACACCGCCCGCTTCCTCGAGATCGACGCCGAGCAGGCCCTGCGGGCGGCGGTGGACAAGTTCGACCGGCGATTCCGCCGGGTGGAGGAGATCTTCCGCGAGCAGGGGCGCGACCTGACGACTGCGACGCTGGAAGAGATGGACTCGGTCTGGAACGAAGTGAAGAAGACCCCGGAGAGGAGAGCGGCGAGATGAGCGACGAGAGAGCGAGCATCGAGGTGCTGGAGGGCGGGCCCCTGCTGGTCAAGAACCTGGACAAGCTGACCGGCGCCGACGGCCGGCCCGTGGAGAAACCCGTGGAGAGGGAGGACAGCGACAGGAACCTCTTCGCCCTCTGCCGCTGCGGCGGCTCGGCGAACAAGCCCTTCTGCGACGGCACCCACAAGGAGAACGGTTTCACGGGCGAGCGCGGCTCCCCGGAGGAGGAGGGGGTCCGCGTCTGCGAGGGGCAGGAGCTGACCATCGTCGACAACCCCGGCGCCTGCTGCCACGCCGGCGAGTGCGTCGACGGCGCGCCCGACGTGTTCTTCCGGTGGGAGGGGGACGAGCGCCGGGCCGTTCCCGACGCCGACGAGCGGCAGAAGATCATCGACACCATCCGCCGCTGCCCCTCCGGCTCCCTGGCCTACCGCCTCGGGGACGAGCTCCACGACGAGTACTTCTCCGAGGCCGAGATCTTCGTCTCGGAGGACGGCCCCCTGCACGTGCGCGGGGGCCCCGAGCTGGTCGACGAGAGCGGGGCCGCGCCCGTCTCGAAGGACCACTACGCCCTGTGCCGCTGCGGCGCCTCGAAGAACAAGCCCTTCTGCGACGGCGCCCACCGCGACGCGGGGTTCACGGGATAGGCCGGGCGGGCCCCGGGAGAAGCCATGAGACCTCGCGAATCGATGGCGGCGCTGCTGATGCTGGCCCTGCTGCCGGCCTGCGGCGGCGACGACTCGTCCCTCGGACCCGCCGAGGAGGAGGAGCGCGGGCCCGTCACCCTGGCGCGGCTGGCCACCGAGATCTTCACCCCGAAGTGCGCCACCAGCGGCTGTCACGCCGGGGCTGCGCCTGCGGCGGCCCTCTCCCTCGAGGCGGACCGGCTCGCCGAGATGATCGACGCGGCGAGCAACCAGGAGGAGGGGGCGAAGCTGATCGACCCGGGCAACCCCGACGGCTCGTACATCATCCGGAAGGTGAAGGGCACGGGCGGCGGCAAGCAGATGCCCATCGGCATGGATCCCCTGACCCCCGAGGAGATCCAGATGATCGTAGACTGGGTGGCCGCGGGCGCCCCCACCTCCTGATGCCACCGGGAAGGAACCCATGGCGCGAACCCCCGAGCTCTTCGTAGACGGCCTCTTCTTTCCCGAGGGCCCGCGCTGGCGCGTCGGTCCCGACGGCGTGGGGCGACTGTGGTTCTCCGACGTGCTCGGCGGCGAGGTGAAGCGCGCCGACCTGGCGGGACACGTCGAGACGGTGGCCGAAGTGCCTGGATGGCCCTCCGGCCTCGGCTGGCGGCCCGACGGGACGCTGCTCGTCGTCTCGGTGCAGGAGGGCCGGCTGATGGCCGTCGGCGCCGGCGGCTCGCTGACGGTGGCGGCGGACATGAAGGCCGTGGACGGGCTGCCCTGCAACGACATGGTCGTCGACGGCCGAGGCGGCGCCTACGTCGGCAGCTGGCAGGGCCTGGACGAGTCCATACCCTGGGGGCCGGGCAACATGCCCGGCTTCAGCCACATCATCCGGGTCGATCCCGATGGCGGGGCCCGCATCGCCGCCGACCGCATGACCTACCCCAACGGCGCCGCCCTCTCACCCGACAGCCGCACCTACATCGTCGCCGAGACCTTCGCCAACCGCCTGAGCGCCTTCGACGTCGAGGAGGACGGCTCGCTGACCAACCGCCGCGTCTGGGCCGACATCGGGGCTCCCCCGGACGGGATCACCATGGACGAGGAGGGCTGCCTGTGGGTGGCCGTCCCCTGCTACGTCTACGGCGGCCCGGGGGGCTATCTGCGCCTGCGCGAGGGCGGCGAGATCGTCGACCGCATCGACGTGGACGGCGTCGCCTCCTACGCCTGCACCCTCGGCGGGCCCCGGATGCGGACCCTGTTCCTGTGCCAGTCGACGGTCCTCGGCCACGAGCGCCATCCCGGCGACGGGCGCATCATGGCGGTCGAGGTGGACGTGCCCGGCACGGGCACCCCGTGACCGTCCCCTTCCCGGCCCTGACCCCCTCCCAGCGGCTGCACCTGGAGGTGAACGGGTACGTCGTCGTCGAGGGGGTGCTGACCGCCGGCGAGGTGGAGGCCCTGCGCGAGACCACCTACGAGATCGAGCGCCGCCACCGCGAGACGGGAGAGCTGCCCGGCCCCAGTTGCCACCTCTCGGCCACCGGGGAGGACTTCTTCCGCGTCGACAACCTGCCCCACCTGGCCCCCTGCTACTTCGACTACCTGACCCACCCGCGGCTGCTGGGCATGGTGCAGGAGATCGTGGGGGGCAAGGTGCGCCTCGAGCAGTCCGACGCCCACATCCGGCGGCCGCTGCCGGAGGCGGAGCAGCGCTACGGCTTCCACCGCGGCATCAACCCCGGCTTCACCCACACCGACCGGGGCCTCTACCACTTCAGCTTCGTCAAGACCCTGACGAACCTGACCGACCTGGGGCCCGACGACGGCGGCACCGCGGTCATCGCCGGCACCCACAAGGTGCCGGAGGAGGTCGGCGGACAGGCGATCATCGAGGCGGCCCTGGCCGACCCGGGGCTGATCCACCGGGTGGAGGCGCCGGCGGGGTCGACGCTGCTGTTCTTCGAGTCCCTCATGCACTCCTCCGGGATCATCCGCTCGGACCGCGACCGGGTGCTGATCATCGGCGGCTACACGCCGACCATGTTCCAGACCTGGCACGGGTACGAGCCCGATCCGGAGTTCGCCGCCGGCCTGCCGGAGGAGCACCGGGCCCTGCTGACCGGGGAGGGCCGCTACGGCTGGCAGCGGCGGGCGCGGTCGCTGGCCGATCCCCGGGCGGACTCCTGAGTGCTGCACGCGCCCCCACCAGCCGGGCGCCTCGGCGACCTGCTGCGTATGCGAACCTGAGAGGCGCCCCGGGCGGCAGGCCGCCCCCCGTCTGGCACGAGGCCGCGGTTTGCAGGATATTTCCCGGACCCCGCGGTTCCCGCCACGGTACTGAAACGAGGTCCCTTGGTCTCCGAATACGGCTTCTTCGGCGCCCTGCTCGTCATCGGCGCGGTCCTCGGCCTGGCGCCGGTGATCGCCCCCCTCTTCCTGGCGCCCCGGTCCCTGGGCGACAAGACCCGCGACACCTACGAGTGCGGCATGGAGACCGAGGGCAGCGCCTGGGTGCGCTTCGACATCGCCTACTACCTCTTCGCCCTGATCTTCGTCGCCTTCGAGGTCGACGTCCTCTACATCCTGCCGGTGGCCGTGGTCTTCGGCGAGTACGCCTGGCGCGACCTGATCGAGCTCTCCCTGTTCATCGGCATCCTCTTCCTCGCCGTGATCTACGCCTGGCGCAAGGGCGTGCTGCACTGGAGGTAGAACCGTGACCGAAGCGAGGGAATCGTCCGACGTCCTGCTGGAGCAGGCCCGGCCTCTCGTCCATCTCGACAAGCTCGAGAACCTGCTCAACCACGCCCGCGCCAACTCCCTGTGGCCCCTGACCTTCGGGCTGGCCTGCTGCGCCATCGAGATGATGGCCGTGGGCGCCTCGCGCTTCGACCTGGACCGCATCGGCGCCGGCGTCTTCCGCCCCAGCGCCCGCCAGGCCGACGTGATGATCACGGCGGGCACGATCTCGCGGAAGATGGGCCCGGTGATCAAGACCTTGTGGGACCAGATGCCCTCGCCCAAGTGGTCGATCGCCATGGGCGGCTGCACCATCGACGGCGGGCCCTTCAAGTACCCGGGCCAGTACGCCATCATCGAGGGCGCCGACAAGATCATCCCCGTCGACGTCTACGTCCCGGGGTGCCCGCCCCGGCCCGAGGCGCTCTTCGCCGGCATCCTCAAGCTCGAAGAGAAGATCAAGTCCGGGGACAAGACCCCGGCCACGGTGGCGTGAGCGGCGGCCTCCCACAGCCGGCCGGGGTCGCCGACTCCTCCGACCAGGACTACGCGGCGCGGGGCCACCACCACCGGCACGAGGCCGAGGCCGAGGCGATGCCCGGAGTGGCCCGCGCCTTCCGCGACGCCGGCTATTCCCTCGAGCACCTCACCTGCCTCGACGAGCGCGGCGACGAGGAGGTGGACGCCTTCACCGTGACCTACCAGTTCAACCGGCCGGGCGAGCCCGACCGCCACCTGGTGAGCGTGCGGCTGCCCGACGGCCGGCCGGCGGTGAGCATCGCCGAGGTCTTCCCCGGCGCCGACTGGTACGAGCGCGAGGTCTGGGACATGCACGGCGTGGCGGTGGAAGGGCACCCGGACCTCAAGCGCATCCTCATGCCCGAGGAGTACAGCGGCCACCCCCTGCGCAAGGACTTCGTCGACGAGGACCCCCTGCGCCACCAGCTCTCCGGGGTCGTGGTCGAAGAGGAGGAGGGAGAAGAAGCGTGACCGTCAGCCCCTCCCCGACCATGGAGCTGGTCGCCGACGAGGCCGACCGCGAGACCTACTATCTGAACATGGGGCCCCAGCACCCCTCCACCCACGGGGTGCTGCGCCTGCGCCTGCACCTGGAGGGAGAGCGCATCCTCGCCTGCGAGCCGGTCATCGGCTACGGCCACCGGGCCCACGAGAAGATGGCCGAGAACCGCGACTACCTGCAGTTCCTGCCCAACACCAGCCGCATCGATTACCTCTCGGGGATGATCTACAACCTCGGCTACTGCCAGGCGGTGGAGAGGGCGATGCAGATCGAGGTGCCCGAGCGCGCCGAGTACATCCGCGTCATCGCCGGCGAGCTGAACCGCATCTCCAGCCACCTGCTGTGGATGGGCACCTACCTGCTCGACCTGGGGGGGTTCACGCCCTTCCTCTACGCCTTCACCGACCGCGAGAAGATCCTCGACCTCCTCGACTACGTCACCGGCTCGCGCCTGACCTACTGCTACGGGCGCTTCGGCGGCGTCACCATGGACGTGGACGACGTCTTCCTGCGCGACGTCTCCGACTTCTGCGACTACTTCGAGGACCGCCTGGAGGAGTACCACAAGCTGGTGACGCGCAACGTCATCTTCCGCCACCGCACCCGCGGCGTGGGGGTCATGGGCGAGGAGCTGGGCCTCGACTACGGCGTCACCGGGCCCTGCCTGCGCGCCGCCGGGATCGCCCGCGACGTGCGCAAGGACGAGCCCTACGGGATCTACGACCGCCTGGAGTTCGACGTGCCCACCGGGGCCGGCGGCGACTGCTTCGACCGCCACATGGTGCGCATGTCCGAGATGGAGCAGTGTCTGCGCCTGATCGAGCAGGCCCTGCGCGGCATCCCCGAGGGGCCGGTGCAGGCGCCGAAGGTGCCCAAGCGCATCCGGCCGCCGGCGGGGGACCACTACTTCGCCTGCGAGTCGGCCCGCGGCCACTTCGGCATCTACATCCGCAGCGACGGGACGGACATCCCGGTGCGCATGAAGATGCGCACGCCTTCCTTCGCCAACGTCTCGACCATGCCCGCCGTGCTGCCGGGAACGATGCTGGCCGACACGGTGGCGATCCTGGGCAGCGTCGACGTCGTCATCCCCGAGATCGACCGGTAAGGCGCCCCCCATGTCGACCGGCCTCGTGCAGAGCCTCCCCAACGTCTGGATCGGCGTGCTGGCGGCGACGGCGGCGATCATGGGCTTCATCACCGTCAACGCCCTGGCCCTCATCTGGCTCGAGCGCAAGGTCAGCGCCCGCATCCAGCGGCGCTACGGGCCCACCGAGGTGGGGCCCTTCGGCCTGCTGCAGACGCTGGCGGACGTGGTCAAGCTGGTGGGCAAGGAGCTGGTGACGCCCGACCACGTGCACCGCCCCCTCTACCTGACCGCCCCGGTCCTGGTCTTCGCCCCCCTGCTGGCGCTGCTGGCCCTGCTGCCGGTGGCCGAGAGCTGGGTCTTCCACGACTACGACATCGCCCTGGTCCTGCTGCTGGCGTTCTCGGGCCTCAACGTGATCGGCATCTTCGCCGCCGGCTGGGGCTCCAACAACAAGTACGCCCTCCTCGGGGCGGTGCGGGCCGTGGCCCAGAACATCTCCTACGAGATCCCCCTGCTGCTGGCCGTGATCCCCGTGGTGGTCATGACCCGCTCCCTGAGCCTGCACGAGATCGGCAGCGCCCAGGCCTCCTGGCCCTTCGTGCTCGTCCAGCCCCTGGCCTTCCTCATCTACTTCATCTCCGCCACGGCCGAGACCAACCGGGCGCCCTTCGACATCCCCGAGGCCGAGTCGGAGCTGGTGGCCGGGTTCCACACGGAGTACTCGGGGATGCGCTTCGGCGTGTTCTTCCTCGCCGAGTTCACCCACATGGTGATCGTCTGCGCCGTGGCCACGATCCTCTTCCTCGGCGCCTGGAACGGGCCGCTGCTCCCCGGGTGGCTGTGGTTCTTCGTCAAGGTCTACGGCCTGATCCTGGTGATGATGTGGTTCCGCTGGACCTTCCCGCGCCTGCGCTTCGACCAGCTCATGACCTTCGCCTGGGCGGTGCTCGTGCCGCTGGCGCTGATCAACCTGCTCGTGACCACCGTGGTCCTGAAACTGTGAGACGGGGAACATGCTGAGACAGACCTTCCTCGGCGCCTGGTCGCTGCTGACGGGGATGAAGGTGACCCTGCAGCACGTATTCCGGCCGCCGCTGACCTCCCAGTACCCGCGCGAGCGGATCGAGATGACGAAGGCCTTCCGCAACGTCATCGCCCTCATCGAGATCGAGGGCATCGGCTCCCACGACTGCATCGACTGCGGCGCCTGCGAGCGCGTCTGCCCCTCCGACTGCATCTACATCGAGGGCGAGCGCCCCGACGGCATGAAGCGCAGGCGGGCGACGAAGTTCGACGTCGACTTCGCCCTCTGCTCGGAGTGCGGCCTCTGCCTCGACGTCTGCCCCACCGACACCCTCGGATACGTGCGCGAGTACGACCAGGCCGGGTACCAGCGCGGCGACTTCCTCTACGACCTGATGATCCCGTGGCGGGAGGGGGAGCCCGAGGCCCGCGACCGCCTGCGGGCCCTGGAGGCGGAGCAGGCGGAGGCCAGGAAGGCGGCGGCCGCCAGGCGGAAGGCCGCGGCGGCGAAGGCGAAAGCGGAGCCCGCGGCCGAGGCCGGTCCGGAGAGCTGAGCGGGTGCTGGAGCAGAACGCCCCCTTCCTCTTCTCCGCCCTGGTCCTGGCGGGAGGTCTCGCCGCCGCCTGGGCGCGCCACATCCTCTACGCCATCATCGGCCTCGGCGTCAGCCTCTTCGGCGTGGCCGGCCTGTTCCTGCTGCTGGGCAGCCCCTTCGTGGCCGCCATGCAGCTGCTCATCTACATCGGCGGCATCACCGTGGCGATCGTCTTCGCCATGATGCTCTCCATCGCCATGACCGTGGCGCCGGCGCCGCGCAACCGGCTCAAGGCCCTCTTTGCCGGGGTCTGCGCCGTCGCCTTCGGGGCCGCCGTGCTGCCGCTGCTGCAAGCGGCCCCCTTCGACTCCCGGGCGGCGACGGCGCCCCACGAGACCTGGCCCGTGGCCGGCATCGGCCACGCCCTGCTCACCCACTACAACCTGGTCTTCGAGACCCTCTCGGTGGTGCTGCTGCTGGCCATCATCGGCGCCATCCTGATCGCCCGCTCGGGGCGGGAGCCGGCGCCGTGAGCCTGGAGGGCTACCTGCTGGTCGGCCTGGGCCTGTTCTGCCTGGGCCTGTACGCCGTGATCGCCCAGCGCAACCTGATCGCCGTGCTCATCGGCGTCGAGCTGATGATGAACGCGGCGAGCCTCAACATCATGGCCTTCAACCGCTTTGTCGTCACCGACCCGAGCACGGGGCAGGTCTTCGTGCTGATCATCATCGGCCTGGCGGCGGCGGAGGTGGCCATCTTCCTGTCGATCATCCTCAACCTCTACCGACTGCGCCGCGCCATCGATGTCGAGCAGCTCACCGCGCTGAAGGGCTGACCGGGACCGTGGACACCCTGACCCTCGCCCTGGCCACCACCTTCGCGCCCTTCGCCGCCTTCGCCGTGGCCCTGCTCTTCCTGGGGGGGCAGCCGCGGGCGGCGCAGGTTCTGGTCGTGGCCGGCGGCGCCGTCTCCCTGGCGGGGGCGCTGGCGCTGCTGGCGTCGGGCCCGGTGGAGCCGCTGCGCTTCCTGTGGTTCGCCAGCGGGCCGGTGGAGCTGCGCTTCGGGTTCTGGCTCGACGGCCTGAGCCTGATCTTCGGCGCCGCCGTCGCCCTGGTGACCCTGTGCGTCATGGTCTACTCGGTGGGCTACATGGGCGCCGACCCCGGGCGGACCCGCTACTTCGCCCTGCTGGGCCTCTTCGAGTGGTCGATGCTCAGCTTCGTCTACGCCGTCGACCTGCTGCAGTCCTTCATCTTCTGGGAGCTGGTGGGCCTCTCCTCCTTCTTCCTCATCGGCTTCTGGTACGAGAGGCCCGCCGCCCGCGACGCGGCGACCAAGGCCTTCGTCATGACCCGCATCGGCGACGTGGGCCTCTTCATCGGCCTGCTGATGATCCTGCACGTGGCCGGCGGCTTCGACATCCCCACCCTCCTGGACCCGCAGTCGGGGATGGTGCGCACCGCGGCGCCCCTGCTGCTGACCGTCATCACCCTGCTGATCTTCGCCGGCATCGCCGGCAAGAGCGCCCAGCTCCCCCTGCACACCTGGCTGCCCGACGCCATGGAGGGCCCCACGCCGGTGAGCGCCCTGCTGCACTCGGCGACGATGGTCGCCGCCGGCGTCTTCCTCATGGCGCGCCTGCACCCCCTCTTCATGGCGGCCGACCATGGGCCGACCCTGATCCTGGCGGTCTCGGCCCTCACCGCCCTCGTGGCGGCGACCATGGCCATGGTGGAGCGCGACATCAAGAGGGTCCTGGCCTACTCGTCGATCTCGCAGCTCGGCTTCATGCTCATGGGGCTGGCCGCCGGCAGCCTCTTCGCCGGCGTCTTCCACCTGGTGACCCACGCCTTCTTCAAGGCCCTCCTCTTCCTGTGCTCGGGGCTGTTCATCCACCACTGCGGGACCAACGACATGGAGGGGATCGGGCGCGGCGGCGGACGGCGGCTGCGTTTCGCCACGGTCGGTCTCGCCGCCGGCGGCGCCGCCCTGGCCGGGGTGCCGCCCCTGTCCGGGTTCTTCAGCAAGGAGGAGATCTTCGCCAGCCTCGGCGACGCCGGCGGCGTGGTGGCCACGGCGGCCTTCGCGGCGGCCTTCCTGGCGGCCCTGCTGACCGCCTACTACACCTTCCGCATGATCTTCCTGGTGACGCGGCCCGAGCGGATCGAGGCGGAGAGCGGGGACGGCCACCACGAGGGCCGGGCCGAGCCCTGGATCATGGCCGCGCCGGTGGCCGTGCTCACCCTCGGGTCGGTGGTCGCCGGCTTCTGGGGGCGGGAGATCGCCGCCGGCCTCGGGGTCGCGGCCGCGCCCCACGGCCTGGCGACGATGGCGCCGGCCCTGGCCGTGGTCGCCCTCGGCGTGCTGTGGGCGTGGCTCGACTTCGGCCGCGCCGGGGCGCCGCGCACCGGCTCGATCCACCGCGTGCCGGCGCTGCAGACGTTGTTCGCCCGGCAGTGGTACGTGGACGCCCTCTACCGCGCCGTGGTGGTGCGCCTCACCCTGGTCGCCGCCCGGGTGCTGCACGCCTTCGAGGTGAGGGGCCTGGACCTCAACTTCGAGCGCTTCGGCTTCGGCATCCTCGGCGCCGGCACCGGCTCGACGCGGCTGCAGACCGGCTGGGTCCAGTTCTACGGCGGCTGGGCGGTGGTCCTCGTCGGCCTGGTGGCCGCCTACCTGGGGATCGGCTGATGCGCCGAGAGGCCCGCTGACCGTGCCCGTCCTCACCGCCATCCTGCTGTGCCCCGCGGCGGCCCTGGTGCTGGTCCTCCTCATGCCGGCCGGCGCCCGGTCCGCGGTGCGCTGGATCAGCCTGCTCTCGTCGCTGGTGGCCACCGTCCTGAGCCTGTGGGTGTGGCTCGGCTACGACGCCGCCGACGGGGGCATGCAGTTCGTCGAGCGGATCCCCTGGGTGGAGCGCCTCGGCATCTCCTACCACCTGGCGGTGGACGGCTTCACCACCATTCTGGTGATGCTCAACTCCATCGTCTACCTCACCGGCGTCCTCACCATGTGGGACCTCGAGGAGCGCGTGAAGGGGTTCTTCGCCTTCATGCTGCTGCTGGTGGTCGGCGTCTACGGCGTCTTCCTCTCCCAGGACCTGTTCTTCCTGTTCTTCTTCTACGAGGTCGCCGTTGTGCCCATGTATCCCCTGATCCTGATCTGGGGCTCGGGCAACCGCGAGTACGCGGCGATGAAGCTGATGCTCTTCCTGCTGGCCGGCTCGGCCCTGCTCTTCCCGGCCCTGCTGTCGATCTACCACGCCTCCGGCCTCAACACCTTCGACATGGTCGTCCTGTCGCGGCACGCCTTCGACCCCGACTTCCAGGTCTTCGTCTACCCCTTCGTCTTCGTCGGCTTCGGGGTGCTGGCCGGCCTCTTCCCCTTCCACGGGTGGTCGCCCACGGGCCACGTGGCGGCGCCCTCGGCGGTGTCGATGCTGCACGCCGGGGTGCTGATGAAGCTGGGGGCCTACGGCATCCTGGCCGCCGGCATCCGCATCCTGCCGATCGGCGCCGTGCACTGGGCGCCGGTCTTCGCGGTGCTGGCCGCCGTGGGGGTCGTGTACGGGGCCTTCGTGGCCATGCGCCAGAGCGACTTCAAGTTCGTCGTCGGGTTCTCGTCGGTCTCGCACATGGGCATCGTCATCCTCGGCCTCAACCTCGCCGTCCTCGGCAAGGCCGGGGCTGACGCCCTCAACGGCGCCGTCTTCCAGATGTTCGCCCACGGCATCATGACGGCCCTGTTCTTCTCCATCGTCGGCTTCATCTACGACCGCTCCCACTCCAAGACGATCTCCGACTTCGGGGGGCTCGGGTCGCAGATGCCGCGGGCCGTCTCGGTCTTCATCGTCGCCGGCCTGTGCGGCGCCGGCATGCCGGGGCTGGCCAGTTTCTGGGCCGAGCTGCTCGTCTTCCTGGCGGCCCTCAAGACCTACCCGGTCATGGGCGTGGCCGTCATCGCCGGCCTCGTGCTCACCGCGGTCTACGTCCTGCGCGTGTTCTCCCTGGCCTTCTTCGGGCCCGTCAACGAGCGCTGGAACGGCCTGCGCGACCTCGACCTGGCGGGCGTGCACCTGGTGCCGAGGGCGATCCTGGTCGCCGTGCTCCTGCTCTTCGGCTTCTATCCGCGGGCCCTGCTCGACGTGATCGACGGCACCACGGCGGCCATGATCGCCGGCTTCCCATGACCGACGTCATCCTCTTCCTGCCCGAGACGGTCTGCCTGCTGGCGGCGTTGGCGATCTTCGTCGCCCAGGTGGCGGGCGCCCGCTACACGGTGGCCTGGGGCCTCTCCCTGGCCGGGGGGCTGGCGGCGGTGGCCGCCTGCATCCACACCTGGCCCCTGTCGGGGGAGCCCTTCTTCCCCGGCATCTACCGCGTCGACTTCTTCTCGCAGCTGGTGAAGACCTTCCTCGCCGCCGGCTTCCTGGTGGTGGCCGCCGTGGCCCGGCAGCCGCGCACGACCCGCGAGGAGGCCTGGCCCGAGCTGCCCCTCTTCCTGCTGCTGAGCACGGTGGGGATGATGATGCTGGTGAGCGCCACCGAGCTGCTCACCCTCTACATCTCCATGGAGCTGTCGGCCTACCCCCTGTACGTCGCCGTGGCCCTGCACCGCAGCCGCGCCGTCAGCGGCGAGAGTTCGACCAAGTACATGGTGCAGGGGATGGTCGCCTCGGCCGTGTCCCTCTACGGGCTCAGCTTCCTCTTCGGGCTGGCGGAATCGACCTACTTCGTCGACATCGCCGACCAGCTTCCCACGCTGTCCACGCAGCCCCTGTTCTGGCTGGCCCTGCTGCTGGCCCTGGCCGGCTTCTTCTTCAAGCTCGCCGTCTTCCCCTTCCACTTCTGGGCCCCGGACACCTACCAGACGGCGTCCCACGAGGTGGCCGCCTTCATCGCCTCGGCCTCGAAGGTGGCCGCCGTGGCCGTGCTCTGCCGCATCGTCTCCCTGGCCATGCCCCAGGAGGACCCGGCCGCCGCCCGGGCGGTGCTCATGTGGATGAGCGTGCTGGCCATGACCCTGGGCAACCTGGCGGCCCTGCGGCAGGGGGACTTCAAGCGGCTCCTCGGGTACTCCGCCGTGGCCCACGGCGGCTATGCCCTGATCGGCGTGCAGACCCTGGACGGCACCGGGCTGACGTCGGCCCTGTTCTACGGCCTCGGGTACGCCGCCGTCTCCTTCCTCTGCTTCCTCGTGGTCTGCGAGGTGGCCCGCGACCGGGACCTCGTCACCATCGAGTCCCTGGCCGGGCTGCACCGGCGCTCGCCGGTGCTGGCGGCGCTGCTGCTGGTGGGCCTGCTCGGCCTGATCGGACTGCCGCCGACGGTCGGCTTCACCGGCAAGTGGTTCCTGTTCTCGGCGGCCATCGCCCAGGGCCAGTTCGCCCTCGTCCTGGTGGCCGCCGTCAACTCGGCGGTGGCCCTCTACTACTACCTGCTGGTGATGCGCCAGGCCTACTTCGCCCCGGCGGAGGACGAGGCGCCCCTGCGCGCCGGCGGCGCCTCGCTGGCGGCGGCGGCCGCGGCCACGGTGGTGGTGCTGGCCATGGGGGCGGCGCCCGGGTGGTTCTGGGACCGGTCGGCGGAGGCGGTGGCGGCGCTGTTGGGGTGAGTCAGTCCCCGGCCACGGCCTGCTCCAGGACCTCCTGGAGCCAGGCGTTCATGCTCAGCCGGCGGCGGGCGGCCTGCAGGGCGACCTTTCGATGCAGCTCAGGCGTCGTGCGCAGCATCATCTTCCCGGAGAAGGGCTTCTCCGGCGGCCGATTCTGCTCCCGGCAGAAGGCCAGGTACTCCTCGACCGACCGACGCATCTCCCGCCGCAGCTCGGTCACCGAGGAGCCGTAGAAGGAGATAACGTCGTTCGTATTGACCACGGTCCCGTGAAACGAGCCACTGTCGGGCTCGAAGTCGAAGACGCCGAGATAGCCCTTGTACTCGATCATGGTCTCCCCTGATATCACTTTCCGATAGCTCCGTCAAGGCGTCGGATCCGTTGCAGAAGATGGATTCCTTCCCGATTCCCGCACGGCTCGAGACCGGTTTCCGCGGGCGGACCGATGGCGCCGCGTGGCTGGATCGGCTGCCCGGAGCCATCCACGCTCTCGCGCAACGCTGGTCCCTGACCCCTGGCGCTCCCTATGAGGTAGCGAGCTGTTCCTGGGTGGCGCCCTGTGCCCGGGAGGATGGCACACCGGCGGTGCTGAAGGTCGGTTGGCCGCACATGGAGGCCCGGGACGAGATCGACGGCCTGCTGCTCTGGGACGGCGATCCGACCGTGCGGGTGCTGGAGGCCGACCGCGAGTTGAATGCCATGCTCCTCGAACGCTGCGAGCCGGGCGCGGTTCTGCGAGAGCGGCCGGAGGAGGAGCAGGATCGGGTCATTGCAGGACTGCTGAAGAGGCTGTGGCGCACGGAACCCGGCTCACACCCGTTCCGGCCCTTGTCGGAGATGATCGCCGAGTGGACCCGGGAGTCCGAGGAGAGGGCCGCCCACTTGCCCGACGCGGGACTCGCCAGGGAGGGATTGCGCATCTACCAGGCGCTGCTGGCCGATTCCCCTGGTGACGTGCTGCTGGCGACCGACCTGCACGCCGGCAACGTCCTTCGGGCACAGCGGGAGCCGTGGCTCGTCATCGATCCCAAGCCCTTCGTCGGCGATCCCGCCTACGACGCCACCCAGCACCTTCTGAACTGTCCCGGCCGGCTGCGCGCGACACCGGGCGCCACCATCGGCCGGGTCTCCGACCTGCTCGGCGTCGACCCCGAGCGCGTCCGGCTCTGGACCTTCGCCCGCCTTGCGTCGGATCCGTGGGAGCCCCGGCATGAATCGCAGGCCCTAGCGCGGAGGGTGTTGTCGGCCCGGTGAATGGCCGGCCCGACGGCCCGGCGGCGGCTCACGGCGCCGGGCTCCACAAGTCCGCCGACAACGTGGCGGGCCGGCGGATCATGTGGACCAAGGGCGGGCTCCTTCCCACTGTTCATGGCGATCAAGTAGATTCAAGACATGGACCGCGAGACTCTCCTCAAGCACATCCGGGCGACCCACTTCGAGTCGGGCGACCGGGAGCTGGCGCTGTCCGATGCGCGGCGCATCGCGGCCTACCTGGTTGAGCAGGGGGCGAGCCGGGTCGTCGGCATCGGATCCGCCTTCGAGCCGGCCCGGCCGTTCACGGATCGTTCGGACATCGACCTCGTCGTCGAGGGCATCGCGCCGGCCCGTTTCTTCTCGGTCTCTGCCGGCGCCGCCGCCATGACCGATTTCGATCTGGACCTGACCCCCTTGGAGGTGGCCACGGAGGCCCTGCGCCGCGTCGTCAGCGAGAGCGGACGTCGAGACGTTGGACGCGAAGAGGACGTAGCTCGCAGGCTTGCCACGGAAATCGAATCCGAGTTGGCCACCCTGACGGCCCTGGGTGAGGAGCTCGCCAAGGCCCCAAGGCGGGACGATACCTATTCCCTGAGGGCCCGTGGCTCCATCCTCCACGATTTCTACAACGGCGTCGAACGCGTCTTCCTTCGCATCGCGCGGGAGCTCAACGGAGGGGTTCCGCGGGGGGACCAGTGGCATCGGGACCTCGTCGACGACATGACGCTCGAGATCCCCGAGGTCCGCCCGGCTGTCATCGATCAGGATCTCGCCAGGGCTCTCGGGGACTACCTCCGATTCCGGCATCTGTTCCGGAACGTCTACGGCGGCGTCCTGGATGCGGAGCGAATGGCGTCGCTGGAAGAGCGGTTGCCGGAAACTCTCGCGGCCTTTCGGCAGCGGGTCGAGGCGTTCGTCTCGTGGATGCTGGACCGGGGCTGAACACCGCCTTGCCTGACCGATGCTGCTGACGATCGCCACCACCTGGCGGCCGGCGACGGATCTCGGGTTCCTGCTGGTGAAGAACCCGGCCCGCTGCCAGTCCTTCCCCCTGCCCTTCGGACAGGCCCACGTCTTCTACCCGGTGGCCCGAGAGGACCGCTGCGAAGCGGCGCTGATGCTCGACCTCGACCCGGTCGGTCTGGTGCGCGGCCCCCGGGGGGCCAACCCCGGCGACGGCGGGGCCCTGAGGCAGTACGTCAACGACCGCCCCTACGTGGCCTCGTCCTTCCTCAGCGTCGCCCTGGCCCGCGTCTTCGGCTCCGCTCTCAAGGGGAGCAGCAGGGATCGCCCCGAGCTCGCGGAGACCCCCATCCCCCTCGAGGCGGAGGTCGCCGTGCTCCCCTGCCGCGGGGGCGAGCCGTTCCTGCGGCGCCTCTTCGAGCCGCTGGGCTACGCCGTCGAGGCCGGGCGCCTGCCCCTGGACGGGCACTTCCCCGAGTGGGGCGAGAGTCCCTACTACCATGTGCGGCTGGCCGGGACCTGCCGGCTCCGCGACCTGCTCTCGCACCTGTACGTCCTGCTGCCGGTGCTCGACGACGACAAGCACTACTGGGTCGGGCAGGAGGAGCTGGACAAGCTCCTGGCCCGGGGCGAAGGCTGGCTGTCCTCGCACCCGGAACGGGAGCAGATCGCCCGCCGCTACCTCAAGCACCAGCGGCGCCTGGCGCGGGAGGCGCTGGACCGGCTCATTTCGGAAGAGGATCCGGACGCCGGCGCGGAACCGGAGCATGAGCAGGAGGAGGAGAATCTCGAACGCCCCCTGAGCCTGAACGACCAGCGGCTCGGGGCGGTGAGGGAGGCGATCCGGGAGGCGGGGGCGGACAGCGTCATCGATCTCGGCTGCGGCGAGGGCAAGCTCCTCAAGACGCTCCTCGACGACGGCGACTGCGGCCGCATCGCCGGCATGGACGTATCCCACCGCGCCCTCGAGATCGCCGGGGAGCGTCTCGGCCTCGAGCGCCTTCCGGCGAAGCAGCGGCAGCGCCTCGAGCTGTTCCAGGGCTCCCTGACCTACCGCGACGAGCGCCTCTCCGGGTACGACGCCGCCTGCGCCGTGGAGGTGGTCGAGCATATCGACCCGGCGCGGCTGCCGGCCTTCGAGCGCGTCCTCTTCGAGTTCGCGCGGCCGGCCACGGCTATCTTGACCACGCCGAACGCCGAGTACAACAGCCGCTTCGAGTTCCTCCCCGCGGGCTCCTTCCGCCACCGCGACCACCGCTTCGAGTGGACGCGGCAGCAGTTCCGCGACTGGGCGGGGGCCGCCGCCGGGCGCTTCGGGTACTCGGTCCGCTTCCTGCCGCTGGGCGAGGAGGACCCCGAGCTCGGCTCCCCGACGCAGATGGCCGTGTTCTCGCGGTGAAGATCACCGTTCCCGAGCCTTCGCTCGTCGTCCTCGCCGGTCCCTCGGGGAGCGGCAAGTCGACCTTCGCGCGCCGGCACTTCCGGCCGACGGAGGTGATCTCTTCGGACCGCTGCCGGGGCCTGGTCTCCGACGACGAGAACGACCTGTCCGCCACCGGCGACGCCTTCGACGTCCTCCACTACATCGCCTCCAAGCGGCTGGCCGGCCGCCGGCTCACCGTGATCGACGCCACCAGCGTCAAGGCGGAGGACCGCGCCGGTCTGGTCGCCCTGGCCCGCGAGCACCACCTCCTCGCCGCGGCGATCGTCCTCGACCTGCCGGCGCGGCTCTGCCAGGAGCGCAACGAGAGCCGCACCGACCGCGACATCCCTCCCCAGGTGGTGCGGCGCCAGAGTCAGGCCCTGCGCCGCTCCCTGCGCGGCCTCCGGCGGGAGGGCTTCCACTCGGTCACCGTCCTCGGCAGCCCGGAAGAAGCGGACGCGGCCGTCATCGAGCGCCAGCCCCTGTGGCCGGACCGGCGCGGCGAGAGCGGCCCCTTCGACATCATCGGCGACATCCACGGCTGTCATGACGAGCTGGTGGAGCTGCTCGGCGCCCTCGGCTGGGAGATCGGCCCCGGAGCCTCGGGGCCGATGGCGCACCATCCCGAGGGACGGAAGGCGGTCTTTCTGGGGGACCTCGTCGACCGCGGCCCCCGCTCCCCGGAGGTGCTGCGCCTGGCCATGTCGATGGTGGAGGCGGGAACGGCTCTCTGCGTGCCCGGGAACCACGACGTCAAGCTGGTGCGCAAGCTGCAGGGGCGGGACGTGCAGGTGACGCATGGCCTCGCCGAGACCCTGGAGCAGCTCGAGCGCGAGCCGGCGGGGTTCGCCGACG
>JAPOZM010000083.1 GCA_026706075.1 Gemmatimonadaceae bacterium
GCGGGGACGGGGAGGTCTATCTCTCCTGGGGCGAGGCCGACGACAACGGCTCCGAGATCACCCACTACGAGACCCGCCACAAGGCGCAGACCGCCTCTTCCTGGTCGGGCTGGTCCCAGGCTGCAAAAGGGGCCAAGGCCCGCGCCGACACCTTCTCCTCCCTCACCAACGGGACCGCCTACGCCTTCGAGGTCCGGGCCGAGAACGACCAGGGCGAGGGGCCGGCCGCCTCGGACTCGGCGACCCCGGCCGGACTCCCCGGGGCGCCGAAGAGCCTGGCCACGGCCCGGCCCGGGCCCGGCCAGGCGACGATCAGCTGGGAGGCGGCCGACGCCAACGGCTCGGACATCAGCCGCTACCAGTATCGACGCCGCGTGGGCACCACGGGCCCCTGGCGGGGCTGGTTCACGGTGGCCGGCGGCGGCGGCGCCCGCAGCCGCACGGTCTCCGGCCTCAGCGATGCGACCGCCTACACTTGGGAGGTGCGCTGCGAGAACGGGCCCGGCTTCGGCCCGGCCGCCTCGATCTATCAGCCCCCGGCCGGGCCCGGCGGCAACGTCGGCAAGGTCCCGGACAGCGAAGGCGACAACATCGGCGACAACGAGGGCGAGCCCGACACGCCCATGGACGACGAGTCCGACAACACCGCCACGGCCAAGCCCGTCGCCGGCGGGCTCGCGGGACCGGCGGCGCTGCACGTGACCACGGCCCCCAACCCGTTCAACTCCAGCACCACCCTGTTCCTTCACCTGCCCACGGCCGGGCCCGTGACCCTGACCGTCTACAATACGGCCGGCCAGGTCGTGGCCGAGCTGGCGCGCGGCGAGGTCCTGGAGGCCGGGCGGCATCAACGTGAATGGCACGGGACCGACGAGCGCGGCCGGCCGCTGGCCTCCGGCCTCTATCTCTACCGGCTGATCGCAGGCGGCCAGATCCGCGTCGGCAAGATCGCCCTGATCCGCTGAGGCTGGTGGCCAGGCGCGTCTCCGCCGCCGCCGCTACCCGGGGTCAGACGCGGCGGTTGGACTCCTGCTTCAGCCAGTAGCGGATGCCCTTGCCGGCATGGGGTTCCGCCGCGAAGCGCGGGATCACGTGCAGGTGGGCGTGGAACACCGTCTGTCCGGCCACGGCGCCGCAGTTCCATCCCAGGTTGTATCCCTGCGGGTCGTGCCGGGCATCGAGAAAGGCCCTGACCTCGGCGAGGAGTGAGAAGGCCGAGGCGATCTCTTCCTGGGTGAGATCGAAGGCCGACGGCCGATGGGCTCTCGGCACGATGACCCCGGACCCTTGCAGGACCGGGTGCTTCAGGTTGATGAAGAGGCTCGACTCGTTCTCGAAGGGGATGTCCTCGTCATCGACCCGGGGCCGACAGAAGGGACAGCTCACGTCAGATCGGCGAGGCTGTCGCGCACCGTCTCGACGAGCCGGTCCACGTGCTCGCCCTCCAGGGGCAGGGAGACGCTGCCTCCCTGCCGCCAGTAGATCCCCCGGTTCAGCAGCCGCAGGTGCAGCCAGCGCTGCAGCTGCGTGTCGTCGGCCGCCGCCTCGCGGTAGTTGCGGGGCGGCTTCTCCAGGAAGTAGACGCGGAAGATCGAGCCCGCGACGACCACACAGGCCGCCAGGCCCAGCCCGGCGAAGGCCCGCTCCAGCCCCGTGGCCGCGGCCTGCGCCAGTTCCGCGATCCGCTCGTAGGCGGCGGGGGTCATCGTCTCCAGTGTGACCTTCCCCGCGGTCAGGGCGAAGGGGTTGGCGTTGAACGTCCCCGACTGGGGGATCCTGGCCCCCTCGCGGGGATCGTAGAGGGCCATGACCTCCTCCCGCCCGCCGAAGACCGCTCCCGGGGTGCCGCCGGCGATGACCTTGCCGAGGCAGGTCAGGTCAGGGCGCACGCCCAGGTGCTCCTGCACGCCCCCGGGCCCCATGCGGAAGCTGACGATCTCGTCGAAGACGAGGAGCGCCCCGGCCCGGTGGGTCGCCTCTCGCAGGCGCTCGAGAAAGCCCTCCTCGGGCAGGGCCAGCCCCGCGGCCGTGGACAGGGGATCGACGATGACGGCCGCGAGCCGGCCGGCGTGCTCGTCCAGGATGGCCTCGACGGCATCGGCGTCGTTGAAGGGCAGGACCACCACGTCCTCGAGGGCCGCCGAGGAGAGACCCGCCGTGGACGCCACGGAATGCGGAGCCCCGGCGGGCCCCAGCTCGGGACCGACCGGAAGCAGGTAGCTCACCATGGCGTGGTCGTCGATGCCGTGGAAGGCGCCCTCGAACTTGGCCGTCCCCGCGCGCCCGGTGAAGGCGCGGGCGGCTCTCAGGGCGTTGATCACGGCCTCGGAGCCGGAGCTGCAGAAGCGCAGCCGCTCCAGCGACGGCAGCCGCCGCCGGATGAGCTCGGCCAACTCGACCTCGAGGGCCGTGGGGCGGCTGAACCCGGTGCCCCGGCCCACGGCCTCCCGCAGGGCCGAGACCACGGAGGGATGGGCGTGTCCGAGGATGAGGGCGGTGTTGTTGTTGACGAAGTCCAGGAGCCGGTGGCCGTCGAGGTCGTGCAGCCACACGCCCTCGCCCCGCTCGGCGTACAGGGGGAAGGGAGGCATGTGCACCCCCGTGCGCGTGTTGCCCCCCGGCAGGCTGCCGGCGGCGCGGGCGAACATCGCCGCGGAGCGCGGGTTGCGCTCCGCGAACAGCGCCTCCTCCTCGGCGCAGGCGGCGGCCAGCGCCCGGCGGTCGATCCCTCGGGCGGCGGCCCGGGTCACGGGGCTTCCCCGGCGGATCCGGCGGGCGCGTCCAGCCGCCGGATTCGTCCCGGGGGCGGAGGCGTCACCGTCCCCTGCCGGCCGGCGTAGCGGATCTGGGCGTCGACGATCTGCACCTCCGTGTTGGTCCACTCCACCTCGCGGTCGAAGAACCTGTCTCCCCGCAGGACGATGTAGTCCTCGGCGGCCAGCGTGTAGGTACGGTCCAGGTCGAGGTCGTGCTCGACCACCCGCCGGCCCTCGGGCCGCGACCGGTCGACGGCATAGGACAGGCCCGCCACCTGCATGGGCCGCTCCCTTCCGTCGCGGACGTCGAACTCGAGGATGTCGAGCACCTCGGCGCCGGTGAGCCGGAAGGTGTAGAGCTCGTCGCGGAAGTTCATGCGGAAGATGGCGCCGATGGTGATCTCCCCTTCCTCCAGGGGCTGGCGGATGCCGTCGTTGTTCTGGAAGGCGATGTCGGCGCCGGTGGCGAACCGGATCGAGTCGCAGAACCAGCTGCCCAGGGCCGTGTCGTACCAGGGCCCGGTGAGTTCCTGGTTCGACAGGGCCGCGGCCGCCGTGGCCACGGGAGGCACCGACTCGCACGGGGCCGGGTCCCCGGCCCTCCAGGGGCCCGCCTCGTCCCGGTGCAGGCAGAGCTCGTCGCCGCCGCCGAGGAGCACCTCGGCGCCGTCGATCCACACCGCCGCCGAGGACCGGAGCCCGGCCAGGGGGCCGGTGCGGTTCAGGCGGAAGGCGGTGAGGTTGTCGGTGAGGATCCGGGGGGCCGGGCCCGTGAGGTCGATGCTCAGCTCCATCGGGTTGGCCCACATGACCGCCCGCTCCATCCCCGCCCACTCGGTCTGTCCGTGGGCCGGCAGGATGGCGGAGAGGAACAGGTGCCCGGGACGGGTCTCGTCCAACTGGGCCTGGGCGTACCAGGGCAGGGTGCGGCGGCCCTCGTGAACCCGCACCTCCGTGGGCGGACCCGCTCCTTCGGGGGTGCGCCAGCGCAGGCCCGGGACGGCGTTGCCGTCGTAGCGCTCGTCTCCTTCCACCTCGCACAGCTTGAGGCTGAAGTCGAAGCCCCCGCGCCGCTGCTCGGCGCGCACGAGCACCCGGTGGCGCCCCGCCGTCAGGTGGATGGGCACCCGCTCGCAGGGCAGGAAGTGACGCCGACGGCCGCGGAACCGGTGGACCTGCCGCCCGTCGATCCAGACCGTCAGGCCTTCGTCCGACCCGACCCACACTTCGGCGGGCTCGTCGCGGGGGGCGTCGAACTCGGCGTAGGCGTAGACCACGCAATGGGTCGGGTCGGAGAAGTGACGGTCGAGGTCGATCCGGTCGTCGTGGAAGTAGACGGGTCCCGTCCAGCCGCCGGCGCCCGGGCGGGGCGTCACCGACGGATCGACGCCGGCGTCGGTGTCCGAGGGTATCGGGCCCTTGAGGAGCCAGGTGCGGTTTCCCATTCCGAAGCGGGCGTTCTCGTCCTGGTGCTTCTTCTCGAAGCGGCGGACGAGGTCCTCGAGGTCGTCCCGCACCCGGATGCGGTCGAGGTCGGCCACGCCGAGGCCGCGGCGCTGCCCCAGCTGCAGGAACTCCATGTCGGCGGGGTTCAGGCCCATCAGGCGGGCGGCCACGGCGTCGACGGCGAGCGGGTCGGGGCCGGCCAGGATCGTGTTGACGCGCACGGGGGTCCCGCCCTCCTTGCGGATCCGTTCCCGCTCCATGCCGACGATGGCGTCGACCACGGCGAAGTCGACGCCGGCCACGCCGGCCAGGTCGACGATCGTCTCGTCGAGGGTCTGCGGCGCGTGCCACAGGCCGGGGCTGCCTGACCCCGGGGGCCAGCCCCTCAGCTTCGGCCAGCCGTACTTCAGACCCGGGGCGATGCCGATCAGGTTCTTCAGGGCCACGGTCATGCCCACGGCGCCGGTGATCTTCAGCACCGGCACGCTGATCAGGACCGATGCCTCCCGCACCGTCCGGGGCACCCAGTAGGTGGGGGCCGCCAGCGCCCCTCCCGGCGGTTCCACCTCGACGGCGTCGTCGTAGTTGAGGTCGACGATGCGCAGGTCGGCCCCCGCCAGGTCGGGGTCGCGGAGCAGGGCGCGGTACCCGGCCGCCTCGAAGCCGTCGCCGACCTCCACCTGGTCGAGCTGCCGGATCAGGTCGGTGCGCTCGGGCGGGATCCAGACGCCGCCCTCGGCGATCGTCAGCCGGGCGCCGGGCGCCCACTCGTGGACCGCCTCGAGGACCCCCTTGACCACGCGCCAGCCGGTGATGTCGCCCCGCACGTGCTCGACGTGCACGATGTTGACCTTGCAGACCACGTCGACGACGCCGTCGGGCCCCGGCTTCGCGGCCCGGACCAGCTCCCGAAGCCCGGCCTGCTCCACGGCGGCGCGCACCATGGGCCGGATGTGGGCGTCGTAGTCGAGGGGCTGGTCGGGGGAGACCGGCGCCGGCAGGCCGGCGTCGTCGGAGCGCACCACGGAGACCACCGGCCCGGTGGAGGGCCAGGCGGCCGCGGCCATCGCCAGGACCAGGGCCGTGCTCCGGCCGAGGATCCGGGCGGCGGCCGGCCTCATTCGGCGTCGTAGTCGGTGAGGGGCCGCATCCAGATGTTGCGGAAACGCGTGGGGTTGCCGTGGTCCTGAAGCATCAGGGGGCCTTCCTCGTCGTGGGGCGAGGCGTAGGAGCTGGTGTCGCGGTGGCCCGTGGGGCCCATCGCCTCCTGGCGGTGGTGGACGAGCAGGCCGTTGTGGAGGAGGGTGAGGCGCGCCGGCTCCACCAGCCAGCCCTCGTCCCAGCGGGGCGTCTCGAAGATGACGTCGTAGGACTGCCACTCCCCGGGCGGGCGGCAGGCGTTCACGAAGGGCGGGAACTGGCCGTAGATGGCGCCGGCGCCGCCGTCGGCGTAGGTCGGGTTGTCGTAGCCGTCGAGGACCTGGATCTCGTACAGGCCCATCAGGAACACGCCGCTGTTGCCGCGGCCCTGGCTCTCGCCGGAGACCTCGGCCGGCGCCGCCCACTCCAGGTGGAGCTGACAGTCCCCGAAGCGCTTCACGCTCTGCACGTTCCCGGTGCCGGGCACGACCTCCAGGTGGCCGTCCTCCACCTTCCAGGCCGCCTCCTCCCCCCGGTCGCGGGCGCTCTCCCACTCGGACAGGTCGGTGCCGTCGAAGAGCACCACCGCGTCGGAGGGCGGCCCCCCCGGCGCGGCGGCAGGGGTGACGATGCGGGGATGCGGGCGCCGGCTGTCATGGACTCGCCAGGGCTGTCCCGGAATCAGGTCGGTGTCGTCGTATCCCAGGCTTGCCATCGATCCTCCTTCAGGCCTGCCGGCCTCATTCGGCGTCGTAGTCGGTGAGCGGCCGTATCCAGATGTTGCGGAAACGCATGGGGCCGTGGTCCTGCAGCAGCAGGGGGCCTTCCTCGGGGTGAGGGGAGGCGTAGGAGCTGGTCTCGAGGTGGACCGTGGGGCCCATCGCCTCCTGGCGGTGGTGCAGGAGAAGGCCGTTGTGGTGCACGGTGAAGCGCGCCGGTTCCACCAGCCAGCCCTCGTCCCACCGGGGGGTCTCGAAGATGATGTCGAAGGACTGCCACTGTCCGGGAGCGCGGCAGGCGTTGATGAAGGGCGGGAACTGGCCGTAGATCGAGCCGGCGGCGCCGTCGGCGTAGGTGGGGTTGTCGTAGCCGTCGAGGATCGAGATCTCGTAGAGCCCCATGAGGTAGACGCCGCTGTTGCCGCGGAGCTGGCAGTCGCCGGTGACCTCGGCCGGCGTCGCCCACTCCAGGTGGACCTGGCAGTCCCCGAAGCGCCTGACGGTCTGTATGTCCCCCGTGCCGGGCACGACCTCCACGTGGCCGTCCTCCACCTTCCAGGCCGCCTCCTCCCCCGGGTTGACGGCGCTCTCCCACTCGGACAGATCGGTGCCGTCGAAGAGGACCACCGCGTCGGAGGGCGGTCGCCCTGGCTCGGCGCCGGGGGTGACGATGCGGGGCTGCGGACGCCGGCTGTCGTGAACGCGCCAGGGCTGTCCCGGAATCTGGTCGGTGTCGTCGAATATCAGCATCGGCGCAGCACTTGCCCGGGGCGGCGGTCGGTGAGCTGGCCGCCGCTCACGGCGGCGACTCCGTTGACGTAGACATGGTCGATCCCCCGGGGGTAGCGGTAGGGATCGTCGAAGTCGGCCGTCTCCCCCACGGTCTCGGGGTCGAAGACGACGAGATCCGCCCAGGCGCCCTCGCGCAGCACGCCCCGTCCGTCGAGGCGGAAGCGCGCCGCGGCGTGCCCGGTGAGCTTGTGCACGGCTTGCTCCCAGGTGAGGGCGCCCTGGTCGCGGATGAAGCGGCGCAGGAAGTAGGGGAAGGCGCCGTACGACCGCGGGTGGTGCTTGCCCTCGGCCAGGACCCCCTCCGGGATCAGCGAGAAGCCGTCGGAGATCACCCCGCCGGCGTCGTGGCGGGCGATGTTGAGGAAGTCCTCCTCGCTCACGTCCTCGGCCAGCATCCAGGGCCGCGCCTCCTCCTCGACCAGGATGTCGAGGACGGCGTCGTGCGGGTCCTGGCCGCGGGTCCGGCCGATCTCGGCGAAGGAGAGGCCCGTCAGGTAGGCGTTGGCCTCCCCGGCGCTGCCGAGCCAGATGCGGTCCCAGGCCCCCTCCTTGGCGAGGTTGCGCTTGCGGCTGCCGCCGCTCTCGGCCCCGTGGGCGAGGGTGTCGGCCTGGATGGCGCGGCGCTGCTCCGGGTCCCGCAGCCGGCGCAGGAGCGCCTCGTCGCCGCCGTCGAGGGCCCAGGGCGGCAGCAGCGACTTCAGGGTGGTGGAGCCGATCGTGTAGGGGATGGCGTCGCAGCTGACGTCGACGCCGCGGGCGCGCAGGGCGTCGAGGTCGGCCAGCAGGCCGGCGGTGGCGCCCAGCATGGGGGACCCCGGCTGCATGTGGGAGACGTGGCCGGCCACGCCGGCGCCCTCGGCCACGGCGGTCACCTCGGCCACGGCCTCGGCGATCCCCTTCGTCTGGTTGCGGATGTGGCTGGTGTAGATGCCGCCGAAGGGGGCGATGACCTGCCCGAGGGCGACGAGCTCGTCCAGCGGGGCGTACGGACCCGGGGCGTAGGCCAGGCCGCTGGACAGGCCGACGGCGCCGTCCTCCATGGCCCGGGCCGTGAGCTGCCTCATGCGCGCCAGTTCCGCCGGCGTCGCCTCGCGGTCGTCCCAGCCCATGGCCGCCACGCGCACGTTGCCGTGGCCCACGAGAGCGGCCACGTTGGTGCCGATCCCCTGGTCCTCGAGGCGGGCGAAGTAGCCGTCGAAGCCGGTCCAGTCGCAGTCGAGGCCGCGGGTCATGGCCGGGTCCAGGGGGCCGTAGTAGGGCTCGTAGTCCCGCGTGGGGGCCGCCGAGACGCCGCAGTTGCCGACGACCTGGGTGGTGATCCCCTGGGCCACGGAGGAGGAGGCGCGGCCCTCCACGAGGAGGGTGAGGTCGGAGTGGGTGTGGATGTCGATGAAGCCGGGGGCGACGAAGCGTCCGGCGGCATCGACGGTGGAACCGGCCGGGGACCCGGCGAGATCGCCGATGGCGGCGACGCGGCCGTCGTGGACGGCCACGTCGGCGGCGCGCGCCGGGGCGCCGGTGCCGTCGAGGAGACGGCCTCCGGTGACGAGCAGGTCGTACACGGGATCAGCGGCGGGCGATCAGGTCGTCGACCACAGCCGGGTCGGCCAGGGTGCTGGTGTCGCCGATGCTGCCCATGTCGTTCTCGGCGATCTTGCGCAGGATGCGGCGCATGATCTTGCCGGACCGGGTCTTCGGCAGGCCTGGCGCCCAGTGGATCACGTCGGGCTGGGCGATGGGGCCGATGACGGCGCGCACCTGCTTCTTGAGTTCGTCCTTCAACTGGTCCGTGTACTCCTCCCCCGTGTTCAGGGTCACGTAGGCGTAGATGCCCTGGCCCTTCACCTCGTGGGGGAAGCCGACCACGGCGGCCTCGGCGACCTGGCCGTGCAGGACCAGGGCGCTCTCGACCTCGGCGGTGCCCATGCGGTGGCCGGAGACGTTGATCACGTCGT